>NZ_JACSLQ010000001.1:0-719040 GCF_018618205.1 Exiguobacterium sp. s157
AGACGATGAGGTAGATAGGTCATGGGTGGAAGCACGGCGACGTGTGGAGCTGAATGATACTAATCGGTCGAGGCTTTGATCTAGTCTAAGGTTTGTATGAATTGATGAGTCTTCAGTTTTGAGAGAACAATCTCTTAAAAAATATTGACGTTATGACTAAATAATGTTAATATAATACTTGTCTGGTGGCGATAGCGAAGCGGCCACACCCGTTCCCATGCCGAACACGGAAGTTAAGCGCTTCAGCGCCGAAAGTAGTTGGGGGTCTCCCCCTGTGAGGATAGGACGCTGCCAGGCAAGATCGTTCCGCAATAGCTCAGTGGTAGAGCAACCGGCTGTTAACCGGTAGGTCGTAGGTTCAAATCCTACTTGCGGAGCCACTTTTCTCTTTTTGGAGAGCTGTCCGAGTGGCCGAAGGAGCACGATTGGAATTCGTGTAGGCGGCAAAACCGTCTCAAGGGTTCGAATCCCTTGCTCTCCGCCAGTTTTTCAATCAATAGTATGGCCCGTTGGTCAAGCGGTTAAGACACCGCCCTTTCACGGCGGTAACACGGGTTCGAATCCCGTACGGGTCACCATTTAAATTTTATATCGTCGCGGGGTGGAGCAGTCTGGTAGCTCGTCGGGCTCATAACCCGAAGGTCGTTGGTTCAAATCCAGCCCCCGCAATTAGTGTGGTCCTGTGGTGTAGCGGTTAACATGCCTGCCTGTCACGCAGGAGATCGCGGGTTCGAATCCCGTCAGGACCGCCATTTTTTCAATTAAATTACTACATACATGGCTTTGTAGCTCAGTTGGTAGAGCAAAGGACTGAAAATCCTTGTGTCGGCGGTTCGATTCCGTCCAAAGCCACCATGTGGGGGGGTAGCGAAGTGGCTAAACGCGGCGGACTGTAAATCCGCTCCCTCGGGTTCGGCGGTTCGAATCCGCCCCCCCCCACCACCTAGGGGCATAGTTTAGCGGTAGAACTACGGTCTCCAAAACCGTCAGCGCGGGTTCGATTCCTGCTGCCCCTGCTTTCTAATATAATTATGGCGATTGTGGCGAAGTGGTTAACGCACCGGATTGTGATTCCGGCATTCGAGGGTTCAATTCCCTTCAGTCGCCCCATTTTATTGGGCTGTAGCCAAGTGGTAAGGCATCGGATTTTGATTCCGACATGCGTAGGTTCGATCCCTTCCAGCCCAGCCATTATGCGGAAGTAGTTCAGTGGTAGAATACGACCTTGCCAAGGTCGGGGTCGCGGGTTCGAATCCCGTCTTCCGCTCCATTAAATTTGGCGCCATAGCCAAGTGGTAAGGCAGAGGACTGCAACTCCTCTATCGTCGGTTCGATTCCGACTGGCGCCTCCAACATAATATGCCGGTGTGGCGGAATTGGTAGACGCGCACGACTCAAAATCGTGTTCCTCTGGAGTGTCGGTTCGACTCCGACCACCGGTATCCGTAGATCCTAGCTGAGGCTAGGGTCTTTTTTTTGTATGTGAAAGTTTAAAAATAAAGGGAAGTGAGCGATGCGTAAGGAATAAGCAAGGAGTGTACGATTGTGCAAGGGGACGAAGGGGGAAGTACATTGCCGACAAATCAAATCGCTCAAGCTTTTATGAGATTTGCTTCAAACGAGTGTAGAGGTTCGAGTGTTCTTTATGAATCATTGTCGAACGAGATAGCGACAGACGTGTCGATTCTCACATTATGTGAGCAAGCCAATCCAGGACAGCCTATTCCGAACCTGTTGTTTGGAGCAGTCCATTATCTGCTCTTGAGTGGGCACCAGCATCCATTAGGCGACTATTACCCAAGCGTGGCCATTGAAGCGAAAGAGGTAGATGAAGGACTATTTCCGAGTTTTCAGCAATTTTGCAAAACTTATGAAACTGAGTTGGTTGCTCTCTTACAGACTAGGCTCGTTCAAACGAACGAAGTGAGACGGTGTGCGTATTTATATCCAGTGTTCGGTATGATTTCTAGATACTCAAAGCAACCGTTGTCTTTAGTGGAGATTGGTACGAGCGCCGGTCTACAGCTCTTATGGGACCAGTACAGCTATCGATATGACGACAGCGAACTGGTCGGGAACGTCACGTCATCCCTCGAGATTTCAGCGGAGGTGATTGGCGAAGGAAGACCTCGACTGAATCTACCGATTCCTCCAGTCCGGGAACGAATCGGGTTTGATTTGAATATCGTCGATTTGACCGATGGCGATGAAAAATTATGGTTGAATTCGCTTATATGGCCGGAACATACAACTCGTCTCGAGCTATTTGAACAGGCGAGTGCGTTGATCGGATCACAACCATTGGAGTTGATTCAAGGGGATGGAGTTCAATTATTAAAAACACGAGTCGATTCGATTGAAACGGACAGCATCGTCTGTATCTTCCATACACACGTGGCGAATCAAATGCCACTTGAAACCAAGTATGAGCTTTTGCGTCAAGTCGACTGTATCGGGGAGTACCGGGACGTCTGTCACATCTATAATAATGTCCAAGACAAGTTGCTCCACCTCGATCTTATTATCGATGGTAGGAAGAGTGAGTACGTGCTCGCTGAAACGAATGGGCATGGACGTTGGTTCAACTGGTTGCTATCACCAGAAACGGAAGAAAATCTTGAGCAAAGATTTGGTAAGCTCTAACCTCGGTTAGAGCTTTTTAGGATTAATGAAAAAAAGAACCATCACGGAGATGATTCTTCATATGACGTGTACGTCGCTTCGTCCAAAGTATGTAAGTAATCGGGTCCAAAATTGTTCAGGATAAAGAGTTCCTCTTCGTTCTCAGTCGCCAATCCGTTTGAGAATCCTCTATTCGCTTGGAGGAAATGCAACAAACGATCTTGCTCCGTGTCGGCTTTGGAGGAGTCGCCTTGTGACCAATTTTCGAGCATGATGTTCAATTCGGCGTATATGTCATCTTCGATCTTGAATTTTGATTTTAGAAGATTCAAGTATTCAGCCGATTGTTGAATATTCTGTGGTGTCATCGGAATCGCCCCCCATTTAGCACGAGCTGATATTTTTTGATGTGTCATCAAGTGCATGCTTTTGATCAATTCAGTTCGATTTGGTTTCTCTTCATTGAAAGAGACCTCTAGTTCAACGCGAGTCTTTGCGGTGGAGTTGCCTCTGCGGTCTAATGGGTCTTCCTTGGATACTTCGATTTGTAGTTCTTTGACGCGCTTTGCGTATTTGTCATCAAGATTCTCATTCTCGACACCTTGACTTAAGTTTTTATAAAACGTGTAGCTGATCCAAAAGACTGGAATGAGCAAGATGAGGACGCTAGTCGTGATGATGAGTCACTTCGGGGTAAATACCTGTTTCAGTTTTTTGAACAATATCATTGCCTCCTATCTGTACATAGTTGGATTTTAACATACTTCAAATACCATTAATCCCATATAAGGGATTAATATGGAAAAATAGATAAAAGAAACAAAAAAATGATTTGATAACTCATTTTGAATGAACGTTTTTCCATCTGTGATGTGATATAATTACCTGGTAATAATATTTTATGATGAATAAATTCTAATGACGGTCACGTTGCTCGTCAATCTCATACTGTATTTGGTTTCATATTTCATTTTTGTTGTCGTCATCGCTATTTGCAATTGAGGAGGAAGTTGTACATGAGTAAAGAAAAAATCGCCCAGCTCCGAAAGCATGTCTCGCCGTTTGAAAAGGCCGATGTGAAGAAGAGCGTCCGGCAGATGATCAACACAATCTTGCCGTTTCTTGCCGCCTGGATTCTTGCCTATCAGGCGCTCCAAATCTCGGTCTTCTTGACCATTCCACTCGCCATCGTCGCAGCTGGTTTTGTTGTCCGGATGTTCATCATTTTCCACGACTGTACGCACGGTTCGTTTTTCAAGAATAAAAAAGCGAACGCTATCGTCGGGACGATTATGGGGATTCTAACGTTGTTCCCATATGAGAAATGGAAACGAGAGCATTCGATTCACCATGCTTCGAGTGGTAACTTGGACAAACGTGGCGTCGGTGACATTTGGGTCATGACGATTGAAGAATACGTCGAGGCATCGAGATGGACTCGATTGCAATATCGTCTATACCGTAACCCGCTCGTCATGTTCGGTCTCGGGCCGTTGTTCTTGATTCTTGTCACAAGCCGTTTCAATCGGAAAGATGCGCGTAAAAAAGAACGGAATAACACATACCTCATTAACTTGTCGCTCGTCGTTCTCTATGCGCTCGTCATCGCGATTGTCGGTTGGAAAGCGTTCTTGATTGTTCAAGGCACGACGATGTTCACAGCCGGTGTCCTTGGAATCTGGTTGTTCTACGTACAGCATACGTTCGAAGACTCGTATTTCGAGGACGAGAGCGAGTGGGACTACGTGAAGGCTGCGATCGAAGGAAGCTCGTATTACGAGTTGCCGAAAGTGTTGCAGTGGGTAACCGGGAATATCGGTTTCCACCATGTTCATCACTTGAGCCCGCGTGTACCGAACTACAACCTTGAACAAGCCCATACGTCGACGCCGCCGCTCCAAAAAGCGACGACGATTGGTCTATGGTCGAGTTTGAAGTCGCTACGCTACAAACTGTACGATGCTCAGAACAAGACGTTCGTCACGTTCCGCGATATTAAGCACTTGCTTCGGGAACCGAAGACGTCATCGTTGTGACGCACATTCCTGCCGGCTTTGTCGGCAGGATATTTTTATATCGCCACAGCTATCTTATATTGAGATATGATTTAAAGAAGATAAATAAGGGAATTAGATGTACTCAGACAATAAACATATAGACTTGATAAGCCATCAAAGAAATTTCTTTAAAAGTGTTGACTTCCGAAAGGTATAGATGTATATTGATTGTAGTCGCTTTTACAGCCGACTCATATGAACCATGCGGGTGTAGTTTAATGGTAAAACCTCAGCCTTCCAAGCTGATGACGAGAGTTCGATTCTCTTCACCCGCTTCATCATCTCTCTGCCGACTGGCGGGGAGATTTTTTGTATGCGAAAATAGGCATGAAAGAGGTGATTCGATGAACGGGATGAGCCCGGAAAGACTTAAACAGAAGATTGTGGCGTACGCGACGACGATTGGGATTGACGAGTTGAAAGTGACGACGGCCGACCCGTTCATCGTCATGAAGCAACGTCTCGTGAAGCAACAAGAAAAGGGATTCGCTTCGGGGTTCGAGGAGCCTGATTTGGACAAACGGACGACACCGACGCTGTTACTTGAAGAAGCGCAGTCGATTATTGCAATCGCCATCTTGTATCCGAGCAAATTGAAGGACGCGCCGCGTAGTGTGGCCGATGAGCGCCGCGGTTTGTTCGCCCGGGCATCGTGGGGGCTCGACTACCATCGCGCTGTTGGCTCGAGACTCGAACAATTGCAGGCGTATATTGAACAGCTCGTCCCGGGCGTCCGGACACGCTCGATGGTCGATACGGGAGAGCTTGTCGATCGGGCGGTGGCCGAACGGGCCGGAATCGGCTTCAGCGGCAAGAACTGTTCCATCATTTCGCCCGAGAAGGGGTCGTACCTCTATCTAGGCGAGATGATCCTGGACACATACTTACCACCGGATGAGATGATTGAGGACGGGTGCGGAGAATGTACGAAATGCATGACGGCATGTCCGACGACGGCGCTTATCGAACCGGGTGTGCTCGACGCAAAACGTTGTATCGCCTATTTGACGCAAATGAAGACGCTCATGCCACGCGAGTTCCGCTCGAAGCTCGGTGGACGGCTTTACGGTTGCGACACGTGCCAACAAGTCTGTCCGTATAATCGGAAGAAGGATTGGCGCCATCATGAGGAACTGCTTCCTGAAGCGGAAATCGTCAAACCGTTGCTCGTCCCGTTACTGAACTTGAGCAATCGGGAGTTCAAAGCGAAGTTCGGCCATCTGTCTGGCGCATGGCGCGGCAAAAAGCCGATTCAGCGAAATGCGATTCTAGCGTTGGCCCATTATCGGGAACCATCGGCCGTGCCGGTGCTCGAAGACTTCATCCAACAAGATGAGCGCGAAGACATGCGGGCGACAGCGGTCTGGGCGATCGGGGCGATTCTCGGAGCCGAAGCCGAGACGATTTATCAACAGATTGAGTCGACGGAGACGTCGGAGCTCGTACATGAAGAGATTCGATTATTCCGAGAGGAGTGGAGTCATGAAGACCGTGTCATCTAAATGGGGAACGTTAGGCTATGAATTGAACGCCAATGGAAAGCTATGTGCGTTAGACTTTGCGGAGACGGAAGCGGATGATGGTTCGGCACCAGCTTGGCTGACCGAACTGATTGAACGTGTCGAACAAGACGGGCTTCAACCGTCTGACCGCGAGTGGATCGAGATGAACGGGACCGTCTTTCAGCAAGAAGTATGGGACGCGCTCTTAACAATCCCGTTCGGAGAGACGCGGACGTACAAACAAATCGCCGAACAAATCGGACGACCAAAAGCGGTTCGTGCGGTCGGCCAGGCACTGAACCGGAATCCGTTGCCCGTCATTTTCCCGTGCCATCGGGTCGTCGGTAGCGGAGGACAACTGACCGGTTTCGGTGGCGGTATTCATCAAAAACAACGATTACTTGATCTCGAACAAGTGAAGTGAGGAGTAGATTATGGCAATCCATGTAGTAATGTTCCAACCAGAAATCCCGGCGAATACAGGTAACGTCTCGCGCACATGTGCCGCGACGAATTCGGTGCTTCATTTGATTCGTCCGTTAGGTTTTTCGACAGACGATAAAATGCTCAAACGAGCCGGGCTCGATTATTGGCAGTTCGTCGACGTGCGGTATCACGATTCGCTTGACGAACTGTGGGCCAAGCACCCGGACGGAGAGTTCTTCTACATTACCAAGTACGGGGAACAGTACCCGAGTGACCTCGACGTGTCTGCGGTCGACAAAGACTATTTCTTCGTCTTCGGTCGCGAGACGAAAGGGTTGCCGATGGAAGTAATCGAGAATAACCTCGACCGTTGCATCCGCTTGCCGCAATCGAACCTCGTGCGATCGCTCAACGTCTCGAACACGGCGGCGATTATCGTCTATGAGGCGCTCCGCCAACAAGGATATGCTGGGTTGAAATAAAAAAAGAGCCGGATTCGTGAGAATCTCGGCTCTTATTGATTACCTTCAGGTTTTCTGTTGTATCCAGCTGTAAAGATAGCTGCGAGGAAGACGACGCTGATTCCGACCATTAGTAACAAACCCATCTGAAAATCCCCCTTTTGTTCTCCGTGACTACGAATATTATAATATACTTGATAATAGATTTGCACTGAATATGAGAAATTCTTGTGAAATTGGAGCCGATATGAAAACAAACGTGTACTTGTTAAGCTATGCCCCGTTGATTGGGATTATTCTGTTCTCGATGTCGCTTGCGATCGCCACGAGCGAGTATGTGATTCAATGGCTGACCCGTGTCGGTGTCTACAGCGAGATTATCGCCCTGTTGTCCGTACAGGAGTCAAAAGTGCTCGTGCTCGTCGTGTTCTTTACCATTTACTTCATGCTGTTCAGCGCCTTCAAGCTCGTGGCCGACACGTTCAATCAACTCGGATTCGCCTTCTTCGCGCGTGAGACGAACGGCAGCTCGCTCCATCGTCTCAAGCCAGGGGCGACGATTTTTCTGGTCGGGTCGGGAATCAGCTTCTTGTTCCTGAACTCGCTCCTTGCCGTCATCGCGGTATTGCTCGGCACATTCGTCCTCTATTTGTTCTATTACATATGGCAAGTCAGTCAGTTGATGTCGACGTTTCGGGCAATCGGTCTGCTCTTGATTCAAGCGATGATGTGGGCCATCCTGTTGAGCGGCCTCGCTTGGGCGATGCTACGCTTGTTTAACTCGGTCGGGGACATCATCCTATGACGGTGAATGCGACGATTCCCCTCATTCCGACCGAAGAAGTCGTCCAGGCATGGATGGGTTCGATGGTGCCACCGATGGACTTATTCATGGCGGATGCGAGACTCGTGACGCGACTCGGTGCGGATGCGAATGTCTTGATGATCCCACGGGCAGAATTCGACGTGCATCCGTCTTATCGGGACATCCGCATGGCCAACGCCTATACGTATTGGACCATCGACCGCGAGGCTGTTGTCGTCTTGCATGCGCCGCCGGGGTGGGTCGCGACATTATTGCCAGAAGTGAGACGCGAGTTGCTTGCCTATCAAGTCACGGTCGGACGGGGGCTCGTTTTCCCGGCGACTGACATGGAAATCGATTCGTTGGCGACTTCGATTGTGACGGTAGACGATGTGCCGTATCTCATCTTACATCAGTCAGCCTTTCAGGTGATGCCAGACGAGATGCGTCGTCAACTGACGTTCGAGTACGCCAAAGCTTGGGACGAGTGGACGGCGAGTTCTATTCCCGATACTTGCCCTGACCATGTGCGACGCCTTGCTAACACCTTCCCGGTCACGTCAGGCAGCAATTGCCTCGCGGCCACGCTGTTCGCGGTGACAGGTGCGGAGTGGATGGCGACGCAATGGGTCCATCCTGGCACATTCCTCCAGACGCTCGGTCAGGCTGGTTACATGAGAACCGAGTCGGAACTGACCGAACGAGGGGATGTGCTCACGTTCGTTGATGAGGCAGGGCGTGTCCAACACGCGACATACTGCATCGGCGCCGGACTCTTCTTCAACAAGAACGGGCAGACGCTGTTCAATCCATGGAAACTGATTCAACAACATGAACTGTTCGAGGCATGGGGGGACTACACGTGCCAGACGTATCGACGACCATAAAAAGCCAGGGACAACGATGTCCCTGGCTTTTTAGCGATGTGCTTCCGTCCAAACGATAGCAGGATAGGCCCGGTTGGCGAGCTCCGGGAACGGCCGCGGCGTGTCGGCGCCGAGCCAGATGGCCGTGATTGACTCATCGGTCAAACCGACGTACCACATGTCTTTATGCGAGTTCGTCGTACCGGTCTTCCCGCCGATATAAGGCCCTTTGATTTGGTTGGCGTAACGTCCCGTCCCGTAAGTGGTGACAGCGGACAACGCCTCCCGCATCGTCGCGACGGTCGCTTTCGACCAGACAGCTTGCTTCGTCATGCTTGGCGTGATCGTAGCTGCGCCCGACTCGAAGCGAATCTGTTTAATCGTCTGGCCGGACACGTACACGCCTTGGTTGAGAAACGGGGTATAGGCGGCGGCAAGCTCTTTGGGCGACACGCCTTGGGTCAAACCGCCGAGTGCGCTGGCGAGACTGTTATCGCTCTTAGCGTCCCACTGGCTGAACATCATGTCCGCCGTCGTATACGCTGCCTCTTGATCGATCGCGGTGAAGGCGGCGAGCGCCGGCGTGTTGTAGGAATACGCGACCGTATCGCGGAACGATACATCACCGAGGATACGATTTCCGCTGTTCGTCGGACAATACGTCCCGTAACAGACTGGCCGACCGTCGAGGATGGTATCGAGTTTCGCTCCGGTCTCTTCTATATAGGGCGCGAACACGAGGACAGGTTTGATGGCTGACCCAGGTTGGCGGAACGCTTGCGTGGCCCGATTGAATTCACCCGATTGGGTCATCTCTGAATCGACGAGGGCGATGATGCGTCCGTTCGGCGTCAGCTCGGCGTAGCCGCCGTTCAAACCGTTCGGCAGTTTTGTCATGACTTGTTTCGCCTGTTGTTGCCGGGCGACGGACAGATGCGTCTCGATTGTCGCTTGATTGGTCGCCAAGTAGTCTCTGGCTGCTTCTTCATCGAGATCATAACGTGAGCGGACGAGTCGAATCGCCTCTTTCATGACCGTATCCATATAATCGGGATAACGGACGACGTGTTGACGGTACGTCGCCGTCAGCTTCACCCCATGATGCGTTTCATACGCTTGTCTAGATATGACGCCGGCATCACGGAGCTGGGTGAGGATTCGATCTTTGCGCTCATAGAACGATTCTGACGGATCGAGCGGATCATATAAAGATGGATTGTTCGGGATGGTTAACAGGAAAGCGATTTGATTCCAGTTCAAATCTTCGAGCGGGCGGGCGAAATACGTCTCGGCTGCTGCTTGAATCCCGTAAACGTTATGTCCGAAGAAGATGACATTGCTGTATGCTGTCATAATTTCTTTTTTACTATATTGTTTTTCAAGCGCCCGGGCGAGCAATAATTCCTTCACTTTGCGCTCATATGTCCGCTCGTGCGTCAAATAGACGTTCCGGGCGAGCTGTTGGGTGATGGTGCTGCCGCCTTGGCGCGAGGATTCATTGGCGTTATTGATGAAAGCCCGAGCGATACCACCGAGGTCATATCCCGGATGGGCGTTAAACTTGCGGTCTTCGATGGTCATGATGGCTTCACGGAGGTGGGCCGGAAAGCGCGCGACAGAGACGTCATCGCGTCGACCGTTCAAATAGAGCCGTTCCGTCCCGCCTTTGTACGTCAACGTGACGGCATGTTTCGACGCGAGCGGGGTAGCGTTGACCGTCTTTTCACCCCACGTCATAATCTGTTTCGCTTGCTCAATTTCTTCTTTTAACGCTCCGCTGATCGTCCCGCCGACGGCTAACAGTCCAGCAAAAAATAGTGTCCCAATCCACGCTCGCATCGTCTCACCTCTCTCTTTATACATTATATCGTCAATCTTTCAAAAAAATTCAAAATGTAAACGTTATCATATAATAATTTGGGCAGGAATACATTAGGAAGTAGAGAAAGAGGGTAATAGATGTTTATATTATGAATTTAGGAGGCTGTACTATGAAGCAAGAAATGGTTGCGATGCTCCTCGCAGGAGGAGAAGGGAAACGACTCGGGCCTCTCACACGGAAGACGGCAAAACCTGCTGTCAACTTTGGAGGGAAGTACCGGATCATCGATTTTCCATTATCGAACTGTACCAATTCGGGAATCACGACGGTGGGCGTGTTAACACAATATGAACCACTGGAATTGAACCGTTACCTAGGCATCGGGTCAGCCTGGGATTTGGACCGCCGCAATGGAGGCTTGGCCATCTTACCACCATACCAAGCTCAGTCGGGAAAAAACTGGTACGAAGGTACGGCCAATGCGATTTATCGGAACTTGAGCTATATCGACGACTACGATCCGGAGTACGTGTTGATCCTATCGGGGGACCACATTTACAAGATGGACTATGAGAAGATGCTCGATTTCCATAAAGAGAAACAAGCCGATGTCACAATCTCAGTCATGGAAGTTCCATGGGACGAGGCGCCACGCTTTGGGATTTTGAATACGAGCGACGATCTTCGCATCAATGAGTTCGACGAGAAGCCAGAGAAGCCGAAGAGCAACTTGGCCTCGATGGGGATTTACATCTTCAACTGGAAAGTACTTCGGGAGCATTTGATTCAAGACGCGGAAGACGAGACATCAAGTTTCGACTTCGGGAAAAACATCATTCCGAACACGCTTCTCGACGGCTTAGACGTGTTCGCTTATAAATTCAAAGGCTACTGGAAAGACGTTGGAACAATTCAATCGCTTTGGGAAGCCAACATGGACTTGCTCGAAGAAGATCCACCGTTCGACCTTTACGATCCGAACTGGAAAATCTATTCGGTCAACCCGAACCAAACACCGCAATTCATCGGGAAAGATGCGTGTGTCGAACAGTCGGTCATTAACGAAGGCTGCCAAATCGAAGGCGAGGTCCAACATTCGGTCTTGTTCTACGATGTACGTGTCGGTGAAGGCTCGCTCGTCAAAGACTCGGTCATCATGCCGGGAGCACGGATTGGAAAAGATGTAACGATTCATCGAGCGATCGTCGCGAGCTGTGCCGTCATTCAAGACGGGGCGACAGTTGGCGAGCCGGGTGGTGAGATCGTTGTCATTGAACCACATGAAAATATCGAGAGCGGCACAGTCTTCAAACAACGTGTTTGATTTAAAAAAAGACCGACGCAAGGAGGCGTTACTGTTGACGAATGATTTGTTAGGAATCATCAACTTAGGAACTGAAGAGGGTTTATTTCCTGAATTCACGGGGCACCGCAATTTAGCGGCTGTCCCGTTCTCAGGGCGTTATCGCCTAATTGACTTTACATTGACGAACATGATCACTCAAGGCATCAACCAAGTTGGTATTTTCACACTTGATAAATACCGCTCACTCATGGACCACTTGGGATCAGGGAAAGAATGGGATTTGGACCGCTCACAAGGCGGCCTGCACATCTTCCCGCCGGCACTCAAACCTGACGGAGAAGCCTACCTCGGCGATTTGGCCAACTTCTCGATGCACCGCGAACATTTTGTGCGTAGCAAGCAACCGTATGTGGTCATCACAGGTTCGAACGTGTTGACGACAATCGATTTCCAAGACATGCTCGAGCATCACAAATCGATGGGGGCGGACATCACGCTCGCCTATACAGGCCATGAACAGAAGTGTGGCTATTGCCGCCCGATCCGTCTCGGCGAGAACGATCGCGTCGTCGGCATCGGTGAGCGCGGATACAGCCCGAGCGATGAGTATACGTATACGGAGACGATCGTCATGTCGAAAAACCTGTTCCTTCGTCTCGTCAATGAAGCGACGTCAAGAGGCGAGTATGACTTGCTCGACGGTGTCATCCGTCCGCAGCTTCACCGTCTCCACGTTCACGGGTATCACTATACTGGCAAAATGCAGGTGATTCACTCTGTGCTTTCATACTATAATGAGAGTATGCGCTTACTTCGTCATGAGGGAATCATTTACGACTTCCCACACATTTATACGAAGATTAAACATGAGCCACCGACACGCTATTTGAACGGGTCGAAGGTGAATGAGGCGCTCGTCGCGAACGGCTGTAAAATCAGCGGTGAAGTTCAAAACAGCATTCTCTTCCGCGGTGTCGTCGTCAGCGAACACGCCCGCGTTAAAAACTCAATCATTCTATCCAAATCGATCATCGAAGAAGGGGCTGTCGTCGAGAACGCCATTTTAGATAAAGAAGTGGTCGTCAAACGAGGGCAAGTCATTCGTGGTACGGTCGATGAACCGATCGTAATCGGAAAACGGACAACGGTGTAAGGGGGATATTATGAAAATATGGTATGTCGCTTCAGAAGCAGCACCGTTCATGAAAACGGGGGGGCTTGCCGATGTCATCGGCTCGCTCCCTCAAGCGGTGTCTAGCCTTGGTGAAGAAGTGAGTGTCATCATGCCGAAGTATGGCACGATTGCTCAAGAGTACGTAGATGAAATGGAATACATGTTCGATCTGATCGTTCCGGTCGGCTGGCGCAAGCAGTTCGGTGCCGTCCTCAAGCTTGAACGCGATGGAATCACGTATTACTTCATCGACAACGAATATTACTTTAAACGGGAAGGCGTGCTCTATGGCCATTACGATGATGCCGAGCGCTTCGCATTCTTCTCTCGTGCCGTGCTCGAGATGATCGGGAAGCTCGAAGCGGAAGACGTGCCTGACGTGCTCCACTGTCATGATTGGCAGACCGGTGTCGTCCCAGCCTTCTTGCGGATCCATTATCAACATATCGAGGCGTATCAACGCATTCGTACCGTCTTTACCATCCATAACCTGCAATACCAAGGCATCTTCCCGGAAGCGGTCCTCGGCGAGCTGTTACAGTTCGGTCCGGAACACTTCACGGCGGAAGGAATTCAACATAACGGTCTCGTCAACTACATGAAGGCGGGCATCGTCCATTCAGACCAAATCACGACGGTCAGTCCGTCGTATCGTGACGAAATCATGGAACCGTACTACGGGGAAGGGCTCGACGCGACACTCCGTTATCGGTCTGTCGACGTCCGAGGGATTTTGAACGGCCTCGATTTGGCGACGAATGACCCGAGCACGGACAAGCGCATCGCCCAGACGTACAATCTCGATACGGTCAAAGAAGGGAAGCTCGCCAACAAGCGTGAGCTTCAAGAACGGTTCGGCCTCGAGGTGCGTGACGATATCATGTTGATCGGTTTCGTCAGTCGACTCGTGGAACAAAAAGGCCTCGATTTGATTGAAGCGGTGAGTGAAGAGCTCGGGAACTTGGACTGTCAGTTCGTGTTCCTCGGGTCGGGTCAACCGGAATATGAAGGCATCGTCCATCACATGACGGCGTCGCACCCTGGCAAGGTCGGGTCGTATATCGGTTTCGATATCGAACTCGCACACTTGATTTATGCCGGATCGGACGCATTCCTCATGCCGTCCCGCTTCGAACCGTGCGGTCTCAGCCAGCTCATCTCGATGCGTTACGGGACGCTCCCAATCGTACGAGAGACGGGCGGACTGCGCGATACGGTCAAACCGTATAACGAATACACACAAGAAGGCACAGGTTTTGGTTTCTTGAACTATAACGCCCACGAGATGCTCGCGACAATCGAGAAATCGATTCGTGTCTTCTATGATGACAACAATTGGAACGCGCTCGTCCATCAAGCGATGACCGCGGACTTCAGCTGGAAACAATCTGCGAAGCAATACCGTGAGTTGTATCACCTATTTGCATGACCGGAAGGAGTTTTACACACATATGTTTACAGACAAACAGAGCTTCGTCACTTCATTCCAAGAGAGATTTGTCGCATTAAACGGGAAGTCGTTTGATGAAGGGACCGAGCAGGAAGTGTATCAAACGTTGGCCACGATGGTGCGCGAGCAGGCAATTCCGAAATGGATCAACACCCGCGACAAGCATGAAGAAAAACAAAGTAAACAAGTCATTTATTTCTCACTTGAATTTTTGCTCGGTCGTTTTCTGTACAACAATTTACTCAGTATGGACGTCCTCGAAGTCGTGCAAGAGGGACTCGATGAGCTCGGATTCAATTTCACCGATATTACCGAATATGAGCCGGAACCAGGTCTCGGTAACGGCGGTCTCGGCCGCCTAGCAGCCTGCTTCCTCGACTCGCTCGCAGCGCTCAGTCTCCCGGGACACGGGAACGGGATTCGCTACCGTTACGGCTTGTTCAAACAAAAAATCGTCGACGGCTATCAAGTCGAGTTGCCGGACAACTGGCTACGTGACGGGAACATGTGGGAGACGCGCCGAGCGGACCGGGCCATCGACGTCAATTTCGGGGGCTGGATTGAGATGCGCCAAATCGGGGATCGGCTCCGGGTCGTCCATCATCCGGACGAAGTCGTTCGAGCCGTCCCTTACGATATGCCGGTCATCGGGTACAAGAACGACGTCGTCAACACGCTCCGACTTTGGAATGCCGAGTCGCCGTTTGATGACGAGGAGTATATGGAACGGACGAAAGGTTCGTATAAAGATTTGCTGAAGTATAAGCAGTCGATTGCGACCATCTCTGAGTTCCTGTATCCGGACGACACGACGTACGAAGGAAAAGTGTTGCGTTTGAAGCAACAGTACTTCTTCGTCTCGGCGGGCGTCCAGTCGATGATTGCGTCTTACTTACGTCATAATAAATCTTTGAAGCACCTCGGCGACCATTATGCAGTCCACATTAACGATACGCATCCGGTCGTGGCCATCCCTGAACTCATGCGGATTTTAATGGACGACCACGGCTACGGGTGGGACGAAGCGTGGCGTGTGACGAAGAGCGTCATGTCGTTCACGAACCATACGCTCCTCGCCGAGGCGCTTGAGAAGTGGCCGGTCGAGATGTATGAACGGTTATTGCCGCGCATTTATCAAATCATCACCGAAATCAATCGCCGCTTCTGTAAAGACGTCCTCGTCAACTATCCGCATCTCGAGCCACATATGGGCGAGATCGCGATCGTGTCGAACGAACACATCAATATGGCGAACCTTGCCGTCGTCGGCTCACATTCGACGAATGGGGTCGCTCGGATTCACACGGACATCTTGAAGCAACGCGAAATGCGTCACTTGTATGAGATGTTCCCACTCCGGTTCAATAACAAGACGAACGGCATCACACATCGACGCTGGCTCCTCAAGTCGAACCCACGCCTCTCGAATTTGATTACGGATGCGATTGGTTCGTCATGGATCGAACATCCGAACGACCTTGAGAAGTTGATGGGTGTCTCAAAAGATGCGAGCTTCCAAGAGCAGGTCATGAACGTGAAACAACAAAACAAACTTGACCTAGCCGGCTATATCCAAGCTGAGACGGGCATCGCCGTCGATCCGGACTCGATTTTTGACGTCCAAGTCAAACGGCTGCACGCCTATAAACGTCAATTGATGGACGCGATGCACATTCACGCGCTCTATCAAAAGATTCAAGCCGATCCAACGTTCACGATGGTCCCACGGACGTTCATCTTCGGGGCGAAGGCGGCACCAGGTTATTATTACGCCAAAGAAGTCATTCGCTATATCAACGCCCTCGCCTCGATGATCAACAATGACAAACGGGCGAGCCGCTTCATCAAGGTCGTTTTCCTCGAGAACTATCGTGTCTCGATGGCCGAGCGCATCTTCCCTGGTTCGGACTTGAGTGAACAAATCTCGACAGCGAGCTACGAGGCGTCAGGTACCGGCAACATGAAGTTCATGATGAACGGGGCGCTCACAATCGGGACGCTCGACGGCGCCAATATCGAGATTCGCGACGCGGTCGGCGACGACCACATCTTCATCTTCGGATTGACACCGCAAGAAGTCATGAACTATAAGAAGTTCGGCGGTTACCATGCGGCCGACATCTATCATGCGAACACGGACGTGCGCAACGTCGTCGACGGACTCGTCAACGGGACATTCGACAAGGTTGGAGAATACCAATTCCAAGCGATTTTCGATTCGCTTCTCGTCTATAATGACGACTTCCTCGTCTTGAAAGATTTCGCGTCATACATGCAGGCACAGCGTCGTGTCGATGAAGTATTCGCCGACAAGGCACGCTGGGCCGAGAGTTCGATCGTCAATACGGCCAAATCGGGTATCTTCTCGAGTGACCGGACGATCACAGAATATGCGAACGCCGTTTGGAACATTAAACCGACGAGCGTCAAATAAAAAAATCCACCCGTTACGGGTGGACCTTGTTTTCTGGATAACTAATCCAATCAGAGTAAGAGCCGGGGTACAGACGCACATCGTCTTTACCGAGGGCGTGTAGCGCCAAAATGTTGACGCAGGCGGTGACCCCGCTCCCGCAATAAAAGATGGGATTCGGGACATCGAGGACGTCGGCGTAATGCTCTTTCAAATCGTGGAAGTCTTGAAGCGTCCCTAAGTCGGTGACGGCCTCGGTATAGGGACAGAGCACGGCGTTCGGGATATGCCCGGGCTTGCGGTCAATCGGTTCATGGCTGCCGTCGTAACGGTCGGCCGTTCTTGAATCGTATAACCCACCAGTGACGGTGGCGGCGCGCACGTCTTCAATCGTCGCGATCATCTCGTCTTGGAAGACGGGTGTATAGTCGGAAACGGGATAGGACGGGACGTCTGTCGTCGTCTCCCCGCAGTAAGTGATGCCGGATTGGATGCCGCCTTCGAGCACGATGACGCGCTCATGGCCGGCCCACTTGAATAACCACCACGCACGAGCGGCGAACGGGAAGCCGTCGTCGTAGATGATGACCAAGTCATCGCGTTGAATCCCGATGCGGCGGAGCGTTTCGGTCCATGCCTGTTTAGACGGCAGCGGATGGCGTCCGCCGTGCTCGGACAACGGTCCGGACAAGTCTTCCATCAAATCAAGGAAGACGGCGTTAGGCAGATGTCCTTGTCGATACGCATACTTTCCGTATGAGGCGTCGTTTAATGAATAGCGGCAATCAATGAAGCGGATCGAGTCCGTATGGACGATGTGTTTCAATTCTTGGGCACGCATAGTTGGAAACATAGTATCACCTCGAAGTTTCGTTACTCCCATCGTATACAAGATGGAACAAATTGGCGAGTACTTCGATTGAATTTTTGAATGTCGAAAGGGGAACTGACCATGACATGGCAACAGACATATGACCGATGGAAACAACACAAGGCGCTCGAGCCGCATTTGCGCGCCGAACTCGAGGTGCTCGAGCAAGACGAGACATCACTCGAGGATGCCTTCTATAAGACGCTCGAATTCGGGACGGGCGGTATGCGCGGTGAAATCGGTCCAGGGGCAAACCGGATGAACATCTATACGATTCGCAAGGCATCGCAAGGCTTTGCCGATTTTATCGCCGCGTCAGGGGAAGAAGCGAAACGTCACGGCGTCGTCATCGCCCACGACTCGCGTCACTTCTCGCCAGAGTTTGCGCTCGAGGCGGCACGCACACTCGCTTCGAACGGGATTAAGACATACTTGTTCCCGAGTTTGCGGGCGACGCCAGAGTTGTCATTCGCCGTCCGTCATTTGAACGCCTTCGGCGGCATCGTCATCACGGCGAGCCACAACCCGCCGGAATATAACGGCTTCAAAGTGTATGGCGCCGACGGTGGACAATTGCCACCGGCCGAAGCCGATGAGCTCGTCTCGTACGTCAATGCCATCGAAGATGAATTGAAGATTGACGTTAAAGATGAGGCACCGCTTCGGTCCGAGGGCACACTCGTCACGGTCGATGCGTCGGTCGATGCGGCATACATGGAAGCTCTCCAATCGATTCGGATTCATACGGACGTCCAAGGCGATCCGCTCAAAATCGTCTATTCACCACTTCATGGGACGGGACGTCGCCCGGTCATGGAAGGATTGAAAGCATATGGGTTCGAACACGTCACCATCGTCGACGAACAGGCTGAGCCGGACGGGGCATTCCCGACGGTCAGTTATCCGAACCCGGAAGAACGAGCTGCCTTCGAGCTCGCGATGCAGTACGGCGACCGCGTCGGGGCCGACTTGCTCATGGCGACGGACCCAGACGCCGACCGTGTCGGCTTCACGGTCCGTGACCGCAATGGCGAATGGTTCGTCTTGACGGGGAACCAGACCGGGGCGCTTCTCATGGATTACATTTTGTCTCAAAAAGTGGAGACGGGGACGCTTCCGACGAACGGCTTCGTCGCGAAGACGATCGTCACATCAGAACTCGGGGCGGCCATCGCCAAGGCGTATGGGGTCCACCTCGAGAACACGCTCACCGGTTTCAAATTCATCGGCGAGAAAATCAAGCAGTATGAAGAGTCGGGCCAGTACCAGTTCTTATTCGGTTACGAAGAGAGCTACGGTTATTTGATTGGAGACTTCTGCCGTGACAAAGATGCCGTCCAGGCGTGCTTACTCGGCGCCGAGATGGCGGCTTTCCATAAACAGCACGGGCGCACGTTGTACGATGCCCTCCAAGCCGTCTATGAGAAGTATGGCTTCTACGAGGAGTCGCTCCAATCGATGACGTTGAAAGGGAAGGCCGGTCTCGAACAAATCGGTCGAATGATGGAGGCGTTCCGCGCCAATCCGCCACAAGAAGTCGGCGGCTACGAAGTCGTCCGCTTCGAGGATTACAAGCAACAAGTCGCGAAAAACTTGCAGCAAGGCGAGACGGAAGCGATCGAGTTGCCATCGTCGAACGTACTCAAATTCATCTTCGAGGACGGCTCATGGTTCTGCCTGCGTCCGTCTGGGACCGAACCGAAAATCAAATTCTATTTCAGTGTCCACGCCGATAGCGCGGAGAAAACGACAGTGAAACGGGAAGCGATTGAACGTGATGTTATGAAGCAAGCGAAAGCAATCGATTAATCGACGACACCGCCCTGACGAGGGTGGTGTCTTTTGTTTGACAAGATATGCCCCCCTCAGTATGATGAGTGTATTGTTCATAACCATGTAATCATATACGGATTATCAGGAAGGCGGAAATTACCATGAAAAAATCATTAACAGCAGTACTTGCAATCGGAGCATCGTTCGGGGTGCTCGCGGCTTGCGGGACAGAGACAGACAGCGGCTCAGAAGAAGCCGTCATCACAGTCGGGACAGAAGCGACGTACCCGCCATTCACGTACAAAGACAAAGGTGAAATCACAGGGTATGACATCGACGTATTGAACGAAGCGGCCGAGCGTGCCGGTTACACGGTCGAATACGAGCCGATGGACTTCAAAGGACTCGTACCGGCCCTCGACGCAGAACGCATCGACATGATTGCCAACCAAATGAGTATCACGCCAGAACGTGAAGAGAAATACGCGTTCTCAACTCCGTACGCGGTATCAGGTGCGCAAGTCATCGTCGCTTCGGACAACGAAGACATTCAAGGCATCGATGACCTCGACGGCAAAGTCGTCGGCTCGACACAAGGTTCAGTCTACGCGCAGCTCGCTGAAGAAGCCGGTGCTGAAGTGAAGTTCTACAAAGGCGCGAACCAAGTGCTCCAAGACCTTCAAGTCGGACGTCTCGATGCGGCACTCAACGACCGTCTCTTCATCTTGACGGAGCTTGAGAAGACAGGTTACGACGTGAAAGCGGTCGGAGACGTCTTCAATAAGAGTGAAGCGGGCTACATGACGCGTCAAGACTCAGACGTGCTCGACAAGTTGGACGACGCGTTAGCTGAGATGCAAGAAGACGGCACGATGGCTGAGATCGGTGAGAAGTACTTCGGTGAGGACATCAGTCAATGAGTGAACTGATCACGACCGTCATCGAGAACCGTTCGGCCTATATCGAAGCCGTACAATTGACGCTGATCGCCAGTATCCTGTCGATTATCCTCGCCTTGGTGCTCGGTCTGATCATTGCGTTACTGCATAGCAGCCCAGTTAAAGTGTTGCGTTTATTTACCCGGACGTATATCTCATTCTTCCGGGGGACGCCACTTCTCTTGCAACTTCTCATCCTGTACGTCGGTTTGACCGGATTCGTCCAGTTGAGCGGAATGCAAGCACTCATCTTCGGGTTAGGCCTTCACTTTGCGGCCTATATCTCGGAAGCGTTCCGGGCAGCCATCAATTCGGTCGATCAAGGGCAAGTCGAGGCAAGTGTCGCCCTCGGCATTCCGCGTGCGAAGCGCTTTAAAGACATCATCTTCCCACAGGCGCTGTCGCGTGCGATCCCACCAGTGTCGAACTCGGTGATCGATATCATCAAATCAACGTCGCTCGGGTCGGTCATCGCGGTGCAGGAGTTGACATACGTCTCGGACCAAATCGCAGCGACGACGTATCTCGTCATGCCGCTCCTCTTGTTCTCGGCGTCGATCTATTGGATTTTATCGACGCTCATCCAAGCAGGACAGCATCGGCTTGAACGTCGCTACGCGATTCGTTAACCAAAAAAGCAGCCATGATTTCTCCTTATGGGGAGATAGCAGGCTGCTTTTTTTATTAGGGATTACACACATCACAATATCTTGGAGATGTGTATAAATCTCCAAGATATTCGGTTTGTTGATACTTACAAGTCGAGCAGGCATAAACATGTTGCATTATTTGTTTTGTGGGAGTATGACATTGCTCGCATAATTGACCAGGTACTTTGCGGACGATACGGAAGCCCGGTGTGCCACAGGATGGGCAGAGTGAGTTTGCCTGTTCAATGAGTTGCCTCGTCGCGCTCTCAATATTTTTCATTCGAGTTGGGTTGGCATACGCCCGCATGTCTGTCTCGATAAAGACCTGTCGATTCGTTGACTTATTAAAACAGTATGTAAAAGCTTCTTTTAATAGCGATTCACTGGTGATGTCTTTTAGCATAATGGATGAATGTTCATCATCTGATCGGAGAATCACATGATGATCTGGAAAACCAACTTTATTAACAAACTGCAGTGCAGAAGGGTAATCTTGAACGATTGTATGACTGAAGTTTGTGTCGAGTCCTTCATAATAACCATGTAATTCAAGCTCTAATTCGTCATCTTGCAGTAATACCAGTTCAGTATTCCAAGGAATGGGCGCGAGAGGATGGAATCCGAATGTGCCTTCGCTCGCTACCCCAACATGATGATTGGTCAGTTCCAGACCCCTAGTCGCTTTTTTTCTTGCTGTATCAAATTGAGATTGTTTTCGACTGATTTCCCGTGTGAATGTTCCGAATTGATCAGTGTCGAGCGGACTCACGTGTACGTTGCATCCGAATGCGTCCTCAAGGAGAGGTTTGATAACTTTTTCTTTTTGGTGAATTGTCACCAATAGCACATCTCGATCTTTTAAATAATTCATAAATGGTTTCCTTTCTAAGCAAATCAGAGTCCTTATAAAGACTATAAAGGAATAATTCACGCAGTGTAAACGCCTATGGAATAGTATGAAATAAAAAAGAAGTGAACCGTATGTATACGGTTCACTTCAACATATCGTAGTGCTTAACGGATGACGAGTTCTGTCTCCGTGTCGAAGAAGTGAGCTTTCGTCATATCGAGTGCGAGTGTGACATCGTCACCCATGTGGATGTTCGAACGTCCATCGATCCGTGCCGTGAACTGGTGGCCACCGAGTTCAGCGTACAAGTACGACTCAGCGCCCATGAGCTCGGCAACGTCGATGTGCGTGCGGAACGTGTGCGTCGTTGGCGAGTCGATGTAGATTGGCTCATCGTGAATCGATTCTGGACGGATTCCGAGCACGAGTTCTTTGCCGACGTAACCGCGGTCACGAAGACCTTTCATTTTGCCTTCAGGGACGTTGATTTCTTCGCCGCCGACGAGGAACTTCCCATCAGCCAATTTTCCGCGGAAGAAGTTCATCGAAGGTGATCCGATGAAGCCGGCTACGAAGATGTTGTCTGGGTTTTCGTATACTTCTTTTGGCGAACCGACTTGTTGGATGATTCCGTCTTTCATGATGACGATCCGAGTCGCGAGTGTCATCGCTTCCGTTTGGTCATGGGTAACGTAAATCGTCGTCGTGTCGAGACGGTTGTGCAACTGGATGATTTCCTTACGCATTTGAACGCGAAGCTTGGCATCTAAGTTTGAGAGCGGCTCATCCATCAAGAACACTTTGGCATCACGAACGATGGCACGGCCGATGGCGACACGTTGACGCTGACCACCAGAGAGTGCTTTCGGCTTACGTTGAAGGTATTCTTCAAGTCCGAGGATACGGGCCGCATCTTGGACGCGACGGTCGATTTCATCTTTCGGGAACTTGCGAAGTTTCAAACCGAACGCCATGTTGTCATAAACACTCATGTGCGGGTAAAGTGCATAGTTTTGGAAGACCATGGCGATGTCGCGGTCTTTCGGTGCGACGTCGTTCATGCGCTTGCCGTCGATGATGAAGTCGCCGCTCGAGATTTCTTCGAGTCCTGCGATCATACGGAGCGTCGTCGATTTACCACAACCTGAAGGTCCGACGAAGACGATGAATTCGCGGTCTTTGATGTGCAAGTTGAAATCGCTGACTGCCTTCGAGTCACCACCATCGTATATTTTATCAATGTGATTTAATTGAATTTCTGCCATGTCGTTAGCCTCCTGGGAATCTGTTCTTGTATAATAGCGCTTACAAGACTGATTATACGATGAAACCGCTTGCATCGAATATGTACACGTTGCACAAAAACGATTACTCAGATTTGTGCAACGTGACAATCAATTGGAGCAGACCGGCATCGTAGAACTGCCTAGCGTCATAACCGGTCGCTTCGTAGAGCCGATCGAGCCGATAGTTGAGCGTATTTCGATGCATGAATAACGCCTTGGCCGTGTGCGATACGTTCAACGAGTGGGCGAACAACGCCTCCAATAAATCGATCGTCGTCTTATCGAGTGACGCGACGACAGGGGCCGTCAGACGGGGACGTACATCAAAAGTCTCATGGCGTTGTAGTAAATAATGGTATAATAATTGACTAGCAGGGTAAGCTTTAGTAGAGAGCTTGGCGAGTGGGAGTAGCGCCTGATGCTGGTGATAAAGTGGCGCAAGGTCACCGAGCGGACGTGCGCTATAGACGACATGCGCCTCGACGTAACAATCGCTCGCGATCGCCCGCAAGACGTCTTCGAACTCGGTCAGCTCGACGAACTGATCGGTCTCAATGATTTCAACGTGAGACCGGGTCATGAGAACAATCTCTGCTTCAGGCATAAAGTCAGCTAACACGTCTAAAAATTGTTCGAGTGCCTCAGGGTCTTGATAATGCAGGACGAGCGACATGAGACGGAACGGCCGGTCGAACCGGTACGCATCGGTGAGTAGACGGTCCTGCCATTTGGCTTGTCGTGGGTCGAGTCTTGTCAGGAGTGGGGTGGCGAACCATTCAAGCAGCTGTCGCTCACGCTCCGTCAGCTCCAGTTTAGGGAGACCGAAGACCGTGCCGTCCTGGGCTTGATACCAGCGAACGTCACTGGACGCTTCTTCGGACCGATGGACAGCCATCGGGAAAATCGATTTAATTCGTTCAAACGTAGTCAACACAATCACCTCTTCAATAAATGTATCATATTTCAGATCGGAGGCAGACAGTTTGGAGAGTCTAGTCAAAGTATTCATTATGATCGCCATCGGTGCGACAATCGGGGGAGTGACCAACTTCCTCGCCATCAAAATGTTATTCCGGCCCCATCACCCTAAATATATTGGGAACATGCGCGTCCCGTTCACGCCAGGCTTGATCCCGAAACGGCGCGATGAGTTGGCGACGAGCCTCGGTAAGACCGTCGTCAAACACTTGTTGACCCCGGAAGGGATGCGTAAGCGCCTGCTCGATGAACAGGTCGGTGGCCACATCACGTATTACGTCCAAGGTGAGGTGCGGACGATGCTGCGCTCGGATCAGACGATTCGATCGCTCATCGAACCACTTTATCCGGATGCCGAGACTCGTGTCTTGGCAGAAGCGGACACGAAGCTCCGCCAAGAGCTCCGGCTCGTCCTCGCAGATGTGAAGTCGCGTAAACTGTATGAGATTCTCGGTGAAGACGGCATGGACCGCGTCCGGGGCATCATTCCGGAGATTGTCGATACCTTGCTCGTCAAGTCGGAGGAGTATTTCTATTCCGTCGAGGGTGAGGCCCAACTTCGACACATGGTCGACTCGTTCGTCCAGCGTCGACTTGGATTCATCGCCGGTTTCGTCCAGAACTTGAATTTTGTCGAGATGATTCGACCGGAGATTATCAATATCCTCCGCGGCGGCTCGACGCGATCGGGTATGGCGGAAATGATTACACGTGAGTTCGAACGGTTCAGCGAACGGTCGGTCGATACGTTGCTTGACGACCGTCTAGAGGAACGGTTGATTGACGGTGTGACGACGGAAGTCGTCTCGCGCTTGCCGGTCGGGGAGTTGCTCGATCGAACGGTCCACTCGTACACACGGGACATTGAAGACCGCGTCGTCGACGAGCTCGTCCCGGCTGGAGTACGACTCGTCATTACGCGCTTCACGGATCAAATGGAGACGATCATGGACCGCCTCAAAATTGACCAAATCGTGCAAGAGCAGGTGAGCTCGCTCGATACATCGTACCTCGAAGAGATTGTTCTCTCGATCTCGAAACGAGAGTTCCGGGCAATAACATGGCTTGGCGCCTTGTTAGGTGGTATGATTGGGTTGATTCAAGGGTTGATTGCCATCATTTAAGAGGCACGCCCTAATAGTATTTAGGAGGACGTCACATGTCACAAACAAACTTGTACGATCATGCTTACCAATTGGAAAAAGCACTTCGCGATTCTGAGGAGTTCACAAATCTCTCTTCACTATACGACCGTGTCAATGCGGATGCAGAAGCGAACCAGTTATTCGCTGACTTCCGTGACATCCAAATGACCCTTCAACAGAAGCAGATGCAAGGCGAAGAAATCTCTGAACAAGAGATGATGGACGCGCAAACGAAAATGATGGGCGTTCAACAGAACGAATTGATCATGGAGCTCATGCAAGAAGAGCAACGCATGCATCAACTCGTCACAGAAGTGACGAAAATCATCATGAAGCCACTTGAAGAGCTTTACGCTCCAATGGTCAATGATCACGAAGTTCAATAAGACGTGATGCGGATGGCAATCGAGCCATCCGTTTTTTTGTTGCCAAGATTGTCACCCACTTTATGATAACGCTTACATGATGCGTGGTATAGTAAGCTTGTAGAAACTTTCACAAGGAAGGGTGGACGTGATGGTCACCTTGGTGATTTTAACGATCATGATTATCGGGTTTATTGGAGGCTGGCTCCGAGCCGACTTGGTTGCGCTCATCGGTCTCTTGTTGCTCGTCTTGACGAATCAATTGACGCCGGTCGAAGCGATGGCCGGTTTTTCGAATTCGGTCGTGCTCATGATCGCCGGACTGTTCATTGTGGGGGCCGGCCTATTTCACACAGGTTTGGCCGAACGGTTAGGTGCTGCGCTTATCCCGTTCGCAAAAGGGAGTGAGGTGCGTCTTTTTCTCGTCTTGATGGTCACGGTGACCTTGTTGTCGAGTCTCATGTCGAATACGGGGACGGTCGCCTTATTGATTCCGGTCGTCCTCGCCATGTCGAGACAGATGGGGACGAGTCCTGCCAAACTGTTGATGCCGCTCGCGTTCTTCTCGAGTATCGGCGGAACGATGACGCTGATTGGGACGCCGCCGAACCTGGTGGCGGCTGAGACGTTACGGAACACGTCCGCTGGCACGCTCGGTTTTTTCGCGCTCTTACCGATTGGGCTCGTCATGGCAGTCGTCGGGCTGTTCTATTTCTACGTCATCGGCAATCGATTGCTCGGTACGAGCGATGTGCGCGCCGCGACGATGCCACGCTTGGCGGTGCCGCACGTGAGCCTATTCGCCTTATCCCTTTCGAAAGGGCACCCTTTAATCGGGCGGACGCTCCGCGACGTCAATTGGTCACGAGACGGTCTAATCGTCGTCGGCGAACAACAAAAAGGCATGACGCACCGCTTTGTCACGGCACGTGCGGATACGCGTCTCACTGAAGGTCAAGTGTATGTCAGCGGAGCAGAGGCGGATGTCCGGCGAATTGCCGGAAGGGAAGGGGTGACGGTGGAACACGTCGACTTGAAGGCCGTCTACGGGAAAGATAGCGGCGTTGCCGTCTTCACCATCCCAACGGATAGCCCGCTCGTCGGTCGTTGTTTATCGGATAGTCACTTGCGCAACGAATATCGGTTGAACGTGCTTCAAGTCATCCGTCCGAACGAAGAGATTGCCATCACGCGATTGAAAGATGTTTCGCTCGAGCGCGGAGATATGCTCGTCGCGCAAGGGGAGTGGAGCGATTTAGAGCGAGCTGGGGACGAGACGTCCCTGTTGCTCGCCAATGAGCGGGTGACCGATGTCGCGAACCGGGCCGTGTCCGAGCGTCATCAGCTGGCAGCGGGTCTCATCATGCTCATGATGGTCACGCTCCTTGTCTTCGAGTGGGTCGACCCGACCGTGGCGGTATGGCTCGCAGCACTGGCCATGGTGCTCACCGGAGCCGTGCGGCATATGGATGTCGCCTATGACTCGATTCAGTGGTCATCGTTGTTATTGATTGCCGCGATGATTCCCGTCGGTCAAGCACTCGACAATGCCGGGATTATGGCCTGGCTCGTCACGTGGATCAGCGACTCGTTCGGTCAAGCCGGACCGGTCTGGGTGCTCGTCGCCATCTTCCTCGCGACGATGGCGCTCAGTCAAATCATCTCGAACACGGCGACGGCCGTCTTGTTCGCACCGCTCGCCGTATCACTCGCCGCGGCACTTCAAGTGAGTCCGGTCCCATTCGTCGTCGCCGTCGCGATTGCAGCCTCGCTCGCGTTCATGACCCCGTTCGGTTCGCCGACGAATGCGATGGTGTTCGGAATCGGCGGCTACCGTTTCTTTGATTTCGTCAAAGTCGGCTTGCCGTTGCAAGTAGTGACAGCGGTCATTGCGATTTTCACGATCTTACTCATCTTTCCGTTTTGAAGGACATGTTGATTTATCTGCCTAATATGTAAAAAAATGCTAAATAATGAGGTGGAGAAACGATGTGGAAACGAATCGGAATCATTGTATGTGCCCTGCTGCTTGCAGCCTGCTCGAATGAGAGCGAACAGCCGGCACCGACGCTCGGGGCGGATGCCAAAGTGGCCAAGGCGTACTTAGAGGAGCAAGGCTATGACGTCGTCTCTTATAGAGGGAATAGAACGTCGAGTTTTGAAAAGGAAGATCTGCTTGAGTTGCCAACGCAAAGTACGTGGCAAGTCCAGACGCCGCCGCCGGATGACTATATCGGACGTGACATTCGACATGAGTACTTTATCGTCCGCGACCATCCGCTCGATGATGTTGCAGAACTCGGCCAGACGAACGTCTCGGTCATGATGGTGGACGGCGAGATCATCGGCGGGACGTCATATCCGGATTCGGCCGAGCCGCTCGTCGGCAGTGCGTACTCGCTAGACGGCAAGACGGTGGAAGAGCTGCATCCCGATTACATGGAGTGGCGCAGCGAGTGGGAAGCCAAATATAGCGAATGAACAAGCGCCTCGGGATTCCCGAGGCGCTTCTGTTATGAGGCCGTGCCTTTCAGTTTTCCTGGCAGTTTACAGCGCTCGAAGTAGATCAGTTGGCCGCGACGTGCGATGCGGGCCCCTTTATGGAGGTGCCCGGCTTCCTCAAGCAACGTGAGTCCTTTCGTTTTCGCCTCGTCATTGCTTGCCGCAGTAAATGAATCGTTCAAGACGACCGTGCCGTCGTTCTCGAACGCTGTGATCGTATACTGTTCCATCCGTTCGCCCCCCTTTACTTCCATTGTACTGAATGACCATTCATTATTCAAGCGAAGGTTTCGTCAGCTCCTCGAACGTGAGCTGACGCGCCGTCTCAGTACGGGGAATCAAATCGGACACCGTCATCCCGATCAAGCGGACCGGTTCAGTGATCGCCATCTCGTCGAACAGGCGGCGGGCGAGCCGTTTAATCTCGTCGTGGTCGTGCGTCGGATGGTTCAGTTTGATTTGGTGGCTCCGGGCCTGGAACTCGCTCGTCTTGATTTTAATCGTCACCGTCTGGCAACTGAGTTCGCGTCGGTCGAGTTGATGGAGCACGTCTTCGATTTCCGGGACGACCCGTTCATACACTTCTTCCGGGTCATCGAGGTCGAACGCGAACGTCGTCTCGGAGCCAATCGATTTTTGTTCCCGCGTCGGGACGACGGGACGGTTATCACGACCGGACGCGAGTTCATATAGTTGGCTCCCGCGGTCGAATCCGAAAATGGCCTTCAGTTGTTCAGGTTGCGCACGCTGTAAATCGGCAATCGTATGGTAGCCGTGCTTGAACAGTGTTTGGGCCGTCACTTTACCGACCCCGTGCATCGTCGTGATCGGGAGCGGGGCGAGGAACGACTCGACATCGGCTGCTTCGACGACAGTCAGTCCGTTCGGTTTGTTGAATCCTGAGGCGATCTTGGCCACGAACTTCGACGGGGCGACTCCGGCCGAGGCCGTCAGTCCCGTCCGGCGTTTGATTTCCCCGAGGATATAGCGCGCGATATAAGGGCCGGACGTGCTCATGAGTGTGTTCTCGGTCACATCCAAATAGGCCTCGTCGAGCGAGAGCGGTTCAACGAGCGGCGTGATAGACTTGAAAATCGCCATCACTTGTTGGCTGACGTGCCGATAAACGTGAAAGCGCGGTTTGACGAACGTCGCCTGAGGACAGAGCGCAAACGCACGCCGTGACGACATGGCGCTGTGCACCCCGTATTTTCTCGCCTCATACGAACAGGTGGCGACCACACCACGGCTGTGGGGGGCGCCACCGACGATGACAGGCTTATCACGTAAATCAGGACGGTCCCGCTGTTCGACCGAGGCGTAAAACGCGTCCATATCAACGTGGATAATCAATCGTTCCATGTACATCACCTTTCTATGGCAGCTGCTCCTTTTAGTATACCGAACTTTTGTTCGTTTTTTTACTGTTTTCTCTTTTTCCGTTGTTTTTCTAGACGTTTTTGATTGTGGACTTGATTCGGGAACTGTAAGAGCGAGCCAATCCAATTCTTCCGTTTCAACCACGCATAGACCAAGCCTGTGAAGAGCATGATCATCATCCAGGCGAACAGATAACCGAGCGGCCACTTCAGTTCAGGCATCGCTTTGAAGTTCATTCCCCAGATGGCACCGAAGGCGACGACTGGTGTCGTCAATGCCGTGAAGACGGTCAACGCCTTCATAATCTCGTTACCGCGAAAGTTCGACAGCGTCGAGGCGAGGTCGGTTAACGCGATGACATCGGCTTGATAATGTTCGATTAACGTCAAGAGCCGGTCGACCCGGTACGTGGCAAGTCGATAAGCGTTCAACTCGTCCAAGTCGATATCGAGGAACGCCTCACGTCCGGCCATGAGCAACTCACGGTATGGGACAACGGTATCGGACCACCGTTCAATCTCGCTGCGGAGTCCGAAAATCTCATTCATAAATTCGGGAGGGACTTGCCCGCTCATCTCGCGTTGGGTCATCATCAAGCGTTCTTCATACTCATCGATGCCGTGGAAATAATAGTCCATTTTTTCAGAGAGCAGGTCATAGAATGCCTCGATTGGCGAGTCATACTGCTTCGCGGCGACCGTCTCGCAATATAGCTCATCAAACCCGATTGTCCACAGGAAATCTCGGGTCACGAAATAGTGCCCGATTTTTTGTGGTTCGCGTTCCAACTGTTCATAATCGAGCGTGAGCGATCCGTACATATAATCGCGTTCGACGATGATTTTTGTGACTTTCGCCGTCGTCAATTGTTCGAGCCAATACGTGTACGCTTCCTCATAGTGATTGTCGACATGTACAATTTCTTCTGGTCGTGTATACCAATTCCAATTCATCTTCCATTCCCCCAATATGCTTCTCTCTCAAGTATTCCCGCTTTTCTTAGAAAGTTGGCATCTGACCTGAACTTTCGTTAAGATGTAGGTACTGACAAGAAGAGAGGTGCTTTTTTTGACGACTACTAAAATTGGTCAGCTCAAAGTGGGCGACACGTTGAACCAATATGTGATGATTAAACAATCGTATCGAGGACTCGCCGGGAACGGCAAACCATATTTGACGCTCATCCTATGCGATGAGAGCGGAGAGATTGAGACGAAAGTATGGGACAGTGCCGATACGGACAAATATGCGACGAAAAAAATTGTCCATGCTTCCGGGGAAGTGATGGACTACCGTGGCCGGACCCAGTTGAAGTTGAAACAAATCTCCATCATCGAAGGTGAGACGGACATCACGCCATACGTGCGCTCGGCCCCAGTGCCGAAGTCAGAACTCGAGACAGGGATTCGCGGCTATATCGAGGCAATGGAGCACGTGGGGATGAAACAACTCGTGACGGCGCTTGTCGACCGGAACGAGGAAGCTTACTTCACGTATCCGGCAGCGGTGCGCCATCACCATGCGGTCTATTCGGGACTCGCCTTCCACGTCCTGTCGATGCTGAAGCTGGCTGACACGATGTGCGACCTCTATCCGCAATTGAATCGGGACTTGCTCGTTGCAGGCGTCGTGCTCCACGACTTGGCGAAAGTAATCGAGTTGTCGGACGCAATCACACCGGAATATACGCTCGAAGGCAAACTGCTTGGGCACTTGTCGCTCATGGCATCTGAAATCGAAGTCGTGGCACGCGAGCTCGGCACCGACCGTGAAGTCGTGACGTTGCTCCAACACCTCGTCCTCAGCCATCACGGGAAACCGGAATGGGGATCGGCGAACGCGCCGCAGCTCCCGGAAGCCGAGATGCTCTTCTTCATCGACAACATCGATGCCCGGATGAACATGTTCGATAAGGCGTTCGAAGGGGTCGAACCTGGTACGTTCACAGAACGGATCATGGCGCTCGATAACCGGGCGTTCTATAAACCGAAGTTATGAAGGCATATAAAAAGACGTCCCGCGGGACGTCTTTTGTTTATTGCTGCTCTGTCGATTCCTCGGCTGGAGCTTCTTCTGTACCTTCTTTTTCCGCTTTGAGAGCGTCTTTCACGGCATCGAACTGTGTCGATGCTTTCGCATCTTTCACATCGACGTTATATTTCTCGATCAACTCGGCATAGATCTTATTCGCGTCGACAGAAGCGGCTTTTTCAGTCGCCAATGCTTCACGGATGCGATCTTTCTCGTCTTCGAGTTTAAGGTCTTTTTCTTTACGGTCCATGACTTTGATGACGTGGAAGCCGAACTGTGACTGAACCGGCTCAGAAACTTTGCCAACGACGTCTTCTTGGAACGCGTACTCTTCAAATTCAGGGACCATGGCGCCGGCTGAGAAGTAACCGAGGTCGCCACCTTTTTCACCAGAACCTGTGTCTGTCGATTTTTCTTTCGCGATGTCAGCGAAGTCGCCACCGTCGTTCAATTCTTTAATAATCGCTTGTGCTTCTTCTTCTGTCTCGACAAGGATATGGCTCGCCTTGACTTCGACGTTTTCTTTCGCGAACTGTGCTTCGATATCTTCGTCTGTGACTTCAACGAGTTCTGATTTCGCAGCATCGACGAGCATTTGACCGCGGAGCGCTTCTTTGAACTCGTCCGTGTTCGTCATGCCGGCTTGTTGAATCGCTTGCTCAAACTCTTCTTTCGAGTTGAACTGCTCTTCGGTCTTGCTGAACTCTTCGTCGACTTTTTCTTGCTCGACTTTATCGCCGTACTCTTTTTCAAGCAATTCGTTCATCGTTTCTTGGAACGCAAGTTGTGGGACCATGCGGTCGTAGCTCATGTCGGCGATTTCGCCGCGCGTCACTTCGCCGCCTTCAAATGAAACAACTGTAGAGTTGTCAGAAGACCCGCCGTTTGTCGCCGCGTACGTGCCGCCGACACCGATGAGAAGTGCAATCGCTGATGCGCCGACGAGGGCGCCTGTTGAAAACTTCTTATTCTGTTTGTTCGGTTCATTCGTCATTCCGTTTGACATATATTCCACCCCTATAAATCTATAAGTTTCTAAATCCGACTATACCACATTTTGTTAATGATAACAGCTGTTCTCTTGCCTGTGTAGTATCATAGCACAGAAACGTGTCGTATAATGATGAAAGAGAATGTGAAATGATGGGGTGGAGAACGTGTCGTTAGAAGAGAAAATCAATCAATTATCGTTTCAAATGGAACTGTTGCTCGGGGCGGTCGATTGGTCGGAACGGCCCTTTGAACATGAGGTGCTCAAGGCAAATCTGACACGGCAAGAAGTCGTTGCGTTTTTCGCGTTGTTGGATGATATCCGAGAACGACAAAACGAGCAAATGCGCTACGGGCTGTCGTCCGTGGAGCCTTTGCTCGTTCATTTCGTCGGGATGCTTCATCCCCATTTAGAGGCCGAGACGATTCTCGCGGCGTGTGTGCGCCAAGGGATGGCGCTAGACGTCACGGAACCGCTGTATCGGCAGGTCAAGCTTCTTTACTGATCTCGTCGTCCTCAGGGCGACGTCCGGCTTCTTCCGTGATCATCTTCGACGTTTCTGCAAAGATGTCCATGAAGTTGTCGCCATACAAGCGGCGAACGATTGCGGTGATGTCCGTCAAGTCCGGGAATTTCCCGTACAATTCTTGGAGCGGGAGCGAGGCGCGGAAGACGCCGTTCTCTTCCGGATCGAACGCATGAATCGTCTCGAGCAAGAGCGCTTCACCTTCAGGCGTCAATTGGACGTACGTATTTCGTTTGTCCGTCTCCTTTTTCGAGAACGTGAGCAAACCGCGGTCTTCTAACTTCTTCGAGAAGTTGAACGCCGTCGATACGTGCATGACCCCATATTTGGCGATCTCTGAGATCGAAGCGCCGCCGAGGGCGTGAGCGATCCATAAAATATGGTGCTCGTTTATGTTCAAATCGAACGGTTTAATCCAATTTTGCCAGTCTTTCTCGACCGTCTTCCACAGTGCCTTACTAAGCTGAATGATTTTATGACTATAGAGCATGGCCTCAGGGCCAGTGAATTCTTTTTCGTGTTCCATGTCGATCCATCCTTTCCGATACAATGTGACTAAAACGACGGGCGATGACGACAGACCGGTCAGTTGGCCTTTTCCGCTTTCGCTTCGGTCGCATCTGACTGTACGTTCGAAAGCTCGTTTAGGTTTCCTTGGATCCGCTCGATTGAAGGCTGAATGTCTTGTTGATAGCGTTCGACTTCGGCTTTCACTTGATTTGTCAATTCTTTTCCTTGTAACTTACCTGCCGCCGCAACTTGCGACGCATCTTTAGCGACTTTTTGGAATTGTTCTTTCAACGTAGTGATTGTAGACGCTCGGTGTTGATTGGCCGCCGCGTCATTCGCCGTTCCACGGGCGAGTTTTTTCACGGTCACAGCTCCTAGAAACGCTACGACAAAGCCGAAAGCAACCCAATCGCGACGATTGTGATTCGACAATACATTCCCCTCCTCGAGCACGCTGATACTAGAATACATTCTTTTCATATTATTTTACCAAAAAAGAGAGATTAAAAACCTATATCTTAAATAAAATTTTTCAGAACATTCAATTTTGACCGAAAAATCATTTTATTTTAAACTGTAGGTAAAGGAAGGTGACCTCCAGTGAATATGCAAAAGCGTTGGGTTGATGACATGTTAGACCTGTATAACGCGGCCAAGCGACTGGGAGATGACCCTTGGGCACAGACAATAATGGAAGCACTCGAGGCGGGATATGAAGCGTCGGAACATAATGAACAGACGCGGAAACAAACTTTGCTTGAAAAGCGACTGATTGAAATAGACGCCCGTCTAAATTTGTTAAGAAAAGAATTCGAACAAGCGGAATCTGTCAAATCGCGGCAACAGTTATACGAGCAGGCGATTAAATTACAAGTCGAGCGTGCCCAAATCGAAGAGGAGCGGAAACGCCATCTCGATTCAATCAACTCGTCATGAGGCGCAAGACAAAAAATGGACCGGTCGCTCAACAGGCGGCGGTCCATTTGTTCGTTACAGGTTTGCTTTGATGCCTGCGGCGATCGTCTGCATGTCGTCAGATGAGTATGCGTCTTGATGCGTTTCCCACTTGGCGCCAAACCCGTCCGCCTCGCCGTAGCGCGGCAAGAGGTGGATGTGGAAGTGATAGACGGTCTGTCCAGCAATCGCTTCGGCGTTAGACAACACGTTCATCCCGATCGCACCTGTTTCACGCTGAATCGCGTTCGCGACGGCAGGGACGGCTTGGAAGACGTCACGGGCCACGTCGGCCGGCAATTCATAGATGTTACGGGCATGATGTTTCGGAATGACGAGCGTATGCCCTTTCGTGACTTGAGAGATATCGAGGAACGCGACGACGGCTTCATCCTCGTATACCTTATACGACGGGATGTCGTTGTTGACGATTTTACAAAAGATACAGTTGTCCTCAGTGTGCATGCTGACTCCTCCATTCATGAATGACTAATCCATCTCATCATAACATGGAAATTCGGGCGGAAGAACGATTGTCCGGACAGACGATGCCCCTTACACTGAAAACAATAGCAAGTAGAGAGAGGAAGGGAACGGATGGCGTATGTACGATCGAAGAAACCGTCGCGGCGAAGAAATATCTACCTCGGGCTCCTCGTGACGCTCGGTGTCGGCCTCGCGGTCGGTGTTTTCTATCAATGGGGATATAAACCGGCTGCCGCCAACGACAAGATTCACGTTCGCTTCAAGGACGCCTTGTTGACCGAAGACGTCAGCTTCTTCCAGGAGAATGTCGAATATGAATCAGAACCGCTCACGCGAGCTGAGGCGCTCCGGTTCATGGGGTGGTTGAATGAAGAGAAGTCAATCCGCGGTGAGGCCATCTCGGAAGTGGCACAGGACCGGTCGGACCGAGCACAAGGCATGGAGACGGATGGATTGTTCCGGCTCGTCGATACGGGCGAAGGGCGGTTCGGCTTTGCGGATTATCAGATTGAGTTGTTGCCAAAGACGTTGCGTGCTTCGGCAGACGTTCCACTGACGAATATTTGGATAGACGGGGTGCAGGAGGGACGGATTGATGAGGCCGGCGAAGCAGTTGAGATTGTTCGCATGCCGGGCCGCTACGACGTCAAAGCCGTCGCCGTCGTCGATGGGGAAACGGTGACCGAGACCGAGGCCGTGACGTTGACGGAAGATGCGCAACTGGCGTTTGGCTTGTTGCCGGACCAGGACGAGACGGTGGCCGGACAATTCGACCTCGAGCGGGCCGAATTGATTGAAATCGAGGTCGAGGCGCAAACCGGTCATTCGATTGAGACGCTTGAGGCGCTCATGAACAAACGGGAACAGACGGTCGTCGACGAGATCGGTGAACCGATGGAACGGGGCGACGTCTGGCGCTATGATGGGATGGAACTCCGGTTTGTCGACGGCCGGGTCGATCGCATTGATATCGATTTACAGAAGCGGCCCGACGACCTGCTCGCGCTCTTGGGCGAACCGAATGAAAAAGTCGAGACGGACCTCGGCCTCGAATGGCGCTACGACCGGACGTTGCTCGAGTCGATTTTCACGTTCTTGCGCTTACAGAGCGAGAAACGGTTCATCGAGCGGGATGAAGCCATCTATCTCATTTTGACATGACAAAAAAAGGGACCCTCGGCGAGGGTCCCTTTTACGTGAGCCGTAGATTAACGTTTACGGTTCATTGATTTCATAACGAACGATACGATCAAGATCAAGATAATCGCACCGAGAAGTGCTGGGATAATCGCGATGCCGCCAACTGCAGGACCGAAGTCTCCGAAGATGAGGCCACCGAGCCAAGCACCGATGATACCAGCAATGATGTTCCCGATGACGCCACCTGGTACATCCTTACCTAAAATAAGACCTGCTAACCAACCGATAATACCCCCGACGATTAAAGTGATAATCCAACCCATAAAAACATTCTCCTTTCTGTTTTGTCCATTGTTCTCACTAACAATTTTATGGAACAATGGAAGTAATGAATAAGTTTTAAAATGCCTTACAGTTCAGATTATTCCCATGTGACAGCTTTTAAAACATATATCACAAAAAAAAGTTGAAAATGAGGGGTGGAGTTTTCATGTTGCACGTCGACCATTTGAATGGCGGTTATATAGGTAAACAAGTGTTGCACGATATTTCGTTTGATGTAAAAAAAGGTGAGCTCGTCGGGCTGATAGGGCTAAACGGAGCCGGAAAATCGACAACAATCAAACATATTTTAGGATTGCTTGATCCGATTTCAGGATCGGTCGAAGTCGATAGTCAAACACTCAGCTCGTCAGAAAAGAATTATCGTAAGAAAATAAGCTATATACCCGAGACCCCTATTTTGTATGACACGCTGACGTTGCGTGAACATTTGACGTTGATCGGAAAAGCGTATGACATTGATGCGGCAGATTTAACGAACCGGACCGAGCGATTGGCACGAGATATGCGGATGGAGAAGCAACTGGACTGGTTCCCGTCCGTCTTTTCGAAAGGAATGCGTCAAAAAGCGATGATTCTATGTGCGCTCGTGACGAAGTCCCCGCTTCTCATCGTCGATGAACCGTTCGTCGGACTCGATCCACTCGCGATTCGTCAACTATTGCGATTGTTTGACGAGTATAAGGAAGATTGCGCCATCTTAATGTCGACACACATTCTAGAGACGGCCGAGCGCCACTGCGACCGTTTCGTCTTCTTGCACCAAGGGGCGGTCATCGCGACCGGGACGGCCGCGCAACTGCGCGAGACATACGGTCTGCGTCCGGACGCCACGCTCGATGACATCTATGTCGAGGCGATTGAGGCCGAGGAGCGGAAACGATGAACGTATTCAAACAACGATTTGGCGTCTGGGTGGAAGACGTCGTGAAATACAGCCGCTACGTCGCGAACGGTGGCTTGTTATTCACGCTTTATTTCACGCTCATCTACGGGGCGTTCGTGTATAACCAATTTTTGACGGATTTGGACCCGGCTTTTCCGAGTGAATGGATCGTGGCGCTGATTTGGTTGCTCCTTCCGCTCGGTCATCGTCCCCGAACGTTGATTCAAGAAGCGGATCAAGTCTTCCTATTGCCGCGTCTCGGTGAGATTCAAGCGTTCATGACAGGCATCCGCCTGTTCAATGTCGTCTTTGCCGCCGTCCGCGCCATCCTCGTCATGCTTGTCGTGTTGCCGCTGCTCGTCCGGACGCAAGCGCTCACGTCGGTCGAAGTCGGAGCCATCCTCGCCACGAGTGTACTCATTTCAGCCGCGGGTCGTCTCGCCAAGTTGGAGGGGATTAAATACGTCGTCTTGCCGAGCGCACTCGCCAGCGGCTTCCTCGTATTGTTCGGTGTGCCGTTGTTGACGCCAGTGCCCGCACTCGTCCCGTTTGTCCTGCTCCACGTGCGACGGAATCGGCGCATCCCGCTGCTTGACTGGCTCACGCTCGAAGAAAAGAGCAAAGCCCAGTTCAACCGGGTCGTCAGTTGGTTCGTCGATGTGCCGACGATGCGGGAAGACGTGCGGGAACGGTCGTTCATCGTGAGCCTGCTCGAGCGGTCGGTGTTGAAACAGGCCGATGCCGCCCGATACGTGTACGGGCTCCGGGTCATGCGGTCGAACGATTCGCTCGATCTCGTGTTGCGTCTTTCCGTCGTCGCGCTCGTTGTCATGTGGCTCTCGGGTGGATGGTATGTCGGGTTGGTCGTCCCGCTTTTCGTTGGGTTGACGGCGCTCCAGCTCGTGCCATTATTTAAACGGCTCGACACCGTGTCGATGGCGTCGTGGTTGCCAATCACACGTACCGAGCGGCTCGTCGCCTATAAATGGTGGGCGACGCGGCTGTTGTTCGCGCAACTGCTCGCCCTTGGCGTTGCCTCGCTCTTGTTTGGGGCGACGTGGGACGCGCTCGTCGGTCTCGGACTCGCGTACGTGGTCGTCCGATACTACTTGAGTCGATTGACATGAAACAGGGACACCCGCATTGGGTGTCCCTGACTGTTGTCGTTATTTTTTTGGTGACATGACCGATACGCTCGACCCGAGAATTTTCGGGAGACGTGCCGGAGTTTCAGGTTCTGTCTCGACTTCACCGTATGCGGATACACCGTGCTCGGCGATGTCGAGGCCGATATCTTCTTGTTCTTCCGTGACACGAAGACCGATCGTGACGTCGAGGAGTTTCAAGAAGGCGTAGCTACCGCCACCGGCGATGACCATCGCAATCAAGACGCCGAGTGCTTGCACACCGAGTTGAGTCAAGCCGCCGCCGTAGAAGAGGCCGGCCGAACCGATGCCTGTGATCTCGACCAAGCGAGGCGAGGCGAAGAATCCGAGCGCGAGTGTCCCGATGATTCCCGCGACACCGTGCACCGAGAAGGCGCAGAGCGGATCGTCGATATATTTCGCCATGAGGATGCTCGTACCATACGTGGCAATCGAAGCGAGGGCACCGATGACGATGGCGGCCCAAGGTTCGACGAAGGCGCAGGCAGCGGTGATGGCGACGAGTGCCCCGAGGACACCGTTGACGATTGTCGGGATGTCGGCCGTTTTCTTGTGAATCATGACGATGGCGAGAGCGCCGAGAGCGCCGGCAGCCGTGGCGAGCATCGTCGTAAGAGCGACGTAACCGAAGAAGCCGTCCGCGACCGACATCGTCGATCCGGCATTGAAACCGAACCAGCAGAGCCAGAGCACGAGTCCACCGACGACCGTCAAGACGTGGTTATGACCGGCGAGTGATTCCGTTTTACGACGTGGTTTTAAGATGATGGTGGCCATAAGGGCAGCCATTCCGCCTTGAAGGTGGACGACAGCCGAACCGGCGAAGTCTTGCATGCCCATCGTCCCGAGAAGTCCACCAGCCCATACAGAGCGGGCGACGATTGGATACAGGATGGCGACGAAGAAGACGCCGAACAAGACGTATGCAGACAGTTTAGCCCGTTCTGCGAACCCACCCCAGGCGATGGCGAGCGCTACGGCGACGAATGACAACTGGAACAAGAATTTGATGTCGATTGAGACGTTGGCCCAATCGAGGCTCGTGAACGATCCGTTCATGAAGAATCCTTCCGTCCCGAACCAGCGGGTCCCGTCCCCGAATGAGAGGCCGAAGCCGACAGCCCAAAAGGCGAGTGCCGCCACAGAGAGGCTGATGATTTGTTTGACTGCGACGTGCCCGGCGTTTTTAGCCCGGAGCGTCCCCGTCTCGAGCAACCCAAATCCAAGTTGCATCGTCAAGACGAGCAAAGCGGCGATGAGTACGAACAGCGTGTCCATATAATATAAGATGTCTTCCATGTTGCGATTCCTCCTTTTTTTCGATTGGTGATTCAAAAGTTGTTTTCAGTGTAAGACGAAAAATTCGACTTGGATTGCAATTTGTCAGATTATCTGACATAGTTTTTTTGTGAGGGAGGAGGACGAGCGATGGACTATAAGTCGAAGAAAGTAATTGGAATGGGCGTCATTACTGAACTGACGGGACTTTCGGAGCGACAAGTCCGCTATTATGAGTCAAAAGGGCTCGTCTTTCCAGAACGGACAAAAGGCGGTTCACGTAAATATTCTTTCCATGATGTGGAACGATTAATTGATGTGGCCTCGAAGCTTGAAGACGGCTGGCGGATTCAAGACATTAAAAATCGCGAGAAGCGTTTGTCGACGAAACAGCGTGACGATTTGATTCGTGGTCAGCTCAATTCGGCATTCCGCACGTATCCGCCAAAGAAATGACACAAAGAAAACACAATGAAAATGCTTCACATTAGCATTATTCTAATTAATTTCTGTATAATGTTTTTGAGTTCACATACCTATAGAAGAAGAGTGTAGGAGAATTATAGAGGGGAATGACGCGACGTATGAACGATACTATTTTGAAGGCGTTTAAAGGAGAGGCGACAGACTATGTGCCCGTCTGGTACATGCGCCAAGCCGGACGCTACCAACCAGAATATCGTGAGATCAAAAAAACGAGGACATTATTCGAAATCACGCATGATGCCGAATTGTGTGCCTACGTGACAGAGCTCCCGGTAAAACAACTAGGAGTCGACGCGGCCATTCTGTATAAAGATATTATGACGCCACTCCCGTCGATGGGCGTGGATGTGGAAATCAAGAGCGGCATCGGTCCGGTCATTGATAACCCGTACCGGACGATGGAAGACGTGGAACGCTTAAAACCGCTCAACACGGACGACATCTCGTACGTGTTCGAGACGATCCGTTTGCTTCGGGAACGTTTGGAAGTCCCGCTCATCGGGTTCTCGGGCGCACCGTTCACACTCGCGAGTTATATGATTGAAGGCGGCCCATCGAAGAGTTACCATCGGACGAAAGCGCTCATGTACGCTGAGCCGGACGTATGGAACGCACTTATGGAGAAGCTTGGCGACATGGTCATCACGTATGCGACGGCGCAGGCGGAGGCTGGCATCCAAGCGTTCCAGTTGTTCGACTCATGGGTCGGGACGCTTAGCCGCAAAGATTATGTTCGTTATATTAAACCAACGACAGAACGGATCTTCACCGAGTTGCGCAAGCTCGACATTCCGCTCATCATGCACGGTGTTGGAGCGAGCCATCTCGTTGAAGAGTGGCAAGACCAGCCGCTCGACGTCGTCGGACTCGACTGGCGTCTGTCGATTCAAGAAGCGCGCGACCGCGGCATCACGAAAGCGGTCCAAGGTAACCTTGACCCGTCATTCTTGCTGGCTCCGTGGCCGATCATCGAAGCGAAAGTGAAAGAAATCCTCGATGAGGGGATGAAACAACCTGGATACGTCTTCAACTTGGGACATGGGGTGTTCCCGGAAGTCGATCCGTCTGTGCTCGTCAAATTGACAGCATTTATCCATGACTACTCACGTGAAAAAATGGGAGGCAAATCATTATGAAAACCGTCGGATTACTCGTAATGGCTTATGGGACACCGTACAAACCTGAAGATATCGAGCGCTACTATACGCACATTCGTTATGGCCGCAAGCCTTCACCGGAAGCACTCCAAGACTTGACGGAGCGCTATGAGGCCATCGGTGGCGTGTCGCCGCTCGCGAAAATCACAATCGATCAAGCGGAGACGCTCCGTGACATCTTGAACGAGCGCCACGTGGGCGAAATCGACTTCAAGCTCTATATCGGGCTCAAGCACATCGAACCGTTCGTAGAAGACGCGGTCGCGCAAATGGCGAACGACGGCATCAAAGAAGCGGTCTCGGTCGTATTGGCCCCGCACTACTCGTCATACAGCGTCAAGTCGTACAACGGACGGGCGCATGAAGAAGCCGCGAAATACGGCATCGAGATCCGTTCGGTCGAATCGTGGTACGATGAGCCGAAATTCATCAATTGGTGGGCGGAAGCCATCAAAACGACGTTCGCGAACTTGCCGGTGCCGGCTGAGAAGGCTTGCTTGATCGTCTCGGCGCACAGTCTGCCAGAGAAGATTTTGGCAGGTGGCGACCCGTATCCGGATCAATTGAAAGAAACGGCTGACAAAATCGCCCAAGCGGCGGGCGTACCGAACTATGAGGTCGGTTGGCAGTCGGAAGGCAACACGCCTGACCCGTGGATCGGGCCGGATGTCCAAGATTTGACGGCTGAACTTTATGAAAAGCATGGCTATGAAGCGTTCGTTTACACGCCGGTCGGATTTGTCGCGGATCACCTCGAGGTGCTCTTCGATAACGACGTGGAATGTAAAGTCGTCTGTGACCGCCTCGGCGTTCACTACGCGCGTCCTAACATGCCAAACGCGGAGCGGAGCTTCATTGAAGCCATCGCCGATCGCATGGAAAGCGTGATTGTACATCATGCGTAATGTAACGATTGTCGGTGGTGGGATCACAGGTCTCACCGCCGCTTTTTATGCCGAGCGCTATTTACCGAACGACGTCACGATCAAGCTCGTCGAGACGAGCGGACGGTTAGGCGGAAAAATCGATACGTTTGAAACGGGGGAATTTGCGGTCGAACGAGGGCCCGACTCGTACGTGTTCCGCAAGACAGCGATGACGGATTTGATTCATGACGTCGGTCTCGGTGATGAAATCGTCCGAAACGGGGTCGGTCAAGCGTACGTGCTCCATCATGACGGGCTGCATCCGATTCCGAAACAGACGGTCATGGGCATCCCGCTCGACGTCGATGCGTTCAAGGACACGACACTCTTATCGGACGAAGAACATGCCGCACTCCGGGCGATGCTCTTATCGCCACCGGACGTCGAAGCACCGGAAACGGACGTCTCCCTTGGCTTGTACTTGCGTGAACGGGTCGGGGACCCGATCGTCGACCGGCTGATCGAACCGCTTCTTTCCGGGATTTACGCGGGAGACATCGATCAGATGAGCGCCTTGTCGACGTTCCCACAGTTTATCGAAGGCGAGAAGAAACATGGGAACTTGTATGAAGGGATGCGTCACTTGCGCCCTGAACAACGGGTCGCGGAAGTCGGCGCCAAGAAAGTTGGACAGTTCGCTTCACTCAAACGAGGATTGAAGTCGCTCACTGATCGTCTTGCCGAGCGGCTAGAGCGCACCGAAATCATCTTGAACTGTTCGGTCGAACAAGTCGAGGAGATTGAAGGCGGCTATCGCCTGCTGACGAATCGAGGCGATATCGAGTCCGATCACCTCATCTTGACGGTCCCGCCCCGGCTCATCCGTCAGTTCTTACCGAAAGTCGACAGTAATTTTCTCGCGGATATGAAACCGCACGCGACGGCGACGTGTTCGCTCGTATTCAAAGAAGACGATATCGAGCTGCCGTTCGTCGGGACGGGCTTCGTCACGAGCCAGGAGGCGGATGTGACGATTACGGCGTGCACGTTCATCGACCAAAAATGGCCGCATGCCGTGCCGGAAGGGTATCACGTCCTGCGCGTCTTTCTCGGACGTCCGGGCGCCGATGAGATCGTAGATGCGTCCGATGAGGAGATTGTCGCGACGGCGTTACGTGACCTTGGCGGCTTGATGACGATTAAAGCAGCACCGCTCGAGACGGTCGTCAGCCGGCTCCGGGACGGGTTGCCACCTTACGCCGTCTTCCATTCCGACCGGGTCCGCGCGTTGCGCGCCGAGATGGGCCGCGTCTATCCAGGCATCTTGCTCGCAGGCATCGCCTATGACGGAATCGGCATGCCAGACTGCATCAAGAGCGTCCATGAACAAATCAAAGCGCTCGCAGAAGAAGGTTAAAGATTCGTGAAGGGAGGTGTCGGATTATTCCGATGGCCTCTCTTTTTGTTATAGTTATAAGCGAAACAGAAAAAGAGGAGTGGATGTTGATGACAACGTACAAATTGTTCGTATCCGATATGGATGGCACGATCCTGCACAACCACACGAAAATTGCACCCGAGACGGCAGAAATCGTCCGTGCGGCAGAAGCACAAGGGATTCGCTTTGCGATTGCGACGGGACGCAATTACTTCAACGCGAAAGAGATTCTCGACGAAGTGGGCCTCACGTGCCCGATCGTCTCTTCGAACGGCGGTCGCGTGCTGACGGAAACGGGTGAAGTGCTACATGAAATCGATTTGACGACAGAAGAGGCGCTCGAGGTCGTGTCGGTGTTGCATCAAGACCACAAATATTCGGACGTCTTTTATGAAATGTATTCAGAGGCGGGCCTCGTCGCGAGCCGACTCGATTTGATCGATGCGACGATGGAGAACTTGAAGCAGAACGGCGATGAGCGGTCGCTCGAGATGTATGAGTTCTTCCAAAAACGTTATTACGTCAACGAGGACGTCCGTCTCGTCGAAGACATCGAGGATTTCATCAAGAATGAGGCCGGACGCGTCTATAAATTCATCGCCTTTTCGAGTCATTTCGAGAAGATGTCCTCACTATGGACGGAAATCGATGAGCGCGTGGAAGGCGTTTACGTCACGTCTTCAGGCAATGACAATATCGAAGTCATGGCGAACGGGGCCGATAAAGGGCACGGCGTCAAAAAATTGGCCGAGCATTTCGGCGTCGATTTATCGGAAGTCGTCGTCATCGGGGACAACTTGAACGATGTCCCGATGTTTGAGGTGGCCGGTAAAGCGATCGCGATGGGCAATAGTCACGAAGAGTTGATTGCCATTAGCCACCACGTCACAGAGCGTCATGACGAATACGGCGTCGCGAACGCATTGAAGCGCGTCATGAACGGGGAATGGAAGTAAACAAGTTGTAGCGTCGGGCCGCCGTCTCGTATAATACAATTAACGATTATCCTTAGGAGGAACCTACTGTGAAATTTATTTTCAACCCGGATATCCGGGACCCGAAACTCAACTTGGCGGTCGAGGAGTATATCCTCAAACATTTGAACGTCGAGCATGAGGATTATTTCTTGTTCTATATTAACGGCCCGTCGATCATCATCGGCAAGAACCAGAACACATCAGAAGAAGTTAACTTGAAGTATATCGAAGAGAACGGGATTGACGTCGTCCGTCGTTTGTCGGGCGGCGGTGCTGTCTATCATGATGAGGGCAACTTGAACTTCAGTTTCATCACAAAAGATGACGGCAACTCGTTCAACAACTATAAGAAGTTCACGCAACCGATTGTCGACGCCTTGAAGCAACTCGGCGTCGAGGCAGAGTTGACGGGACGTAACGATATCCAAGTCGGCGAACGAAAAATCAGCGGGAACGCCCAGTTCACGACGCGCGGCCGTATGTTCAGCCACGGAACACTCATGTTCAACTCGAACATCGAGGAAGTCGTCAACTCGCTCAACGTCTCGGAAGAGAAGATGCGTTCTAAAGGGATTAAATCGGTCCGTAGCCGTGTCGCTAACATCACAGAGTTCTTAGAGGAAGAGATGGCGATGGAGCACTTTGTCGAGGCGCTGCTTCATTCCATTTATGACGGACAGGAACCAGAACGTTACGTGCTTCGCGATGAGGACTGGGAAATCGTTCAAGATATCTCGAAAGAGCGCTATGCGAACTGGGACTGGAACTTCGGAAAATCGCCGAAGTTTGATGTCGAGTCGAAACGTCGATTCCCGATCGGTACGATCGACGTCCGCTTGAACGTCAACAAGGGTACAATCACGGAAGCGAAAATCTATGGGGACTTCTTCGGTGTCGGGGATATCCATGACGTCGAACAAGCCCTCGTCGGAACGCGGTTCGAACGCGGCGCGATTCGGGAACAATTGTCACAGCTTGACGTCAAACATTACTTCGGCAACGTCGAGCTCGAAGAACTCGTCGATCTCATTAGCTGAAGCGGGTTTTCATGCAGAAGGGCCTCCCTACAGAGGTCCTTCTTTTTGGCGTTTTCGTGACAGGTTGTCTGGACCGTTGCGTGTCGTTCCGGCGAGGCGTATCATAATCAGTGCAAGCGCTTTCGTGAGATGGAGTCAACCAATGGGAGGAAACGATATGTATCGATTTATCACTGAATGGATGGACACGAATTTGATGTGGGTGACGGAGCAACCGACATTTGATCTCGCCGTCCAAGCGATTGGACTTGAACTCGAAGGTCGAGGTATCGTCAATGACACGTTCGCGCGCGTCGTGACGGAGCAAGAGCGGACGATCCCGTCGGGCGTTACCGATGTCGCCGTACCGGTCGCTGTCGTCGATGTACCGCTTCACGTCGCAAAACAAGACGGCATCACCTTGTTGCATCTCAATCAACCGTTTGCGATGCAGACGATTGCGGGAGAGAGTATTCGGGCCGAAGCGATTTTCTTCATCACGGCGACGACGGAAGCGAAACAGTCGGCGCTCCATAAGTTGATGGACGACTTGCTCATGGACGATGAGACGTTACAGGCGCTCGTGCACGTACAGAGCCGGACCGGATTGTATCATTTGCAGACGATGGACTTGAAAGCGTTTTCTTATTGAGGCGTTTCATGTACAATGAAGATAACTGAAAAAGAGCGCGGCTGCCGTGCTCTTTTTTACGGCTCAAAAGTGAATAGTCATTCATTTTCAAAGGGGGATTATCATGGCAAACTTAGTCACGGCACTACAAGGCGTGGTGGCCGCGCATCCGAACAAGGCGGCCTACGTGTTTGGGGAAGACACGGTCAGCTACGGACAGTTCTATGGACAAGTCGAGGCGATGGCGGCGACGCTTGAGCAAAAAGGCATCGGTCAAGGCGACCACGTCGCGCTCGTCCTCGGCAACAGCCCCGCGTTCTTGATTTCGTATTTCGCGGTGCTCGCCCGAGGTGGGGTCGTCATTCCGATCAACCCTACATACACACCGGATGAGATGGCCTACATCTTGCTCGATGGCGACGTGAAAGCGATTGTCGCGTTGTCGCCGCTCGTCGCGCAAGCGGAAGCCGCACTCACGAAATTACCGCAACTCCGACTCGTCATCTCGGTCCCGTATGCAGACGTACCGGCGTTGAAGCGGGATGGGGACATCGAGTTCTTACCGTTCAGCGAGGCGTTCGCGACGACGAAAGTTGAAGTGGTCGAAGTCGATGAGGACGAGGTCGCTGTCATCCTGTATACGAGCGGGACGACCGGGAAACCGAAAGGCGCCTTGTTGACACATCTCAACTTGTTCTCGAACGCCCATTCGATCGGGGAGTATTTGGAGATCACGCCGGAAGACAAAGCGCTCGCCGCCTTACCGATGTTCCACGTCTTCTGTTTGACGGTCATCGTCAACGCACCGCTCCTGCGCGGGGCGACGATTGTCATCTTGCCAAAATTCTCACCGCAGGACGTGTTCGACCTCGTCCCAAAACATCGCGTCAGCATTTTTGCCGGTGTCCCGACGATGTACAACTTCCTGTTGCAGACGGCGATGAAAGTTCCAGCATACGCTTCGGCGCTCAAGCACGTCCGCGTCTTCGTATCCGGTGGAGCGAGTCTGCCGGTACAGTTGCTCGAATCGTTCGAGCAAAAGTTCGAGTGTAAGATTCTCGAAGGATACGGTCTGTCCGAGGCGTCACCGGTCACGTGTTTCAATCCGCTCCACGGCGAGCGGAAAGCCGGATCGATCGGTCCGTCAATCGTCCACGTCGAGAACAAGGTCGTCGACGAACTCGGCGAAGAGGTCGGGATCGACGAGGTCGGTGAACTGATCGTCCGTGGACCGAACGTGATGAAAGGCTATTATAAACTACCGGAAGAGACGTCGATGACGCTTCGCGACGGGTGGCTCTATACAGGCGACTTGGCGAAACGTGACAAAGACGGTTACTTTTATATCGTCGACCGGAAGAAGGACATGGTCATCGTCGGTGGCTATAACGTCTATCCGCGCGAAGTCGAAGAAGTGCTTTATCAACATCCGGGCATCGTCGAAGCAGCCGTCATCGGGGTACCGGATGCCGAACAAGGGGAAGCGGTCAAAGCGTTCATCGTCACGCGAGACGAACAGGTGACGCTCGACGAGATCCGAGCGTTCGCGGCGACGAAACTGGCGAAGTACAAACAGCCGACGCACATCGAGATCATCGAGGAGCTGCCGCGGAACACGACCGGGAAGATTTTACGGACCGTCTTGAAGAGCGAGCAATTCCAACGCAATTGACGGGAGAGAAGGACGACGAAATCAGTCGTCCTTTTTTTGTTCAAAAGATTTGACACCGTTACCGGGTAGGGGTATATTGGTGGTGAGGTGATAATCATGGAAGAATTCATGCATGACCAACCAATCGTTCCGCGTGAAGACGCAGAACGTGAAGCGCTCAGCAAACGGCTGCGCCGGATCGAAGGACAAGTACGTGGGATTCAAAAGATGGTCGAGAGCGACCGCTACTGCGTCGACATTTTGACCCAGACGTCAGCCATTCAAGCGGCACTCAAACAAGTCGAGATGCAACTGCTCGAACGTCACATGCGTAAATGTTTAGTCCATGCGAGTGAAACGGAAGACATGGACCCGTACATTGACGAATTGATGACAATCGTCAGCCGCATCAAGAAGTAAGGAGGTGTTCCGATGAAAACCGTCGAACTGTCGATTCAAGGGATGACATGCGCCGCATGCTCGGCCCGCATCGAGAAAGTGTTAAATAAAATGGACGGTGTTGAAGCGACCGTCAACTTGCCGCTCGAGACGGCGACGATTCGCGTCGACGACGGCATCACCGAAGACGAACTGATCGCCCGCATCGAAAAAATCGGTTATGGCGCAGAACGAAAGGCGGAACTGACGCCAAAACACGACCTGCGCCCGCTCGAGCGAAAAGTGCTCATCTCGGCGCTGTTGTCGGCACCGCTTCTGCTCGTCATGATTACGCACATCCCGGGTGTGACGTTCCATGCCGATTGGCTCATGAATCCGTGGTGGCAATTCGCGCTCGCCACACCGGTCCAGTTCTGGATCGGGGCCCAGTTTTATAAAGGGGCGTATAAGAGCCTGAAGAGCGGCGCGGCCAACATGGATGTGCTCGTGGCGACAGGGACATCGGCGGCTTACTTTTATTCCGTCTTCGAGATGCTCGTGCATCCGATGCATCCGTCGCTCTATTTTGAGACGAGTGCCGTTTTGATTACGCTCGTATTGCTCGGGAAATGGTTAGAGGCCCGAGCGAAAGAAAAAACGACGGACGCGCTCAAGTCACTTTTATCGTTACAGGCGAAAGAAGCGATTTTACTTGTTGACGGTGTGGAACGGCCAGTCGCGATCGACTTGGTCAAAGCCGGTGACGTCATCGTCGTCCGCCCTGGCGAAAAAGTGCCGGTCGATGGAAAAATCGTCGAAGGTGAGACGGTCATCGATGAGTCGATGTTGACCGGGGAATCAATCCCATCTGAGAAAAGTGTCGGCGCCGATGTTGTCGGCGGAACGATTAACCGCTCGCACCGGGTCTTGATGGTCGCCGAACGTGTTGGCAGCGAGACGATGCTCGCTCAAATTGTTCGTGTTGTTGAACAGGCGCAGACGGACAAAGCCCCGATCCAACGACAAGCGGACCGGATTTCCGGTGTGTTCGTTCCAATCGTCGTCGCCATCAGCGCCTTGACGTTCGCCGTCTGGACGCTTGGCTTCAATGATTTGGACATGGCGATCCGGGCCTCGATCGCCGTTCTCGTTATCGCTTGTCCGTGTGCGCTCGGTCTCGCGACACCGACATCGATCATGGTCGGGACGGGCCGTGCCGCCGAACGTGGTGTCTTGTTCAAAGGTGGCGGTCAGCTCGAATCGTTGAATGGGGTCGATATCGTCGTCTTCGATAAGACGGGGACGCTCACGAAAGGTACGCCGGAAGTCGTGGCGACGTTCGGAGAGACGTCGTTCTTGAAACAAGCCGTCATGGCCGAACGTCAGTCGACGCACCCGCTCGCCGAGGCAATCGGTCGGGGCGAAGGGGACGGTCAGGTCGAACGCGTTGAAGAGTTGGCCGGTCGAGGATTGAAAGCGGTCGTGGATGGGAAACCTCTTCTTATCGGCTCGGTCCGCATGATGCAAGAAGCTGGATTGGCATTACCGGAGTGGGACATGCAGGCGATGACGCCGGTCTATGTGGCCGACGAGTCTGGGGTCGTTGCGGCGTTTGGTCTGCAAGATCGGTTGAAAGACCAAAGCCGTGCCGTCGTCCAACAACTTGCCAAGACGAGACAAGTCTACGTCTTGACCGGTGATCGGAAAGAAGTCGCATTCGACGTCGCCCGTCAACTCGGGATTCCGGAAACGAACGTCATCGCCGAGGTACTGCCCGTCGAGAAGGCGGATCATGTCGAGGCGCTGAAACGCCAGGGCCGTGTGGCCATGGTCGGGGACGGGATGAATGACGCGCCGGCACTTGCTGTCGCTGACGTCGGCATCGCCTTCGGAAGCGGGACGGATATCGCTCTTGAGGCGGCCGATGTCACCGTGATGGGGCAAGATATCGATGGGGTGAACCGTGCCATCGAGATGAGTGCGTTGACGATGCGTAACATTCGTCAAAATTTGTTCTGGGCGCTTGCCTATAACAGTCTCGGTATCCCGGTCGCAGCCGCCGGTTTGCTTGCCCCGTGGATTGCCGGGGCGGCCATGGCGTTCAGTTCGGTCTCGGTCGTCTTGAACGCGTTACGATTGAAAACACAAGGAGGAACATCCAAATGAATGAAACGACATTAAAAGTAGAAGGTATGACATGTAATCACTGCAAGGCGGCGGTCGAAGGCGCCTTGACAGAACTTGAAGGCGTCGAGTCAGCGATCGTCTCGTTACAGGACCATCGGGTCGATGTCATCCACAACGATAAAATTTCAGTGAAAACGATGATCGAAGCCATCGAAGAACAGGGTTACGACGTCAACGCATAATCGAGAGCTCCCGCCTAGCATGGCGGGAGTTTTTTTGTCATGTTCATGCTAAGAAAAGTATGCTATATTATAGGTGATAATGAGAATCGCTATCAGTAGGAAGGTGGAACATGATGGAACTCATGATGATCAGCGGTGTACTGGCCCTCCTTAGTGGCGGCACGGTATTCCTCGCACAACAGATGCGCACTCGGCCGACGCGGTAAGGAAGGGGGAACCCTTCTTTTTTTGTGGGCTTGTTTGCGTGTCGTGAACACATTGAGCGCGGAGGAAACGGCTGCATTCCCATCATTCATCCACAATTGTTTGATATGATAAATAAAAAACGTTGCAGAGGTGACTGGAATGTACACAATCTATTTAGTCGATGATGAAATCAATTTAAATAAGATGCTCGTCACGTATTTAGAGCAAGAAGGGTATCAGGTCCGTTCGTTCACCGACGGGACCTCGGCCCAGGCCGCAATCAAAGACGAACCAGACTTATGGGTGCTCGATATCATGCTCCCGGACCTCGATGGGTTCCAATTACTGAAAGAAATCAAAGCGAAAAACGCGTTCACGCCGACGATTTTCATTTCGGCGCGAGATGAGGATATCGATAAAATCATCGGGCTCGAGATGGGGTCTGACGATTACATCGCCAAACCGTTCTTGCCGCGCGAGCTTGTCATCCGGGTGAAGAAGTTGATTGACCGGGTATACGGCTCAAAATCGAACGAACATATCGAGTATGGGGAATATACGATTTATCCCGAGAAACGTCTCATCCGACACGAACAGGATGAAATCGATTTGACGTCGAAAGAGTTCGACTTATTGCTCCTCTTCCTCGAACACCCGGGTTCGGCATTGTCGCGTGAACAGATTCTCGAAGGCGTCTGGGGCCATGACTATTTCGGTTCGGACCGCGTCGTCGATGATTTGGTGCGGCGCCTGCGGAAGAAATTGCATCGCTTGGAGCTCGAGACGCTTTATGGCGTCGGTTATCGACTCGTTAAGCCATGAAGCTCGATCACCTTCAGCCGAAGCGGCTCATGTGGAAAATCTGGGTGTTGATTCTCCTCATCATCGTGACGCTCGCCTTGATGATTTTATTGACGATTCGTTCCTCAATCACGCAGTTCATCGATGAACAAGTGTATGAGACGTTACAAGATGTCGATTATTACCTGGGTAATACGAACGAGTTGGAAAATATCCCGCAAAATCCGATTGAATATGACCGTCGCCAACAAGAGTCCCGTTCGGTCAACCAGCTCATCTTTCTGCCGAACGGACGAATCATTTATGGGTCGGCCCCACTCGAACTGACGAACCGGATGTATCAAGAGGCGATCGAACAGACGAGCGAGGTCGCTAAATATCAGACGACGATTGACGGAGAGGATGTCTACTATATCATCCGTCAAAACGAATACGACGGGGAGCTCATCTATCAGGCATCTTATGCGTGGGACGCCTATCGCCGTGAGCTCGTCTCGACGCTCTACTGGCGCATCTCGATTTTAATCGGGGTCATCAGCTTGCTGTCGTTGATTCCAGCCTTATGGATGTCGCGTGAGCTGACGAAGCCGATCGTCGAGATGGAACGGGCGGTCGAAAAAATCTCGAACCGTCAATGGGAGACGGTGCTCCCACTCGCCCGTCAAGACGAGCTCGGCCAATTGGCCCGCTCGATTGACGCGATGCGGCAAGAGTTGCAAGAGCAGGACGTGGCCCAACAGGCGTTGCTTCAAAACATCTCCCACGACTTGAAGACGCCGATCATGGTCATCCGTGGTTACGCCCAATCAATCGGGGACGGCATCTATCCGACCGGAGACTTGAAAGGGTCGGCCGAAGTCATTGATGAAGAGGCATCGCGTCTCGAGAAGAAAGTCGTCGATTTGTTGTACGTCACCAAGCTGGAATATTTCAAAGGCCAAGAGATGCGACTTGAACCAATCAATCTTGATAAATTGGTGGAGCTGCTCGTCAGCCGGTTCAAATTGCGTGGCAACTTGGACTGGACGGTCGAAGGACATGCCGGTGAGATGCTCGGTGATGGGGAACAGATTCGCGTCGCGTTCGAGAACGTGCTCGATAACGCCTTGCGCTACGCCGAATCGAGGATTCATATCCGTCTGTCTCACACTGAGGCAGGCGTCGAGATTACGATTGAGAACGATGGTCCACCGGTCGATGAGAACCTCGATTTGTTCCATCAATTCTCACGCGGAAAACAAGGAAAGTTTGGGCTCGGTCTCTTCATCGTTCAACGGATTGTGACGCTCCATGAGGGGACGGTCGCCTTGGGAAATACGAGTGACGGAGTTGCTGTACATTTTCACTTTCCGCCATCGAATTCGAATCCAAAACTAAAGTTAGATTATCGAAATTAAAAAATCAGCCACTCGTTGGCTGATTTTTTTAGTTGGAAATGTTTGAGCTCGATTTGTGGAAACGGTGACTCCTTGGTATGAATGAGAGGTAAGGCAATACATCCATGATGGAGGCAGATCAGATGACTCAGTTGACGAATGAAACAAGAGCTTTGATTCCGGTGTTTAATGAGTACGGGGAGGCGGAGACGCTCGTCTATCAATCCGATGGTGTCCGACGCTTGAAAGGCTCACCCCTTCACTTACTCGAATCCGCCTGTCTGTATTACGGTTCAAGTATCCAAGGACGGATTGAAGCGGCCCGTGACGTACTCGGACCGCACCGGAAAACGCCCGTCATCATGGATTGGCATGCAGATGCCGTATTTTTCCCGACCATTGCCAAAGAAAGCCCCGACTGTGCCTGGATCAACTTCTCTCAAGTCTATGATGCGAAGAAGAGCGGAAAAGGGAGCCGAATTATCTTTCATTCAGGTGAATCGGTCGAAGTGCCGGTGTCGAATCATACCGTCTATAAGCAGAAGCAGCGTTCCATCGAGTTATCGTATTCGTTTCAAAAACGCTTTCACTGAAACACATTCAATCAGCTTTAAAGATTGAAATCGATGACGAACCCCTCTATGATGAAGAAGAATAGTTCATATGTGTATTTGCACATCATCTGAAAGTGAGGGGTCAACATGTTTTTTCAAAAAATGATTGAACGAGGAAAACTGGTCATCGTGTTTTTACTCGTCGCAGTCGTTGTCGGGGTGCTCACGTTCTTCCAACTTCCGAAGCGTGAAATTCCGGAGACGAGTGTCAATATCGTCTTGATTCAGACGCCATATCCAGGCGCGACCGCAGAGACGGTCGAACGGAACGTCACGAATATTTTGGAGACTGAATTGAGAGGACTCGAAGGAATCGAGAATGTGTCATCATTATCCGCATCCGAGTTCTCAAACATCACAGTCGAGTATGAAGACGGCTTCGACCGAAGTGAGCTCCAGGCGAACGTGCGCCAAGCCATCTCGGATGCCGCACCGCGCTTGCCTGAGAATGCGCTGGCACCGACCGTCAATGATTCGATCGGACAATTGCCGGTCGCTTCATATTTGTTGACTTCGGACGACCGCGAAACGTTGCAAGCGGCTCGAGAAGATGTCGAGCGGTTGGAGGAACGATTGTTGCGGACCGAAGGCGTGACCGGTGTGACAATCAAAGGATTGCCAGAAACCGAATTCGTCGTCTCGCTCGACTCGGCCGAACTCGGGGAGCGTCAACTCGCCTTCCCGGACGTTTTGACGGCCATCAATGAAGAATATAAGACGACACCGCTCGGACGCCAGTCGACGGAAGAGGGCATCTATCAGTTGGCGATCGACAGTTTGACGAACGTCAATGATATGGGCCAAGTCGTCGTCGGATCGGTAGACGGGACGCCCGTTCTACTCGAAGACGTCGGTACGGTCGAAGAGACGGAAAAAGCGGTCACCGACCTCGTCTCGCTCGATGGGATGCCCGCCATTTCCTTGACGGTCACAATCGAGTCGGGACAAGATATCCCGACGCTGCAAGAACGCGTCGATGAAGTCGTCGCCGCAGAAGTCGGAGACGTCTCTGGCGTCGAGCTCGTCCCTTATTACGAGCAGGCCAAAGCGGTCGACGCGATCTTCTCGTCGTTGACAAAAGAGTTCATCGTCGCCATGATTGCCGTCATCGTCGTCACGACGATTGGATTGACGGTATCAGGATCCATCATCGTCAGCTTGGCGATTCCATTATCGTTCTTGCTCGCGTTAATCCCGCTTCGCTTCACGGGGGTCGACTTGAACCAAATCTCCATCATCGGTGCCATCATCGCCCTCGGGATTCTCGTCGATGACGCCATCGTCGTCAACGACAACATCCTGCGTCGTTACCGGAAAGGGGATACGGCGATGGGAGGTGCCGTACGCGGGACGAAAGAAGTGTGGGGCTCGATCGTCACTTCGACGCTCGCCGTCGTCTTCGCTTTCTTGCCATTGACCCTCTTGTCAGGTGCGAACGGGAACTTTATCCGCGCCTTGCCGACCGTATTGGCGTTATCGGTGCTCGCTTCGATGGTCATCAGTTTGACTCTCGTCCCGATTGCCCAATACTGGTTGAACCGGAAACAAGTCAAAGTCTCGAAACGAGAGCCGGGTTGGTTAGGGAAACCACTCAACCGTCTCAGTAATTTCTATGCGGACACGTTGTTGCCAAAAGTTGCGAAGCGTCCATGGACGTTCGGACTCGTCGGTTTCGTCATCACGACCGCCTTGTACGGATTGATTCTATTGACACCATTCGAATTTTTCCCGGCCGCGAACCGACCAGAAGTCGTGACGAGCGTCACATTACCGGTCCAGACCGACTTGGAAGAGACGGAACGGAGACTTCAAGCCATCGAGGAAGAGTTCCAAAGCATCGATGGCGTCACCGAGACGTCCATCTTTGCCGGGGGCGGGTTACCGAGCCTGTTCACGGGTGGTCTCGACCAAACAGGTGACAATACCGGCCAAATCGTCGTCCGTGTCGATAACGAGACAATCGATGCGATTCAATTGATTGATGAGTATACGACACAAATCCGGGAAAACAACCCGGACGCTGAAATCTTCTTGGATACGCAACAACAAGGACCGCCGACTTCGGCACCTGTCGAGTTCACGATGCGCGGCGAGACAATCGACGAGCTCGTGGCGGCACGGGATACCGTGAAAGCAGACCTCGAAGAGATTGACGGCGCACTCGTCCTCGATAACATTAAAGAGCCGTTCCAAACACTCACGTATGAGCTCGACCGTGACGCGATGGCGGCCGCTGGCGTGACCGCGAAAGCGATCAGTGACCAGATTCGCCTCGTCACGGACGGGATTCCGATCGGAACGTTCGATGATGGTGTCGAACAGCGCGATGTGAAAATTGTCGTCGATGCGGAAGCAAACCGTGAGGCGCTCGCTTTAGACGATATTCTCGTCCCAGTCGAAACGGAAGCCGGCCCACCGGTCGCACCGCTCAGCACGTTCGTCACCGAAACGACGACGGAACAGATTCAACAGATTCCGCGTGAAAACGGAGAACGGACCGTGACGCTCCAAATCTTTGCGAGCGAAGGTATGGACGAGGAAGCGTTCAAACAAGACGTCGACCGCGTGCTCGCCGATGCGAAGTCTGCATTGACCGATGACGGGATCGCGTTTGATCAATCGGGGGCAAGTGACACACAAAACGAGTTCTTCCTTGAACTCGCCACGTTGTTCGTCGTCGTCTTGTTCTTAATCTTCTTGATTATCGCATTCCAGTTCAATTCATTGTCACTACCGATGCTCGTCCTGTTCACGATTTACTTGGCGATTGCCGGAGCTGTCGTCGGACTGTTCATCACACAGACGCCATTTAGCTTCATGGCTTCGATGGGGATTGTCTCGCTCGCCGGAATCGTCGTTCGGAACGCCGTCGTCTTGTTCGAGTTCATCGAGCAAGGGATTCGGGACGGCATGGCTGTCACGACCGCTGTCTATGAGGCAGGGCGGGCCCGGATTCGTCCGATCCTGTTGACGGCCTTGACCGCCGTCGTCGCCCTCTTGCCGGTCGCGTTCGGACAAGACCCACTCTTCAAACCACTTGCCATCTGTATCGTGTCAGGGATTCTGTTCTCGACGGTACTGACGCTCGTGCTCGTCCCGGCCTACTACTTGATTTTGGCGAAACGTCGCCACCGGGATAAACCGTTCACAGAGTAATTGCATGACGACAAAGGATGGCCCGAGGTGGGCCATCCTTTGTTCGTTTACGTCGGGAGACGTATGTTTTTGTGAGATGCTCTATGGGTATAATAAGAGAAGGACTTCACAATATTGGAGGGAATCAACGATGAATGATTCATACACATGGTTAAATCGCCGGACAATTCGCCCGGCTTACAGTGCGACAGGGGGACGAGCGTGGACGAGCGAACGCGTCGTCCGTCCGGATGCAGCGCGGGGGAAGACGGTTCGCGGTGTCAAACGCGTCCGTCGTCCGTATACGGATGAGCATGGAAATCGCCGTTATACGACGGGGCGTGTCGTCATCACCGACGCGGCTCGCAAAGCGCGGGCCAACGGTCATGGTGAGTCGGCCGTTCAACTCGAGTTGTCGGTGCCGACACCGTACGAGCGGGTCAAAGAGATGATTCCGACGAAGAAAATCCTCGTGCCTGCCATGGCCGGGATTGCCGTCGCTGGTGGGATTGCGGGAGTCATTTATGCACTCCGCAAGAAAAAGCGGAACAAAGGAAAATAAAAAAATCGCCCAACTCGGGCGATTTTTTTATTTGAGACGATCCGCAAGAATCCGTTCGAGCTGTTGCTCGCCGAGTTCGCGCATCTCTGCTTCATTCTCTTCATCGTATGCCTCGTCAGTGAAACGTCCGACGAATTCGACTTTCCCGTTGCCGAGTTCACGGAAGACGAGGTTTTTGCGGTCCTGATAAAAGACGACGCGGTACTCTCGTCCGTTCTCGTGCATATAGTTGAACACACCTTTAATGTGGTCCATGTTCTTTTCTTCGGGTTGGTCTTCTTCCTCTTCGTCCTCTTCGAGGGCGTCGGCGAGGACTGCCGTCGGTTCTACTTCTTCCGTTTCTTCTTCAGACGAAACGGCCTCTTTCTTTTCTTCTTCTGTCATGAAAAACGACCTCCTTTACTTACTTTCTTATCATACCCGCTTTTCGAAAGGCTGACTACTCAAAATGGTGCGAGCAGACGCGGACGACGTTCGAGGATGACATGATCAAGCGATGGAACAGCTGTTGTTTGATCGACTCGGGCGCATCGACCGTTTTGAGCGCTTGCTCCATGCAGCCGAGCCAATGTCCGGCATGAGTCTCAGAGATGGGGTGGTCACGATGGATCATCGCCAAGTTACCGCCACCACGACGTTCCGTATACAGTTTCGGTCCCCCGAGCAACTGTGTTAAAAATTCGAATTGATGCGCTTTGACCCGCTCTTTGTCGTCCGGAAACAACGGCAACAAGACCGGGTCGGCGTAGACGAGATCATAAAAGGCGTCTACGAGCTGTTGGACTCCACGCTCGCCGCCGAATTGTTCATATGCACTCATGTTCATTTCCCCCTCATACGTCCAGTCTAATCGATTTTCGCTGAAATTGGGAAGGATGCGGGCTGGCCAATTTTCTTGCCGGGGTCTCGAAGGATTTCCCTCTACAAACTGCGCGGAATGGGTCATAATAAAGAAAAAAGGGAAGGGGTGTTCGCCTAAATGACGGTCACTTTTCACGTCGGGCGTTCCGGGAGCGGAAAAAGCGAATGGATGACGAAACAAGTCATCGAAGAGCTGAAGCGTGACCCGAGCGGACCGACCATCTATATGCTCGTCCCAGACCAAATGTCGTTTGAAATGGAACGGAAGATGGCGATGACCGACGGCTTGAACGGGTCGACCCGGATTCAAGTCTTATCGATGCGCCGTCTCGCCTTTTTGATGATGCGCGACCGTGGCGTCGCGACCGAACAGTTTTTGGACCAGACGGGGACACATTTGCTGTTGCGCCGTGTCGTCGAGATGAACGAGGAACGCTTGACCTTGTTCCGCCGGACGATGAATCAGTTCGGTTTCTATGAGGAATTGAATGCGTTGATCACGCTACTCAAACGAGGACTCGTCGATCCGGAGCAGTTGCTCCGCTTGAGCGAACAAGACCAACACCGTTCGCTGAAACTGCAGGACCTGTCCATCCTGTATGAAGGTTTCTTGACGATGACAGCGGGGAAATCGCTGCACGCCGAAGATTACTTTAACGTGCTGCTGCAACTGTTACCGGACATCGACTTGACCGGGACCCGGTTTTACGTCGATGGGTTCAATGAATTTTCCGAGCAGGAGCTGGCAGTGCTGGTCGCTTTGGCGGAGAAGGCGCCGCTCGATGTCCTGTTGACGATCGACCCGGATTCGCTCTACCGGCCCCATCCGTCGTTCGGACCGACACAGCGTACGCTCATGCGCTTCAAAGAGCTGGTATCCGAACGGGGTATCTCGTCGAGTGACACGCCTCATACGGGTGCGCCTCGCTTCCAACATCCGAGCTTGGCCTATCTCGAGGCCACGTTCGGGCAAGTGACGGCAGCCCCGTATACCCGTCCCGATTCGAACGTCGTGTTACACGCGGCCGTCGACCGGTCGGTGGAAGTCGAGGCCGCCGTCCGTGAAGTCGTGCGTCTCGTTCGTGAGGAAGGCTTCCGTTACCGCGATATCGCGTTCGTGTCCCGTTCGCTTGAAGCGTACGGCGATTTGGCGACGCAGGCGCTACAAAAAATGAACTTGCCGTTCTTCCTCGATGAGCGACAACCGATGCTCGATCATCCGGTCGTCGAATTACTGAAGGCGACGATTGAAGTCGCACTCCGTGGATACCGGGAAGAGCCGGTGTTTCGCGCACTGAAGACGGAATTGATTCTGCTCGATGAGGAGCATCGACGCACATCGGTCGACCGGCTCGAGGCGTTCGTGATTGAACGGGGGATTAAACATTACCATTGGCATGACGCGTGGTACTTGAAACGTCGTGCCGAGGAAGAGGCACGGTTGACCGGGGAAGAACTCGACGTAGAGACGGCGCTCAATCGCTATCGGCAAACCGTCGTCGACACGTTCGACCCGTTGTTGGATGACTTGAAGGCAGCGAAGACGATGCAGGCTTACACGCATGCCATCTACGCATTCTTGGAACGAGTCGGCGTGGCGTCCTGTCTTGCCCATTGGCGAGATGAGGAGCTCGAAGAGGCACGCTTGCTCGAGGCGCGCGAACATACGCAAGTATGGGACGCGGTGTTGCACTTGCTCGAACAGCTAGAGGCGGCCGCACCGGACGAGACGCTTTCGACCGAGCTGTTCCTCCAAATGATGGACACCGGGCTCGATAGTCTGCGCTATGCGCTCGTCCCGCCTTCTTTGGATCAATTGACGGTCACCGATTATGTTCGGGGCCGGTTGCTTGATAAGAAAGTCGTCTTCCTGCTCGGAGCGAACGAAGATCAAATCCCGCTCGTCTCGACCCAGTCGAAACTATTGACCGACCAGGACCTCGACTTCATGCACGAGAACGGCGTCCGGGCTGGGAAAGCGACCGAGCACTTGTTTGACGATGAGACGTACTATTTGTATAAGGCGCTCACTGCACCGAGTCATCGGCTGTTCGTCAGCTACGCCCTCGTCGACCGCGCCGGCAAGGCGATTCAGCCGGCCAGCTTCATCGCGGACCTGAAGGCGCGGCTTGGCGGTGGCAAGGTCGTGACGACCCACTTCGCAGAAGCCGGGGAACATCGCCCGAGCGACCAGTTGTCGTTCATCACGAACGTGAATCAGACGGCAGCGGTCACGGCGCTCGAATTACAGCGGCTCAGTCGCCACTACCCGATTCAAGACACGTGGTTCACGGTATATAACGAGCTGTTGAAACATCCGGAAGGCCGCGAGCGGATCCGGTTATTGACGAGCGCGCTCTTCTATCAAAACGTGCCCAAGCCGTTACCGGAAGACGTCGCCAAGTCGCTGTACACGAACTCGATTCGGGCGAGCGTCTCGCGGCTGGAGACGTTCCAAGCCTGTCCGTACCGTCACTTCGCCAGTTACGGCCTTCGTTTAAAAGAGCGCCGTTTGTATCGCTTAGAGGCGCCAGATATCGGCAACTTGTATCATCGCACCATCGAGCACATGTCGCAGACCGTGCAGATGGAAGGGAAAGAATGGCGTGATGTGAGCCGGGAGGAATGTTCTTCTCTCGCTGAGGCGGCCGTCGAGCTCGTCACACCAGAGATTCAAAACGCGATTTTGATGAGTTCGAACCGGTATGGCTATTTGAAGAAGAAATTGACCGACGTCGTCAGCAAGACTGCGGAAGTGTTAATCGAGCAGTCGAAACGAGACGGGTTCGATCCGGTCGCCTTTGAGCTCGCTTTCGGCAGCGGCAATTTCCCGCCGGTATCGTTCACGCTCAGTAACGGGGCGACGTGCGAACTCGTCGGTCGGATTGACCGGGTCGATACGGCTTCGATTCACGACCAATTGTACGTTCGGATCGTCGATTACAAGTCGAGTAAACGAGAGATCGACTTCGCCGAGATTTATTACGGGCTCGCGATGCAGATGCTCATCTATTTGAAAGTGTTGATTGAGCAGGCGAACGCCTGGACGCAAGAGAACGTCGCCCCAGCGGCCGCGCTCTATTTCCACGTCCATCGCCCGCTCGTCGCTCCGGCCGAGACGGATACCGACACCGAACGCAAGGTGCTCGAGTCGTATCAGATGCAAGGGTTGCTCGTCGATGATCCGGCCATTTTAGAGATGATGGACCGGACGGCGAAACTCGACCAGAAAAAATCAATCGTCATCCCGGTCAAGTACAAGAAAGACGGGACGCTCGATGCGAACACGACGAAAAAAGTCGTCTCGCCACCGCAACTCGAACAGTTGATGGACCATGCCATCGATTTGGCCCAATCGAGCGCCGAGGCGATGTATGACGGTGAAATCGGGGTCGAACCGTATGAGTATAAAGAACGCCGGCCATGCCAGACGTGCCCGTTCCAAAGTGTCTGTCACTTTGATGAGGCGTTGTCCAACGAGGCACGGCAATTGAAAAAGCTAGAAAAAGATGACGTCTTGTCAAGATTAGGAGGTGACGTCGATGCAGTGGACGAATGACCAACAAGCGGCCATTGATGCCAGAGGATCGCACGTGCTCGTCTCGGCGGCAGCCGGTTCCGGCAAGACGGCAGTCCTCGTGGAACGACTTGCGAGCCGTCTCTTGGATGAGACGGACGAACTGACGGCCGACCGCATGCTCGTGGTCACATTCACGAATGCGGCCGCGGCCGAGATGAAGCGGCGAATCGCCAAAGCGCTCGATCAAGCGCTTCGTGACGACCCGGAGAACGCATATATTCGCAAACAACGCCAAATGCTCAACCGAGCACTCATCACGACGATTCACTCGTTCTGTCTCGAGATGATTCGAGAGAATTACTATTTGCTCGACCTCGACCCGGCGTTCAAAATCGCTGAAGAGCGTGATTTGGTGCTCTTGCAGGACGATGTGCTCGAAGACGTGCTCGAAGACGCCTATGGCGAACAAGACCAAGCGTTCTTCGCCTTGATTGACGCCTATACGTCCGACCGCGGGGACAGTGAGATTGAGGAGTTGATTCTCGGACTTTATCACTATGCGCGAACACTGCCTGACCCGGAAGCCTACCTGGATGAGCTCGTCTCGTTGTATCAATTTGACGGGGACCCGGACGATGAGCAATTGCTGATCGAATTCGGTCACCTGCTTTGGGTAGACATCGAGAAAGCGTTGCGTCAACTTCGTCGCGTCGCCATCGAGCTTCGGCTCGCCGGTTATGAGGCGCAATCCGCGAACGTGCAACAGGCGATTTTGCCGTTCGCGAACCTTGATCCGGACTCGTTCAAGTGGAGCGAGCTCGAGACGGCTTCCCGCGCCGTCAAATTCGGGACGATGAAATCCGTCCAAAAGAAAGACGAACATCATGTCTACCACACGGTGTTGAAACCGGCCTACGACCAGGCGAAGAAGAAGTTGAGCGAAGCGACCGCACAGGCCGGCACGAGCGGAGCGGACTATTTAGAGGTCTTGATGACGCAACGTCCGCTCGTCGAGACGCTCGTCAAGACCGTCCGGACGTTCGGTGCCGCCTATGAGCAGGCGAAGCGGGACCGCGCCTTCGTCGATTTCAGCGACCTTGAACATTATGCGCTCGCGATTTTGCGCGACGGGGACGGACCGTCCTCGGTCGCATCGCTCTATAAACAGCGCTTCGCCGAAGTGTTGATCGATGAGTATCAAGATACGAACGAGATCCAAGAAACGATTATCGGACTCGTCAGCCACGAAGCCGAACACGTCGGCAACTTGTTCATGGTCGGCGATATCAAACAATCGATTTATCGGTTCCGCCATGCCGAGCCGCGTCTGTTCATCGAGAAGGCGACCCGGTTCAAACAAGATGGTTCGGGACAACGGATCGACCTGTCCCAAAACTTCAGGAGCCGGGCCGAAGTGCTCCATGGCATCAACGACTTGTTCGTCCGGTTGATGGACGAGGAAGTAAGTGAGATCGAATACGATGAGGCGGCCCGACTCGTGCCAGGCCGGGCGTATGAGGAGCTCGAGGCGAGACCTGAGCTGATTCTCGTCAATGGTGAGAGTCGTGATCTCTCGAAACAAGAGCTCGAAGGACGCGCCATCGCGACCCGGATTTTAGAACTTGTCTCGGGCGAGGAACCGTTCAAAGTGACCGATGAGGCGACCGGCTTGCTGCGGTCGTGCGAATATCGCGATATCGTCATCTTGGTCCGCTCAAAAAAAGAGCGCGTCGAACAGCTGATGGATATTTTGACACAGTACAACATCCCGGCCTATACCGATTCAGACGGCGGCTATTTCCAGGCGACCGAGATTCGCATGATGCTCGCCGCGTTGAAACTGATTGACAATCCGCTTCAAGACATCCCGCTCGCGGGAGCGCTCCGTTCACCAATGTTCGGCTTCAGTGACCAAGAACTGGCCAAGATTCGTCTTGAATCGGAGGACTCGTTCTTCGAGGCGCTCAAAGCGAAAGCGGACGATGAGGATGACCTCGGTCTGAAGTGCGGCGATGTGCTCGACGCGTTGTCAGCGTGGCGCACGTTCGCACGGAACCATAGTTTGTCGGAGCTGATTCAACAAGTGTTCAACGACACCGGCTTCTACGATTTCGCCGGTGGCTTGCCAGGTGGGAAAGGACGCCAAGAAAACTTGAAGGCGCTCTATGATCGGGCCTTGTCCTATGAACGGAGCGGATACCGCGGTTTGTATCGCTTCCTCCGCGTGATGGACCGACTGCAAGATAACGGTGAGGATTTGTCAGAGGCGCGTTCGCTCGGCGAAGAAGAGAACGTCGTCCGAATCATGACGGTCCATAAGTCGAAAGGACTGGAATTCCCGGTCACGATCGTCGCCCAGCTTGGAAAGCAGTTCAATAAACGCGACCAAATGCAGCGCGTCATCTTCCATAAACGGTATGGCATCTCGCTCGACGCCATCGATGTCGTCACCCGGACGAAGACGGAGACGTTCGTCAAAGAGATGATTCGCCGCGATCTCGATGCCACGATGAAAGCCGAAGAGATGCGCGTCCTGTATGTCGCCCTCACCCGTGCCAAAGAGAAATTGATTTTGGTCGGGACGATTAAAGAACCGGGGAAACAGATTCAGCAGTGGCTGCACGTCGAGCAGACCGGGACGACGTTATCGGCCGAGTCGCGTCGTGACGCGAAGACGTATCTCGATTGGGTCGCTCCGGCACTCCTGAAACTTGAAGGGGCTGCCTCGTTCTTAGAACAACAGGGCTTGCCGGTTATCGCTCCGCAACAAGAAGCGACACCGTGGACGTATCGCATCATCGGTGAGGGAGATTTGGCAGAAGTCGCCACGCTCCAAGAGATGATGGCGCAGCTCCATCACGTCAAACAGTTCGAGGCGATCGATTTTCCGGTGAAAGACGAAGCGAACGTCAGTGAGTTCGTCCACAAGGCGTTCGCCTACGCCTATCCGGCACAGGCTGCGACGGAGACAGCGGCCAAACAAACGGTGACCGAATTGAAGCGGGCGCTCCAGCTTGAACAGGCTGCGTTCGAAGAGACGTACCGGGCGACGGACACCCCGTATCGAGAACCAAAATGGAAGCAATCTCAGCAGACAGGAGCCGAACGGGGGACAACGCTACATCTCGTCTTCCAATTGATCGACCCGTCCGAGCCGCTCGATGTCCAAATCGACCGCTGGGAAGCGGAAAGCATGCTCAGCCCGGTCGAGGCCGAAACGGCACGGCTTGCGAGTCCTGAAATCGAGGCGTTCTTTGCCTCGGAAACGGGACGCGCGTTGACAGCAGCGCTTCAAACTGGGACAGGTTGGCGTGAGCTACCATTCACGTACACGGTCCCGGCCGAGCGAGTCAATCCAACGGGGACGTTCACCGACGAGCACGTGCTGATCCAAGGGATTATCGATTGTCTGTTTTATGACGGAGAGACGTATGTACTTCTCGATTATAAATCGGACTCTGTGCTTTTCTCGAGCGACTCCCGTGACGCGGCAAAACAGATGTTACGTGACCGCTATCACGTCCAACTCTCGCTTTATCGTGAGGCGATTGAGGCGATTTGGGGAATCACGGTCGGGCAGATGCTCATTTATTCGCTCGAATTGCAGGAAATTGTTGTATTATAATGTAGACGTTGTGAAGAAAAAGGGGTACGGTTATACACCGTACACCCTTATTTTTTGTGATTACGAACTGAATCCGTTAAAATAATGGAATGGGATAAAAAATGGAGGAATCGTCATGGTAAAAATTTTACTAGCAGAAGATGAAGAAGTATTACGCATGCTTGTTTTAGATACATTAGAAGATGAAGGATATGACATTGATGAAGCGCCAGACGGCCTTGAAGCCTATCGGCTAATCGAACAGAACGAGTACGACCTCGTGATTGTCGACCATATGATGCCAGGCATGACCGGTCTTGAGGTCATTGAGAAAGTACGAAAACTGCCAGGACGTCAACATACGAAAGTGATGATGCTCACGGCGAAGAGCCAACAATCTGATCGTGATTGCGCGAATGAGATTGGCGTCGACTACTTTATTTCGAAGCCGTTCAGTCCACTTGAATTGGTGAAGATTATAGGAGGCATCGTGAATTGAACAGATGGTTTAAACAAAAACTCGGTCGCGACCTCATGGTCGTCCTCTACTCGTTCCTCGCGCTCGCGCTCGTCGGCTCGATTTTCATGTATATGTACATGGAAGAACGTGTCGCGGAGAGCGAACGACGGCTACAAGACGTCGATCAACGCATCGAACGTCTGAATACGCTTTGGGACGACTGGCAAGGCGTCCAATATGAGGCTCGAGGTTATCTCGTCTTTGGTGATACGGAGGCGCTCGAGCGGGCTAAAGAGAAAGAGAACGAGTTCCAACAAGAAATAAACTGGTTCAAGAGCGTCGTCCAGACGAAGCAAGGTGAGATTTTCGCGGAGGACTTGCAAGAGTTTCATGACTTCTATTTCGGTGTCATCCTTCCGGTGACGACGGAGTACGGTCAATTGCGGGCAGAAGGTGAAATCACCGAGACGACCATCGACCCAGAGACGGTGTTGGCGTTGCCGACAGCCCAGCGTTTGATTGAGCAGGGCGTCGTCCCGTACAGCCCAGAGCGCGGGATTGATACGCTCGGACCGATTCAACAGATTGAGACATCATTGTCAGATTATAAATCTTTGATGAATAGCGAGAAACAAAAAGTGTACGATGCTTGGAAGTTGAATAACGACATTCTTCAGTTCTTGTGGATTGCGAGCATTTTGTCGTTCGCGGCCTTGATTTTATTGTTCATCCAACCGTTCTTGCGCCGTCAAACGCGTTTGATTTCACGTCTCTCGATCGCATCGGACCGTCTGCTTAAAGGCGAGATCGTCGATTTGAGCGACCAGATGGAGCGTGAAGATGAGATTGGGACGATGTCACGGTCGTTTAACAAAATGGCCGAGACGCTTCGTGACAACGAACGTCACTTGATTGAGAAGAACCACGAGTTGCAAGCGCAACAAGAAGAGTTGATTGCTCAACAAGAAGAGCTTCAAGCGCAACAGCAAGAGCTTGAAGAGATCTTGGAGCAGACGCAACAGAACGAGCAACACTTGGCTTATCGTAACGAATTGACCGAGACGCTCGCGGCCCGCGATTCGCTCACGGCCTATCCAGAAATTATCGAGAAGCTCGTCGCCATCACCGACTCAGAAGTCGGCGCGCTCGTCTTCGTCGATGCGACAGGTTCATTCTCGATCACGAGCCACGGCTTGAACGAGACGCTCACGCGTCAATTGCTCGATAGCGAGAATTCGGTCTTGACGCGGGCGATGACACTGCGGACGACCGTCCATTCGTCGAAACAAGTCGCGAGCGACCATCCGCTCCCGTATCCATACTATATGTATGAGACGGCCGTGCCGGTCCATGATCCGACGGATGACTCGATTATCGCGTTCATCTATCTCGTTCGTTATAAAGACCGCTTCACGCAGACACAGATGGGCGACATTATGTCGTTCGCCCGTCAGTTGTCGCTCTCACTTCTCCGGATGCGTCTGTTTGAAGAGATGACCCGTGAGAAAGGGAAGACGGAACGGATTCTCGACTCGATTCGCGAGGCGGTCATTTACGTCGAACACTCGACCGATGACGTCTTCGTCAACCGTCCGCTCTATGAGATGTTCCCTGAGCTTGACGACATCACGTCGAGCGAACTCGCGGAACTATCATGGAACGAATGGCGCGAGACGATTTCAACGACGGTCGATCAAGAAGATGATTTCTTGAAGTATACCGATCGTTTGTTCACGGACGACTTCCCGCATGACAGCGTGAGTTTCTCGATTCGTAAAGGGGAGATGAACCTACAGATGTATGCGGAACGCATCGTCGTCGGCGGGTTATCGAAAGGAACGTTACTCGTCTTCCGTGACATCACGAGCGAGACCGAGGCGGAGCGCTTGAAGAGCGAGTTCATCTCGACCATCTCCCATGAATTACGTACCCCGCTCTCTTCGATTTATGGGTTCACCGAGCTCATGGTCAAGAAGCAGTTGCCGAACGAGAAGCAAGCGAAATACTTGCAGACGATTCATGCCGAGACGGAGCGCTTGACGCATCTCGTCAACGACTTCCTTGACGTACAACGGATGGAAGCCGGCAGTCAAATGTATGACCGCGAACAGCTCGACGTCGAGCCGGTCATTCGCGATATGATGACGTTCTATGAGGCGTCATCGTTGAAACACCAGTTCGAGCTCGTCACGGCCGATGATCGCCCGTACGAACTGTTCGCCGACTGTCAGAAGTTCAAACAGTTGATGAGTAACTTGCTCTCGAACGCCGTGAAGTATTCGCCGCGTGGCGGGAAAATCACAGTCGAACTGGCCCATCACGACCAATCCATTTCGATTAAAGTGAAAGACCAAGGAATCGGGATTCCGAGCGATGCGCTCGACCGACTCTTCGACAAGTTCTATCGTGTCGACAATTCGGACAGCCGTGAAATCGGCGGTACCGGACTCGGCCTTCCGATCTGTCAGGAAATCGTCCGCGGTCACGCCGGTCAGATTCATGTCGAGTCGGTGCAGCATCAAGGCTCGACGTTCACGGTCGTCATTCCAAGTTATGAATACGCCGTCCGTGAACAAGAAACGACGACAGCTTAATCACGTCAGCAACGCAAGGCGCCTATCGATCATCGATGGGGCGCCTTTTTGGTGGAAGCGAAAATTTTTCAATCACCTGCTTGACCGTAAAGCGAGCGACTCGTGTACAATAGAGATTGTACATAATGGAAAGGGGGACTTTGAATGCCATTGACTGCATTCCTACACACGCACGTCACGAGCTGGATTTTATTACTCGTCTTGTTCGCTGTCGCCTACGTCGGCTATAAGAACGCGAACAAGAGCGGGAAGATTGCCCACATGGTGTTTCGACTCATGTTGCTCGTCGCGTTCGGCACAGGACTTTATTTGTATTTACAATTGAACGGTGGCGGCATGTTCTATCACGTGAAAATCACGGTCGGACTGCTCACGCTCATCTTCGGTGAGATGACGCTCATCCGTGTGAAGAAGAAAAAACCAGCGAACGCGATGTTCGGCGGTTTCGTCGTACTTGCACTCGTGACGATTTTCATCGGCTATGCGTTGCCATACGGACAGTCGTTCTTTAGCAATTTCATTTAAGGTTGATTCCCATTCCGCACATCGGAGTGGGATTTTTTTGTTTGTCCGTAAATTATTAGGGGAAAATAAAAAAATCAGTGATAACGATGATGAGGTGAAATGATGGAACAACAAATGAATGAATGGTCACGCGTCTTGCACGCGCGAAGATGGATGAAACAAACGGAATCGTTCCTGCCGCTTTGGCACGGATATATCGGCTATAAATATGGATTGTTCGATGCACTCCAAGGCGGGGCCAGCTTTGCGGAGATGACGCTTCGCTTGAAGCAACCGTTGACGAAGCTCGCGCTGGAGCGTTGGCTTGAAGTGGGGGTCGCCGTTCGTCATTTGAAGAAGAGAGGCTGGCGTTACTTCCCGACACGTAGTTTGAAATATCAATTGTCGCATGAGGATGAGCGCAGTATCGGTTTCATGCTGCAAGAGATGATGGAGCTGCATATCCCGGCGCTCATCGCTTACCCTGACTTTTTAGAGTCGGGCAAACAGAAGACGTTCGATGGGGCGACGCATGGACAGGTCGTTGCACAGACGTCGACGCTCGTCGAGACGGTCGCTTTCCCAGTCGTCCAACAACTGTTGCGTCAGGCCGACGTGAAGACGATGCTCGATATCGGATGCGGGCACGGTGGTTACTTGCGTAAACTGCATGGCCTCGAACCAGAGTGGAAGTTGACCGGGATTGACTTAGAAGAGGACGTCATCGCCGAAGCCCGTGAGCAGGATGAGTCAGGTGATATTCGTTACGAAGTGGCCGATTTCATGGAATGGGATCATGAGGACCGGTTCGATGCCGTCATGATGAACAACATGCTCTATTACTTCTCGCCAGAAAAACGAATCGAATTGCTCGAACGGATGCTCGAGAACCTCGAGGCGTCCGGTGTCGCTGTCCTCGTCACTCCGCTCGCAGAGACGCCGCTCGGCTCTCGGTTTGCCTCGGCGTTCAATGCGTTCATGACCCTCCACGACAACTTGCATCCGTTACCGACAATTCGAGAGTTGCGCCGTCAAATGCAGCAAGTCGGCTTTGAAAATATTCGCTTTATCCCATTCATCCCGGAAGGATCATGGTATATCGTCATTGCCGAGCGCGGCAATTGACACATGGCGGACACACGACGAGCCGATTCAAATTTGAACTTGTCTCCAGTCATTTCTATAATGAGATAGAAGCATAAGAGACTATTCACATAGGGAGTTGTTCAACGTGTCGGAAAAAAGAGTCGCCGTGATCGGTGCCGGACCAGGAGGACTTGCGGCTGCGATGCTGCTCGCAAGCCGTGGTGTGAAGGTAACAGTATTTGAGAAGCAGGCGTTCGTCGGTGGACGAACGTCTCGTCTTCAAGTCGGAGAATTCGCGTTCGATCGTGGCCCGACTTTTTTAAATATGCCGTATATTTTAGAAGAGATTTTCGAAGAGACGGGTCGCGATTTACATGACTACGTCGAGATGAAACGCCTTGAACCGATGTACGACCTTTATTTCGATCGAGGGAACCGGGTACTGTCGATGACGACCGACCGCGATCAAATGCATCAGGCGATTGAAGAGCAGTTCCCTGGGAACGGGGAAGGCTATGAGCGCTTCATGGCCGAACAAGCCATCAAGCTGTCGAAGTTGATGCCGGTCCTGCAGACGGCGCATGACAAGCTGACGGATTACGTGGCCACACGTGTTTTGAAGGCGTTGCCGTTCTTGTCGATTGGTAAATCGTTATATGACGTGTTATCGGAATACTTCACGAGCGAGGAGCTGAAGTACGCCTTCACGTTCCAAGCCAAATATTTAGGGATGTCGGCTTGGGATTGTCCAGGCGGCTTCTCGATTTTGTCGTATATGGAGCATGCCTACGGCGTCCATCATCCGATTGGCGGCGTGAACCAACTATGTACAGCGATGGCGCGCGTCATCGAAGAAGAGGGCGGCGAGATTCGTCTCGGAGAAGGCGTTGACCGTCTCTTGCTCGATGGGAAACGTGTTAACGGTCTCGTGGCGAACAACGTGCATTACGCGTTCGATGAAGTGATTGTCGGTGCCGATTTCGCCCATGCGATGACGACGCTCGTCCCGAGCGATGCGCTCACGCGTTGGAGTCCGAAACAACTGAAGAAGAAGCGCTACTCGTGTTCGACGTTCATGCTCTATCTCGGGCTCGATCGCGTCTATGACGACGTCGCCCATCACTCGATTCATTTCGCAGACGACTACGAGCGTAACGTGAAAGAGATGACGCAAGACTTGAAGCTGAGTGAAGACTTCTCCTTCTACGTGCAGAACGCGTCAAACATTGATCCGACGCTGGCACCAGCCGGTAAATCGTCACTCTACGTCCTCGTGCCGGTCCCGAATAATCTGTCGAACTTGCCTTGGGAGAAGCTCGAGGCGACGATGACGGAACGTGTCCTCGATGCGCTTGAGACGCGTTCACCGTATCGCGACATTCGTAACCATATCGAGGTCATGCAGCCGCTCACGCCGAACGACTGGGAAGCGTTCGGTGTATATGAAGGAGCCACGTTCAATCTCGGACACAACTTATCGCAGATGATGTATTTCCGTCCGCACAATCAGTTCGAGGAACTCGATCACGTCTGGCTCGTCGGAGGGGGCACTCATCCAGGCAGCGGACTGCCGACGATTTTTGAGTCGGCGCGGATCACGGCGAACCTATTGCGTGACCGGGCAGGTGTCGGCCAATGAACATCAGCTTCGTCGGTGCCGGAATCGGGTCGCTTTACGCGGCCTTGCTCCTGACCCATAAATATCCGTCGCTACACGTGACCATCTATGAGAAAGAATCCCGCGTCGGGGGGCGACTCAATTATGTCGAATTCGAGAACGGCGCCCGCGTCGATGAGGGGCCGACCATCGTCCTGTTACCCGGGAAACTGAAAAGTCAGCTTCAAGAAGCCGGGTTCCCGGAACGTGAGCTCGAACTGCTTGAAGTCGACCCGCTCTATCGCCTCCGTTATGAGGATGGGACGACGTTCTATAAATATCGCGATATCGAGCGCCAGGCGGCCGAAATCGACCGTCTTTTCAACGAGGGTGCCGGATTCAAAAAATATATGGCCCAAAAACGAGAAGAGTATCGCCTCGGCTTCGACGCGTTCTTGGACCGGGGCTATAAGAGCAAGACAGATTTGTTCGAGCCGAAGTTATTGATGCTCCTCATGCGCTTGAAGGCGTATGAGACGGCCCACGAGAACATGAAACGCTTCTTTAAGGACGAACGTCTTCGTGTCGCCTATAGTCTGCAAACGCTCTACATCGGCGGCAACCCCTATGACACGCCATCCCTCTATGGCTTGATTCCGTATCGGGAGCAAGAAGAGGGGATTTGGTACGTCAAAGGAGGATATTTCTCGCTGGCGACGAAAATAGAACAAGAGTTGAAGCGCCGGGGCGTCACGTTCAAGCTGAACGCGAACGTGGAACGCGTCCGCGTCGCCGAAGGTCGGGCGGATGCGGTTGTCGTCGACGGAGTCGTCCATCCGTATGATGCGGTCGTCGTCAACGGCGACTTCCCGCTCATGGAACGCTTGATTGATGGCGTCAAGCCAAAGTCGTATGAACCGTCGAGTGGGACGCTCTTGTTGTATTTTACCGTGAACGGGGACATCGACTTGCCGGTCCACCAATTCGATTTGCCGACTGATTTCGCCGGGTCGATGCGGACCATCTTCGAAGATGGTAAACTGAGCAAGTATCCAGCGATGTATACGTTCAATCCGTCCCTCATCGATGACTCGCTCGCACCGACGGGCACGAGTGTGCTGTACGTACTCGTACCGGTGCCGCGTAAATTGGAACGGAAAGACTTTGAAACGAGCGGTGCAATCGAGCATTTGATCGGCCGCATCGAACGGATGGTGCCCGATTTCAGAGACCGTGTCTTGGAAATGAAAGTCCGGACGCCGATGGACGCGGAACGATTCGGCTTGTTCGAGGGCGGAAGCTTCGGCATCGCCCCGAAATTGGCCCAGTCGGCCGCATTCAAACCGCAGGCCCGTCCGTATGCCCAGATCGACCGTCTCTATGCGGTCGGGGCATCGGTCCATCCGTGCGGAGGCGTTCCAATCGTCATGATCGGCTCGCAACTGTTAGTGAAAAGAATGGAAGAAGAAATGGGGGCATTGTACCATGACGACACAAGAAGCGTATCGTCAATGTGAAGACGTAATGAAAAAAGGCTCGCTCACGTTCTATCGGGCCTTTTCCCTGCTCTCTAAACCTGACCGCCAAGCCGTGGCTGCGGTCTATACGTTTTGTCGGACACTCGATGACGCGGTCGACGAATCTGATAGCCCCGAGGAAAGTTTGACGCATTTTTTGGCCGAGTTCGATCGTTTCTTGGCGGGCGAACCATTGCCGGATGCGCTCTGGGTGGCGCTCGAGGATGTCTGGAAGCGATACGACATGGACGTCGAACCGTTCTTCGAGTTGGCCGAAGGCATGAAATGGGACTTACATAAGACGCGTTATGCGACGCTCGAGGAGACGGAGCAGTATGGCTATTACGCGGCCAGTACCGTCGGCTTGATGCTGTTACCGATTCTCGCGCCGGACGCCGATGCGGGTGGACGCCAGCAATTGAAGCAAGGCGCCATCGATTTAGGAATTGCCATGCAGTTGACGAACATCTTGCGCGACGTCGGGGAAGACCTCGATCGGGACCGGATTTATGTGCCCCAATCGTTGCTCGCCGAGTTCGGTGTCGAGGAAGCCGATTTGTTTGCGCGGCAAGTGACTCCGGCGTTCATCGACGTCTGGGAGACAGTGGCCCGTCGCGCGGAAGCGTTATACAGCAGCGCCCGGGAGACGCATCACTTGTATCCTGTGACGAGCCGGAAGCCTGTCGCGGCGGCAGCGCTCCTCTATGAAGGGATTTTAGATGCGGCCCGGCAGAACGGGCATGACGTCTTCACGAAGCGGGCGTATGTCTCGACGATTCAAAAAGGCAAACTGTTGACCAGATTATAAGCAAGGGCGGTCGTCTTGAGACGGCTGCCTTTTTTGCGCACAAAAAAACCACTTTTGGCGGGGGACCAAAAGTGGTGTAAGCGTTATGTGATTCGTTCATCGGGGAAACGAACGAATCGGACGTGATGAACCCTAAAGATGTGCCTCGTTTCATGGGGAATGAAACAATGGGGCATCTTCGCTGAAGCAGGATGCTTGATGGACTAAGGGGGAACATCAGATGCATGCTGTTCCAGCTGCGGGATACGAGTGGGGAAACTCGCTCATCACTTTTTTCTCGGGTGTGACAAGTTCAAAACGCGATAGGCTCGGGGAAGCCATTCGATCGCTACAGGTGTAACTAACGTTACAAAACTGCTTGAACTCGAATATGATATTATCACGTCTGTCCCGTGTCGACAAGTGTCGAATCCTCTGTTCACAAAATGTTCAAATTGTCAGAGGTATGTCCTCTAACATCGATCGGGCCGCGAATTGTCCTGAAAGCGTCACCATCGGGCTACCGCCACCAGGGTGGGTCGAACCGCCCGCAAACCAGATGTTTGAGACGTCTTCGGAACGGGCCGACGGACGGAAAAACGCTCCTTTTTTCGAGTTGGCCGACGTCCCGTAAAGCGCTCCGTAGTAGGCGTAAAAATCACGGGTCAAATCGAGTGGAGTGACGCGGCGATGGAACAAGACATCGCTGTCTTCCCAATCGACACCGAACGTGCGGAGCCGTCGACGAATCAAATGCTCATACGTCTCGGCATCGATATCGGTCATATGGGCCGGCGCATTGACGAGGATAAACAAGTTATCGCCGGCTTCTCCCATTGACGGGTCGGTATGGGCCGAGTTCGAGATATAGATCGTCGGCTCATCGGCATAGCGTTCCTCTTCAAACAAGGCCCGGAACTCGGCCTCGTAGTCGTCTGAGAAATAGACGTTGTGATGGGCGAGGTTCAATCGTTTGTTCAAGCCGATCATGATGACGAAAGCGGACACCGATGGCTCGATCGTGTCGCGTGTCGGTACCGGGAACGAGGGACGGTCCATCGCGTCGACGAGACGCGGATATTGCGTGAGCAGTTCCCCGTTCAGAAGGACGGCATCGCAAGACATGACCTCTTCGTGGTCGATGACGACCGCATGGGCCTTCCCGTTCGTCACTTCGATTTTCGTCACCTCATGGCCGAGCCGGAACTCGACGCCGAGCTCGCTCGCCCGTTTCGCGAAGCCTTTCGCGATCGTCCAGTTCCCGCCTTTGGCGAAATAGACGCCGTCATTCAGCTCGAGATGCGAGATGAGCGCGAACGTGCCTGGTGTGACGTAGGGGCTGCTGCCGATATACGTCGCATACCGGTCGAGCGCTTGGATGATGCGAGGGTCCTTGAAGTACTTTTTATGGAGCGCATGCAGGCTCTTGAGCGGATGCACTTTCATCATGTCGGCCCAAAGACCGGTATCGATTTTCGAGTCCATCCGCGTGAAGAAGCGGTGATTGGCAATCTCGAACAGTTTTTCCGCCTCGTCTAAGTAAGCGGCCAATTGATTTTTATCGGCTTTGTCGCCGGTCAGACGGCGCACCTCAGCTTCCATTTTTTCGCGGTCCGAATCGAATGTGAACGTCGAACCGTCGGAGAAGTGGTTGACCGTGTGCGACTCGAGTTTGACGAGCTCAAAATAGTCATCCGGGTTGGCGCCGCTGTTGCGGATGACGGAGCGGAACACGTCCGGCATCGTAATCGTATTCGGTCCGAAGTCGAAGCGGTGTCCATCGGTGATAATCGGCATGAGCTTCCCACCGACATGCTCGTTCTTTTCAATGACGGTCACGTCGTAACCGCGGGCGGCCAAGGTGACGGCGGCACTCAAGCCGCCGAGACCGGCCCCAATAATGGCGATATGTTTCATAGTATGCCTCCTAATTATTGATACGTCCGGCCTTTCCATGAAATCGGCTTCCGTCGCCATTTGCGCACGACCGCGCTCGACAAGAGGAGCAAGTAGGCGATGAGACTGAACGGGTGGAGCCAAAACTGGCGGCCACCCGATTTGACATCGATGGCGAGGCGCGCGAGCAAAACGAACGCGCATGCCAAGAATGAAATCCAGTCCATGCGGACGAGAAAGACGATGAAAGCAGACAGCTGGATGCCGTAGTAGAGAAAGAAATAAAGGGCGATGCCCACTGCTTCATTCATTCCCTTGAATACGTTCTTTGAAAACCCATTCCAGACTTCTTCATTCGTCGCATACATGTCACACGTGATATACGGCGAGACGTTGACGAGCGACGTGATCTTTTTCCGACGTTTGAACTCGCGGCAGAGATCGATGTCGTCAATCAATGAATCATGAATCGAGGCGTGCCCTCCGACATCCTCGTAGCTCGCCCGCTCGACGAGGACGTTCATCCCGTTGGCCGCGGCGAAGGCAGGATGACGGACTTTTCGCCAAAACAGGGGCAAATGCTGGGCGATTAAGACGTGCTGCATCGGAATCAACAGTTTGCCGAGCCAAGTCGGTGTCGGGAAACGGGGGAAGCCGGACAAGAAGACCGCTCCTTCGCGGGCGAGTGTGCCGTGAAGTCGACCGATGAACGTCGGGTCGATCGTCACGTCGGCATCGAGGAACAATACATACGGCTCGGTCGTCCGGGTCGCCAACTGATGGCATGCATGGACTTTACCGGCCCAGCCTTCCGGGAGCGGCACCCCACGGAAGATGGTGAAGCGGGAATCGCCCGCAATCGCTTGAACGAGCGCCTCATATGTACCGTCCTCGGACCGGTCCTCATACAAATAAACGTGACATTCATCCGTCAAGGCTGCCTTTAAACTTGTGACGAGTTTCGGCACGTTCCGCTCCTCGTTCCGAAGCGGGATGCAAATCGCGGTCGAAGGGACAGGGGCCGGAGCGGTGAGCGGCCGGAGGAATAGCAAGTTCACCAGCGTGAAGACGAGCATCAGGGACGTGATGACGAACAGAATCATGAGCGGCCTCTTCCGAGTTGGAGCACGTGCTCTGTCCAATCCGCCAAGCTGCGCTTCGGAGGGAACAGCTCGATATAGCGGTCGGATTGTGCGATCACGTCGTCGCGCGTATCGTCATATAGTCGCTCAAGTGCTTTGGCGAGCTCTTGTTTTTGGTCACGTCGCGTCTTAGAGACGACCGTATGGTTGCGGAACCGCACATAGACGAGCGGGGCGGCGTGGGACGCGAACGTATAATAGATGGCGCACAACCGGACTTCTGGATTGTGAATCAGCATCGTTGCACCGGAACCGATCTCGAGCGGGCGATGCTCCTGTGGATACTCACGTCCTTGCGGGAACACCCAGACGGACTTGCCAGCGAGTAACAGCCGATTAGCATAGTCGAGCGAGGCGCGCACGTCCGATAGTTTGCCTTTTTTGATGGAGAACGCACCTAAGTGGCGGAAGAACGGGAAGCGGCGCAGTCCATCCTCATCCATCAAGACGTGGACGTCGTGACGCAAATAATATTCGTTCAACATGAGCAGAATCATCCCGTCCCACCACGAGCTGTGTGTGCTCAAAAACAGTCCAGGTGTCGGCACGTCATCGGCCCGGACGTGAATCGTATGGAAAAACGGACGGATTTGACGCTCTTTGACGAACGTCGAGAACAGGTTATTGAACCATTTCTTTTTGCTCGCTTCGATCATGACGGCTCCTCCGTTCTATCAAGATGAGACCTGCGGCGGTCACGAGGCTGAGGACACCGATCCCGTAGAGACCGGCGTTGACGGCCGTGACTCCGAACAAGGCGTGAAGCATGACGAACAAATAACGGCCGTGCCCGAGCAACATCGGTTCCGCCTCGACTTCAAACCGGTCGAGTAACCAAGAGAAAATGAGCGACAGTCCGAACCAACCGACGAAGTTTTGCGTCGGGATATCATAATACAAACCGTCATTGGCCCATTCCCAATAGCCTTTCACGTTCGCGGCGACCGGATCGATTGCCATGTCGAGCCAAACAGCGAGGAATGGGACGAGCCAGAGCGTGCGGTTCTTGAACGAGAACAAGCGGGCGACGGCAAAGCTCGAGCCGATGACGGCGAGCCAGGCTGCACCGATTGTGACCGGTACACCGAACACGGTCGGACCGAACGCCTCGGCGTAGATATACTCGCTGAACGGGAACCCGGTTTTGACACCGAGCGTCTCGACAGCGATTGAGCCGAAGAAGATGAACGGGACAATCCAGCGGGCGTGGCGGACGCCGTCCGCGATCACCCAACCACCGATGGCCCCAGCGAGCCATAAGAATACCGGGTTTGCCCATTCGAGCCAACTCGGCAACAAATCAAAGCCAACGAGGACGACCCCGATGACATACCAAACTAAAAACCATTTCCAAATCCATGGATACACTTTCATTTCATCACCTCTATTACCATTCTAGAGAGGTTTGTGACATCCGTCTAATAAATGCATGCAAAAAAAGAGCCCCTCGAGAGGGACCCATCAATTCGCCATCCGTTTTCGTTTCTTGACGAACGAGAAGGCGATGAATAAGACGTAGAATGTGACGGCGATGAACCAGAACGACGGCCATTCTTTCCACCGGGCCAGAATCATGTACGTCAAGTAGATGAGACTGACTGTGATGATGAACGAATGGCGCGGGAGCGGCACATCTTTGAAACTCGGGATACGCACGCGGCTGACCATGAGCAGGGCGAGACCCGTGAAAAAGATTGGGGTGAGCAGTTCATTAATCTGGTCCCCGAACGTCGTCACGACGGCGAGCAATCCGCCGGCCGCAGTGATTGGGACACCTGAGAAGTAGCTGGCCGAGACGTTCGTCGCCGATAAGTTGAAGCGGGCCAAGCGGTAGGCGCCGAACAGCGGGAATAAGGCGGCGAAGAAAAGACCGTAGTTGCCGTAGTCGATAAAAAACGTGTAGTAGGCGAGTAATGCCGGGGCGACCCCGAACGTGACGACATCGGCGAGCGAGTCGAGTTCTTTCCCGAAATCACCGGCCACACCGAGCATACGGGCCAGCCGTCCATCGAGACTGTCGAGCATCATGGCGATGATAATCAATAACGTCGCGTTCGAATAGTCGCCACGCGCCGCATAAACGATGGCCAAGACGCCACAGAACAAGTTGCCGAACGTAAATGAGTTAGGAATCCACGAGCGGATTCGTTCTTTCCACATAGATATTGCCTCCATCTTTTTTATTGAGTGAACCAGCGGCCGTCCGTGAACCGGAGCAAATCGGCCGGTGTGAGTTCGAGTTGATAGCCGCGCTTTCCGGCCGAGATGATGATCGTGTCTTTTTGTTTGGCGCTGTCGTGAAGGAACACGGGGAAGCGCTTCTTCGCACCGATCGGCGAGACCCCACCGCGGATGTACCCGGTCAGCGCCTCGAGCTCTTTCACCGGTACGGGCGAAGCCTTTTTGACACCCCAGGCCTTCGCGGCCGCTTTTAAGTCGATATCGAGCTCTCCTGAAATCAAAAAGAAGGCGAATCGGCGTTGCTCGTTCTCGAGACAAATCGTTTTATACAGTTGGTCGAGCGGTTTACCGAGTGATGCGGCGACATGCTTGGCCGAGACGTCGGACTCGTCCACTTCATATGTGTGATACGTGAACGGGACGTTCCGTTGTTTCAGTTGTCTTGCGGCGTTTGTCAGTTGCATCGGTCCCACCCTTTCGTTGAACGACTCTTTTAAGAATAGCAAATAGTGGTAGCGTCGGGCAATCGAACTCGGAAAGTTTTCATGACAAGAAGGAAACAGAATCCATGATAGAGAAATGAATAGTGATTCATTTTATCATGAAGGGGGAAATTAGGATGGAAACGATTCAACTGGAACAGCGGAACGGGGTCGGCTGGCTGAAATGGGACCGGCCGGAAAAATTGAACGCATTAAATGAGACGTTGCTTCGCGAGGCGAGGGAAGCGATGGAGCAGCTCGTGGCGGATGAGGCCGTCCACGTCATCGTGCTCGTCGGGCAAGGACGTGCCTTCTCATCGGGACAGGACTTGACGATTGAGAGTGACGCCGACTATGGAGTGTATTTAGAAGAGGTGTATCATCCGCTCGTGCGGGCGCTTGCCGACTGTCCGAAACCAATCATTGCCGGCATTCATGGGGTCGTCGCGGGGGCGGGTCTCAGTCTGGCGCTCGCCGCGGACGTCCGGCTCGTCGCAAGGTCGACGAAGTTCAGTTCGGCGTTCATCAAAATCGGTCTCGTCGCCGACGCCGGGGGACCATACCATTTACGACGCTTGATGAGACCAGATCTCGCGCTCGCTTGGATGTGGAGCGGCAGCACGATTGACGCCGAACAGGCCGAGACGTTCGGTCTCGTCACGGAGCTCGTCGAGGATGAGGCATACTTGGAGCGGTTGACGACATACGCCGAGACGCTCGCAGCCAAGTCACCGACAGCGGTGCAAGGCATGAAGGCGTTGTTCCGAGCCGATTCGTTCGAGGACGGGCTCGAGCAAGAGATTATCTGGCAACGGAAATGTGGGCAGACGGACGTTCATCGCCAGGCGATGCAGGCATTCTTAAATCGATAATCGATAAAAAAAGAAGCGGTCACAGCGACCACTTCTTTTTGATTGGTTATGAAGTTGGCTTCGGTTCGAACTGGAAGCCTTTTTGTTGCCACGTCCCGTATTTCCAGCGCCGGAAGGCGAAGAAACCGCGGAACCACTCGTCGAGTGAGAAGGCGAGCCAAATCCCGAGGACGCCGAGCCCCATCTGGAGACCGAACAAATAACTGAAGACGACGGCGACGCCCCACATCGAGGCGATTCCAATCATGACCGGGAAGCGAACGTCGCCGACCGACTTGAGCGAGCCCATCAAGACGATGTTCATGGCACGACCTGGCTCCAGGATGAGCGTCGCCCATAAAATCGGTACGCCGACGGCGATGATGTCCGGGTTCGACGTGAACAGGCCGAGCAACGACTTACCGAAGACGGCGAGTCCGAGTGAGGCCACGAGTGATGCAAACATGGCGAGCTTCAACGTCTTGACGGCGCGGGTATACGCCTCTTTAAACCGTTTCCCGCCGATGTCACGGGCAATCAACAGCTGCGTCCCTTGCGCGACGGCGACCGTGAACAAGAAGGCTAGCATCGACAGGTTCATGACGTAGACGCGGGCGGCGAGGGACGCCTCACCCATCGTGGCGATGAAACCGGTGATGATGATTTGTGAGAACTGATACGACAAGTTCTCTCCGGCCGATGGTACCCCGATTTGGAGCAAGGCACGGATATCATCGCGTTGCGGCTTAATCAATTCTTTGAGCGGGAAGCGGAGCATGAGTCGCTTCTTGACGATCCAGAACAAGAGTACCATCGCCGAGAAACGGGCGATGACGATGGCCCAGGCGACACCGGCGACACCTGTCACCGGGAGGCCGAACCAACCCATGACGGCAATCATGGCTCCGATGGCCGTGATGATATCGATGAGAAGCGTCGCGAGCATCGCATGTTTCGTCATCCCGTGACTCCGGAGGACGGAACTGAGCGCCATGATGAGCGCCTCGGTGAAGAGCGACAACCCGACGATTTGTAAAAACAAGAGACCGTGGTCGAACAGCTCATCCGATAGACCGAACAGGCGGAGGAACGTCTCACCGAACAAGAACACGACGGCGACCATGATCACGCCGAGCCACATGTTCAAGCTGACGGCAGAACGGGCGAAGTCGCGGCTCTTCTTCATCCGATTGGCGCCGATGGCTTGACCGATCAAGATGGTCGCGCCGACCGACGTCACGCTGAAGACGATTAAGAAGACGTTCAAAATTTGGTTGGCGACGCCGACTGCAGAAGCGGCGGCATCTGAGTAATGGGCCAACATGAGCGTGGCGATAATCCCGGTCCCCATATGGAGCGCGAGCTCGATGAAGATCGGCCACGATATTTTAAATAAACTGAGCTGTTCGGTGTTTTTGTTCGGCATGTGTATTCTCCCTTGTTTCTACAATTCTCTCTATGAAATATTTACGTTGTCAAAATCACAAGGGTCATGTTACTCCTTTTGATATGAAAAAGAAAGGGATTTAGCAAATTATTTTCAACAAAAAAAACACCCGCCGAAACGGGTGCAAAACCGAATTTATTTCATTTTCAAAATCGTGGCGCTGAACGGTGCGAGTTCGACTTCAAGTGAGTCTACATCGCGGTCGTGAAGCAAATCGTAAGCGCTTCCCGTATGCCAGAGTGGGTTCAGCTTCGATACCGTCTCTGAGTTATTGAAGTATATCAAATATGTCTCGTCTTTCGTGCAACGCTCAATGATGAGTGCGTTCGACTCGTTATCGACGAGGTTGAAGCGATACGACCCGGCGTTAGCAAGCACCGGGTGCTCTTTGCGAAGTCGAATCAATTTTTGGATATAGCGGAACAGCTCCCGGTCTTCCTGCGTCTCATCCCACGGCATGCAACGACGGCAGCCCGGGTCTTGTTCACCTTCGAGACCGATTTCATCCCCGTAATAGATACATGGGCTGCCCGTGTACGTGAGCATCGACGTCATGAGCAACTTGAACTTTCCTTTATGTCCTTTCGCTCGTGTAAGGGCACGCGGCGTGTCGTGCGAATCGATCAAGTTGAACGTCACTTCGTTCACGTTCGTCGTGTTCATCATCTCGACGCGCGTCAATTCATCCCGGAACTCGGAAGCGGACGTCCGGTCGAGCGCGAAATAGTTGAGGCTCGCGTTCGTGAACGGGTAGTTCATAACCGCATCGAACTGATCGCCTTGAAGCCACGGCTGCGCGTCATGCCAAATCTCACCGAGGATGTACGCTTCTGGGTTCGCTTGTTTCACGGCTTTCCGGAAGTCGCGCCAGAACGCATGATCGACTTCGTTGGCGACGTCCAAACGCCAGCCGTCGATGCCGAACTCCTCGACCCAATAGCGCGCGACTTCTAATAGATAAGCTTTTAGCGCCGGGTGCTCCGTATTGATTTTCGGCATGTTCTTCTCGAACGCGAACGTATCGTAGTTCGGCTTCGGTGTCGTCTCGATCGGGAAGTCACGAAGGTAGAACCAGTCCCGGTACTCCGACTGCGGTCCGTTCTCGACGACGTCGAGGAACCACGGGTGATTGTACCCGACGTGGTTGAAGACCGCGTCGAGCATGACTTTAATCCCGTTCTCGTGCAGAAGATCGACGAGTTGTTTGAACTGTTCCTTCGTTCCGAACTGAGGATCGATTTCCATATAATCGAGCGTATCGTATTTATGGTTCGTCGTCGCCTTGAAGATCGGGCAGAAGTAGATGCCGGTAATGCCGAGGTCGACGATGTGGTCAATATGATCGATGATCCCTTGGAAGTCGCCGCCGAAGAAGTTGGTGACCGTCGGCTCGGTGCTGTTCCACGGAAGCGTGCCTTCCGGGTCGAGTGACGAGTCACCGTTCGCGAACCGGTCCGGGAAGATTTGATACCAGACCGTATCTTTCACCCACGACGGGGCATGGAAGATGTCGACCGGGTTGATGAATGGGACGCAGAAATAGTAGCCCGTGTCATCGAGCGGCTTATCTTCGAACCAACCTTTTTCCGTATAGACGGCCGTCTCATTGCCGTCATGGAGACGGAAGCCGTAACGGAGCCGGCGGAATGGCGGCTTGATGGCGATGAACCAATAGTCGTATAGGTCGTCGTGTCCAATCTTTTCCATCGGTGTCTCGAACGTGCGCCAGAAGCTCGGCTTGTCCGGATCGAAGTTCCACATGGCCGGGTCTTCCGAATGCCAGTCATATGGGTCATTCCAAATTAAGTCAACAGATTGGATATCATTTCTTTTCGTATGGAATCGAATATGTATCGTTTCTCGGTCGTACTTGTACACGAAAGGGGACATGGCGCGATGATAGATAGCTTCTTTAATCAAATGAAATCATTCCTTTCTCTCTTAGGGTTGTTACCATTTTACACTGTATGTTCAGAAAAGAAACAACAGTTGTGAAAACGTTTGCTCAAGCAAAGGGTAATAAAGCGTTTACATTTTGTCAATCGTTCGATTCCTTGTTTCATAAGAAAAACACCTACAAAAAGTTCAAAAAGAGATAAATGGGACAACAGCAGGAAAAATTCCTAAAAAAAAGTCTTGTAAAACGCTTACACAACTGTATAATAAAAATTGAGGTGAGGATGCAAACGTTTTCACTAACCTACTGATTCTGTAGCGGAGTTGTTTAAAATCAGTAGGCCAGTGCGATTGCGCAAATCTGACCATACTATTCCTTGGGGAGGTTTTTCATCATGAAGATGAAAAAAATGGTAGCAGGACTTTCAACGGCAGTATTCGCTTTCGGTGCACTTGCTGCATGTGGTGGCGGTACGGACAACGGTTCTACTAACGAAGGCGGTTCTTCTAGCGAGAACAAGCCAGAAAAAATCGTAATTTGGGAAGATATTGAAAAGTCGGAAACGACGAAAGAAGTTGCGAAGGCGTTTGAAGAAGAACACGGCGTCGCAGTTGAAGTCGTTGAAGTTCAAATGACGGATCAAAAAGACAAGTTGGCGCTTGATGGCCCAGCTGGTAAAGGTCCTGATATCGTTCTCGTACCACACGACCAAATCGGAACGATCGCTGATCAAGGTCACTTGGCTCCAATTACGGATGAAGGCGCACTTGAAGCGTTCACAGACGCTTCGAAATCGGCTGTCATGTTCGACGGACAAGCTTACGGCTATCCGAAATCAGTTGAAACACCAGTCCTCATGTACAACAAGGATTTGGTATCAGAAGCTCCTACTTCAATGGACGACTTGTACAAGTTGTCTACAGATCTTAAAGACAAAGGCGAGTACGGCTTCCTCGGTCTTTGGGATAACTTCTACTTCGCTCACGGTGTAGTGGCTGGCTTCGGCGGTTACGTCTTCAAAGAAGACGGCGGCGCGCTCGACCCAACCGACGTCGGTTTGAACAACGAAGGCGCAGTTGAAGGCTTCGACTACATCGGCAAATGGTACCAAGAAGGCCTCTTCCCTAAAGGGTTGATCGGCGAGTCTGGTGGCCAAGCGATGGACCAACTCTTCACTGAGAAGAAAGCACACACAGTCATGAACGGACCATGGGCCGTAGATGGTTACAAAGATGCCGGCGTCAACCTTGGAGCGTCTGCATTGCCGACACTTCCAAACGGTGAGCCAATCAAGACGTTCATGGGCGTGAAGACATACGCACTTTCTGCTTACACAGAAAACCAAGAGTGGGCTGAAATGTTCCTCGCAGAACTTACGAACGAAGAGAACGCATTGAAGATGTTTGAAGCTTACAACGAGATCCCACCAGTAGCAGCACTCGAGTCGAATGAGACAATCACGTCGAACGAAGTTGCGAAAGCGGTATTCGATCAAGCGACGAACGCAATCCCAATGCCTAACATTCCTGAAATGGGACAAGTTTGGGAGCCAATGGCACAAGCACTTCAGCTCGTAGCAACTGGCAAGCAAGATGCACAAAAATCAGCTGACGATGCTGTTAAAGTCATCGAGCAACAAATCCAAGCGAACAACCAATAAGGACAAGAAATGATGGGGTACGCCGACTGGCGTTCCCCCTCATTTTCTAGAATTGAGCAAACGCTTGCTCGATTGATTTGCTCAAATTGAAAGGAGAAATTGAGGATGGCTTCAATTGCGAACCCGAAAACGCCGGATCAACGTCCGGACAAACAACCGACCAATCATGCTCGGAACGCTGCATTACTATCGATCATTCCGGGAGCCGGTCAATTTTATAACAACCAAAAAGCGAAAGCGATCGCTTTCTTTATTGTCATCATGTCTTATTTTGCAGTAAACTACGATCTCTTTTTCAAAGGAGCGGGCGCTGGACCTGGTGACCGTGGAGGTCTTTGGGGATTGATCACGCTTGGCGAAGTGGCAGGACCTCGTAACGACCATTCCATCTTCTTGATGGTAGAAGGTATTGTCGCGTTAATCTTACTTTTCTTCGGTATCGCATTTTATGTCTGGAACATTCGTGACGCTTACCGAGTCGGTCGCATTCGTGATCAGCACCTAAACGTTGCAACGTTCCAAGTGCAACTTCGCAACTTGCGCGACCACGGATTCCCGTACTTGATGTTAATCCCGTCGCTCATCTTGCTCGTCTTCACGGTTATTCTTCCATTGATCTTTACATTCTTGATTGCCTTCACGAACTATCGCTACAACAACGCACCACCGGCGAAGCTCGTCGAATGGGTCGGATTTGAGAACTTCACACGAATCTTTGAAATTGATATTTTCCGTGACACGTTCGTCGGCGTTCTTGGTTGGACGCTCGTCTGGACAGTCGCTTCGACGGTCGGTGTCATCGCCATCGGGATCTTCCTTGCAGTTCTCTTGAACCAAGAAGGTCTTCGCTTCCGTCGTTTGTTCCGCTCAATTTTGATTTTGTCATGGGCCGTACCGGCGTTCATCACGATCTTGATTTTCCGTTCGATGTTCAACGAATCGTTCGGGGTATTCAATACGACGATTCTTCCGGCGTTCGGACTTGATCCGATCAACTGGATGACCGATCCGACGGCGACACGCAGTGCGCTCATCTTGATTCAATGGTGGCTCGGCTTCCCGTTCATCATGACGCTCATGACTGGGGTACTTCAATCCATCCCGGGTGACTTATATGAAGCGGCGACGATTGACGGTGCGACCATCTTTGATAAGTTCCGTTTAATCACATTACCGATGCTCTTGTTCGCAACAGCACCGATTCTCATCACGCAGTTCACGTTCAACTTCAACAACTTCAACATCATCTATCTCTTTAACGGTGGTGGACCGGCTGTTCCGGGCCAAACTGCCGGTGGTACCGATATCTTGATTTCATGGATTTACAAATTGTCGCTCGGAGCCAACCCGCAATACGGACTTGCGGCTGCGATTACGCTCATCTTGTCATTCTTCATCATGACACTTGCCGTCATCCAGTTCCGTCGGACAAAATCTTTCAAAGACGAGGATATGATCTGATATGAAAAAACAAAAACGAATCAATTTGGCGTTCTCTTATGTCATCTTGACGCTTGCGTCGATCATCATTCTCTATCCAATGCTTTGGGTGGTCGGGACGTCATTCAACCCGGGTCGTACGATCACATCGACCATCATTCCGTCGAACCCGACATTTATTCACTATAAAAACTTGTTCGATCTATCTATTTCGGATTATAGTTTATGGTATGTGAACACATTAAAAATTGCAGTCATCACAATGTTGCTCTCAGTCGTTTTGGTAACGATTACAGGTTATGTCTTCTCGCGTTACCGTTTCGTGGGACGGAAGAACTCGCTCGTCATGTTCCTCGTCTTACAGATGGTCCCGCAATTCGTTGCCATCATCGCCATCTACGTGCTCTTGAACATGCTCAACCTTCTTGATACGCACACAGCCCTTATTTTGCTGTATGCCGGAGGCGCAATCCCGATGAACACGTACTTGGCAAAAGGTTATTTCGATACGATTCCGAAAGAGCTCGATGAAGCTGCTCGGATGGATGGTGCCGGTCACCTTCGTATCTTCTGGCAAATCATTTTGCCGCTCGCGAAGCCAATCGTCGCAACGATCGCCTTGTTTAACTTCATGGGCCCGTTCAACGACTTCATCTTGGCATCGCTCGTCCTTCGTTCACCAGAGAAACAGACGCTCGCGGTTGGTCTTTACAACATGATCTCTCGACAGTTCGACAACAACTTCACGTTGTTCGCGGCAGGCGCCGTCCTTTCGGCCCTCCCAATCGTCCTCTTGTTCTTCATGTTCCAACGCTACTTCGTCTCGGGTCTCACTGCCGGTGGTACGAAAGGATAATACTCACTTAAGGGGGAAGCGATATGAGGCGAGGCGTCGTGCTCGTTCTTCTGTCGCTTCTTTTGTTTCCAACAATCGTCGGAGCGAAAGAAGCAGCATCATGGGAACAGGAACGCATGTACTTTATCATGGTCGACCGGTTTGTTGACGGGAATCCGGACAACAATTCGCAGGTCGACAAAGATGACCCGAAAGCCTTTCACGGGGGCGATATCCGCGGCGTGATTGAAAAGCTCGATTATATCGAGTCGCTCGGGTTCACGTCCGTCTGGTTGACACCGGTGTTTGAGAACATGCCGGACGGCTATCACGGATATTGGATTAAAGATTTTTATAACATCGATCCCCAATTTGGGACGAAAGAAGATTTGCAAGAACTCGTCGACGAGGCCCATAAACGGGACATGAAAGTCATCCTCGACTTCGTCGTCAACCACGTCGGTCCGAAACATCCATGGGTCGAAGAACGACCGGACTGGTTCCATGACGAGTTGCCGATCGTGCTTTGGAACGATCAAGAACAAGTCGAGACGCACTGGCTGTTCGACTTGCCGGACTTCAAAACGGAAGATCCGGAAGTGAAAGACTACTTACTCGAGGCGGCCACGTATTGGATTGAAGAGACCGGCATTGACGGCTATCGTCTCGATACGGTACGTCACGTCGACAAACCGTTTTGGGAAGACTTCGTTAAAGCGGTCCGGGCCGTTGACCCCGACTTTTATCTGTTGGCCGAAGTGTTCGACCCAGATCCACAGTACGTCGCGGAATATGATGACCTAGGCTTCAACAGCATCACGAACTTCACGTTTTACGACCGCGTCTCGAAGACGATGACGCAAAAGTCGGCGAGTGTGGACGAAATCGACGTGGCCGCCAGCTACGCCGAGACGTTCTTCAACGACCCGAACCAAATGGCGACATTCCTCGATAACCACGACGTAGAACGATTCATGCACGTCGCGGAACTCGGCGGGGCCGAGTCGGCCGAGCGTCGCCTACGCCTCGGATTGTTCGCCCTTTATGCGTCTCCAGGCATGCCGATCGTCTTCCAAGGGACGGAGAACGCACAAAAGGGCGGAGCCGATCCGGCGAACCGGGCCATGACCGATTTCCCTGGAAATGAAGAGCTCCATGAATACGTCACGATGATGAACCGGATGCGAGAGGAATATCCCGTCTTCGCGACCGGCGAACAACGCATGATCGCCTCGAAAGACGGCATGGCCGTGTTCGAGCGTCGTGACGGCGACGATGTCGCTTTGTACGCTATCAATATGAACGCCGAGGACCGAGAGATTGAATTCGAGGTAAGCGAAGTCGGAGAAGATACACGCCTTCGTGGTCTCTTGTTCTCACAACTTGTCACCGACAAACGTGGCACGTTCACCATCAAGCTCGCAGGAGAAAGCGCGAACGCCTACATCGTCGAAGAATCGGAAGTGAACATGTGGACGATCGGTCTACTTGTCATCGCCATCCCGATTTTCTTGACTGGATTGGTCATGTGGAAGCGTCGCAAGAGCGCGAGCTGACGATACCCTGTGATAGGGAACTATGAATTAACGGAAGCAAGGGGGATCATCATGCAAATCACGATTAAAGATGTCGCCAAACACGCCAATGTCGCACCGTCGACCGTGTCTCGCGTCATCGCCAACAGTCCGCGTATCAGTCAGAAAACGAAAGAGCGTGTACGCAGTTCGATGGAAGAACTCGGGTACCATCCGAACATTCACGCGCGAAGTCTCGCCAACCGCTCGACACAGTCGATTGGTCTCGTCATGCCGAGCGCAGCGACGAAAACGCTTCAAAATCCATTCTTCCCTGAAGTACTGCGTGGAATCAGTACGAAAGCCCACCAAAACGGTTACTCGCTTTACATGACGACGGGCGTGACCGAAGAAGAGGTCTTGTCGGGGGTCATCGAGATGGTCCAAGGCCGTCGCGTTGACGGCGTCATCGTCTTGTACTCACGTGAAGACGACAAAGTCGTTCAATATTTACGTCAGACAAAATTCCCGTTCGTCGTCGTCGGGAAGCCGTTTGGAGATGCCTCGTCGATTACGTACGTCGACACGGACAACTATTTGGCCGGGCGTGAAGTGACGAAACACTTATACAACCTCGGCCATCGTTGCATCGCCTTTATCGGGGGATCCGATAAACTCGCCGTCACACAAGATCGTCGCAACGGGTACGCGACAGCGTTGATGGAGGCGGGCATCCCGGTTCGGGAAGACTATATCGCTCGTGCCGAGTTCATGACGAAGGGCGGGGCCAAAGCCGTGCGGGAGTTGCTCCAATTAGAGGAACCACCGACAGCCGTCGTCGTCAGTGACGATATGATGGCGCTCGGCGTCATCAGCACGCTCAGTGAGATGGGGCTTAAGATACCTGAGGACGTCGCCGTCGTCAGTTTCAACAACGTCTACATCGCCGAACATTCGAATCCGCCGCTCACTTCGGTCGAAATCAACATCTTCGGCCTCGGTTTCGAGGCAACGAACTGTCTGATTGAACAGATTGGAGACAGCGCGCCACCTTACGGGAAACGCGTCATCGTTCCGCATTATTTGGTCGTTCGTCAGTCATGTGGTCAGAAAAAGAAAACTGAAATCGTTGAATGAGGTCAAACCTTCCGTTTCATGCGGGAGGTTTTTTTATGTTCAATCCGGATGCATATAATAGAAGCGGAATCAATCGGTCAAAAGTCATATCGTTACAAATAGATTACAATCGTGAAAGAAATGCATGAAACGGAATTGCAAGGGAACATCTACATTACCGGCCGAATGGCAGATCATTACGAATCCGCCCAGCCAATAACCAAAAAAAATAAAGAATTTGAAAGGGAGATACAATCATGGATAACAAACGTTATGTAGGCACTTACTATCAGGAGTCAGAGCTTGTGTCAAAAATTGATGAGCTTCGCGCCCAAGGGCATCGCGAAGACGATCTGTACGTCGTTGTGAAAGATAAGTCGAACCTTTCGATGGTTCGCGGCGAAACGGATGCAGAAGTAAAAGAAACGAAAGCGTCATGGCTCGATCGTTTCTTCGGAGTAGCAGACGGCGGAGACGAAGTACGTCACACGTTCGATAAACTCGGCTTCTCAGAAGAAGAGACGGCGCGTCATCACCAAGATATCGAAAACGGCGGCATGGTCCTCTTGCTCGACAAGAATGACGGCGTGTTTGACGACGGACGTAACGATACGTTCGAAGGCGGCCGCACATCAGCTGGTTACGGATCAGAAGGTAACGAAGCGGGCAATATGACCGCGCGTGACTTCGGAACAGGGACTGGCGTAACCGGTGCCGGCATCGGTGCAACAGGTGCAGGCGTCAACTCGAACCGCTTCAACGATATGGATGAGGACATCCGTAACCGTACGGACTTGACGGACGAACAGAAACTCGAGTTGCACGAAGAGCGTCTCCTTGTGAACAAGGAACGTGTGCAGACTGGTGAAGTTCGCGTCGAGAAAGATGTCGTCGAACGCGAAGAACGCGTCGATGTCGAAGTCGAGCACGATGAAGTGTATGTCGAACGTCGCCGTGTCGATGGGGACCGTGAAGCGACAGGACATTCGTTCGATGCGACGACTGACCGCGATGAGATTCGCGTACCGGTCACGGAAGAACGTGTCGATGTGACGAAGAAAGATGTCGTTGCCGAAGAAATCATCGTCGGCAAAGAGAAAGTCAAAGATACGGAAACGGTACGTGAGACGTTGCGTAAAGAAGAAGCGCATATCGAAGGGGAAGACGACCTTCGCCATCGCGATCATGATCTCGATCGCAAACGTCGCGACGAGCGTGACCGCCTGTAATCGATTGACCAAGTACCTCGACAAGGATGGCTCTCTCTGAGGGACCATCCTTTTTTTCGCCAAGTAACCATAGGAGGAATCAATGCCATGAAACATGCGATTATCTCTGAAGTATTTGACCAGCCGGAGGCGCTGCTCAATCGAACGGTCGATTTGAAACGAGAAGGATACGCCGAAGAGGACATGTACGTCCTCGTCAAACGAGCCGACGTCGCGGACGCGGTCCGACGCCAGTCGAAGTTATATGTGCTCGTCACCGACGAACCGGGTACGGTCGCCTCACTCGTCACATCGAGCGAGCGACCGATTGAACGCTGGCTTGGTAGCATGCGGCTCACGAAGGAGCAACAGGATCGCTTCGCTCAGGAAGTCGAGCAGGGACGACTCTTCTTGTACGTCGATGCCGACCGTGGCGACCAATCGCTTGAGGCCGGCCGCCCGAAAATGAAATCAGAACCGGAGACGGAAGAACAGACACTTGCCTTGCACGAGGAACGCTTGACCGTCGAGAAACAAGCCGTTCAAACGGGCGAGGTCGTCATCAATCGACACGTCGCGGAGACAGTTCAAGAGATTGAAGTCCCGGTCCGCAGGGAACAGGTTCATGTGGAGCGGACACCAGGGTCAGAAGACGTGCTCGAGGACTATGACTTTAATCAGCCCGGCATTCGCACGATTGACGAAGGGGACCATCTCCGGATTCAAGTCATCGAGGAACGGGCGTTCATCGTCAAACGTCCTGTCGTCGTCGAAGAGATTATCGTCCGGAAACAAGTGACCGAAGACGTGAAAACCATGACGGAGACGCTCCGTAAAGAAGAAATTGAAGTGACCGAGGTCGGCCAGGCCGACGTCACGATTCATGACCAGACAACCCGAAAGGATGAGACACGATGAGCAAACGTCGATTTGTAGACACATACCAAGACGAGGCGGCCCTCGTCGCCAAAATCGATCAACTGACCGAGGAAGGCTATGAGGAGAGCGACTTATATGTCGTCGCGAGAGACAAAGATGACGTCTCGCTCGTCAAACGGAACACCGACGCAAAAGTGGAAGCAGCGAGCGCGAACTGGATGCAAAAGTTCGCGGGTGTGGCCGAAGGCGAGCAGGAAGTGAAGCGGGCGTTGCTCGACCTCGGTCTCGCTGACGACGACGTCAACCGCGCGTATGGCGATATTTTAAACGGAGGCTACGCCTTGATTCTCGATGAACCCGACACGGGGTTCAATGACGGAAACAACCCGGCGTTCGAAGGGCACGAAGCGAACGCGGCGTTCGGGCGCGACCAAGACAAGTGACTAGAGCACCTACTGCCTTCTTGAAAAGGTGGTAGGTTTTTTGTTTGCTCCAAAAAGTAAGAAAAAAGTTTATGCAAACGATTGCATTCTTGTGCGAGTCGTGTAAAATGAGAGGTGAGATTGAAATACAGCGCTTTCATAGACAAGCGGTTGCATGATTCGATTGTCTAATGACGAGTAGCCTTGTAGAGAAAAAGGAGTGGCAGACAGATGAAACGATTGTTTGCAGTCGACGAATGGAAAGTAACGGAAAAAGGCCTACATCCGGAAGAAAATCGCCTGGCGGAATCAATTACCTCGCTCGGGAATGGACATATGGGGATGCGTGGCAACTTTGAAGAAGAGTATTCAAACGATACACATCAAGGCTTTTACGTGGCCGGTGTTTATTACCCAGATAAGACACGTGTCGGTTGGTGGAAGAACGGTTATCCGGAATACTTCGCAAAAGTATTGAACGCGACGAACGTCGTTGGGCTTCGTGTCGCCATCAACGGGACGCCGGTCGACTTGGCGAAGTGGGAAGTGAAAGACTTTACGCGTGAACTTGATATGCAGCGCGGTGTCTTGACGCGGACGTTCACGCTCGTGAACGGGACGGAAGAGACGAACGTCGAAGTCGTCCGGTTCTTCTCAATCGTCGACAAAGAGATTTTGGCGATCCGTTACAACGTCACTCCGGTCAACTACGAAGCGAAAGTCGAATTCACACCTTTCTTGGACGGCGATGTCGTCAACGAAGACTCGAACTACGATGAGAAGTTCTGGTTGCCGGTCGAACACGGCGTCGAAGAGCGTTTCGGTTTCGTGACAACGAAAACGAAGAAGCTCGACTGGCACGTCACGGCATCGATGATTGCTGACGTCGAGGGGGCACGTTGCGAAGTGCTCGAAGCGACGGACCTTTACGTCGCCAACAAGTTCACGGTCACGGCACCAGCTGGTGAGACGGCGACGGCGTACAAGTACGTCTCGGTCGTCACGAACCGTGATTATGAAGTCGAGGCGTTACAATCGGAAGGGATGCAACGTGTCGAGATGGCGTTCGAAAAAGGCTTCGAAACGCTTCTCGCCGAGCAGACGGAAGCATGGCTCGCTCGTTGGGAAGACGCGGACGTCCGCATCGACGGCGACGCTGAAGCGCAGCAAGGTATCCGCTTCAACATTTTCAACATGTATCAGACGTATACGGGCGAGGACTCGCGCCTCAACATCGGACCGAAAGGGTTCACCGGCGAGAAATACGGCGGCGCCACATACTGGGACACGGAAGCGTATTGCCTCCACTTCTACTTGGCGACGACGAAACCGGAAGTATCGTGGAACTTGCTCAAATATCGTCACAACCAATTGCCGCAAGCAAAAGAGAACTCGGTCAAGAACGTCGGCATGGAAGGCGCCCTCTATCCGATGGTGACGATGAACGGCGAAGAGTGCCACAACGAGTGGGAAATCACGCATGAAGAGATTCACCGGAACGGTGCGATCGCCCACGCCATCTTCAACTATACGAACTTCACGGGCGACAAGTCATACCTAGGTCAATACGGACTTGAAGTATTGGTCGAGATCTCGCGTTACTGGGCGAGCCGCGTCAACTTTGTCCCGCACAAAGACGTGTATATGATTCTAGGCGTCACAGGTCCGAACGAATACGACAACAACGTCAACAACAACTGGTATACGAACTTGATTGCCGCGTGGACGCTCGAGTACACGCAAGAAGTGTACAACTATTTGAAAGAAGCAGAGCCAGCGCGCCTTGAAGAACTTGTCGCGACGCTCGGTCTTTCAGACGAAGAACTCGCGAAGTGGAACGATATCCAAACGAAGATGTACTACCCGAAAGATGACCTCGTCCCAGACGTGTTCATGCAACAGGACGGCTTCATGGATAAAGAACAGATTTTGGTGAAAGACCTCGATCCGAAACATTTGCCGCTCAATCAAAACTGGTCGTGGGACCGTATCCTCCGCTCGAACTTCATCAAGCAGGCGGACGTGCTCCAAGGACTGTATACGTTCAGCGATCGCTTCACGGTCGAACAGAAGCGGGCCAACTTCGACTTCTATGAGCCGCGTACGGTCCATGAGTCGAGCTTGTCGCCTTGCGTCTACTCGATTATCGCAGCCGAAGTCGGCTATGAAGACAAGGCGGTCGAGTTGTACCAACGTTCGGCACGACTCGATCTCGATAACTATAACAACGACACGGAAGACGGGCTTCACATCACGTCGATGGTCGGCTCATGGATGTCAATCGTTCACGGTTTCGCAGGAATGCGCGCCCTTGAGTCGGAGCTCACATTCAGCCCGATGATTCCTAAGGGCTGGAACGGGTACTCGTTCAACATGCTCTGGCGCGGTCATCACTTGACGGTCACGTCGACGCGTGAACAAGTGACGATCAAACAGACAGGTGGCACGGACGTGTCCATCCGCGTATACGGAAACATCGTCACAGTTCCGGCAAACGATGCCGTGACAATCGAGGCGGTGAAAGCGTGACCAAACGCATCAGCTCAACAAGTCGGCCTCGGCCGGCTTGTTTTTTTTATGAAGAGCGTGGACACATCCCATTATTTTTATGGTAGGCAGCACTAGAAAACTATGTTATCTTGATTCTTAGCCATTTTTGAAAGGGGAGACAAAACTTGACGGAAGCCGTTAAAGAACACGCTCGCATCGGAATCGTTTCGATTATCGGGGGAGTGTTCGTTGCATTATCCATGACATTATTTTTAATCCCGGCGGGGGTATACTCGACCGGATTTACGGGGCTCGCCCAAATTTTTACGCAACTGTTTGCGGGGACACCGTTTGAGCTCGGGGAAGGGATTTGGTTCTTCGTCTTGAACGTACCGCTGTTGATCGTCAGTTATTTCATGCTCGGCAAGAACATGATGATTCATACATTGATCAGCGTCGCGGCAGTCACCGTGTTCATTCGCGTGCTTCCGCAGTCGTCAATCATTTCGGACGACCCGCTTTTGAATGCTGTGTTCGGTGGGGTTTTGCTCGCCATCGGTTCGGGGATTACGATTCGTTTCGGTGCCTCGACCGGCGGATTCGATATCGTCGCCCTGATCTTAGCGAAGTTCACGAACAACTCGGTCGGCGTCTATCTGTTCCTCATGAACATGATGATCGCGCTTTGGGCCGGTGCGTTGTTCGGTTGGCAGACCGCGCTTTATACGATCGTCTTCTTATATGTGACGTCGAAAGTCATCGATGAGATTTATACGAATACGCAGCGCCAGACGCTCTTCATCGTCACGAGTCATCCGGACGAAGTGACGAAGGAGTTGCACCAGCACGTCTTCCGCGGCATCACGCTCATGCCGGCGATCGGCACATACTCGAAAGTCGAGAAAGCGACGCTCATGATGGTCGCTCAACGACACGAAGTGCGTGAAATCACACGCATCTGTAAAGACGCCGATCCAAGCGTCTTCATCAATATGGTCCCGACTGAAGATGTCGAAGGTGCGTTCCGACGCTAAAATAAACCCCCGCTGAACGCTCAGCGGGGGTTATTGTATAGGTAGAGATCAAACGAGTGTGAGGGGGACGTGTGATGATTGGAGTCAGTATTGCGACGAAATGGGAGTATGAAGCGACATTGGAGTATTATGACGTTAGCGTAGATGAGCGGTTCAGTTACCCGTATGGCGAGTATTTCAAGAGGACGCTTGATGATGTCGAACTCGTTTTCTACAGCACCGGTGTGCGGAAAGCGAACGGGGTCGGTGCTAATCAATATATGATGTCTCGCTTCAATTTAATGAAAGTGATTGTGGCTGGCACGTGCGCCGGAATCGACGATACGTTCAACCAGTTGGATATCCTCATCCCTCATCGCGCTGTTCAATACGATTGCACGGTCAAAGAAGTAGAGCCGCTGATCAAGCAATCGTTCATCGTCGACATTGAACTAGCGAACTACGGGGACGATTTTTTGACGGGTACCATTGCGACGGCCGATCGAGCGGTCGTGATGTGGAACGACTACCTGGAACTGAAAGGACACGACATCACCATCGCGGATACGGAAGCAGGCGCCATCGCGTATATCTGCAAGAAAAATGACGTCGAATGCATCGTCATCAAAGGAATCTCAGACTTCCCGACGGATGAACGTGACGCGGATCCGTATGACTCGAACGTGGAACAAATCAACGTGTACATCGCGAACACCCCGAAAGTGATGACCAAGATTTTTGACGACTATTTGTGGCGCTTTATTTGACCATGGTTAGAATCGAACGCAAAAAACACCGACTGCATGAACAGTCGGTGTGTGGATTATGCTTTGATGCCAAGTTTTTCTTCGAGGTAGATGGCGATGCCGTCTTCCATATTTGAAGCGGTCACTTCATCCGCGACGGCTTTCAACTGGCTGATGGCGTTGCCCATCGCGACGCCGGTGCCGACGTAGTCGAGCATCTCGAGGTCGTTTTCCTCGTCGCCGAACGCGATGATGTTTTTGCGGTTGATACCGAGATGTTTCGATACTTCGCGCAACCCGAGCGCTTTCGACGTGTTCTGGCTCATGACCTCGATCATGTGCTCTGGCATGCGCCATTGGCGGTTCAAGACGGCCTCGGCGTGGACTTTATTCAAACGAGCGCGGACGTTGTCGACGTGCTCTTTCGTCGCGTGGATGAGGAGCGAGGTCGGTTCTTCCTGCAAGTGTTTGAGCAAGTTGCCCGACGTGACGCTGAGCGCGCGCTCGGCGTACGGGCTGTAAAACTCTTGCGGATCTTTATGGAAGTAGACGTGGTCGGTCACTTCGACGACGATGTTGTGCGCTTTCGTTTCCGATACTTCCTCGATAATTTCGTGCGCCGTCTTGAGCGGAATCGGCCGGTGCGTCACTGCGTATGACGGATCTTTCGGGTGATGGACGAGCGCGCCGTTGAAGTTGATGAGCGGTGTCGTCAAGCCGAGCTCTTCGTAATACATGATCGAGTGGCGTTGTGGGCGACCGGTCGCGATCATCACTTCATGACCCGCCTCACGGGCTGCTTGAAGCGCGCGCACGTTGCGCTCACTGATCGTCTTGTCGTCGCGCAACAACGTTCCATCCAAATCGACTGCGATTAAATAACGTGACATAGGGTTTCCTCTTTTCTACGAGTTGCTTATTTCTCAAACCGTACCATATTTCCCGTTTCGACGGAAAGAATATACAATCGAGGTCGCACATTTTACGGTAACAATGCTATACTAAGGACGTATAAATTTTTCATGAATCATCTGTGAGATGGAGGGGACTATCGATGCGTTACTTAGTCACATTGTTCTGGGCGATCTTGCTTTCGAATACAGCAATTTTTATCATTTCTGCTGTCGATGGCGTGACGTTCAACGCGATGCTCGCGACATTCTTTGGCGTCGTCATCACGATCTTTATTGTACTCTTGGACACGCTTAACCAAGATATGGGGATTAGCGACGTCGCACAAGAGAAGTAAGACGTCTACAACCAAGCTGGCTCATATCCGAGTCAGTTCTTTTTATATTATTAGGAGGAATCGAATATGAAAAACAGTGCCAAACGGGCGAACTTCATCACGTTCGCCATCATCGGAGTCATCATCGTCATCGGTCTCGGCTTGTTGTTCTTCTTGAACAACGCGAATGAGGAGACGGGCGTCAACGCCGTCACACCTGACGAGCTCGAGACGAAGATTTCAGAAGAAGAGGAAGTCGTCGTCTACTTCTGGCAGACAGGTTGCGAATACTGTGAGCAAGTCAAACCATACGTCGAGCCACTCATCGAAGAGAATGACGCCGTCTCCATCAACTTGGCCGACCACAACGTCTGGACGACTTATGGCATCAACGGGACACCGACGATGATTCGTTTCCAAGATGGAAAAGAAGTCGGACGTGTTGAAGGAGCGGTCTCTGAGCAACAGTATGAAACGTTCTTTAAAAACGAGGAGGGCACACAGTGATCAAAAGCCGCTTATATCAGACTTTGTTTGAATTGAACGCGACCCCGGTCATTGCCAAGCGACTCCGTGCCTTCGCTGAATCGTCAGCGAGCCGGGCCTTCATCCCGTCGTTTGCGAAAACGTATCAAATCAACGTTGATGAAGCGGCGGAACCGATCGAGGCTTATCCGAGCCTGCACGCCTTTTTCACACGTCATTTGAAAGACGGGGTCCGGCCGATTGACGCCAACCCGAACTCGGTCGTCTCACCATGCGACGGCAAACTGTCCATCGTGGCCGATATTACGGACGACAGCCGCTTCGAGGTCAAGGGTCAGTCGTACACGCTCGCCGAACTGCTCGGATCGCAACAAGAAGCAAGACGTTACGCCGGCGGTACGGTCTGTGTCCTTTATTTGAGCCCGCGTGACTATCACCGCGTCCACGTCCCGCTCGCCGGGCGGGTGCTCAGTCATTATGAACTCGGTGACCGTTCGGCACCGGTGAATGACATCGGGTTGACGGAGACGGTTCGTCCGCTCTCACGCAACTATCGTCGCGTCACACGCTTCGAGACGGCCGTTGGAGTATACGAGCACATCATGGTCGGGGCGTTGAACGTCAATACGATCGAATGGACGCTTGAAGGCGAACACGCGGGCAAAGGCGACGAGGTCGGTTATTTCTCATTCGGCTCGACCGTCATCCTTTGTTTTGAGAAAGGCCGCGTCACCATCGACCCAGCCAAAATCGGCCCGGTTCGACTCGGAGAAGTCATCGGGACGATGCAAAACGGTTGATTTTTTAAAACTTTTTCAGGCCGACCGAACGATACACTAGTCGTTTAGTCGGTTTTCGTTTACCATAGAAGGGATATCACTACATGTATAGTAGTTGAATCGCTTTAGCTAATTGGAGGAATTTAACCGTGTTTAATCGACTTTATCCGAAACAGTTCGTCGCGTCAGTATTTGACATCGACCTTGAAGAATTGAAAGACCGTGGGGTACGTGTAATTTTGACGGACCTTGATAATACACTCGTGGCCTGGGACGTCCCGCACGCACCAGAGCTTCTTTTGCTATGGCTTGAAAAAGTGAAGTCACACGGCCTCGATGTCATCGTCGTCTCGAATAATAACGAGAACCGCGTACGTACGTTCACGGAACCGCTCGGCCTTCACTATGTGGCACGTGCGAAAAAGCCGTTACCGTCTGGATTCAAACAGGCGCTCGCAAAATATGGCTATTCGACGAAAGAAGCCATCTTCTTAGGCGATCAATTGTTCACGGACGTACTCGGTGCCAACATGGCCGGGATTCACGTCATTCACGTGCAACCGGTCGTCAAGACGGACGGACTCGTCACGAAGTTCAATCGCATGCTTGAAAAAGTCGTGTTCGCCCATATGAAACGTCGCGGAAAGTACGTGTTGATCACGAAAAAAGTTGAGGAACTCGCCGTCGATGCGAAGCGCGCCAAAGTGGCCGTCGCTGAGAAAATCGGTGAAGCGATGCACTCACGTTCCGAAGATTCACATAAAAAAGATGAATAAGGACCTCGAACGCACAGGAAGAAGGAGGCTGTCCATGTACGGCGCGTAAGGCGTCGGAATTAACGCTTCAGGAGTAGCGGCGAGGCGCTACAGTGAATGAAGAAGAGGCAACTTAAATGACAGCAGACAACATTATGGAAGAAACAACACGTTATTGCGCCGGTTGCGGTGTCGCTATTCAAACGGAAGACCCGACCGGTGCCGGTTATGCACCAAAATCGGCACTCGATCGCGAGATCGTCATTTGCCAACGTTGCTTCAAATTGAAGCACTACAATCAAATTCAAGACGTCGAATTGACAGATGACGACTTCTTGCGCATCTTGAATGGCATCAGCTCCAAAGAAGCGCTCGTCATTAAAATCGTCGATATTTTCGACTTCAATGGCAGCTGGTTGCCAGGGCTACAACGCTCAGTCGGCACGAACCCCGTCCTTTTGGTCGGGAACAAAGTCGACTTGTTACCGAAGTCGGTCAACCCGAACCGGATGGCCAACTGGATGAAGTCTGAAGCGAAAGAACTCGGCTTGAACCCGGTCGATGTGCACTTGATCAGTGCCAAAAAAGGGCACGGCATCGACGAGCTCGCAGAGAAGATTGAGTACTATCGTAAAGGCAAGGATGTCTATGTCGTCGGTTGTACGAACGTCGGGAAGTCGACGCTCATCAACCAAATCATCAAGCGTTTCGGAGCAGAAGACGAGGCCATCATCACGGTCAGTCATTTCCCGGGAACGACGCTCGATTTGATTGACGTCCCGCTCGACGATGATGCGAACCTGTACGATACGCCGGGGATTATCAACCGTCATCAAATGGCGCATTATGTCGATGCGAAAGATTTGAAGACGATCACCCCGAAAAAAGAGATTAAGCCGCACGTGTTCCAATTGAACCCGCAGCAGACACTCTTCTTCGGTGGACTCGCCCGTCTCGACTACATGGAAGGCAACAAGCGCTCGTTCGTTGTCTACATGTCGAACGAGTTGAAGACACACCGGACCAAGCTCGACAAAGCAGATGAACTATACGAAAACCATATCGGTAAGATGCTCAATCCGCCGAACGAGAAAACGTTGCAACTATTGCCTCCGCTCGTGCGTCACGAGTTCAGTCTCCGTGACGGCGTCAAGACAGACATCGTCTTCAGCGGACTCGGTTGGGTTGCGATTCACGGAAAAGGTGGACGCATCGCCGCGTGGGCACCAAAAGGAGTTGCCGTCACATTGCGTGAGGCGCTCGTATGAGACTGGCCGTCATCGGTCACCCGATTGCTCATTCGCTCTCTCCCGTCCTGCACGAGCAGTGGCTGAGAGCGTCTGGGCTTTTCGGGCGCTATGAGGCGCTCGACGTCACCCCGGACGAAATCGAGGACTTGTTTCAACAGATGCGTGACGGTGTCTGGGACGGATTCAACGTCACGATCCCGTATAAAGAGGCTGTCATCCCGTACCTTGATACACTCGATGTGGCGGCCGAAGCCGCTGGTGCCGTCAACACGGTGTATAAGCGGGACGGGAAGCTGATTGGGACGAACACGGACGGTGCTGGCCTCGTCGCCGCGCTCGACCGCTGGACCGATTGGACGGGTCATGTGCTCGTCATCGGGGCGGGTGGGGCAGCGCGTGGCATCATCAGTGCATTGCCGACCCGTGACGTCACGGTCACGAATCGAACGATGGAACGGGCGGAGCGTCTCGCGGACGCGTTCGGGATCGAGGCGCAGGCGCTCACAGATGTCGAGATCGCACGGTATGACGTCATCATCCAGACGACATCGGTCGGCATGGACGGGGTCGATTCACCACGATCGTTAAAAGGTTTACGACAAAACACTGTCGTTTGTGATATCATATATCGTCCACTCGTCACACCGTTTTTAAAGGAAGCCGCCAAAGCAGACGCGAAAATCGTCAACGGAACTGCCATGTTCGTCGGACAAGGCGCTTTGGCGTTTGAATATTGGACAGGTGTGAGACCGGATCAACTTGTCGGAATGAAGTTAATTGAACGCTTATTGGAGGAATAAATAGTATGTTATCAGGTAAACAAAAACGCTTTTTACGTGCCGAGGCACACCACCTCTCGCCGATTTATCAAGTCGGAAAAAATGGAGTGAGTGAAGCGATGTGCAAAGACATCAGCGACGCGCTCGAAAAACGTGAGCTCTTGAAAGTTCAAGTGCTTCAAAACTGTACCGATACGCCGAAAGACGTAGCCGGAGAATTGGCTGAAGGCACGAAAGCCGAAGTCGTTCAAGTCATCGGAAAAGTCATCGTCTTGTACAAACAGGCGACTGAGAAAGAAAATCGCCAAATCAAACTCCCATGAGCCGCATCGGCCTGATGGGAGGCACGTTCGACCCGCCACATCTCGGTCATTTATTGATCGCCGAACAGGCGCGCGAACAGTTGGAACTCGATGAGGTCTGGTTTCTGCCGGCGGCGATTCCGCCGCACAAGGCGGGCTTCAGCCCGGCTAAAGACCGAATCGAAATGACCCGGCGGGCGATTGCAGATCAACCTGCGTTCAAACTAAGCTTGATTGAGTTTGAACGTGACGAACCGTCCTATACGGTCGAGACGATGAGACGGTTGCGGGACTTGTTTCCGGACGACACGTTCTTCTTCTTGATTGGGGCGGACTCGCTCGAATCACTTGAGAAGTGGTACGATTACGAGACGCTCGTCACCCTCGTCACGTTCGGGGCTGTCGCGCGTCCGGGCAGCCGCTACCGCATCCCGAAACAGGCAGATGTGCGCACGATCGATATGCCGCAACTCGAGATCTCGTCGACCGATATCCGGGAGCGGACGAGACGGGACAAGTCCATCAAATATCTCGTCCCGCTCGATGTCGAAACTTATATCAAGGAGCGCGACTTGTATGACGTATGAGGAAGCACAATCATTGATTGAGGCGACGTTGCCCGAGAAACGCTACATCCACACGCTCGGTGTCGTCGAGACGGCCGACCGGTTGGCCCGCTTGTACGGTGCCGATGTGGAAGCGGCGCGACTCGCGGCGATGTTGCACGACTATGCGAAATATTTGGATGCCGACATGATGCGGCAAGTCGTGGTCGAGGAGAACCTCGACCCGAGCTTGCTTGCGTTCGATGACGAGCTGTTGCATGCGCCGGTCGGGGCCATCCTGTTAGACCGAGCGTACGACCTTGACCCGGCCGTCGTGTCGGCCATCAAGAACCACACGACCGGAGAACCGGGCATGTCCCGGCTCGACCAGATTTTATTCGTTGCGGACGCGATCGAACCGAATCGGTCGTATCCCGGCGTCGACGTCTTACGTGACCTCGCGGATCGTTCGCTCGAAGCGGCCGTCGTCGCGACGTTGCGCCAGACGATTGCTTATTTATTGAACAAGTCGGTGCGGATTTTCCCGCTGACGATTGAGACGTATAACCATTTTGTGAAAACACCCTAGGAGGTACAGTATGACTGTAAAAGAAGAATTAGAATTGATCGTGAAGGCCGCTGACGATAAGCGTGCCGAAGATATCGTCGTCCTCGACATGGAAGGCATCTCACCAGTTGCAGATTATTTCGTTATCTGCCACGGTAACTCAGAGAAGCAAGTCCAAGCGATCGCGCGCGAAATCAAAGACGTGGCCGGAGAGTATGAGCTTCCGCTCCACAAATTCGAAGGCATGGACTCGGCACGTTGGGTGCTCGCTGACCTCGAAAACGTCGTCGTCCATATCTTCCATCGCGATGACCGCGACTACTACAACCTTGAAAAACTGTGGGCAGATGCGCCACAAGTGGAAGTAGAAGTCGGCTAATGGCGTACGAAGGGTTCGCCTACGTCTACGATGAGTTGATGAAAGATGCCCCGTACGAGGACTGGGTCGCCTTCGTGCGCCGCCATGTCAAAGACGGTGCATCGCTTGCTGACGTCGGATGCGGGACGGGCTCGGCGACGATTCGCTTGGCGCAGTATTACGAGACGATCGGACTCGACTTATCTGAGTCGATGCTCGAAGTCGCCCAAGAGAAAGCGCTCGAGGCAGGCATCACGCTTCCGCTCTGGCAACAGGATATGCGGGAGCTTGAATTGCCACATCCGGTGGACGCCGTGACAATCCTCTGTGACTCGCTTTGCTATCTCGAGGATGAGGCCGATGTCATCGACACGTTCGAGGCGGTGTACGAACAATTGAAACCGGGCGGCATGTTCATCTTTGATGTGCATTCGCCAAACAAGATGCAGACGCTTTTCAACCAGAAGACGTATGCCTCGAACGGGGAAGATTGCTCGTATATCTGGTTCGCCGACCCAGGCGAAGCACCGCTCTCGGTCGTTCACGATTTGACGTTCTTTGTCGCCCTTGAGGATGGCACGTATGAGCGTGTCGAAGAGACGCATGAGCAACGGACGTATGAGCCGGGGCAATATATGCAATGGCTCATCGGAGCCGGCTTCCATGTGAAATCGGTCACGGCCGACTTTACGGACCAAGCTCCGGGCCCGAACGCAGAACGAATCTTTTTTGTCGCCCAGAAATAAACGAGACCCCATCGCGGATTTGCGATGGGGTCTCGAGCTGTTAACGAATCAAATCGCAATATGCGGTCTGATTCTTTTTTTTATTGATGGTTCTGCCCGAAGTGAAGCATTGCTGCAGTCATGTTTGCCCAATTCGTGTTTCCATGCCTCCAAGTCAGGTGTTTAATACTTGATTTATAAAGGCAGCTTTAGCTTGAGTATACTTTTCTCGGTCATTACGAAATTCTTTTGCTAAATGTCTTTTAAGAAGCCCGTATTCATTTACAAGCGAAGGATTGTCTCGTAATTTATCTCGAAACTCAATCTGTTTTCCCCAACGATCTTCTGTTATTTTCATGATGTGTAAATGAGCAACTCGCTTATCATTTTTTACTTTCACAAAAAATCTCCGCCAGGATTGTCCATCTAGTTCAGGTGGTACATAGTGCCAATCATGCAACGTTAACGTATCAACAATATCGTGGATTTTTTCAAACGATTCGATCCCAATCATCACATCTATAATCGGTTTTGCGGGTAGACCAGGAACGGCCGTACTACCTATGTGTTCCGCTTCCTTGATGTCAAACTTTGAAAGTAAGTCGAACAACTCTCTTGTTTCTTGTAGACCTAACCGTGCCCACTGCACATTAGAATCTTCTATTTCAATAGTCTCATAAGCCCAAATCGGAATATTTGAGTGTTCGTGTTTGTCTTCTTTCATGAGTTTATCCCATCTCCCTGAAAGTTTTTTTCACTTTATACGCAGAACCTCATTTTAAAACGCGATATAGAGAACCAGATTATTTTTATCTCATGTTGCTTACAGGCTTGTTTCTCCGTTCATAAGTAATTCAGTGTTGATTCATGGCCCCGTCATAATGCTAATCATAAAAAGAGTCGAAAAACCCCATCGCAAGTAGCATGGGGTCTTTGTCATGGTCAAGCCTCGTGACTGAATTGCCATTGGACACCGAAACGGTCTTCGACCATACCGTACGCTTTGCTCCAGAACGTCTCTTGGAGCGGCATGAGGACACGGCCGCCGTCAGATAGGGCCTCGAATTCACGACGGATGGCGTGGAGGTCATCTGTCACGACGGCGAGCGTGATGTTCTGTCCGAACGTGACCGGACCGTCCGGCATCGCGTCCGAAAACATGAGCGAAGTGCCGTGGACGCTCAGACGGGCATGGAGCACGAGGTCGGCCAGCTCATCCGGTACCGGTTCACCGTCCGGTCCAGGCTGGGCAGCGAACGTCATGATGTCCGGGGCGGGCTCGGCGAAGACGTCGGCATAAAACAGGACGGCGTCGCGACAGTCGCCATTGAAATTGAGGTAAGGGTTGATCGGCATGAGTGTTCCTCCTCGAATCGTTTCTTTCAGTATGAGACAAACCGATGACGGAAGAATCCGACAAAAGCACGAATTTTCGGAAGGGATTGTTGAAACGGTCGCTGAAAAGGGAATACGGTAGGTGAGACATTCTTACGAAGGAAGGCGCGCAGAGATGAAACTGACACGAGGACGTCTATTGGAATTCGGGTTCGTGTTGTTCATGGCGGTCATACTCGTCACGTCGATCATCGAAGGAGAGTGGTTTGACGCGAGCGTCGCCGGGGCAGGGATCGTGTCGGGTTTGATTCCGTTCATCCTCGAGAAGACGTTCAAAACCGAGTTCGACGCTAAAATGAAAGTCGCCTATATCTTATTCTTGTTTGCGTCGCAGTACTTGGGGTCGATTGTCGGCTTGTATTCGAACGGTTGGTGGGACACGTTTCTTCACGTGTTGAGCGGCGTCTTCTTGGCGTTTCTCGGCTTCGATTTCTTAAGTCGACTTGATGAGGACATCCGACTTGAGATGCCGAAGCGGTTCGTCTTCGTCTATATCGTCGTCTTCGCGATGGCCGGGGCGGCACTTTGGGAAATGTATGAATTCACATCTGACTTGCTATTGAACACGACGATGCAAGGGAACGGGAACGACGACACGATGGTCGATCTCGTTGCCGGATCACTCGGCGGCATTATCGCAGCCTTGCTCGTGACCGAGATTCACCGGAAAGAACAACACAAGAAACGTAAAAACTGAAAGCGATTGCAAAACGCCCGAGCAGTACTCGAGCGTTTTATTTGTAATAATTATTATCTTTTAATATCATTAACTTTGTAAGAATAATTATAAAGAGGAGGCAACAATATGGATCAACATCGTCGTCTAACTACTAACCAAGGCGTCCCAATCGGGGATAACGCCAACTCCATCACAGCGGGTCGCCGCGGCCCGACACTTCTCGAAGATTATCAACTCATTGAAAAACTCGCCCACTTTGACCGTGAGCGCGTGCCGGAGCGGGTCGTTCATGCCCGTGGTGCCGGAGCACACGGTGTCTTCAAAGTTAAAAATAGCATGAAACGATATACAAAAGCCAAATTTTTGCAGGAAGAGGGACAAGAGACACCAATCTTCGCTCGCTTCTCAACCGTCATTCATGGTCTTGGCTCACCAGAGACGCTTCGTGACCCACGTGGATTCTCGGTCAAGTTTTACACGGAAGAAGGGAACTATGATTTCGTCGGAAACAACTTACCGGTCTTCTTTATCCGTGACGCCATCAAATTCCCAGACGTGATCCACTCACTCAAACCGGACCCACGGACGAACTTGCAAGACCCAGACCGTTTCTTCGACTTCATGTCGCTCACGCCGGAATCGACGAGCATGCTCATCCACTTGTTCAGCGATGAAGGGATTCCAGCTTCATACCGTCATATGCGCGGTTCATCGGTCCACTCATTCAAATGGGTCAACGAATACGGAAACACGGTGTACATAAAACTCCGTTGGGTCCCAAAACAAGGCGTTAAAAACTTGTCGATGGAAGACGCGGCGAAAGTACAGGCCGAAGACTTCAACCATGCGACACGCGACTTGTTCAACGCCATCGAGGAAGGCGACTTCCCAGAATGGGATCTCTACGTCCAAATCCTCGACCCGGCCGATATGGACAACTTCGACTTCGATCCGCTCGACGCGACAAAAGACTGGTTCGAAGACGTCATCCCGTATCAACTCGTCGGCACGATGACACTCAACAAAAACGTCGACAACTACTTTGCCGAGACGGAATCGGTCGGCTTCAACCCGGGCGTGCTTGTACCTGGGATTCAACCGTCGGAAGACAAAATGCTCCAAGGTCGCTTGTTCTCCTATTCGGATACGCAACGTTACCGGATCGGAGCGAACTACTTGCAGCTCCCAATCAACTGTCCGTTCGCACAAGTGTCGAACAATCAGCGTGATGGCGTGATGCCGTTCAAACAACAAACGAGCCCGGTCAACTATGAACCGAACCGCTATGAGGACGCACCGAAACCGGACGCGGCTTATATCGAGACGGAACAACCACTCTCAGGCGTGGCCGGACGTCAAAAAATCGAGAAGACGAACGACTTCGGTCAAGCTGGAGAAGTGTACCGTCGCTACTCGGAAGAAGAGAAGACGGCACTCGTGAACAACTTGGTGGCGCATATTAAAGAAGTTCGCCATGAAAACACGGTGCTCCTCTTGATCTGCAACTTCTACCGGGCCGACCGCGACCTCGGTGCGCGTCTCTCGGAAGCACTTAACGTCGATATCACACCGTTCTTGAGTCAAGTGACGGAATAATTATTTTAAGCAGAGTCGGCAACAGCCACTCTGCTTTTTTGCGTATAATGAAGAGCGCAGGGATGGCTCGTTTTGACTAGCAGGCCCTAATCCATATGTCAGGAGGAACATGTGATGAGAGAGACCATTTATTATGAACGAGGAACTGACGCTCTGAAGCGTCAAGGAAGACGTGCACAGCGGCTCGTGCAGCGCTTCAATGCATCTGAAGTCGATGATGATACGTTACGAGCGTCAATCCTCCGTGAACTATTTGGTACAGTGGGTGAAAATCCGGTCGTTGAACACAATTTTCATTGTGACTTAGGCACTAACATTCATGTGGGAAATCGATTTTATGCAGGCTATAATTGTACGATTTTAGATATGGCTGAAGTAACGATTGGCGATGACTGCATGATTGGACCGAACGTCGGGATTTATACGGCAGGACATGCGTTACCTTCACGTGACCGAAACAAGAGTGGGATCGCTACCCCGATTCATATTGGCAACGATGTATGGATTGGAGGGAGTTGCGTCGTTTTGGCAGGAATAACGATTGGCGATGGTGCGGTTATCGCTGCAGGTTCCGTTGTAACGAAAGATGTTCCTCCGAACGTCGTGGTGGCTGGAAACCCAGCCAAAATCATCAAAGCGATTGAGCAAGAATGATGATGAAACAACGAACTAATACGTTGCTGAACAGTTCCCGTTTCGTTTGAATGAACATGGCTTGATTCCGACGCTTGAAGAAGCGGAACGCTATTGTACATACAGCAATCAAGAAGACGTGGAGACAGAATCTGTCCTTTGGCTACCGTGGGCGATTTTTGAGGTGGATGTCTGAATAGAAGCTTTCAAAATTGTCCCGATCTTGTGGTTATGCCAAGATAAGAAAAAAGGGGGATGCTTCATGAATCAAGTCATCGAAACACTACTGAACCACCGCTCTGTCCGCTCGTTCACGGACGAGACGTTGACCGACGAACAAATCCGGCTCATCGTCGAGAGCGCCCAGCGCGCGTCGACGTCGAGCTTTATCCAAGCCTATTCCATCATCGGGGTGACCGACCCGGAGAAGAAAGCACGTCTGGCCGAAATCGCCGGCAACCAGCAATACGTCATCGACAACGGTCACTTCTTCGTCTTCTGCGCCGACCTATATCGACACGAGTTGATTGGAGAACTGCGGGAGGCCGAAGTGAATGCGACGCTCGAGACGGACGAGAAGTTGCTTGTCGCGGTCATCGATGCCGCGCTCGCGTCGCAAAATGCCGTCGTGGCCGCCGAATCGATGGGCCTCGGCATTTGTTACATCGGTGGGATTCGCAATGATATGTTCGCTGTGAAGGAACTGCTCGGTCTGCCGGAGCGGGTATTGCCGCTCTTCGGACTTGCCGTCGGTGTACCGGAGCACGTCGAAGGTCAAAAACCGCGCCTCCCGCTCGAACATATTTATCACGAGAACACATACGTCGCAGACGCCGAGCAACTGAAACAAGAACTCGATGCGTACGATGCGACGATTCACGACTACTACGCGGCCCGTGGGTCGAACCAACGAAGCGACACGTGGACCGGACAAATGGGACGGATGTTATCGAAACCGACCCGGCTCGACGTAAAAGACTTCTTGAAGACTCAAGGTTATTTAAAGCAAAATTAAGAACCGCTCAGGCGGTTTTTAATTTGGGGACGCTGTCTAAACAGAAGGAGGCAATCACGATAAAAGGAATCAAACCTTTATTGATTTGTACGTTGATTATTTCAATCATATTGATTGTGTTTACATCTCTTGAATTTCTAATCTTGAAAATACTCGGTCTACAATATGAATCGTTGTGGAGTCTGCTCCTCTTCTTCCTCGTATACGGACTGTCAGAGATCCCGATTAACTTGTTTCTGTCGGCTTTATTGAAGGCGTTGACGACTCTCAATGTCATCCAATCACATACAGGGATGTTAGCTTTGTTCCTTCACATCATGAGTACATTCATCATTGTTAACATCATTGACCGATTGATGACGTCTGTGTCGATTTCTCAACTGGGGATCAGTCTGTTCTCGCTTGTCACAGGTCTAGTAGGGTGGTTATCTATTCAACAAGATCCTGATCCTCCAAAACGAGGTTCAAAAGAATTTGAAGCTTACGAAAAAAGATGAGTAGAATTACCGGCGAGACAAATAAAGGAGCGGCTTTTCTCAATCGAGAGAAAACCGCTCCTTTATTTTCAATTTGTCTGAGCATCGAGCCAGGCGTGGTCAATGGCGCCGAATTGCTTGGCGACGATGACTCCATTTTCATCGAGGACGTACGTCGTCGGCATCGCCTGAATCCGATACGCATCCCCGACGATTCCTTCTTCGTCATAGACGACTTCGAACGCATCTTCATACGGGGCGACGAACGATTCGGCATCAGCGACATCCCGTTCGCTCGTCGTCGTATTGACGGCGACGATGGTCACATCGTCTTGTTCACGGGCAAACTTGGCCATGTCAGGCATCTCGGCCCGACACGGTGGGCACCACGACGCCCAGAAGTTGACGACGATCCGTTCGCCGCGCAACTCACTCAAGTTGAACGTCGTCCCATCCGTCCGCTTCAATTCGAAGTTCGGTGGCACTTGACCAATGTTCAAACCGGTCTGAGACGAACCGGCTTCGAGTCGTGGTGTCTCGTCTGGTAGGCTGGCGTTGATGATGGCGAGCACGACGATGAGACCGAGTCCGTATTGAAGGGTCTTCTGGGACGGTCGCGCCACGTAGGCGGCGACGGCGATTAGAAGGAAGAACGGAATGACCCACCACAACTCGAACGTACCGGTGACGATTGACCCGATCAACCAAATCGAAAATGCACCGACCCCCGTCCAGAGCAGTGCTCCGAGCGTCGGTGTCCGCATCCAGCGCCACGTCGAGATAAGCAGTAAGACGATGAGGGCGGCCATATAGAGATGGAGCGGTTGCGATGAAGAAAGCAGCGGGAGCGTCCCATATTTCGGGACGACGAGCGTCATCGCAAACCAAAGGAACAAGGCCGAGAACAACCAATAGCCACGAAGGCTAGGCGAGAGCCGGTAGACGAAAAATGCAATCACACCAGCGGCGATCAGGATTGACCACGTGCCCCCGGTCGCATAAAGGGATAAGGCCAAACTACCCGTCGACGCGAGACCGAGGACGATTGCACTTCCTTTCCACGCGAGGAAACCGGCGAACCATGTGCCGAGGACGGCGTCGCGGTCTTTTTCCGATAAGCCGATTTTTTTAAAACCGATGTAGAGAATGAGCAGGCTGACCATCATAGCCAGTAAATCGAGTCGAACGTTCAATGGACCGATCGCAATCACACAATCCCTCCTAGAGAAAAAGCGCCCAGACGAGTGGGCGCTTTCTTTGTTTGTAGTATAGCATTAGCCGATTTGTTCTGCATTGAGGACAGTCTTCATCGCACCGTAGCCACCGAGGATGTTTTGGATATCCTTGTAGCCGAGTGATTGAAGCACGCTCGCGGCCATCCGTGAACGGACGCCTGACGCACAGTGAACGGCGATCGTTTGGTCTGTCGGGAGACCTTCGTGGTCGCGCGCCAACTTACCGAGTAGGATGCGCTCTGCTTTCTCATAGTGGCTCGCGTTCCATTCCGTCGCATTCCGGACGTCGAGGACGAAGACGTCACCTTTTTCAGCTGATTCAATCGCTTGTTCCGCTGTCACGTCCGTGTACGTTTCCGTCAAGAGTTCTTGATCGAGCTCTTCGACTGGGACGATGAAGCGGAGACGGTCGAGACCGATTGATTGAAGATCCGTCTGCACTTGTTCGACGTCTTCCGCGCTCGCGATGAGCGTGATGTCTTTGTCGAAGTTGACGAGCCAGCCGGCCCATGAGACGAATTTCGTGTTGTATGGGATGTTGATGGTGCCAGGGACGTGTCCTTTGGCGAATTCTTCCCCTGTACGTGTATCGACGACTTGTGTCTCGTCGACGAGCGTGTCGAGGCGGTCCGTACCGACGACTTCCGGACGAGCGATCATGTTCGTCACTTGAATGCCTTCTTTGTTTACTTTCTTCATCATTGCGAAGTAGTTCGGCGGTTCTGGTTGATCCGTCGTCAACTCTTTGATGAACGCATCTTGATCAGTCATTTGAAGTGCCCAGTTCGTCGCTTTCTCGTAACCGACTGTCGATGTCGGGATGGCGCCGAGTGCTTTCCCACAGGCACTGCCGGCACCGTGGCCCGGCCAGACTTGAACGAAGTCAGGAAGAGCTTTGAACTTCTTGAGCGAGTTGAACATTTGCTCGGCACCGATGGCTGTCGTTCCTTTTACGCCGGCTGCTTCTTCGAGCAGGTCAGGACGACCGATGTCGCCGACGAAGACGAAGTCGCCTGTGAAGATGCCCATCGGTTGTGTTTGGTTCCGGTCGTAGAGCAAGAACGAGATGTGTTCTGGCGTGTGACCTGGTGTATGCATGACTTCGAGTGTGACGTTACCGACTTTGAACGTGTCGCCATCTTTGACGAGTTTTGAATCGATGTCTTTCGCGAACGCATATTTCCATGACGCGTCACCTTCGTCTGAGAGATAAGCTGTTGAACCGGTGCGTTTCGCAAGCTCGAGTGAACCTGATACGAAGTCGGCGTGGATGTGAGTCTCAGCCGTCGCGACGATTTTCATGCCTTCTTTTTCAGCTTCCTGAAGATACGGTGTGATGTTACGGGCCGGGTCGATGACGACGGCTTCGCCGGTCATTTGGCAACCGACCATATAAGATGCTTGTGCTAATTTTTGATCATAGAAATAACGTAATAACATGTGGAATACCCCCTAAGAATAGTTGACTGTAAACGACTGTGTTTTTTTAACTGTATATATAGAAGATTGTTAGACCGTTTCACCTGTCCAGCACATCATGCCGCCATCGACGTTGACGCCATCGAAGCCGAGTGAGTCGAGGTAAGCCGAAGCGTTCATGCTTCGTCCGCCTGCCGCACAGATGACGTGAATCGGTTTCGAACGATCGAGCTCATCGACTTTCGCACCGAATTCAGAGAGTGGGACGTTTTTCGCTTGCTTGATGTGGCCACCTGCAAATTCGTCTGTCTCTCGAACATCAATCAAGTTAAGCGTCTCATCAGATTGAAGCAACTTTTCTAGTTCAGTAGTCGAAATGGTTTTCATGAGTGATAAATCTCCTTTGTGATTCAAGAATTTTTGAAGTGAGTTTCTTTCGTTGTTTTTAATATACCCCCTGAGGTATACTGAATGCAAGAAAAAGAATCGGAGGTCGAAAATTGAAGAAAATCATGATGATTGTATCGATTTTAGTGCTAGCGACGGTCGGAATCGTTCTTTTTACGTCAGATGAGAGTGAAATTACAAAAATCGACGTCGAAACACTACAAAACAGATTGGAAAACGAAGAAATAACCTTGTTAGACGTCCGAGAAGTGGATGAATACGAGGGGGGGCATATTGAAGGAGCGGTGAACGCACCACTTTCATCATTAAATGCAACCGAATTACCTTATCCGAAAGATGAACCGATTTATGTCATCTGCCAGAGCGGAAATCGAAGTGCTCAAGCGGCACAGCTGTTGCAAGAACGTGGCTACACGGAAATTTATGATATCTCAGGCGGCATGATTGCTTGGGAACAACAATAAAACTTACTTATATAGAGGGTAGGGAATTGGAGGAGTTAATATGGAATTTGGATTTATTATCACCATCTTTTTGATCGGCTTTATCGGGTCGTTCATTTCGGGGATGGTCGGGATTGGCGGATCGATTATTAAATATCCGATGCTGTTGTACATTCCACCGCTTCTCGGCTTCGCAGCGTTCAGCGCCCATGAAGTATCGGGAATCAGCGCGATTCAAGTTTTCTTCGCGACAATCGGTGGGATTTACGCATACCGGAAAGGCGGCTACTTGAACAAGCAGCTCATCCTGTATATGGGTGTCGCCGTGTTGATCGGGAGTTTCATCGGCGGCTACGGCTCGACGCTCTTGTCTGAGAACTTGATTAACGTCGTCTACGCCGTGCTCGCGACGATTGCGACAATCATGATGTTCTTACCGAAAAAGAACGTCGAGGACGTCCCGCTCGACCAAGTCACATTCAATAAAGTGATTGCAGCGAGTTCGGCGTTCGTCGTCGGGGTGGCCGCGGGAATCGTCGGGGCGGCAGGCGCGTTCATTTTGATGCCGATTATGCTCGTCGTGCTCCGGATTCCGACGAAGATGGCGATCGCGAGTTCGCTCGCCATCACGTTCATCTCGTCAATCGGCTCGACAGCAGGGAAAATCATCACCGACCAAATTGTGTGGGAACCTGCCGTCATCATGATTATCGCCAGTTTGATCGCCGCACCGCTCGGCGCGAACGTCGGTAAAAACATGAAGACGAAATCACTGCAGATGATTTTAGCGTTACTCATTTTAGCGAGTACAGTAAAAATTTGGATGGATATCATCGGGTGAGCGAATCACTCGTAATCGGCTACCGAGGCGACTCGGTAGTCTTTTTTTCGTAAACATTGCAATCGGATTGTTAAGTTTGTGTATAGTTGTAAACGTCAATTAGTTGAATTGAGTTCAAGGGAACGTTAAAATATAGCTTATACGTCTAAAAAGAAAATGAATCTTTAACTTGAATTCCATATAAGGAGTGTTTACATGAATCCCATGAATCAATCGAAAGGAAGGATGGACCGCTTCCGCCAGACGGCGCTCGACTCGTTCAAGACACACCGTCTGTTTTGGATGTTCACCATCCTGTTATGGACGAAGTCGCTGATCGCGTATCAGTTCTTCTTCAATATGCCGGCCGAGAACGCGGTCCAGGCATTCATCCTCATCATCAACCCGCTCAGTTTCACGTTGTTCCTGTTCGCTTTCAGCTTCTTCTTTGGGGGGAATAAGCGGAAGTGGGCACTGTACAGTCTGTACCTCGTCTCCTCGCTCATCTTGTTCGCGGATACGACGTACTATCGTGAGTTCACAGACTTCTTGACCGTACCGGTCTTGTTCCAGTCGTCGAACATGGAGACGCTCTCGTCTTCATTCCTGTCGCTTCTCGAATGGAAAGACTTGCTCCTATTAGGGGACCTCGTTGTGCTTCCATTCCTACTATGGAAGATGAACGAGACGAGCCAGGCATCGCAACGCCGCGTCTTAATCACGTTCGGTGCGGCCGCGGCCTTGTTCGGGTTCAACCTCGTCCTCGCCGAAACGGAGCGTCCAGAACTGTTGACGCGCTCGTTCGACCGAGAGCTGTTGGTTAAAAACTTAGGAACGTTCAACTTCCACGTCTACGACGCCATGCTCCAAACGAAGACGTCGGCCCAGAAGGCGCTCGCAGACGGTTCTGAACTGGATGAAGTCGAGAATTTCACACGTCAGAACTATGCGGCTCCGGACCCGGAGATGTTCGGGAAGTATAAAGGCAAGAACGTGGTCGTTGTCTCGTTCGAGTCGGCCCAAAACTTCACGCACAACATGAAAGCGTCGAACGGCGAGTACATCACGCCGAACTTGAACAAACTGATCGAAGAGTCCCACTACTGGCCGAACTATTACCATACGACCGGCCAAGGGAAGACGTCAGATGCCGAGTTCGCACTCGATAACTCGCTTTACGGCCTCTCACGTGGAGGAGTCTACTTCACGAACGCCGACAACGAATATAACGCGTTACCAGAAGTCATCAAAGATGACAACTATTACTCGGCCGTGTTCCACGCCAACAACAAATCGTTCTGGAACCGCGACCAGATGTATCAAAACATCGGCGTCGACAAGTTCTTTGACGAAGCCAGCTATGACCTCGGAAACCCCGAGGATATGACGGAGTGGGGTCTACTCGATGATGAGTTCTTCCGCCAATCGGTACCGATGCTCGAAGAGCTTCCGGAACCGTTCTACGCGAAGTTCATCACGCTGACGAACCACTTCCCGTATACGATGCCGAGTGAAAAGCACGAGCTCGTCCCGAAATTCGAGACGAACTCGACGACACTCAACAACTTCCCGCAAGCGCTCGCTTACCAGGATTATGCCCTCGGCTTGTTCATCGATGAGTTGAAGGCGAACGGCATGTGGGACGACACGATTTTCGTCGTCTACGGTGACCATTACGGGATCTCGACGAACCATAATGACGCGATGGCCGACTTGCTCGGCAAAGACGAGTTGACGCCATACGATGTGGCTAAACTTCAAGCGGTTCCGTTCGCGATCCACTTACCGGGCCAAGACAAGGGTGAAGTGCACGAGACAATCGGAAGTCACGTCGACATGAACCCGACGATTCAGCACTTGCTCGGAATCGATACGTCTGAACAGGTCGGATTCGGGAATGACTTGTTCTCGAAAGAGCATTATGACCGCGCCATCTTCCGTGATGGAACGGTCGTGACGCAAGACCATCTGTTCACGCAGTCGATGTGTTATGACGCCAAGACTGGCGAAGTCGCTGAAGATGGTGCAGCATGTACGCCACTTGAAGAAGAAGCGAATAAAATCCTTGAGATGAACGACCAGCTCATCTATTCGGATTTACTTCGCTTCAAGCAAGACCAATAACGAGGAGAGGAAAGGTTGGAGACAATCTTTTCTCTTTTTTTGTGGTCGTGGCGTGCTAGGAAGACTAAGATGAAAGCACAGTAGCTTTCCAAAGGAGAATTTATGACATTAGATTATACGGGAGAACGGGTCATCCCAGATCGCATGGACCCGCTGAACGGCTTGTTGCTCGAACATATCGCCCGTTACCATTTCGCCTTGTTATACATGAACGGACGCGTCCTCGATTTTGCGAGTGGGAGTGGATATGGCAGTCAATTGATTGCGAAGAACTTGAAAGGGATCGTGACCGAGGTCGTCGCTGTCGACTTGTCAGAAGAGGCGACACGTTATGCGAAAGGGCGTTATCACCATCCGAACGTCAACTATATCGTCGGCGATGTCGTCGACCGGACGTTGCCGGACAAACTGGGGACGTTCGATTGCATCGTCAGCTTCGAGACGATTGAACATGTCACCGACTATGAGGCGTTCATGGCGAACGTGTGGGACTTATTGAAGCCAGGCGGAATCTTGGTGTTGTCGACACCGTTCGGTCAAGGCGTTGGGCAACCGACGAATGAGCCCTTCCATGCCCATCAGTTCACTGAGGCCGAGTTTGAGGAATTATTTACGGCCTTCACATCGACCGAGTTCTATTACCAGCGAGGCGTGCTCGTCGAACCGAAGCGGGGGACGCGTCATTATCCAATCGGCATCACCGTCGCGGTCAAATAAAAAATCCCGATGAACGAGGTCATCGGGTAATGAAATAGTATAACAGGCCGAGCGCCAAAAATGAGACCGGGAACAAGACGATATACGTCCACGACACCATTGACCAGCTTTTCTTTTGATTGTAGTCTGATTTGTCTTTCCCGAGTCCGACCATGATCGTAAAAATGAGGGCAAGCACGCAAACGAGTAACGATAATCCAATTGTGAGATACATGTTGTCACATCCTTCATTGTTTCTTCATATATCAAGCATAGCTGAAAACAAAACGAAAAAGCCTCTGAAATGTTGGGATTCTGTGTCCAACAATCAGAGGCTTTTATCACACCTGGGTATCTTTTATATACGTGTCGGCATCATCGGTCGAAATGCCGAGCGCCTCGTGGATGACGGTCAAGGCGCTGTCGTTGCGCTTGTCCGTCTCGGCGGCGACACAGTCGCGCGGGACGTGGAGCTCATACTCGCGCATATAGCCGTCGTTCGCCGAGAACAAGATACAGATGTCCGAGGCGACACCGGTCAGGACGAGCGATGTGACCTCAAGTTGACGCAACAAGATATCGAGCTGCGTCCCGTAAAACGTCGAGTGCCTTGGTTTGATGATGAAATACTCTTTGTCTTCCGGTGCAATCCGTTTTGCGATAGAGCTGCCTTTCGACGACTCGACGTGACGGATGATATCCTCGGTGCTGTCTTTCCACTGACCGAAGTTGTCGTTGCAATAGATGACCGGCCAATCGTTCGCCTTAAAATGCCGCTTCAGTTTTAATATCGGGTCGACAATTGGCTCCGTGTTTCGAAGTAGGTCCTCCCCGCCGACAAAGTCGAAATCATTGAACATGTCGATGATGAGTAACGCCGTCTTTGACATCGTGGTCCCTCCATTCAAAATGAGTCTCACATTATGAAGTACCACTCTGCCGACTGCGTTAATCGTCATTCAGCGAACGTTTTGCTTCGGAATACGAATGCTGTGATGATATAGAACGCGACGATATGAATCAACACATAGAACGCCGAGAACCAAATCGTTACGTCCATTGTTTCCATGAAGCCAGGGCTCTGGTAATAAATCGACAGGTCCGTATGCAAGAAGACGATCCATTTGGCAATGTCCGGCTTCCAAGCGATGAGGAGTCCGCCGATCATCGTCGAAACGAAGTTCGCGAGCACGGTGAAGCCGATGACGACACCGACGGACTTGAAGACGACCGAGAACATGAGCGTCAAGAAGATGACGAAGACGCCGCTCGAGACACTAAGTAAGACGTTGCGGAACTGCTCGAACGTCAATGCTCCGTCGAGCGTCCAGGCGAAGCCATACGTGACGGCAAGGATGAACACGAATTGGACGAGCATGATCAAGAGCGCGGCGACAAGTTTCGAGAGTAAAATCCGGTCACGCGAGTAAGGGCTCATGAGCAAGTGCTTCAACGTATCAAATTTCAACTCATTTCCAATCATCTCGGCTGTGAACACGATCGTGAAAATACCGAGGAACGTCATGGCGGCCATCGTCGCATAGTTGACGAATGTTTCCGCGTCACCTGGATTGTCGCCGCTCCGGACGATGAAGTACGTCAAGATGATAATCCCGGTATACATGCCGAGCGCGATCAACGGTTTGATCGTGCGCCGCCACTTCATAAATTCATTGGCTAGTAATGAACGCATTGTTCGTGCCTCCTTCTTTCTTCGTCACTTTCAAGAACTGCTCCTCAAGGGTCTCGTGTTTCATGCCGATTTGATAGACCGCGATGTCGCGATCGACAAGATGTTTCAACAAGTGCGGGATATCCGTTTCCGGACGTGGGACGATGAACGTCTCGGCCGATTGTTGAATGATTTTCACGTCATCGAACGCGAGTGCGACGACATCGAGCGCCTCGTTCATTTGTTTGCGGTCGACTTTACAGAGGATGACGCTCTCCGTCTTCGCTTCGCCGTCACCTTGAATCGATTTGATTTGTCCTTGGTCGATGATGGCGAACCGATCGGTGATCAGTTCCATCTCGCTCAATAAATGACTTGAGATGAGGATGGCGATGCCGCGATGGTCGGCTAAATGCCGTAAGTAGTTACGCAAATCGGCGATTCCGGCCGGGTCGAGCCCGTTCGTCGGTTCGTCGAGAATCAAAACTTTCGGGTTATGGAGTAGGGCACGGGCAATCCCGAGGCGCTGTTTCATCCCGAGCGAGTATTGTTTCACTTTCATATCAAGTTTCGTCTCGAGTCCGACGAGGGCACCGAGGGCGTTCAAATCAACTTTCTTTAAGCCGGGAATCAAGTTCATCGCGTGAATCAAGTTCTCGCGGCCCGTCAAATATGGATAGAAGGCCGGGTTCTCGACGATGGCTCCGATGCGACTGAGCGCTTGTTGGCGATCTGTTGAGACGTCGAACCCGTCGACAGTCACAGTTCCGTGTGTCGCCGGCATGAGGCCGGTGATAATGCGGATTGTCGTCGTCTTCCCGGCACCGTTCGGTCCGAGGAATCCGAAGATTTCTCCAGGGGTGACGTCAAAACTGACGTTCGTCAGGACGTTCGTCTGTCCCATTTTCTTGTGTACGTTTTGTACGGATAACATAAGGTCACCTTGCTTTCGTTGAGAGTATTTTCCAACTGGATTACCGTACTATACGGGGTAGATTGAAACAAGGTTTCACCTATTTTTGAAATTGTTGAAACAAAAGCCTGATTTCACAATTTGTTGATAAGGAAAACTTATCGAAATAGTATGGACGAATTGTGAATTTGAATGGGTCTTTCCATATGGAAAGGTGTAGTATGGAGAGGAGAGAAAGAGGCAAGATTTGGCTCTTTTTGCAGGACGAATCAGAAGGATGAACTGCTTCGTGCTTAATGTTAAAATGAAAGCGTTCACACATCGGACGCACAGGAACGGATAGGGGGATTTATTCAATGGGAGAGTCGTCGAACGGTCGCGAAGAAGTGCAAGCATTTTATGGTCCAAACTTAGGCTATATCGTTGAATTGTACGAGCAGTATGTGGAAGACCCAGAATCAGTCGATGCGGAGACGCGTCAATACTTTGACGAGCACGGGGCACCGGAAGCGAGCGCACCTGTCGCGCCGGCTGCATCGTTTGATTTAGAGAAAGTCGTGGCAGCGACACGGTTGGTCAATGATATCCGGGCACTCGGCCATAAAGCGGCCGACATCTATCCGCTCAAAGACCACCCGCGCGAGCACGGCTTATTTGCGTTTGACCGCTACGGGTTGAGTGAAGCGGACCTCGAGCAAGTACCGGCTCACTTGTTGTCGGAAGACGTGCCGAAGCCGGGTGCGAACGCGCTCGAGCTCGTTCGTCACTTGCTTGACGTCTATACAGGACCGGTCGCCATCGAGCTCCGTCACTTGGATGACATGGAAGAGAAGCGTTGGATTCGCCGCCGCATCGAGCAGGGCGCATTGAAAGCGAAATACTCGAAGAACGAGAAAATCGAGTTGTTCCAACGTCTAGCGGAAACAGAGTTGTTCGAGTCGTTCCTTCATAAGACATACGTCGGACAAAAACGCTTTTCAATCGAAGGGCTCGACGCGATGGTGCCGCTCCTTGACGCGATGGTCGGCGGCCTCATCTCGAGCGGGTCAGAACATATCAACATCGGGATGGCCCACCGTGGACGCTTGAACGTGCTCGCGCACGTGCTCGGCAAACCGTATGAGATGATTTTCGCTGAGTTCCAGCACGCTCCGAATAAAGAATTGATTCCGTCGGAAGGATCGATCGGCATCAACTTCGGTTGGTCCGGCGACGTGAAATATCACCTCGGTCTCGACCGCAGAGTGTTAGAAGAGAAGAAAGAGGTCCGCTTGAACCTCGCCAACAACCCGAGTCACCTCGAGTTCGTCGGTTCGGTCGTCGAAGGGTATACGCGCGCCGCGCAAGACGACCGCTCTGAAAAAGGGATGGCCGTCCAACATGACGACAAGGCGGCATCAATCTTGATTCACGGGGATGCTGCGTTCCCAGGTCAAGGCATCGTCGCCGAGACGCTCAACATGACGAACTTGAATGGTTATCGTACAGCCGGGACGGTCCACGTCATCGCCAACAACACGATTGGCTTCACGACCGACCCGAGCGACTCGCGCTCGACACGTTATGCGAGTGATATCGCCAAAGGCTATGAGATTCCGGTGTTCCACGTCAATGCGGACGATCCGGAAGCGTGTGTCGCTGTCGCTAAACTGTGCAGCGAGTATCGCGCCAAGTTCCATAAAGACATTCTCGTCGACTTGGTCGGCTACCGCCGCTACGGTCATAACGAGATGGATGAGCCGATGAACACGAACCCAGTGCTCTATAAGGCCATCAAAGAACACAAATCGGTCCGTCATGTCTATGCCGACGTGCTCGAAGCGGAAGGCGTCATGTCGAAAGAAGACAAAGCGACGATCGAGCAATCGATTGAAGACCGTCTTAAATCGGCCCGTGACCTCGTCCCGGCTGAAGAAGAAGATGCCGACATCATCTTGCCGGAAGCGGTCCACAAAGGCTTCCCGTTCGTCGAGACAGGTGTCGAACGTGACGTGCTCCAGCAATTGAATGACGAATTGCTCGTCTGGCCGGAAGGCTTCGGCGTGTTCCATAAGTTGCAAAAAGTGCTCGACCGTCGCCGTGACGCGTTCGCGGACAACGGGAAAGTCGACTGGGGCCATGCCGAGACGCTCGCTTACGCCTCGATCATCTCGGACGGCACACCAATCCGTTTGAGCGGACAAGATTCGGAGCGAGGTACGTTCGCGCAACGTAACATCATGTTGAACGATGTCGAGACAGGCAAGAAGTTCTCGCCGCTCCATCACTTGTCGACGGCGAACGCCTCGTTCTCGGTCCACAACAGCCCGCTCTCGGAAGGTTCGGTGCTCGGTTTCGAATACGGCTACAACGTGTTCGCCCAAGACACGCTCGTGCTTTGGGAAGCCCAGTACGGCGACTTCGCCAACTCGGCGCAGGTCATGTTCGACCAGTTCATCTCGGCCGGTCGCGCCAAATGGGGACAGAAGTCAGGTCTCGTCATGCTGTTGCCGCACGGGTATGAAGGCCAAGGGCCAGAGCACTCGAGCGCCCGCATGGAGCGTTACTTGACGCTCGCCGGAGAGAAAAACTGGACGGTCGCGAACTTGTCGACGGCCGCGCAGTACTTCCACATCTTGCGTCGTCAGGCGAAGATGCTCGACACGGAACAAGTCCGTCCGATGATCATCATGACACCGAAGAGCCTGCTCCGTCATCCGCTTGCAGCCTCATCGGTCGATGAACTGTCAGACAATAACTTCCGTCCGATCATCGAACAAGTCGGTCTCGGTGAGAATCCGGACAAAGTCGAACGTCTCGTCTTCTGTTCAGGGAAGATGGCGATCGATCTCCAAGAAGCGACGATGAAGTCAGAGGAGTCACTCGACTTCCTGCACATCATCCGCGTCGAAGAAATCTATCCGTTCCCGGTCCGCGAGATCCGTGAATTGATCAGCCGCTATCCAAACACGAAAGAGATCGTCTGGGTTCAAGAGGAACCGAAGAACATGGGGGCATGGACGTACATCGAGCCGCGTCTCGAAGCGGTCACATCGAACCGTCTGAACGTCCGCTACGTCGGCCGTCGTCGCCGTTCGAGTCCGGCTGAAGGAAACCCGACAGCCCATAAACAAGAACAAGCACGCATCATCCGTGAAGCCATTTCACGTGACGCCGTCTCGGCTGCTGCCGGCACGAGCACATACCAAAAAGATCGTAAATAAGTTAAGGGGGAACTCATTGTGATCGAAATCAAAGTACCGGAATTAGCAGAATCCATTACGGAAGGAACGGTCGCGTCTTGGCTCAAACAGCCAGGCGACCATGTCGAAAAAGGGGAAGCCATCGTCGAACTTGAGACAGACAAAGTCAACATCGAGGTGCCTGCCGATGAGTCGGGTACGCTCGACGAGCAATTGGCGGCCGAAGGGGACACGGTCCAAGTCGGACAAGTGATCGCTCGCCTCAGCTCAGGTACTGGTGGCGGCACGGCTGTCGCGACGAAGACAAAAACGGAAGCGGCGACAGAAACTGCTCCAGCACCAGCTGAGACGAAAGTCGAAGCGGTCGGAGAAGCGAAGAAAGTCGAGCGCCGTGAAGAACATGTCGCGAGCCCAGGCAAAGGACCGATCGCGACACCGGCGGCCCGCAAATTGGCCCGTGAGAAAGGCATCGATTTGTCAGCCATCCAAACGAACGACCCGATCGGCCGCATCAACGTCCATGACGTGACGAGCCACGAGTCGAAACCGGCACCGACGCCAACGCCACAAGCACCGAAAGCTCCGGCAGCGGCACCGCAACCAGCAGCGAGCGGCAAAGACGAAGAGCGCATCAAAATGACGCGCCGTCGTCAAACGATTGCCAACCGTCTCGTCGAAGTGCAACAGACGGCAGCGATGCTGACGACGTTCAACGAAATCGATATGTCGGCTGTCATGGCGCTCCGCAAACGTCGCCAAGAGAAGTTCATCAAAGACAACGACGTCAAACTCGGGTTCATGTCGTTCTTCACGAAGGCGGCCGTCGCGGCACTCAAACGGATGCCGTACTTGAACGCTGAGATTCAAGGCAACGAGATCGTCTTGAAAAAATACTATGATATCGGTATCGCCGTGTCGGCTCCGGACGGTCTCGTTGTCCCGGTCGTCCGCGAAGCGGATCGCAAGAACTTCGGTGAGATCGAGAAAGACATCTTGCACCTCGCCGATAAAGCACGCAATAACAAGCTCGGGTTGAGCGACCTCACAGGTGGAACGTTCACGATCACGAACGGTGGCGTCTTCGGCTCACTCTTGTCGACACCGATCTTGAACGGCCCACAAGTCGCGATTCTCGGGATGCACTCGATTCAACTCCGCCCAATCGCTATCGACGCGGAAACGATGGAGAACCGCCCGATGATGTACGTGGCGCTCTCGTATGACCACCGCATCGTCGATGGTCGTGAGGCCGTGACATTCCTCAAGCACATTAAAGACATGATTGAAGATCCAGAACAATTGTTGTTCGAAGCGTAATACAAGAAGGTCCATGCCGAGCATGATATGCTCCCCAATAGGTAGACAGATGAAATAACAAATCTGTTTATCTGATTGGGGAGTGTTTTTTATGGCGAGAAGTCGGCATTCAATCGAACAAAAACTGAGTGCACTACGGATGATGGAAGAAGAAACATATACGTGGAAGGAAATCGAGGAGGCCCATGACGTCTCTGAGCATACCCTCCGGGTGTGGAAAGTGAAATTCGAGACCGGCGGAATCGACGCCTTGAAGGAGTCGAGGACATGGAAACTGTACACAAAGGAACAGAAAATAGCGGCCGTACGTGACTATCTCGATGGGGTCACCATGGTGGAAGTCCTCTCCAGACATCAAATCAGTAGTCGTTCGGTTCTATATCGGTGGATCAAGAAGTATACTAGTCATAGCGAGTTAACAGATTCGAGAAAAGGGAGGGATCGAGCTATGACAAAAGGGAGAAAGACCACATTCGAGGAACGCATGGAGATCGTCAGGTATTGCCTGGACAATGGACGGAACTATCAACGGACGGCCGAGATATTCGCCGCGTCGTACCACCAGGTCTACGGCTGGACGAAAAAATATGACGCCGACGGCGTGCACGGGCTCGAGGACCGCCGCGGACGGACGAAGCAAGAAGAGGAACTGACCAACGAAGAGAAGCTCGAACGTCGCATCCAACAGATCGAGCGGGAGAACGAGCGCCTGCGGGCCGAGAACCTGTTCCTAAAAAAGTTAGAGGAGATCGAGAGGAGAGGTTGATCAGCCAAATCCGGCTACAATTGCGTTACATGGCGATCGAGGAAATGTCGACGACCGACACGTTCCCGGTCGTGCTCCTGTGCGAGATCGCGCAGGTCTCACGGGCCGCCTACTATAAATGGTTGAAGCGTACCGTCTCGGTACGCGAGGAGGAGAACCTAAGCCTACTAGAGGACATCCGCCTCCTCTACGACCAGGTGAACGGGACCTACGGCTATCGACGGATCACCATGACGGTCAACCGGAGACGACGCCAGCATGGCCTGCCGGCATACAACGAGAAGCGTATCTATCGTCTCATGCGCATCCATGAGATCCGTTCGGTCATCCGCCAGAAGCGAAAACGGCACAAGAAGTCGTCACCGCAGCATGTGGCCGAGAACCTGATGAACCGAGAATTCAGCGCGTCCCGACCGGACGAGAAGTGGTGCACCGACGTCACCGAGTTCAAATATGGCGCCGGAAGGAAGGCATATCTGAGCGCGATCATCGACCTTTATGACGGCTCGATCATCGCCTATCGCATCGGGAAATCCAACAACAACGCGCTCGTCTTCCAGACGATGATCCCAGCCATCGCGGGGCTCCGTTCAGGAGCGAGTCCGATGATCCATAGCGACCGGGGGTTCCAATATACCTCGAGAGGGTTCAAACGCATGGTGGAAGACGCGGGGCTGACCCACAGCATGTCCCGGGTCGGACGTTGTCTCGACAACGCCCCGATCGAGGGTTTTTGGGGTACCTTGAAAGTCGAGATGTACTACCTGCGTGAGTTCCAGGCCTACAGCGAACTTACATCAGCCATCGAGACCTACATCTCGTTCTACAACCATGATCGTTTCCAGAAACGACTAAACGGCTTGAGCCCTGTAGAATACAGGTCTCAAGCCGCATAGTCCGGTTTTCATTATTTGCCCTGTCTACTTGACGGGGAGCAGTTCAGCATGGACCTTTGCTTATGCGATGAGCGTCTCATCGAGCGTGATTTGATGCTTTCCGTTCGCCTTTGAGCGATAGAGCGCCTGGTCCGCCCGTTCGATGGCGGCGTGTGGCACCGTCTCCGTCTGCCAGAGCGAGGCGCCGATACTTGCCCCTACGCTTGTCGTCCCGCCTTCAATGGCGATCGGTTCGGACAGGGAAGTGATGAGGTCTTGTCCGATTTGAGTGATCAATCGTTCACTCTTTCCATTCCGTTCGAACAAGAGGAAGAACTCGTCACCGCTCAACCGGACCGGATAGGCACCATCGAGCGTAACGCGTTTCAACCGTTCGGCAATCTCAATCAAGACATCATCGCCCGTGGCGTGTCCATACGTGTCGTTGACGGCTTTGAAACCGTCGAGGTCGATATAGAAACAGACGTACTCGTTCTTCGTCGCTTGGGCTTCGTTCAAATAGTGTCGAAGCGCCGTCCGATTCGCGAGTCCGGTCAAGACGTCACGGTTGACGAGTGACTCGTAATGGACACGTTCTGTCTCAGATTCGGTGAGAGACGAGACAAGTGACTCGAGGGCGAATGCGAGCGACTCAATCTCATGAATTCCAGACTGGTGCGGGAACGTCTTGGCCTTCCCTTCCTTCATCAGAGCAGCCGTTTCGGTGATCCGTTGTAACGGTCGCGTCACAATCGAGGCGAGGAACCATCCGAGCGTAGACGTCACGAGCGAGGCGATGAGACCAATCCATAATATTTTGTTCTCTAGTTCGATGACCGGGGCGAACGCGACTTCGGTCGGTTGGCGAACGACGACACTCCAACCGAGTCCGGCGTAATCCTCATAACCTTCACCGATGGCGACACCAGTCAAATAAGAAGTTCCGTCCTGCCACGTGTCGACGTGCCAGCCTTCTTTCAATGACGTCGGGAGCGGTTTGCCGACGAGGTGGTCGGGACCGAGCAACACCGTGTTGTCACGTCCGCTGACGACGAACAAGTCGGTATACTCGGACTGATGGTGGAGCGTCCGGTTGAAGTGGCGGAGCACTTCATTGCCCCATTCCCAACTGAGGTGGGTCGCGAGCACGCCTTGGAAGGTCCCGTCACGGACGAGCGGGACGCTGATGTCGACGAACTGGAGGACTTCGCCACTCGGGTTCGGCAACAGCTCGGCGAGCAACACGGCTTCATGCACATCGCCGATGAACGGCTCAGTCTGTGCCTCGAGGAAAACAGGGCGTTCTTTGATGCTGGCGCCTTCTAAGATTCCGTTCGTCGAAGCGACGACGTTCCCCGACGCGTCGGTCACGCCCATCCACGAGAAAGCGGGGATGTTCGTCTGGACCTGGTCGAGCAGGGCCCGGCTCGAGGCAGGGTCGTTCAAGGCGTCAAGCCCTTGAAGTAATTGCACTTCTTGATAGCGTGACCACATGTAAAAGTCGAGCTTGTCGACGAGCTGATGCGACGTCATCGACAACCGTTCCCCAATCTCCGCTTCGAGCGAGGCGGCGGAACGTTGACTCGTCATATACGTAAGCGTGATAGTGAGTAAAAAAACGAGTGTGGCGATGCTGAGCGCCAAAATGAGACCGAGACGCATCGAAAATGATTTCATGAACAAATTCCTCCTACAATAACAACATCCACTTTGTTCATCGTCATTTTTTCCATGACATGAAGCAAAGTTGAGAAAAAACAAGGTCGATTTCGTGGAAACAGATAGCGCTTTCGTTATAATGAAAGACGAATCGATACAAATAGAGGTGAAACGATTGAAACAGAACAAACTATTAGTCATCGCGACACTGCTCGCGGTCGCCCTCGTGGCCGTCGTGGTCGTCTTGATGAATCAACCGACCGAACAAGCCGAGACGGCGGCACCGGCGACGACAGAACACGTGTCGACGGAAGGTCAGCCGACGCTCGGTGATGCGGACGCACCCGTCTCGGTCGTCGAATTCGGGGATTACAAATGCCCGTCTTGTAAACAGTGGGGCGAAACGGTCTATCCGAAGTTGAAAGAAGACTATATCGATACAGGGAAAATCAGTTTCAGCTACATTAACGTCCTGTTCCACGGACAAGAGTCGATTTTGGCATCGCTCGCGTCTGAGTCGGTGTATAAACAAGACCCGGACGCGTTCTGGGAGTTCCATAAGGCGCTTTACGACGCGCAACCGGCGAGTCAACAGCACGACGAGGCATGGGTCACGGTCGAGCGGTTGACAGAGATTGCGAGCGAGACGACATCGGTCGATGTGGCGAAGCTCGAGGACGATTTGAGTGAGAACTCGACGGTGCTCGAACAGGTGAGTCTCGATGACGGGCTCGTCAAAGAGCACGGTGTCCAGTTCACACCGTCAATCATGATTAACGGCGTCATGCTCGAGGACCCGTTCGATTACGAGACGATTGAGCGATTGATTGAGCAAGGCACGCCATGAAGCAGTCATTCTTGACCCGTTATGGTCTGTATCTCGCTTGGCTCGTCGCCCTCACGGCGACGCTCGGCAGTCTTTATTTCAGCGAGATTCGCGAGTTCGTGCCATGTGAGCTCTGCTGGATTCAACGCATCTTTATGTATCCGCTCGTCATCTTGCTCGGGGTCGCCGTGTTCACGGACGACCGGGCGGTGAAGAAGTATGTATTGCCGCTCTCCATCCTCGGAGGTCTGGTTTCACTGTACCATTATTTGGTTCAAAAAGTACCCGGTTTCGCCGATATCAAGCCGTGCGTGCAAGGCGTACCGTGCAACGTGCAATACATCAACTGGTTCGGGTTCGTGACGATTCCGTTCCTTGCCTTGACGGCATTTACTTTGATCACGCTCCTCGTCTGGCGCGTGAGACGCAATTGACAATGAAGGAGATGGAACGTGTGAAGAAATGGATGCTCATCGGATTGATCAGCTTGATGGCGGTGCTCGCCGCGTGCGGCCAGGAGATTGAAGACCCGCTCAATTGGGAGATCGAGTCGTTCGACTATATGAATCAAAATGAAGAGATGGTTAGTCTGGACGATTTGAAGGGCAAAGTTTGGATGGCCGACTTCGTCTTCACGAGCTGTGAGACGGTCTGTCCACCGATGACGTACAACATGACGAAACTCAATGAAGCGCTCGTCGAGGAAGGCGTCGAAGACGTCCAATTCGTGTCGTTCAGCGTCGACCCGACCGTCGATACGCCGGACAAGATTCAAGCGTTCATGGCTGATTACGACTTGGCGAAAGCCGATTGGCAATTCTTGACGGGCTATTCGCAAGAAGAGATTGAGGCGTTCGCGCAACAAAACTTCAAAGCGCTCGTCCGCAAACCGTCAGAAGGCACCCAAGTGGATCACGCGACGTGGTTCTATCTCGTCGACCAGGACGGGAAAATCATCAAGGCGTATCAAGGATTCCAAGACGTGCCAATCGAGGATATCGTCAATGACATCAAGATTTTACAGAACTCATAAGACGGCCCGTGCCGTCTTTTTTGTATTCGAAAACAGGGGAATCGGCGTTGGTGCCGTATAATGAATAAGGTAGAGGAGTGGATGGAATTGAAGAAGACACTATTATTTTCATTGATGGGCCTGGCTGCCGTGACAGGTACCGTGCTCACGCAATATAAACCGTTCGGAAAAAAGCCGAAGGCGCTCCGGTCGCCGAACCTGGTGAACGGCAAGTTTCAGAATCAGCTCGAGACGCCGATGCGGTTCTCATCGGACGACATGATTTCGATGTCGAAGGAATATTTGAATCCGGACTCGCTCCGGAAACCGAGCGAGCGCTTACCGGTCGTCCCGATCGACTTCAGCGAGAAACTCGGTTCAAGCTTCACACGCATCTATTGGCTCGGACACTCGGCGATGCTCGTCCAAATGGACGGTAAGACGATGCTCGTCGACCCGATGTTCGGCCGGAGCCCATCGCCGCTCCCGTTCGCGAAGAACGAGCGGTTCAGCGAAGACTTGCCGTTCGAGCTCGACGGCTTGCCGGACATCGATGTCGTCTTGCTCACGCACGACCATTACGACCATTTGGACTATGCGACGATTCAAGCGATTCAAGACAAGGTTGCCGTCTTCATCGTCCCGCTCGGCGTCGGTAGCCACTTGAAACGGTGGGGCGTCGGGGCGGAACGCATCGTCGAGCGCGATTGGGGCGAGACGTTTGACTTCGGCTCATGGACGTTCGTCTGTACGCCGGCTCGGCACTTCTCGGGCCGCTCGCTCACCGACCGCAACGCGACGCTCTGGGCGTCATGGGTCGTCCTCGGCGAGACGGACCGCCTGTTCTTCAGCGGGGACGGCGGGTATGGACCACACTTCAAAGAAATCGGCGACGCGTACGGACCGTTCGATTTCGCGGCGCTCGAATGCGGACAATACGATGAGCGCTGGCCGGACGTGCACATGCAACCGAGTGAGACGGCACAGGCGTTCCGTGACGTGCGGGCCGACAAGATGCTCCCGATTCATTGGGGCGCGTTCACGCTATCGTTCCATGCCTGGTTCGACCCAGCTGAGCAGATGGTGGGGCTCTTACCACGAGAGGACGTGCTCACGCCACGAATCGGTGAGCGGATCACACTCGACGGACGGAACGACACGACCAACTGGTGGCGTGACATCGAAGACACGAACAAGCGATGACCGAATCGGTCACCGCTTGTTTTTATGAAGAGAGGCGTTCGGCCTCGTCCGGTTCGATATGAAGTTTGTGTTTGCGCGTATAGACGAGGAACGCTGCCGTCATGAGGATCGAGCTGATCCCGAACAAGACGACCATGAGCTGTAGGCCGATCAAGTCGAGGAAGAATCCAGTGACGAGCAACACGACTTGGAAGACGATCCGGTCGAGCATGTTCCGGAACGAGAAGAAGCGGCCGTGATAGTCTTTCGGCATCCGTGTCTGGAAAATCGTCACGGCCGTCGGGAAGAAGCAACCGACCGAGAAGCCGAACAAGACGAATGCGGCGATCGAGACGGCCGGGATGTCGGCGAAGTAAAGCATGAGCTGGGCGATTCCAATCAAAAACGAGAACGTGAACAAGATGGAGAACACGGAGAACTTCTCACCGATCCGTTTGATGAGGAACGCACCGACCATGAAGGCAATCCCTTCGGCCGTGTAAATCCATCCTTTGATTGCCGTCGAATCTTGCAGCTCGCTAATGTTGATGACGAGCAAGTTGAACCCACCGATGAAGAGGAGCGGGATGAGCGTCATGACGAGTGTCATAAAGATGACCGGAATCGATTTGATGATTGGAAAGACGTCCTTGAACCCGCCGGACGATTTCGCGTCCACTTTCTTCGCAGACGGGACGGTCGTCTCGTCGATCTTCAAGAACCACGTCGCGACGGCGAGAAGCAGATAAGCGACAAGCGAGAGCGCGTAGACGTCCCGAAGTGAGATGAGCGTGAGCAAGATGCCGGCGATGGCCGTCCCGATGACCCGGGACAGCGTCGACACGTTCATATGCACCCCGTTCAAGGCGAGCAGCTCCCGTTCCTTGACGATGAGCGGGATGGCGGCCTGGAGTGCCGGGAAGTAGAACGCGGCCGACCCTTGCAGGAAGACGAGGAAGACGACCATCCACAGCACGCTTCCCGTCTCGATGGCGACGAACATGAATAGAACGCTCAGCGCCCGGACAATACTTGAGATGAGCATGATTTTCTTTTTCGAGCCTTGGTCGGTGAGACGGCCGGCGAGCGGCCCGATGGCGACCCCGGCGAGCAATCCGCCAGCGAGGATGAGCGCCTTGACGAAGTCAGACGGCACTTTCTCCTGCATGAACTCCAAGTTACCGATGATGCCGAGCCAAAGCCCGAGACCGGCCACAAACTCCCCGGTCAAGATGATCCAGACGTTGCGATTTTTCCACATATGGTTAAGTCCTCGATTCTTATTAGGTAATAATAATTATCCTTCAGAACGATTTAGAAAGCTACAAAAAAGAAGCCGGGATTCGGCTTCCGAGAGATATAAGTTTTGACTACATGAACATTTCCATTTTGTAATACAATGTTCCATATAGGAGGTCGATTGTATGAGGACGATATCTTTTGAACTCAACGAAGAAGACGAGCGTCTGATTAGAGCGTATGCGAAGTCTAAGAACCTCTCCCTCTCGACTCTCGTTCGGGACACTGTCTTTGAACGTATCGAGAATGAACTCGATTTGAAATTTTACAACGAAGCAATGCATAGGCACAAAGAACGTTCTGAAACCATTTCATTTGAGGATATGATGAAAGATTTAAATTAACAAAAAAGCATTCGTCCAAATATGGGCGAATGCTTTGCTTTTATTCGTTTCACATCAAATATCGCAGTTATCGTCCGTGCACGTCGCGCCACCCGAGAGCACTTGAAGCGTCGGTGCCGATTCGGCCCACGTCTTCTCGAGCACTTGCGTGAACGCCTCGGTCGGCTGGGCGCCAGAGACGCCATATTTATTATCGAAGACGAAGAACGGGACACCGGTGATGCCGAGGTCGCTCGCGCGCTTCTCTTCAGCGCGGACGTCTTCTGTGTATACGTCTGAAGCGAGCACGTCTTTCACGGCGTCGGCATCGAGTCCGACACTTGTTGCGATCTCGACGAGGACGTCGTGGTCGCCGATATGTTTCGCGTCGACGAAATACGCCTTAAGGAGCGCTTCTGACAATTCTTTCTCTTTTCCGACCGTCTTCGCATAGTGCGTCAACCGGTGTGAGTCAAGTGTACCCGTGACGACCATGTTGTCGAAATCGTACTCAAGTCCGACGGTGCGGGCCTGGGCGGCGACTTGGGCCGTCGTGCCTTTCGCCTGCTCGAGCGGCATGTTGTATTTCTTCGCGAGTGCTTCGTAAATCGAACGCGAGTCCGACGTCGGTGCGTTCGGGTCGAGCTCGAAGCTCTTGAACTCCACTTCGACGTTGTCCGCGTGCGGGAACTGTTCGAGCGCTTCTTCTAGACGGCGCTTGCCGATATAACAGAACGGACAGACATAGTCTGACCAAACTTCAATTTTCATATTTAATCCCTCCTACAGTCAGTGTAGGATGTCTTGAAATCGAAGTAAATGAATGTGCTCACGAAAAAAGCCCTCGCAAGGAGGACTTAGAAAACGTACCAGAACACGCAGACGAAATGGGCGAAACTGCCGAACAAGATGAACAAATGGAACACCTCGTGGAAGCCCCAACCGCGCCAGTTGACGAACTTCGGCTTGAAGCCGTAGATGAGCCCGCCAATCGTGTACATGACGCCACCGAGGATGAGCCAGAAGATGCCGGCGTTGCCGATGACGTCATGAAGCGGTCCGATGAAGAACACCGATAACCAGCCCATGCCGATATAGAGCGCTGTCGACAAGAAGCGTGGTGCGTGGAACCAGACGAGCTTGAAGATGATCCCGAACAAGGCGAGCGCGTGGACGGTGCCGAACAACACCCAACGCGTCGGCCCTTCGAGCGCAAGCAACGTGAGCGGGGCGTACGTCCCGGCAATCAAGGCGTAAATCATCGCATGATCGATTCTCCGGAAGAAGGCGATGACGTTCGGTGAGGCGATGATGCTGTGGTACAGACCGGACGACAAATAGAGAAAGACGAGGCTAATGCCAAACAAAATCGCAGCCATAATGGCGAGCGGCTCGCCGAGCAGTGACGCTTTCACCGTCATCGCAATCAACGCGACGAACGCGAGCACGGCACCGGCCAAGTGGGTCAGTGCGTTAATCGGTTCCCGAAAAATCGAATTCATGTAAAACACTCCTTATCACGTCATGTAGTATCCATAACTACATGATAAGCTGTATACGTCAGAACGACAAGGTTTTTGTTTCGACAAATCCGGTTTGTCCGTATACTGAAGGGGAGGTGATTCGATGAAACCGCATGAAATTGTAGAGACGGAAGGGACGTTGCCGAAGCAGGTGCTCCCGACGATTGACTTATATATGGACCAAGTCATCCAGCTGTTCGAGCAACATTACGGCAAGATGAAGCGGAGTGACGACGAGACGATTTTAACGAAGACGATGATCAACAACTACGCCAAAGGTAAGCTGTTCCATCCCGTCAAAAACAAGAAGTACACGAACGAGCACTTGATGTTGCTCAGCCTGATTTACGAGATGAAAGGATTGCTCTCGATCAATGACATCAAAGAGACGCTCCGGCCGCTGAACGAGTCGGACGAGGGCTTCTCGCTCGAGGACTTCTATGACGCGTACCAGGTTCAGAAAGAACAGAACATGCAGGCGTTCGAGGAACAAGCCGAGACGCTCCTCGCCAACGTGCGCACGAGTGAAACGAACGGCATCCAACAGTCGCTCGCCATCGCCTCAGCCGTCCATATGAGCCACTTGTTCCAACGGCTCGCCGAACAGTTGATTGATGAAAGCAAATGAAAATGCCCCTTAGAATCCGATTGGAGTCTAGGGGCATTTCTTCATTTAAGGCGTTCGCGTTCAATGCGCTCGCCTTTGTGATACAGTTTGGCGATGAGAAGTGGTAATAGATAACTTACGGTCACAAGAATGGTGATAATCCATATGAGATTATAGTCTAATAATAGACGTTCATACGCGACCGATAAAAACACGATGGCGATGACGTGGACGATTAGATGTAGCTGTCCGAACAAGGCGTTGAGCATACTGCTAATAAAGACGGTCAAAATCACTAGCATGAACAAGAAGAATCCAATCAACAGCCACATGAGGTCCATACGTCACCGCCTTTTTAGTTGTTGATGTACTTCTCGAACACGTCACCGAAATCTTTGCGGTTCCACTCGTGGTAGTGACCTTTAAGCCAGTCGAAGCTCTGTTCATTCAATTCCTTGAACGTCGAGGCGACATTCATATCGCCTTGACGAAGCCCGCTCAAAATCGACACCGAATGCGTGAGCGAGGCGTTGGCATACTCCATCATCTTCCGGCCTTCGCGTTGTTTCTCGGCGATGGCGAGGAGCGATTTGTACAAGTCTTTCACATGCTCGATTTGTTTCTTGTTCACGTCAATCGAATACGGCTTGTCGCCGATGGTGAATTTGATCTCGACGTCCATGTCGACCGTGCCGGCCGTCTCGAACATGACGTTATTCAATGGGAAGTGGGCGTATGGATAGCGATACAAGACGCGTTTCGAACTCATCGCGCTCGTCCCGTCGAGGTGAATCATCGCCAAGTTCGTGAAGCAGTACTCGTCCGATTTCGACTTGATTAAGAAGTAAATCTTCTCGTTGTCCTCATGGAGGACGTAATCGTCCGAATCCGCCTTATCGAAATCTTTCGGGTCGATGACTTCACCGATATCGCTGAAGCCCGTCAAATCAGAAGCTAGTTTTTTGAACATGTCAAATCTCTCCTCAGTAGTGGATTTTGTGCATCTCGTTCGGGTCAGACCCGGTCCGCTCGTTTCGGTTGAGTCCGTCGATCGCGTGCATCTCTTCTTTCGTCAACGTGAAGTCGAACACCTCTATATTCTCACGAATTCGACTCGGCGTGACCGATTTCGGGATGACGGCGACACCGTTCTGTAAGTGCCAACGCAGGATGACTTGAGCCGGTGATTTCCCGTGCTCGGTCGCAATCTCGGCGATGACCGGATCCTCAAGCGCCTCGCGCCCTTTCATGAGCGGGCTCCACGCCTGGATTTGAATATCGTACCGCTGGCAGAACGCGATCAACTCTTTTTGGGACAAGTATGGGTGGATCTCGACTTGGTTCACTGCCGGGACGATCGAGCACGACTGGATGATCTGTTCGAGGTGGCTGACCTCGAAGTTCGAGACCCCGATGGCCCGTACCTTGCCTTCCTCATACAACTGTTCGAGCGCTTTATATGTCTCGACGAATTTACCGAAGCGCGGCATCGGCCAGTGAATCAAGAACAAGTCGACGTACTCGAGACCGAGCCGGTCGAGGCTGTCTTGGAACGCTTGGAGCGCCTCGTCATAGCCGTGGAACTCGTTCCACAGTTTCGTCGTCACGAAGATGTCTTCCCTCGGGACGCCGGATTCGCGAATCGCTTGGCCGACGCTCTCCTCATTCTGATAGATAGCGGCCGTGTCGATCAATCGATAGCCCGCGTCAAGCGCTGCTTTGACCGTATCGACCGTGACTGCCCCGTCTTCCACTTTGTACACGCCGAGCCCGAGCATCGGCAGTTTCACATCATTGTTGAGTGTTGTCCATTCCATATTGATTCCCTCCCTCTCAACTCTTACGTTACCGAAAATCGCACGGAAGTGAAAGCGAAAGCTACAGCCGAATGCTTTCGCCGTGAGACTTGATCACGATTTGGTCACGTTCGAGCTTGGCAGCGGCGACGAGTCGTTCATACGGCTCCTCGACCGGTTCGTACGATAAGACGAACGTGTCCCAATGCATCGGGAAGAAACGTTTCGCACCGTTCTGTTTGAACATCGTCCATGCCTGTTCCGGCGTGCAGTGGGCTTCCTCGAACGACTCCGGTTGATAGGCACCGATTGGGAAGAAAGCGAGGTCGATCGGTTCTTTGTTCGCGAGCCCGTTGAACGACTCGGTGAACGCCGTATCCCCGGCGAACAACATGCGGACGCCTTTATATTTCAAGACGTAGCCGTTATAGCCTATATGTTTGTCCCACGGGAAACGATTACCCCAGTGGGCGACGGGGATGGCTTGGACGTGAAGCCCGTTCGCGAGCGTCAGCTTGTCGTGCGGATGCATCTCGAGCGTCTGCAGACTCGGGTATTTACGTAACAGCTTGCTCGTGCCCGGGGCCGAGATGACGACCGTGTCGCGGGTGATCAGTCGTTTCAGACTCTTATGGTCGAAGTGGTCCATATGGGCGTGGCTGAGCAGGATGACGTCGACGTGCCCGATCTCCTCAATCGAGAGGGCAGGGGCGGTATGACGTTTCATCCCGAACGTGACCGGCCCGACGTGGACGCCAATCCGCTTCGAGAACACCGGATCCGTCAAAATTTTCAATCCGTACCAATGGATGAGCACGGTCGAATGGCCGACCCAAGTGGCACTGATCATCGTCTCATCGAACGAGGCGAGGTCCGGTTTGACCGTCGGGACTTTAAAAGCCGGTCGAGGCAGTCTTCGTTTCAATCGGGTATATAAGAACGTACCGACGCTCGCCAGGACGGCGCTCGGGACGAGCAGGTTTCGTAATCGCATAACAGTCACCTCATCATCTAAGATGGTTTAATCATACCGCTCGACCGACGACCCCGCATCCGCCGGAAGGTGTAGAAAAAATGGGAGATTGTGGTCCGGCTCTTGCGAATCCGCTTTCAATTTGGTACGGTGACAGTAACTTAGGAAAGGAAGGTACCGCGTGCCATGAAAAAGTCACACTCCCTCAACTGATGAAACGAATCATCACTGTTCGCACGAACAGTCACGGGTGAAGTGTGTCCAATTTCAGGCTAAGGGGTGACCCTTCTTTCCGCTTGACCGGATCTCTTCACACCACCGCACGTTGCGGATGGTGTTTTTTGTTTCATCGCGTATCGGACAAACTAGCGAGGTGAAACAATATGTTAAGTATGAAGCAAGTCCGGTTCGACCACGACCGGCAACCCTTATTCGACAACGTCTCGTTCGACGTCGCTGCAGGCGAACGGGCCGTCTTGTTCGGCCAGAACGGGTCCGGCAAGACGACGCTATTCAAGCTGCTCATAGGTGAACTGGCCCCACAGTCAGGTTCGATTGACGTCTTGGGCACGATCGGTGTCGTCGAACAGACGGTGTTTGATGGAGAAGAGACCGCGCTCGACTACGTCATGCAAGGCGACTTGGCGCGCTACAATCTCTACCTTGCCGTCACATCAGGGGATTCGGCGCGCGTGCTCGAAGCGTATGACGAGGCACTCGCGGTTGACGCCTTCGCGCTCGAACTTGAGGCGAGACAAGCCCTCAAACGACTTGGTCTTGACGGACATGACTCGAGCCGACTCCGCGAGTTGAGCGGCGGTGAACAGACACGGGTCCAACTCGCCCGTCTCACGATGCGACACGTCGATATCGTCCTGCTCGACGAGCCGACGAACCATCTCGATTTGGACTCAATCGAGTGGCTGACACGTTGGGTGGACGAGTTTTCGGGGACAGTGCTCGCTATCTCCCACGATCGTCAATTCATCGATGACGTTGCGACGGTCATCCTCGAGCTGAATGAGGGGACCATCGTCCGCTATCCGGGCAACTACACGGCGTATAAACATCAGAAGGCCGAGGAACGGGTACGCGACGAGCGAGCCCATGCCCGCTATATGGCGCGGAAGTCGGAGCTGCTCGATATGATCGCCCAATATAAGGGCTGGCATTTGAAAGCGAAAGCGACGGCGAGCGTGCGAAGTCCAGGCGCTCAAAAAAGCGCGGCGAACCTTGCCATCAAGATGAAGGCCCGGGAACGTAAACTCGAACAACTCGAAGGGACGCGACCTGAGCGTCCGAAAGATGCGGCCCATATCTCGGTTCGCTTCCAAGCCAACCCACTCGAGGCGAAGACGTGGATTGCGGTCGACGACATCTCGTTCGGTTACGACGACCCCCTCTTTGAGCGACTCTCGCTCACGGTGAACCGGGGTGACCGCATCTCCATCGTCGGGCCGAACGGGAGCGGGAAGACGACGCTGTTGAAACTATTGATCGGCGAACTCGCACCGAAGACCGGGGACATCAAGCGTCATCCGAAACTGAAAATCGGTTACTTCTCACAGACGCTCGCCCGACTGCCGGCCGAAGGAACGTTGCTCGAGGCGCTCCTGGCCGAAAGTGACATCACCGAGACGGAGGCGCGGACGCTGCTCGCCCATTTCTTGTTCCGCCGTGATGAGGTGTATAAGCCGATTCGAGAGGCGAGCATGGGGGAGAAGTGCCGCATCGCCTTCCTCATCTTGTACTTCTCGGACGCGGACCTGCTCGCCCTCGATGAGCCGACGAACTATTTGGACGTGGCCACACGGGAGCAAATCGAGGCCGCGCTCGAAGTGTATCGAGGCGGATTGATTCTTATCTCGCATGACCGGACGTTCCACCGCTTGACGGACCGGACGATCGAGCTCGGGGAGACGGTGCGCGTGCTCGAGTCCGGAAATACAAAGCCGGTCGACGTTGACGCGACGCTCCAGACGCTTGAGACATTGACGAGCGAACCGCATATTTTCTTCGACGAGGCAGGAAACGGCATCCCCCTTGCCGAATCCGAACAGAATAGACGAAACAAATAGGGGTGGAATCACATGAAAGAAGAAGTTCGGGCATCACGGGCCGCATCACGGAAACGGAAGCGGTTATGGCAAACGGCGACGGTCATCGCATTGATTGCTTCACTCGTCGGCGTCATCGCCTTCGCGGCCCTCATGGACACGAAGAAATCGGCGTTGCCGGAGACAGACGACATCGCGACCGAGTCGGTCAATAATGAATCAGAGCCGACAGAAGGAGACGAGCCGGAAGCGGAGGCCGACGAGTCAGCGGGAACGTACGTCTATATCGCGGCACCTTATACGAAAGTGTTCGCCGACGACCGGGCGACGGTCATTTATGAGGCCGACCTCGGTGACCGGTTCGAACAACTCGAGGCCGTCAGCGGTTTTGTCAAGCTCCAATTGAATGAGCGGACGACCGGATGGGTGACGGAAGCACAAGTGACGGGAGAAGCGACGAGCATTTCCGATGACGATGTGACCGCGGCATGGAAGACCGTCGTCCCGACGGCGGATGCGGCGACAATTGAAGTGCTCGGCCAAGACATCGACAGTGTCCGGGCCACGCTCGGTACCCCGAAAGCGGTCCAGCGTGACCAAGTGAACGAATACCATTTCTATGACGGCTTCTTCTTGATGGTACGTGACCAACAAGTGCGGGCGATCGACTGGGACCGCCAAGCGGTCGCGACGCCTGATGTGACGGCGACGAGCAGTCAAAACGCCGGCAGTTGGTATGAAGGTGAGACTCGCCAGTTGAAGTTGTTCCCCTATGACGGCGTCATGCGGGTCCGGCTCGAACAGAAATAACGACAATCGTCGAGAGGACATCCCTTTCGGCGATTGTTTTTATGTATTCATTCAAATGAACGTTTGAATGTTTGAGGTGGAAGGTATAGACTATATAGAGAGAGGGGGAGAAACAATGGGCGCACATCACGATCATCACGGGCACGACCATCACCATCATCATACGACGAACCAACGGGCATTATTCTGGTCGTTCGTCCTGATTGCGACGTTCATGGTCGTCGAAGTCATCGGCGGATTATGGACGAACAGTTTGGCGCTCTTGTCGGACGCGGGGCATATGCTTAGCGACGCGGCGGCACTCGGGCTCAGTTTCCTCGCTGTCCGGTTCGGAGCACGGCAAGCGACGCCAGAGCGGACGTTCGGCTATCGACGCTTCGAGATTTTGGCGGCGTTCGTCAACGGCTTGACGTTGCTCGTCATTTCCATCTATATCATCATCGAGGCGTATCAACGCTTGTTCGCACCGCCAGAGATTTTAAGCGGCGGCATGCTTACGGTCGCCATCATCGGGCTGCTCGTCAACATGATTGCGGCGTGGCTGCTCATGCGGGGCGAGCGTGACAACTTGAACGTCCGCAGTGCGCTGTTGCACGTGTTCGGCGATTTGCTCGGCTCGGTCGGGGCCATCACGGCGGCCGTGTTGATTATGGCGTTCGGCTGGACGCTCGCCGATCCGATCGCGAGCCTGTTCGTCGCCGTGCTCATCTTGGTCAGCGGCTATCGGGTGACGCGGGAGGCGATTCATATCTTGATGGAAGGGACACCGGATCAAGTCGACGTTGTGGCGATGCAACGGGAGCTCGGAGGTATCGACGGTGTCAAAGAAGTCCATGACTTGCACGTCTGGTCGATTTCATCGAACGAACTCGCTGTCACGTGTCACGTCTTAATCGAGGCGGATACGGACGACCAGCGCGTCTTGCATGATGTGACGGAACGAATCCGTCAATTCGCCACGTTCGAGCGTTCAACCGTTCAAATCGAACGGGAAGCGCAATGTTGTGAGAATCGAACGATTTGGTAAACGAAGAAGCGGTCCCTGACAGAAGTCGGGGACCGCTTTTGTTATGGCTTCAAGACGACTTTGACGCAGTCGTCCAAATGATCGTTAAAGATTTTGTATGCGTCGGCCGCCTGTTCAAGCGGCAAGCGGTGCGTGATGATGTCGGTCGGATCGAACTTCTTGTCGACGATCATCTGGAACAGCTCGGGCATGTAGTGGATGACCGGTGCTTGTCCCGTCCGGATGCTGACGTTACGGGTGAAGAAGTCGCCGAGCGGGAACTGGTTATAGTTCATCGCATAAATCCCGGTCAATTGAACCGTCCCGAACTTCCGGACCGCTTCTTTGGCGACTTTGATGGCGCTGAGCGTGCCGCCTTGAACCATCAACTTTTGCTCTACTTTCTCGATTGGAGACATTTTGCCGTCGAAGCCGACACAGTCGATGACGACGTCAGCACCGCCGTTCGTGATCTCATAAATGTATTTGCCCGTATCGATCGGGTCTTTCATGAGAACGGTCTCAACGTTGTTCGACAATTTGGCTCGGTTCAAGCGATACAATTCCGGGTCGACGGCGATGACGCGTTTCGCGCCACGCACCCAGGCGAGCTTTTGTGTCATTAGTCCGACCGGTCCCGAACCGAGGACGACGACCGTGTCGCCGGCTTTCATCCCGGAACTGTCCAAACTCCACCAAGCGGTCGGGATGACGTCGGAGAGGAAGAGGAGTGCTTCGTCGTCGAGTTCGCACGATTCAGGAATGACGAGCGGCATGAAGTTGCCGTAAGGCACTTTCAAATATTCGGCCTGCCCCCCAGGATGGTTCCCGAACTGCTCGGTGAATCCGAAATAGCCGCCCGCGTCCGTATGCGGGGCGTGGTTCGAATTGTCACACTGACTCTCCATCTCGTTCTCGCAATAGAAACAATGGCCGCACGAGACGTTGAACGGTAAGACGACCCGGTCGCCTTTTTTCACTTTCGTGACATCCGGTCCGACTTCCTCGACGATGCCCATCGGTTCGTGCCCGATGACGTAGCCATGTCGGGTCGGCATGTTGCCTAAGTAGATGTGCAAATCTGATCCGCAGATGGCCGTTGAGGTGATTTTGACGATAATCTCTTCCCGATTCTCAATCTCTGGGTCTTTCACGTCTTTCACTTCGATGTTCTTTGCTCCTTGATAGGTGACAGCACGCATTTGTCCACTTCCTCCCTTTTTTCAAAAACAGGTAAGTCACAACAAGAGTACTGTACCCCTCCCTCACGCATGCGAATCCGATTTTTAGGGAAAATAGGAAAAGGGGCTCACTGAGGAGCCCCGGTCCCAGTGACGTCGATGACGACGATCTCCGGTGGGTTGAACACGCGCGGTACGCTGACGCTATAGTTGAAGCCACGCCCGATGACGTGGGTGAACGACTCATGTTCGTACAGGCCGCCGGCATACTTCGGGAAGAAGCCCTGGTCCGGCGCGTACAGTCCGTTCAATAAATAGGGGATGCGAACCTGCCCGCCGTGGGCATGGCCAGACAGGACCAGGTCGAACGGTAGGGCGGCGTATGTCTCGACTTGTTCGGGCCGGTGTGACAAGAGCAGGCTGAACGCCGTCTCGGTGTCGACACCGCCGAGCGAGGTCAGGGCCGTCTCTTCCCAGCTCGCCTGAATATTTTCGGTATACGTCCGGAGTGGGTCTTCGAGCCCACCGACGAGGATATCGACCCCGTTGACGTTGACCGAGGCCGTCTCATTCTCGAGTACCGTCACGCCGTAGGAGCGGAACACGTCTTTGACGTCGTGACGGACGAAGTCGTCAGAGCCGTCAATCTCGTGGTTACCGGTCACGAAATACATCGGCGCGATGCCCTGCAGCCCTTCAATCAATTCGAATGAGGCGTCGGGTGAGCGGAAGCGGTCGAGGATATCGCCGGGAAGGGCGATCAAATCCGGTTCCTGTTCCCGCACTTTGTCGATTAAGACGCGTTGGTCGTCCCCGTACGAATAGCCGTGCAAATCGGACAATAGGACGACCCGGAACGATTGTCCCGACGCGAGCTTGTCCGACTCGATCGCGTAGTTTCGGACGGTCAGTCCGTTATAGAAAGCGGCGAGGAGGAACGCGACTCCGACGCCGATCGTCACATATTTACGTTTGCCTTTGAACATCGTCCGCCTCCTCTCGATGAATCGTTCGTTTCTTCAGTTTACTCTGTTGATGCTCCGGACGCAAAAAAAAGCCCGCTCGGAAGCGGGCCATCGAATTATGCTGCTTTAGCAGTCAACTTGACGTCGACATTGCCGCGTGTCGCTTTCGAGTACGGGCAAACTTGGTGTGCCGCTTCGACGAGACGTTCCGCCGTCGCTTGATCGACACCTTTGATTTCGACTTCGAGTTCGACCGAGATGAAGAAACCTTCATCGTCTTGGTTGAGCGTCACGTGTCCAGTGACGTTCGTGCCGTCTGTTTTAATACGTTCTTTGCCGATGACGAGGTTCAAGGCGCTACCGAAACATGCCGCGTAACCTGCTGCGAAGAGTTGCTCCGGGTTCGTCGCTTCGTCCGCGTGTTTTGAGCCAGGCATTGATACGTTCAAGTCGATGACGCCGTCCGTCGATGTGACGCGACCTTCGCGGCCACCGATTGCAGTTGCAGAAGCTGTGAATAATGGTTTCATGATTCAATTCCTCCATTTCGTTTTTGGGCAATTAAGTTGTGCACAATCTAATTATAGGGCAGTCAAACAGATAAGCAAATGATATGCTTGTCCTAAGACTATAGTCGGAGGAAATTTTATGAAAAGTTCGTTAACATTAGAGCATCAGATCTGTTTTCAGCTCTATACCGCTTCAAAAGAGCTTACGAGATTATATCGCCCGATTTTGGCGCCGTTAAACCTGACATATAGCCAGTACTTGGTCATGCTCGTCTTGTGGGAAGAAGACAATATCGATTTGAAACAGCTCGGGGAACGACTCACGCTCGATTCGGGCACGTTGTCACCGCTCGTCAAGCGGCTCATGCAACTCGATTACGTGGAGAAAGTGCGGGCGACCGACGACGAGCGCCGTGTCCTGTTGTCACTCACGCCGTCCGGGAGCGCACTGCGTGAGCAGGCCGAGGAGGTACCGCTCAAAGTGAGTGGTATGCTGAATATAGATGAAGCGACGTATATCGCTTATATGGAGATGCTCATCGACATCAAGGCACGGTTGCGTGCGTTCGGTGAGCGCAAGGAGTAGGTTTTCGAAAGGAGACACGATGTTTCGTAAACTAGTGATTTTATTGCTCGCCATCGGCGTGTATGCGGCCTGGAAATTTGAAGTGCCGAACGTCTCGGCGCCGACGAGCATTCAAGTGAAGTCGACGGAAGTGGCGGAGGACCAACAAGAACGCTCGACCGACGCCCCGCGCTTCACGAGCCAATATGCTGGGCACGACTGGTACTTGCTCGAGAAGAGCGGCGACCGTAGCCTCGAGTTGATCGATGCTGACGGATCGAAGCAAGGCCAGTATCAGTTCGAGACGGGCAGTATCTTTGAAGGGCTCATCGTGGGCGAGACGACGCGACAACAAGTCGAGCAAATCGGTTTCGATGAGGTCAAGTCATACAATAAGGGATTGAAACGCTATTTGATTCCGGACGACCCGTCGTTCAACGTCTATGCGATTGATGATGACTACGTGACGCTGTTCTTCGATCAGCATGACGACGACAAGCTGAAAGCCGTGCTCACCGTCGACCGGGACGTCGAGGAATCGAGTGAGGGCTATTACGGTGACGTGTCGGAAGACAATCTCGTCGCGAACGAACAGTTGATGCGAATACTCATGAACTGGGACCGCCAGAAGTTCGGACTGTCGGCGCTCGCCGACTATGAGCCGCTATTACCGGTCGTCCGCGCCCATAGTGAGAACATGGCCCGGAACAACTTCTTCAGCCATACGGATCCCGAAGGCCGCGATCCGTTCGAGCGGATGAACGAGGCCGGCATCGCGTACTCCCTCGCCGGCGAGAACTTGGCGATGGGGCAGATGAGCGTTTTTCATGCCCACTGGGGATTGATGAACTCGCTCGGCCACCGGGAGAACATCTTGAAAGATGGCTTCACCCACGTGTCGGTCGGCCTCGTCTACAATGAGGAGTCGAGCCCGTTCTACACGATCAACTTCATCACACCGCGTTAACAAAAAGGATGGCCTGCCGGATTGCGGCGGACCATCCTTTTACTTATAAGAGACGTTTGACGGCCGTCTCGATCTCATCCGGCGTCGTTTGCGGCGAGAACCGTTCGATGACGTTGCCGTTCCGGTCGACGAGGAACTTCGTGAAGTTCCACTTGATTGTCTTCGAACCGAGCAGGCCTGGTGCTTCTTTCGATAAGTATTGGAAGAGCGGGTGGGCGTCTTTGCCGTTCACGTCTACTTTGGCGAACATCGGGAACGTCACGCCGTAGTTCAATTGACAGAACTCGCTGATTTCCTCGTTCGACCCCGGGTCTTGATTGCCGAACTGGTTGCATGGGAAGCCGAGGATATGGAACCCTTGGCCCTGATAACGTTCATATAATTTCTCGAGCCCGTCGAGTTGCGGGGTGAAGCCGCATTTGCTCGCCGTGTTGACGATTAATAGGACGTCACCTTCGTATTTGGATAGCGGTTGGAGCCTGCCGCTCATGTCGGCTGCTTCATATTGATAGATCATGTTGATTCCCCCTTTTTTCTTTTCATTATACCAATCGCGATTTCAAGACACGACTTTGAACCGGTTGTTCGCAATCAAATTGTCATGAAATGATGAAGTCGTTGTTACAATGAAACGTGATGGACGGCGTATAATGAGACTCGTTGTAGAAAGGAAAGGTGTCATGTACATATTGAAAAATGAATTTATATGGATCGGTTTGATCCTGATCGGCTTATTCTTCTCGAGCGCGACCCCGTATTCGGACCAAAGCATCGTCTCACCGCTCGAACGCATCAATTGGACATGGGCCGAGCCCATCCTCGCGACCGTCGACTTCGAGTACGCCGGGGGACCGGTATCGCTCGAGACGAAAGGGAGTGCCGGCTTGATTGAGTTCTTGATTCGGAAAGCGGCGCACTTCACCGTCTTCTTCGCACTCGGGGCACTTCTCGTCAAAGCGGTGTCGCGCACGCGACTCCATGCTGGGCTGACACTATTGTTCGCCTGGGCGCTCGCGAACACGGTCGCCATCTTCGATGAGTTTCATCAAAGTTTGACGCCCGAGCGGACGCCGCTCATCCAAGACGTCTTGCTCGACAGTTTTGGTGCCGCCTGTGGCATCCTCTTGATTGGCGGGTTTCTGCTGTTCAAACAAGGGCGTCATAAACGGTCACGATCGGGGTTTGTCGCTCCAAGGTGGTAAAAAAATCGTATAGGTAGTTATTTGAAAAGCGCTTTCATGAAGTGCTTTTCTTTTTGATTTATAACGTTTGTGTGACAAGCAAAATTGCAAAAGCCCTTTATACCCCCATTTTTAAACGGATAAAACCTAAAACAGGTCAATGTAATGGGAATGAAATATAAGTGTAAAATAACTTTAGGTTTAGATTGCTATAATGAGTCTCAGAGCGATATCGAATTTCGCCTATTAATTTATAATTTATGCGATCTATATTATATAGAAATTCAGAGAACTCAGCGGAGGGAAGCACATTGGTTAACTTGAAGAAACTTGCAGCAACCGTCACTTTAGGAGCTCTTCTCATTAGCGGCACGACACCTGGCTATGCAGCGTCACTTACAGACAAGCAGAAAAAGGTGCAACAGCAGCAACAACAGAATAACAGTGAACAGAGCAAAGCGAACGCCTCGATCAAAAAACGTGAACAGGCGATCAGCAAAGAGCAGCAAGAAATCAACAAGTTAGATGCTGAACTCCAAGACGTCATCAACGACGTCGCGCAAAAGAAAGCTGAGATTCGTGCGACACAACAAAAAATTGCAGCCCTTCAAAAGCAGATTAAACAATATGAAGCAAAAATGAAGGCGCAAGAAGAGCTCATGAAAGAGCGCATGGCCACGATGCAAAAAAATGGCGGCGGCTCGATTGACTGGGCAGAGTTCATCTTCGGCTCGAAAGATTTCGGTGACTTGCTCACACGCATGATCACAGCTGGTACAATCCAAGAGAACGATAAACAAATCTTTGAAGAATACCAAGCGACAAAAGAAAAATTGGCGAAAGCGCAAGCTGAATTGAAAGCCGAGCGCGATGCTCTCGTGAAACAAAAAGAAGAACTCGAACAACGTCAAAAGACGCTCAACAAGAAAATGAAAGAGCGCGCAGCGAAAATCAAGAAACTCAACGCTGAGAAAGTGAAGTTCGAATCAAAATTGATGAGCCTCCAAGAGATGGAGTCAACACTCAAGTCACAAGAGAAAGCGATCAAGGCTGAAATCGAGGCACAGCGTCGTGCGGCCGAGGAAGCGAAACGTGCGGCGGCAGCTGCGGCAGCGGCTGCGAAGAAACAACAGAGTTCAAACTCGAATGCAGTCAGCACGCCGACAGCATCGGCGGTAGCCTCAGTACCAGCAAGCGGCGGCATGTTCCAACGTCCGTCGGGCGGTCGTCTCTCACAAGGATGGGGCGCGGCGAGCGGTGCGAACGGCTACACGTTCCATAATGGAATCGACTTGGCTGCACCGGTCGGCACACCGATTCGTGCGTCGCAAACAGGTACGGTTACGACTGCGGGATGGGGCGGCGCCTACGGGAACCACGTCATCATCACGCACGTCTTGAACGGTCAGGTTTGGACGACTGTATACGCACACATGAGCTCGGTATCCGTATCGGCTGGACAACGTGTGACACAAGGTCAACACATCGGCGGCATGGGTAGCACAGGCAACTCGACTGGCTCGCACTTGCACTTCGAGATCCACCGTGGCGGCTACTCGTACTCATCTTCGAGCGCAGGTAACACGGTCAACCCGGCTTCATTCTTCTAAGCCTATACAAAAAGTGATCGACGAACGCGTCGATCACTTTTTTGTTGCCTTGTACGCGATAAAGGTCAGCAGGGCGGCGCCGATGACGCTCAGCCAGAGCGTGTCCCAGTTCGGGTCGTCGAGCATGCTCCGGCCTCCAAGAAACACCATATAGCCGAGCACAGCGAGCGTGACGACCGTCAAGGCGGTCAACCGTACCCGGCGCGGGATACGGAGCCACCAACCGAATAATCTGTTCATCAAAAATCGCCTCCACCTACAGTATAGGGGAGGCGCATCAAATCAGCTAGGCAATCGAATCCACGCCGAAGTGAAGATTCTTTCATAACCGACTTCTTTGTAAATCTTGTTCGATGTCGGGTTGCTCAAATCCGTATAGAGCGTACAATATTGTTTCGACGTCAAGAGCTCCCGGCTCAGCTCGGCGACGAGCGAGCGGGCATAGCCGCGCTTGCGCAACGCTTTTGGCGTGTAGACAAACGAGACAGTGACGCCGTTCGCGGTCTCGCGCGATTTCTTCGCGCACGAGACGACCTTGCCGTCGACTTCCCAGACGTACACTTCTTGATTCTCGAGCATCGTCGCAATTTTTTGTGTCGCGTTTGCCTTCGACGAGACCGGTAAACCGGTATCCTTTTCGAACGCGTTATACGCCTTCACGAGGAATGCCTCATCGTCCTCGGTAGCCCGTCGCATCGACCCTTCCGACAGCGGGATGTCGTTGACGTGATCAAGACGATACAGACCTTGCTCCATGAAGACTTTCGGCTCTCGCGCCGTCAGGATGTACCAGAGCGTGTAGAAATTCATCGCTAGATCGGCTTGCGAGACGACCTCGGTGAAGGGGATATCCCCGTTTAACAGTTCAGGCACGAGCAGACGAAGGACGTCATCCTCTCGCTCATGCTTCACGAGCACATAGTTGAGCGGATGGGGCGGAGTCACTTGCAGGATTGCGAGCACATCACCGTCATCTTCGACGGTCAGTTGATGATACGACTCGTATCGGCCTTGCTTGATGGCATCGAGCACGCCAATCATCAAGCTGTTCTCGGCCTCATGTTCGAGCAGGTAGGGCATGACACGTTCTTCAAATCCGGACAGGTCGTTCCAACGAATCAGTTCCATATGAACACCCTTTCAGCGTATGTATACAAAACGGGCAAACCTGATGGCTTGCCCGTTTTTTCATTCTATCAAATTAGAGACGAGATTACGCGATTTCCTCGCGTTCTTTTGCGTCATCCAAAATCTTTGTGTTGCGTTTGAAGTAGTGGACGATTTTGGCGATGGCGCCGTCTCCCGTGACGTTTGTCGCCGTACCGAAGCTATCTTGTGCCAAGTAGAGGGCGATGACAAGACTGAGCATCGTTTCGCTGAATCCGAGCATCGAACCGAACAAACCGAGCGAGGCCATAACGGCTCCACCTGGAACGCCTGGTGCTGCGATCATCGTGACGCCGAGGGCGAGGATGAACGGGAGCACGATCGCGAATGACATCGGCATGCCGTTCAAATACATGAGGGCGACACCGACCGATGTGAGCGTGATTGTCGACCCTGACAAGTGGATGGTCGCACAGAGCGGCACCACGAAGTTGGCGACGCCTTCGTCCGTGTTGTTCGCTTTCGCCTGACGAAGTGTAACCGGGATTGTCGCCGCTGACGACTGTGTCCCGATGGCTGTGAAGTACGCCGGCATCATTGTCTTCAAGAGACGAAGCGGGTTCTCTTTGTTGAGAGCACCTGCGACTGAGTATTGAATCAAGAGCATCGTCAAGTGAAGGACGATGATCGTGACGAAGACGAGCGAGAACACCGAGAGAATCTCAGCGACTTGTCCGGCGTACGTCATGTTCATGAAAATTCCGGCGATGTGAATCGGTAATAGTGGAATGATGACTTTGCTGATGAGTAGTTCAATGATATCGCGGAAATCCATGGCCAAATCGAGCGAGCGCTTGCTTTCGATGGCGGCAATCCCGATGCCGATGACGAAGGCGAGAATGAGCGCCGTCATGACGCCGAATACTGGTGGGATCTCAAACTCCATGAAGCTTTTCAAAAGAGCTTCTTCCGGGTTTTCGGCAGACGCCGTGCTGCGTGACAAAATTTGCGGGAACAACGTGCTCGTCGTGAAGTAAGCGAGCGTCCCGGCGACGATTGTGGAGATGTAAGCGATGGCGGCCGTCAAACCGACCAATTTCCCAGCGCCTTTTCCAAGTTCCCCGATTCCTGGAATGATGAAAGCGAGAATGATTAGTGGGATGGCAAAGCCTAAGAACTGCCCAAAGACTGTGTTGAACGTGACAAATGTCCGGACAATCCAGTTCTGGCTTTCTGGTACGATGCTACCGAGTAGAATCCCGAATGCGATAGCGATGATGATGCGACCTAGAAGGCCAATACGTAATTTCAAATAAATCATCCTCTCTTAATGTTTGAATTGTTGCTATTTTCGCACATTTAGCGACGTGTTGCCACCCTATCTTTCATTTTTCAACGAAGATTGACGTTTGACAACTTTGAAATAGGGTATCACAAAATGTTGGAGTGGAAAAGGGAGGGACCTTCTTCTTTTCCTAATATACAAACGATGTTATGATTAATTTTGAATAGACGTAAAGGAGGGGTGACGCGTGCAGGTACAACGAACAACGATTCATATCGCGGGTCAGGACTATACGATCGTCAGCGAAGAGCCGGCCGATCATGTGAGGGAAGTGGGCTTTCTGGTCGATAGCAAGATCCGTGAGATTCGTGAACAGTCCCCTCATCTAGACGCTCGTCAGGCAGCAGTGCTCGCCGCTATCCAAATCGCGAGTGATCACGTCAAAACTAAACGAAATACGGGAGAATAAATCACTTTATGGTTACTCTACTTATACTGTTTTTCTTGTTCATCGGGATCATTAACGGATTCCGTCGCGGGGCGATTTTGCAGCTCGGCCATTGGGTCGCGCTCATCATCAGCTTCCTCGTCGCCAATGCGTACTACCGTGATCTCGCCGAAGCGTTCAAGCTATGGATTCCATACCCGTCGCAACTCGACGGGTCGCTTCCAGAAGGTGTCATCGATTTAAACGCACTGACAGGACTCGAGATGACGTTTTATAACGTCTTCTGGTTCGTCGTCTTGTTCGTCATCACGAAGCTCGTCTTGCATCTCATCCTATCGATGCTCGATTTCTTGACGGACTTGCCGATCTTGCGTCAATTGAAAGGAATCATCGGAGCGGTCCTTGGCTTCTTCGAGGCGTACGTGATCACGTTCTTCATTTTGTGGGTCATCGCGTTCGTACCGATGGCAAGCGTCCAGAGCGCCGTCGACAACTCGTCGCTCGCGACGTACATCATTCAAGACACGCCATATCTCTCTGAATGGTTCTCGAATAAGATGTTGTAACACGACAGGCCGGAATGCAAGCTAGTGCTTGTGTCTCGGCCTTTTCTGTATGGAAAAGGGGGAAGCACGATGAATAAAGTCGAAGCGATGATGCTGCTAGAAAAAATCGCGCAATATATGGAGATTAAAGGGGAGAACCCGTTCAAAATCAATGCCTTCCGTAAAGCCGCGACGGCGCTCGAGAACACCGAACTCGAACTCGAGGACATCGAGGATTTGACGACGATCTCCGGGATCGGCAAAGGGACGGCCGCCGTCCTCGAAGAGTGGCGGGACACGGGCCGCAGTGAAACGCTCGAGTCACTCCAAGAAGAGATTCCATACGGCCTCATGAAACTGCTCAAAATCCAAGGGCTCGGTGGCAAGAAGCTAGCCAAGCTCCGCGAAGTCGGCGTCGTCGATCTCGAGACACTGATTACCGTATTAGAAGACGGTACGGCTGCGAGCCTCCCGGGCTTCGGTGCCAAGAGCGTCGAGAAGTTGCTCACGGCGGCACGGAACCTCGAGTCACGCCCGGAGCGTCTCGCATACGCCATGATGCGCCCGGTCGTCGAAGAGATTGAAACGGTGCTCGAAGCTGAACCGCTCGTCTTACGCCATTCAGTCGGGGGCAGTTTCCGCCGCGCCGAGGAGACGTGTAAAGACCTCGACTTCATTATCGCGACCGAAGAGCCTGTCGCCCTCCGTGACAAGTTGCTCGCCCTTCCGTTCATCAACGAGGTGATCGCGGCCGGAGAGACGAAAGTGTCGCTCGTCCTCGAGCGCGAGGAGATGGTGTCGGTCGACTTCCGCATGGTCGAACCGGGCGCCTTCGCCGCGACGCTCCATCACTTCACCGGCTCGAAAGACCATAACGTGCGCATGCGCCAGCTCGCGAAAGCGAAAGGTGAGTCGATTTCTGAGTACGGCGTCGAGACGGCGGACGGCCTCTGGCAACCGGAGACGGAAGCCGAGCTGTTCGAACGTTACGGACTGCCGTTCATCCCGCCGGAGCTCCGGGCAGGCAACCTCGAGTTCGAGCACGACCTCTCGAAGCTCGTCACGCTCGACGACATCAAGGCCGACGCCCATATGCACACGGTCTGGTCGGACGGGAAGTTGACGGTCGACGAGCTCGTCGCGGCGATGAAAGCGCGCGGCTATGAGTGGATTGCCATCACCGACCACGGCAAATACATGTCGTTCGTCAACGGCTTGACCGAAGAACGGCTCGAGGCGCAAGGGGAAGAGATTCTCGCTGCCGCCAAGAAACACGACATGCACGTCCTGCGCGGTGTTGAGATGGACATCCGCCCGGACGGGACGCTCGACTATGAGCCTGAGTTCTTGGCGACGCTCGACTACGTCGTCGCCTCGATTCACTCGAAGATGGACCAATCCGTCGACGAGATTATGGCTCGGCTCGAGAACGCCTGCCGCTCGCCGTACGTCAACGTCATTGCCCATCCGACCGGGCGCCTCATCGGGCGCCGTGACGGTTATCCGATCGACGAGGAGCGCTTGATCGCCCTCGCGAAAGAGACGGGGACGGCGCTCGAGTTGAACGCGAACCCGAACCGGCTCGATTTGACTGCCTCGACGCTGAAGAAAGCGAAGGCGGCCGGGGTTAAACTGATGATCAACACCGATACGCACCACCCTGATATGATGGAAGATATGGCACTCGGCGTCCTGCACGCCCGGAAAGCCTATCTCGAACCGTCAGACATCATCAACTGCCTCTCGTTCGAGGACGCCAAGGCGTTCATCGACGCGAAGCGACAGAAAGGAACATGCTAGATGGATCACGCGTTACGCGTTTTAGAATATGAAAAACTCCGCCAGCAGCTCGCCGCCCACGCCGCGAGCTCGCTCGGAAAAGAACGGGCGCTCAACATGCAGCCCGACTATACGTACGATCGGGTACTGTCGAACTTGAACGTCACCCGCGAGGCGACCGAGGTCGTCCGACTCCGCGACCGGTTGCCGCTCGGCGGACTGACCGATGTCCGCAGTGAAGTGAAGCGTGCCGCCATCGGCTCGGTCCTCTCGACGAGCGAACTGCTCGCCGTCGCCGCCGTCATGTACAGCGGGCGCCAAGTGAAGAACTTCTTCGAGAAGCTGCACGAGGACAATGAAGATCTCCGTATCCCGCGCCTCGATGAGTATGCCGAGCGCTTGACGAAGCTGATCGAGGTCGAACAGACGATCCGTCACGCCATCGACGACCAAGGCACGGTCCAAGATTCGGCGAGCGACCGTCTCCGTGGCCTCCGGACTCAGCTCCGTAGCTTTGAAGGCAGCGTTCGTTCACGGATTGACAACATCCTCCGTAACAACGCGAAGATGCTGTCGGACGCCATCGTCACGATTCGGAACGACCGCTATGTCGTCCCGGTCAAGATGGAGTATCGCCAAGCGTTCGGCGGGATTGTCCACGACCAATCGGCATCAGGCCAGACGCTCTTCATCGAGCCGCAGGCGATTGTTTCGATCAACAATGAGATTCAAGAAGTCCGCTTGAAAGAGCGCGCCGAGATCGACCGCATCTTGAGCGAACTGTCAGACCTAGTCGGCGGTGTCGCTGATTCGGTCGTGACGAACCTCGACGTGCTCGCCACGCTCGACTTTGTGTTCGCAAAAGTCGCCTACGGGCATCAGCTCAAAGCGACGGAACCGAAACTGAACGATGAACGCGAAATCAAGTTGAAACAGGCGCGTCATCCGTTCATCCCGCAAGATGAGGTCGTGCCGATCACGGTCGAGCTCGGCGAGGCGTTCACATCGCTCGTCATCACGGGACCGAACACAGGCGGGAAGACGGTCACGCTCAAGACGCTCGGACTGCTCCAACTGATGGTGCAGTCAGGTCTCTATGTACCGGCCGAATTCGGGACGGAGCTGTCCGTCTTTGACGCCATCTATGCCGACATCGGTGATGAGCAGTCAATCGAGCAGAGCTTGTCGACGTTCAGCTCGCACATGACGAACATCGTCAGCATGCTCGACAAGATCGACTTCATGTCACTCGTCCTATTCGATGAGCTCGGTGCCGGGACCGACCCGCAAGAAGGGGCGGCCCTTGCCATCGCCATCCTTGACGAAGTGAAACGTCGCGGCGCCCGTGTGGCGGCGACGACGCACTACTCGGAACTGAAGGCGTACGCCTATAACCGGGAAGGCGTCATGAACGCCTCGATGGAGTTCGATATCGAATCGCTCAGCCCGACGTACCGCCTATTGATCGGCGTACCGGGGCGTTCGAACGCGTTCGAGATTAGTCGACGTCTCGGCTTATCTGAACAGGTCATCGACAAGGCGCGAAGCCATGTCGGCACCGACGCCGAGTCGGTCGAATCGATGATCAATGAGCTCGAGGCGGCCAAGCATCGCGCCGAGCAGCTCGAGAAAGAATTGATTGTCAAACGCCACGACCTCGAAACTGAACAGGCTGCGTTCGAAGCGAAGCTGACCGATTTCGAGCGTGAGCGCGACACGATGTACGGCGAAGCCGAGGCTCGTGCCGAAAAGGCCGTCGAACAAGCGAAGCGCCAAGCGAACGAAGTCATCGACCGCTTGAAGAAGCTTCGTGAGGAAGGAATCGTCAAAGAGCACGAGATCATCGCCGCGAAGAAACAGCTTGAATCGGCGAAACCGACGCTCCAAGATAAAAAGATTCAAAAAGTGAAACAAAAAGCGCAACAGAAACGTACGTTCAGTAAAGGCGAAGAAGTGAAAGTGACGACGTTCAACCAAAAGGGCTATATCGTGAAGCAATTGAACGATAATGAGTACAACGTCCAAGTCGGGATTATGAAAGTGAACGTCAAAGCGGACGACCTTCAAAAAATCGGGCCTTCGAAAGAGCAGTCGCTCCAGTCGAAAGGCAGCTCGCTCAAGCGTCAGAGCTCGACGAAGTCGGAGCTCGACTTGCGCGGCGTTCGGGTCGAAGAAGGACTTTCCCGCCTCGACAAATATATCGACGAGGCACTCGTGTCGGGGTACGACAACGTCCGCATCATCCACGGTCTTGGGACCGGGGCGATGCGCCAAGCGACGCAGGAGTATCTTAAAGGACATCGTCACGTGAAGAGTCAGCGCCCCGGTGGGATGGGTGAAGGCGGACTCGGTGTCACGGTCGTCGAACTGAAGTGAGGGGAACATGGCAATGGGGAATGTGAACGTCAACGTATTGCTTGAATCGCTCGGCCTGTATTCTATCGCCGGACTCATGATTGTCGTCGGTCTCGCCATCTTCGAGGTGACGACGCCCTACAGCAATTGGCGCGAGATTCAAAAAGGAAACATCGCCGTCGCACTCGCGACCGGCGGGAAAATCGTCGGTCTCGCCAACATCTTCCGCGTCGTCGAGAGCCACCACGACCAGACGATGGATGTGTTGGTCGGGGGGAGCTTCGGCTTCGTGCTCTTGTTGGTGACGTATTGGCTATTCGAATTTTTGACGCCGTCGCTCAAAGTGAACGAGGAGATCGGGAAAGGGAACATCGCCGTCGGACTGATGGCGTTCCTGCTCTCGATTGGGGTCTCGCTCGTCGTCGGCGCAGCGTTGGTGAGGTGAAGACATGGTATATGAGAGACTAGCGAAGATTCTCTTCATTGGGGCTGGCCTGTTTTTAGTGGCAGCGGCACTGTGGTTTATCTTTTATTGATTCGAAGCACGGAGCGTCCGAGATGGGCGCTCCGTTTTTGATTAGTTTCTAAAAACGCATGCCCCTGCTGTTTGAATTTTGGGCAATGAGTAAATCTGATTTGAATTATAATCATCTCTATCGGTAGAGAATGAAGGCAGTAAGTGCTTATTAGAACAATCGATTGGAGGAAGTATGAATGGCGATTGATTTAGATTTTTTGATGACGACGGAAGATTATGTGCTCGAGACGGAATCGTTTCAGATGAAAGGTGTCACCTATTATCCACTTGAGTGGACGTTTTTCGGGGCAAATGACCCGACGATGTTGCTGACGTGGGACGCGGAACGTGACCGCATCCTGATTCGTTTTGAGCAATATGCGGTGTTTCTCGGGACAATCGAAGACCATAGTATACATGAAGAAGGACTACGCAATGCTTACCCAATCGTGAAACTGAAGACGTCTCGCTTCACACGATTCGCCGCAGAGAACATGGGTACTGAGCGAGTCAACACGTACCGAGGCGAACTATCGCATTATGTGATTCGGACGTTCGAACAAGAGTTTCACGTCTTGGCATACGACGATCCGACCGTGCTCGACTTGGGGAAAGTCGGAGAGACGGGCGTCGTCATCGAGGTCGTAGAGGAGGCATGAACGAAAGCGAAGGAGCGAGTGATCAAATTGAACGTTCGTCCATACGCCTGTCTCTATTTTCAATCCTCCCATGGTAAAATGAAGGAAGATGAAAAAAGAGGCACAGCCTTTCAATCCATAGGCTGTACATAAAATGGGATGGGGTGGAAGGGTGTATGAACACACAATTTGAAGAATTGAAGATGTATGAGAGCTTTGACGAGCTGGCGAATGATGTCCTTGACCTCGCAAATGAAATTTTGCCCGAGCAAATGTTTTATTTGACTGCGTTCACGGATTCACAACAGGTCATCTTGAAACTGTCCAATCAAAAATCATCGATTCAGATTACGGAGAACATGGTCGTAGATTTGAGCAATTCTGTTTGCGGTCGCATCGATTTCGAGAACAATCGACCGTTGCGATATGAAGACGTCAAGCGAGACTGTGATGTGGAGGAAGTGGAGCGGCTACTCAACGATGTGAACATCCGCTCATATTTAGGCATCCCAATCTCACTGACGAACGGTGAAAAGTTCGGCACGTTGTGTGCCGTCAATGATGAGGCGAGTCTGTTGGATCCGAGAAACATCGCGTTACTCCAACGAATCGTCAAGCTGTTCTCGTATTATTTGGAACTAGAACGTTTTGTATGGCGAGATATGTTGACGGAGCTGTACAATCGACGCTACTTGACGAAGTACTTTGAAGACGACTTGAACGCGCACGGTGCGCTCTTTTTCCTCGACTTGGACGGGTTCAAAAGCGTGAACGATCGATACGGTCACGACATCGGGGACACCGTCCTGCAAGAAGTGGCGGCAAGGCTTCAAACGATTGTGAACGAACAAGGTGATGCGTTCGCGGTTCGGTTAGGCGGAGATGAGTTCGTTCTCCACTTTTCACAGGCCGCGGGTCGAGACGAATGGGGCCACATCGCGACTCAGATTATCGATGAGTTAAGTAGGTGGGATGAAGGTTACCAAGTCTCGACGAGTATTGGCATCGTCACATACATACGTGATGAGCGTACGACGTTGGTCACGCTGTTGAAACAAGCGGACGAGGCGCTATACCGTGCCAAGTCTTCCGGAAAACGAACGTTCAAATTCGTTCACGAACCATATTGAACAGACTGAATAAGACGAAAGAAAAGGAAGATTGTCCCGATGCGAGTCGGTTCAATCTTCCTTTTTTGTGCTTAGATTTAACGAAGTGATTCAGGTTAAGGCACATCAATTTTAACGGTATACACTTTCGGCATGGCGCCACTTGAAGCATACAAGACGAGCGTTTTCTCTTTCTCTGGAACGAGGAAGACCAAATCGATTTCGGATTTTTCGCCTGCGAAATAACGAAAACCGTTTTTGAACGCTTTTTTATTGTGGTTGACCATATCGATTGGACTATATTTTTTCCCGTCTGGCGTGTACATGCGGAACCCGTTCGGTCGATAGTCCATAGTGCCGCCATATCCATCATCCTCATGAAAGAGAGAGAGGGGCAGATTGACGAATCGTTTTCCAGCTTCCGGTTCGGTCCCATCCGGTGAGGCGTAGACCGGTTCCCCGACTTGGAATTCACGTTTCTTCATTAGTGGATCCCCGATAAACGTTTGGAACGTACCGAGGTTCATGATTTTTTGAAGATTATCTTCTTTTGGTGTGGTAGCTTTGGTTTCTTTCGGTTTATCAGCCTTTAAATCAGCCTGTTTCGCACCCGTTGTCTGTGCGGTTGGGGGTGGTGTCGACTTCGCCTCATCCATGACCGGTTTGACTTCTGGAGACGTGAAGACGAACAAGCTGATGATACCGACGACGAGAGCGGTCGCGGTCGTGCCGAGCACGAGACGGAACCGTTTTTCTACTTTTTTCTGGTTGACGACGTGTCCGCATCACACCGGTCACGACCGGGATGAAGATGGTCGCGAACAGGAACGGTAACTCGGACGTCGGGAACTTCTGATACATGATGGTGACGATGATGATGGTGACCGTCACGCCGAGCAGCCCGGCGAAGAAACCGGTCAACGCGCCTTCCGTCAAGACGAGGCGACGAATGGACGTGTTCTGCCAGCCGAGCGATTTCAAGACGGCGAGCTGTGGCTTGCGCTCCGAAACGTTTTGCCACATGATCTCGGTCGTCGTCAGCATGGCGATGAGCAAGGCGACACCCATGGCGACGTAATGCATCGTCCCGACTTCAAGGGCGACGAACTCGCCGATCCATGTCGTATACAAGACGCCTTGGAGGCGGAATGTGACGAACAGGAAGAAGCCGAATAGACTCGTCGGTAAGGCGATGGCGAGAATCGACAACGTCGTCCGCGGCCAATACGTCACGAGCTGGTTCAAACTCATGCCGACGCTCGAGCGGGAGCGGAGCAGACGACGTCCTTTCGACACTTCGCCAGACTGCATCGTCTCATACGGTTTGATGCGTCGAACGAGTCGAATCGGGATGAGCGTCCCGAGCCAATAAATCAACAGACCGGCCAAGCCGATCAACAGGATGCGGGCAATCGACGTCGAGCCGGCTGCCGTCCATAGGAACGTCCCAAGAATCATCCACGAGATGAGCGCGACCATCGAACCGAGAATCGTCGCCTCTAGGAACAAGAGTTTCGACAGTTGGCTCGGTCTCCAACCGAGCGATAACAGAATGGCGAACTCTTTCTTCCGTGCGTACAGCATGATGATGTTTGAGCTGAACACGTATAGCATCGCGACGAGGATGACGCTCGCGACGACGCCGGAGAAGCCGAGTTTCGCTTCTTGGAAAATCGTGATCGATGACCCGAGTTTGATCCAAGGCTGTTGTATCCATCCGAGGGCGCTCTCTTCTTTGAGTCCAGGGAGATACGTGACGGCATATTGTGGAGACGAGCCGAGTGTGACGTCCGTGATGAGACCGGTCTGATCCTCAATCTCTTTGGCCACGGCTTGCAGTTTCGCCTCACTCTCTTCGTTTAAGACGTCCACGCCTTTGACGTTGACGCGAATCGCCGAGATGGCTTTGTCGCCGGCGATGGCGAACGCGGCATCGAGTGTCGTCAACATCGAAGGTGGTTTCGTGAGGAAGCTGTACGGGTTGTTCGTCGGCTTGACCGTCGTCGGTGGGTTGACCGGCTCGTCTTTCGAGTTCATGACCCAATCGGCACTCGCCGGGAAATACGTCTCCATCGGCAGTTCCGTCAGCGGGTCTTTCGACAACTTCAGTTTCGACGGATCGAACAAGCCGATGTAGTTATATTTCACCTTCGGCGCATCGTTGAGGTCTTCCGCGTATTTATTTGACTTGCGATACATACTTTCTTGGCCGTAAGCCACTTGCCCCTCAGCGAGGAACGGTTTGATTTGATACGAGTACGGCCAACGTTTCGGGAATGGGCTCGTCACGCCTTCATATACGAGAGGTGAAGCCTTCTCGGCAAGCCAAGTATAGTCAACCGTGACACGAGGGTCTTGCGGCTGTGGTGTCCCTTCTAAAATGTGTTTCGTGATATTGTCGTGCATTTGTTGCGCTGTAAAGTCGTATGAGGCGACTTCCGTCCCTTTCAAGCTATCGAGGTATTCATCTTTTCCTTGATCGAGATACGTTTTGATGAACGCCTCTTGATCAGTTGTATCGACATCCACTTCTTCAATCGTGTAGTTGATTGAGGCATCGACGTAGTCTTTTGAACTCATCAAAATCGGAATGGTCGTGATGTCTTCATCGTAAGGCTCTGGGAGATCCTCTTCGTTGAAATAACGACTGAACTCTGTTGCTTGTACGGCATCGTCTAAGCCGACGAGTTTCGCTTCGGCGACCGGGTCGATCCCAGCCAACATGACATCGCTCCCGTAAGAGAGGGGAGACTCTTCGTATAGGGCGGTCGGACCGATTCCGATGTGGGTCGAATCACCGTTCGGCATCCAGCCGACCCAAAAATAAGCTTTCAAATCTTGGAAGTCATTGATTTTTTCAATGCCCGTATCGATGAGTGTATTCATCTTGAGTCGATAAAGACCCGCTTTATCAAACGCATGCGTTTGCGTGAACGAACTAGAATAAGTCGACCCAATCATCGCGATCGGGGCCGCGACATCGACGTCGGCAATCTGTTGAACCGTCTCGTACTGTTCGCGCGTGATGCCGCCTTCGAGCCCGCTCATATAGTTCGGCTCGAGCAGGTTCAAGTCCTCGGTCACGCTGCGGCTGCCTTCTGGCCGGACGACGATATGGTATGACGAATCCCACCGTTTTTGCAGCTCGTTGACGACCGTGCCGTTGTTCGCCTGGGTCACTCCGAGTAGATAGCTGAGCCCGGTACTGACGATAAGTATCCCGACCATGAGCAGGATGAACCGTTCCTTATTCCGCCACCATGAGTTCCAGATGAACTTAAGCATGATGGACGTCGCTCATGGCGACGACCTGCCCGTCGCGCATCTCGATTTTTCGGTTCGCCCGGTCCGCGAGCTCCGGGTCGTGCGTGACGAACAAGACACCGCAGCCGTTGTCCCGGTTCAGACGCGTCAACAAGTCGAAGATGATATCGCCCGTATGGGTGTCGAGGTTTCCGGTCGGCTCATCCGCGAGTAGCCACTTTGGACGGTGGATGAGGGCGCGGGCGACGGCGACTCGCTGTTGCTGACCGCCGGACAGCTGGGACGGCAGCGAGTTCGCCTTGTCGCTCAAGCCGACTTCGTTCAACAGTTCGAGCGCCCGTTGTTCGCCGTCGTAGTCGACTTTCCGCCCGAACAGCGGGGCCATGACGTTCTCGAGCGCGGTCAACGTCGGGATCAGGTGGAACTGTTGGAAGATGAAACCGATGTTGTCGAAGCGGAAGTCGGCGAGCTGTTTTGCGGACAAGGTCGAAATCGGTTCGCCGTTGAATAGGAGCGTGCCGTCGGTTGGACGGTCGAGTGTGCCGATCAAGCTAAGCAACGTCGATTTCCCTGAACCGGATGGACCAATAATCGAGATGAAGTCGCCATGGGCGAAGTGGAGGTTCACATCGTCGAGCGCGAGCGTCGCGACGTCGCCGTTATCAAAGCGTTTCGTCAAGTGTTTGCATTCAAAGGCGTAGTCCATTGGAAGCTTCCTCTCTTGGTGGAATGAAATAGTCATTATTAAATATGTAAGAAAACGTAATTTTCTGACTATTTATCATAGTGTAAAGGAAAAACTTTCCTGTTGAAAGCTGAGAAAATTTTCGTCTTGGTTTCGAGAGGAGTATGGGCTGGAATGGGGAAAAGGGTTAATAGAGTTCGGAATTGAATGAAAGGGAGTGGAAACAATGAAACAGTTCGAGATTGAGTTCCATATGATCAATGATGAGGTGTTGACGCAAGTGGTGGAAGCGGAGAGTCGTTATGCGGCGCTCGAATCGATTTATCAGTCGTTCCGTCATGCGACGGACGGGTTCGTCCAGTTCGAGGATGAGTGGATCATCTTCCACGACCATGTCGTGTATGTGAAGGCGTTTGAGATTGTGGAGTAGGTTTCAATTTTCAAAAACCATTAGCTACAAAGAAAGTTGAGAGTGAAACTCAATTCAATTAACAAATAACTAAATGAAAATTTTAAAATATGTTCATTTTATTTGGATTCAAAATTATATAAAGTATATCCAATTATTTGATATACTTTCATTGGTATAATACCTTACTTATTTAAAATTAATTTTTACGTTACTAAAAGTTTTGTAGAGGATGATTGTATAATGGCGACAGCGATTGAAGTAAATAAGCAAAGTGTAAAGCAACTTTTAGAGACTGGAAAAGAGCATAAATTTGTTATTCCTGAATATCAGCGACCATATGCATGGACAGACGAACAAATTCAGACACTATTCGACGACTTAGTAGAGTATACGGGAAATAATAGCGAAAGCACTTATTTTCTTGGTACAATCGTTTCTTATGAAAATGAGAATAGGGAACAAGAAATTATCGATGGACAGCAAAGACTTACTTCTTTATTTCTATTATTGCGGGCAATATATACAAAATTAGATTCGATGACAGAAACAAAAGAAGTGCGAAATTTTAAAAGACAGATTGAATCTGCGTTATGGCAGCAAGATGAACTGACTGCGGAAGTTGATTTTGATAAAACGCTCATTGAATCTAGAGTGATGAGAGACAAAGGGAATGTAACGTTCTCAAATATTTTAAAGCAAGGTATGTACGAAATAGGGGCAAAAGATAATTATTCGTTGAACTATAAACTTTTTCAAGAGTTGATTGAGAAGTTTGCAACGAGCGAACCAGAGTTATTCTTTTGGTTTACTCGTAATTTATTAAATAAAGCAATCTTGTTGCCGATTACCGCAGATTCGCAAGACACTGCCCTTACTATTTTCTCGACTTTAAATGATCGAGGCCTAGCATTATCGGATGCAGATATTTTTAAAGCAAAAATTTATAATCGATTAGACTTGATGGAGAAAGCAGATTTTATTGAACAATGGCAACAACTGGACGAGGATGCCCAAGACGCAAACGAGAGTATTCAAAAGCTATTTTATTATTATATGTTTTATTTAAGAGCATTAGAAAATGACAGAAATACGACTACCCCTGGTGTTAGAAAGTATTATTCAAGAAATAACTTTGAGCAACTATACAAAGATGATGTTATAAAAAATCTAACATCAATACTGAACTTGTGGATAGTCATTAATAATAATGTTGAGATTGAAGAAGATTGGTCAAAAAATGTTAAGATAAAACAGGTATTAGATAGTCTAACCTCTTACCCTAATGAATTTTGGAAATACCCTGTTGTTATTTATTATCTAAAGTATAAGGAATCCCAAAAATTTGATGAGATGTTTTTACAATTTCTAAAAAAATTATTGGCAACTCTTGCAGCGAGGTACGTTGTAACTCCTACGATAAATGCTGTAAAGAGAGGGATACTCAATTTAAATGCTGAAGTTGTTAATTCACCTACTCCTAAGTTTGATTTCCCTAATGTAGATGAAAAAGAATTTAAAGACAAAGTAAAAGTTGCTCATCGAAATACTGTTCGAATGTTATTGAAAATTCTAGCGTATGAAAAGCAGCAAGAACTGTTGCCTGATAGATGGGAAATTGAACATATACTTCCGCAGAAGTGGCAATCGAGCTATTTCCCTTCTAGTTCCGAGGAAGAAGTTAGAAAGATAGTAGAACATATCGGAAATAAAATACCATTTGAAAAAAAATTGAATATCGTTGCTAGCAATGGTTATTTTAAAAAGAAACAAGAAAGTTATAAAAAATCTAAAGTGATTGCATTGATAAATTTATCAAATCAACATAGCGATTGGGGTTTAGATGAAATTCGAGAGAGAGACATTCGTATTTCTGACGAACTATTGATTATTTTTAACGAGTGGGGATTAAATCAATTACAATTTTCAATTCAGGATGACTCAAAACCGATGCCAACAGCAGAAGACTTGGAAAAAATTGATGAATTAAGAAGCAAAGGGTTTATTTGACTCCCCAGTACTAATCATTCTGTATATTGTATAGCTAATACATATACGAATATGAGAGGAGAGAGTTCAATGATTCAATACAATAAACTAATCCGGGACCGCATCCCTGAAATCATTCATGAAGCAGGACAGATTCCTGTCGTCAAACATCTCAATCAAGCTGAACATTTCGAACAGGCTCGCTTGAAACTCTATGAAGAAATCAAAGAGTATGAAGAGACGAATATCGATGAAGAATCACTCGAAGAACTTGCTGATATTCTGGAGCTCGTCTATACGCTTGGAAAGATGCATGGTGCGAACTTTGAAGAATTAAATCGCATCCGTGAGGAGAAACGAGAGAAGCGGGGCGGTTTTGAAAAAGGCCTTTTCTTGGAAGAGGTCCTTGATCATGAGTGAGTTACGTCTTCACACCAGTCATTTACGAATTCCATTACAACACCAAATCGACGCGGCGACTGAAATTTATATGGTCGTCGCGTTTGCGCAAGTATCGGGTGTTCAAGAACTCGTCGCTTCACTTAAGCAAGCAGTCCATCGCGGTGCCCAAGTCCGCATTCTGATTGGGGACTACCTCTATTTGACGAACCCGGACGCGCTTGAAATGTTAATGAACATTCAAGGCGTGGAGCTACGGCTCTATCGATCGAAAGGTCAGTCATTCCACCCGAAAGCGTATTTGTTCCGCACACAAGATGGAGGGACGTTCTTTGTCGGCTCGTCCAATCTGTCGCATAGCGCCTTGAATCGAGGTGTCGAATGGAACGTTGAGATACCGGCGAGCATCTCGGAGGACGTGTTTGAACAGTCGGTCGATGCGTTTCATGAGCTCTTTTATAGCGACTATGCCCAAATCATGAACGCCGTCTCATTACAACCTTATAGAGAAGAGTATACGGCCCGGCAAGATCGGATGAAAGAAGCTGAGCAAATTGCAGCGCCGGCCCCGGTCTATATCGAGGACGATACAATCACACCGAACACTGTGCAAGACGCTGCTTTAAAGGCGTTACGCGAGACGATGGACGAGGGCAGACGCAAAGCGATGCTCGTGCTCGCTACAGGACTAGGAAAGACGTACTTGAGCGCCTTCTTCGCGCGCCAGTTCAAACGAGTGCTCTTCATTGCCCATCAAAAAGAGATTTTGCTTCAAGCTGAGGCATCGTATAAGAAAGTCGCAAGCGAATGGAAGACGGGATTATTGCTTGGTGGTGACTCGAGAGATGAGGAATCGGCAGATGTCTTATTCGCCTCGATTCAAACGTTGGCATCGAAACATCGGATGCAACAGTTCACACCAGATCAGTTTGATTTGATTGTCGTCGACGAGTTCCATCATTCGGCGGCACCATCCTATCGGCGTGTCCTTGACTACTTCGAGCCGAAATTCTTGCTCGGATTAACGGCAACGCCGGATCGGTTGGACGGAGGAGACGTCTATGCTTTATGTGATGACAATGTCGCGTATCAGATGCACTTTACCGAAGCGATTGAAGAGTCGTATTTGACACCATTCCATTACGTTGGGATTTATGATGAGATTGACTATTCGCAGATTCGACTGATTAACGGTCGTCGCTATGATCAGGACGAACTGTTGGCGGAGCAGTTGAAGGAAAGTGTCGCTCAAAAAATCTTTGATGCCTGGCGGATGCATCATCAGACCAGAGCTCTTGGCTTCTGTTCGTCGGTCACTCAGGCTGAGTATTTGGCCGACTATTTCCGCCTGCAAGGTGTTCAAGCCGTAGCTTTACATAGTCAGGCAAAATATAATCGTGCTGATGTGATGCGTCAATTGAAGCAAGGACATCTCGATATCATCTTCGCGGTCAACTTGTTCAATGAAGGTGTTGATATCCCGGGAATTGATACGCTATTGTTCTGCCGCCCGACCGAATCGTTGACTGTCTTCACGCAACAGATTGGTCGTGGATTACGTCTATTGAGTGGGAAGACGCACTGCACCATCATCGATTTGATTGGGAACTATAAGAACATCGATAAAAAGTTGGCGCTGTTGACGACGAAGCGGCAGCCGATTGTCAAAGCACTTCCTACAGATGTGGATTTACCAGGCGAATGTACCATCGAATTTGATTTACATGCCATCAATTTATTGAAGCGAATGGTCACCCGTTCTTCGACACGGCGACAACAGTTGGAGCGGAACTACTTCATGGTGAAAGAAGAACTCGGAAGACGGCCGAGTTATCTAGAGTTGATTCAACGAGGCGAATACTCGATGGATGCCTATCGCTCGGAATGGAAGAAAGATGGAGGGTATTACGGGTTCCTCAATCGGATGGGGGAGCTGGATGAGGAAGAGAGTCACCTGTTTGAAGAGGCGAAGTCGCTGTTGCTTGAAGTAGAATACACAGACATGACGAAGAGCTATAAGATGATTGTGTTATCCATTATGCTAAGTCGTGGAATCGATGGGTGGCTTCAACCACTTTCAGCGAGCGAGGCGGCTCGTCCATTCTATGAGTTCATCAATGAATTCCCATATCGTCAGCAGATTGACGGACAGACGAAAGACTTCCAATCACCGTTCCATCAGCAAAAGATTGAAAAGTTACTGTTGCGGATGCCATTTGATAAAATAGCTAAAGGACCGTTCTTCGTATCAGAGGAGTCATTACATATCGAGCATAATGAAGCGTATGCTCATCCTTTAGTTTACGAATGGGTCAGTCAAATTGTTGAAGTCCGACTGCATCATTACTTCAGTCGGAAAGCTTCAGATTGAGGGTGGTATAATTATGGAAGATCGACTTAAGCGGTTCATTCAGTACATAGATGAGTTCGATAGACAGGGACCTTACAAAATGAACGTACTGAAGATTATGTTAGAGCGAGGTCCTCATGATTGGCATACGCCAATTTCAATAACTGAACTCGCAAAACCTTATTATGATTTAGTGAACGAGCAACTCCGTTCTTATACTCTTAAAAATATAAGTGCGGACTTTACAACGAACTTTTCACAAGCAAAAATGGAACGGCATTTAAGAACACTGCCATTAAAGTATCTATCGACCACTTCAACTAGAGTAAGCAACATTTCTCCACCCTTTGAATTAATTGATGACATGTTTTATGTGAAGGAAGAGTATCGTATAAATGGTGAATCTGCTCATAACAGAATCATTAATGCTGTGGAACAAAAGTTCGAAGAGTACCTAGAAGTATTTAGTGAAAGGTGAGGGATAACTTGAAACGCGCACTACTTCGCAAAATCCAATTCGCCCTCCAGCATCACGGTGGGACGGCGTCATTGAAAGAAATTAACGAATACATCGAGCGGTCATACTATCAACTTGAACTCGATCGGTATAAAGATTGGAAGGCTCACGTTAACAAACAGATTCGGGCCCATTCGAGTGATTCGGCCAGCTTCGCGGGTAAAGAAGACTTGTTTTATTCCACGGGAAATAAGGGCATCTGGGGCCTTCGCCAACCGAATAAGTAACCGAAAGCGGAACCATTTCAGTTGGTTCCGCTTTCAATATTTACAATCCGTCACACCCCCTTGTCACAAAGTCGACAATACGTTACACTTCGAGACAGTGTGAAAAAAATGTATAAGGGGTTTATCCATGGAAATCGTTCAGCAATTATCGCAAGTACAATTACTCAACCAATTCTGGTTGCTCATGGCCTTCGTCATCCCGATGGTCATTTTATCGCGGATGGTCGTGGCCGGCTCACGGTTCTCACCAATCCTCGTCATCGTCATCTTCGGTCTCGGACTTGGTTTCGCCATGGTCGAGATGGGCATCGCGACACCGGGTCTTCCTGAATTCCCGCTCGTCGACTTCATGTCACGGACGACGATCATCGCGCTCGTCGTATCGTTCTTCGTCGGTGGACAAGAACTTCGTAAGATTTTGAGCAAGCAAGAGCTCGACGTGAAGGATATCGTCGTGCCGTCTAAAGAAGAGATGTTCCTCGGGACAGGGCGGACACAGTTCATCTTCATCGTCCGTTCGTTCTTCTTGCTCGTCGGTCTCGAAGGGTTCTTCCGTATGATGATTCAACCGGGCGCGGCAGAGGGCATCATGCTCTACTACCCGATCCTCGCGTTAATCGGTCTCGCGGCATCTTTCCTCTTGATCGACCACAAGGCGCAAATCGACGACAAGAAGGTATACATGCGTAAAGGTGTCATCGAGACAGTCTTGATGCTCGTCATCTTGTTCGTCTCGTACGGCATCGCCATGGCGGTACAACCAATCATCGCATTGCCACAGATTTTCTTCGCCATGTTGCTCTCGTCAGCACTCGGTGCCATCTTCCACAATTGGACGTATGGACCGACCGTCCGTGCGCTTCTGTTCGCCGGGATCCCGGTCGTCTTGGCCGCCAACTTCATGGTCGGTGGTTCACGAATCGGTGATGCGTTCGCCATCGAAGGCATGAACTCGATTCTCGTTTACGGTTTCTTCGGTCAATTGTTCTGGATGTTCGGTGGGATTGCGCTCCTCATGTGGTTCGCCCGCACAGGACATATCCGCAACCTCGCACCAGGTATGGCCGGCTCGCTCTCGCACAGTGGTCTCACAGGTGCATGTACGGCTGGTGACTTCGGTCAAGTGGCAGCAAAACGTGCCCCAATCATGATTAACATCCCGTTCTTCGGTCACATCTTCGTGTTCTCGATTTTGGCAGTCAGTGCCGACAACGGGGCGCTCTGGATTTGGCCGACGGCAATCATCGTCTTGGTCGGTCTCACATTGACGGCGCTCTCGCTCAAAAACTTGCGCGGTGCCAACGGAGAAGACTTCAAAGAAGTGAAGGCGCTCATGCAGTTCTCGTTCGGTTGGCAGATGATGGCGGTCTTCGGTGGACTTGTCATCCTCAGCTTCAGCACGATCGCGTTCGACTACACGACGATGGCTCAATCGTCAGCCATCTCGCACTTTGGTCTCTTCGCAGCCGTCCAAGGCGGCATGTTCGGGACAGAAGCATCGCTTCTCATCCCGCTTATCTTCTCAATGCCGTTCCTCGTCCACCCAATCGTGTTCTACATGTTCGGAAAGGCGCTCGATAATAACGGTGAAATGCCACGCGTACCGGTTTACGCCATGGCGCTCATCGGTGTCGTCGGAGTCTCGTTCGCGATTCTCGGCGTATAACAAACAGCCGCTTCTACAAATGCGTAGAAGCGGTTTTTTGTGTGCCGAAACATCGAACCGATGAATCGATGAGACAAAAAAACGGCCGACACGAAGTCGACCGCTTCAGGCTCACCACAACATGGACAATAGCGTCAAAATCGCCAATCCGCCTTGCGTGAGGATGATTTTTTTATTGCTCGTCATACTGCCGTACAGCGCGACGAGCACGATATAGATGAGGAGCATCGTGACAATCTCGATTGACTGGCTGACGAACAACCCGTACAGCAAGCCGACGCCGATCAATCCGTTATAGACACCTTGATTCTTGAACAGCACCGACACGGAATCACGCGCGAGCTCTTGTTCCGTCATGTTGAAGACACGGGCCGTTGTTTTTGAACGAGTGGCGAACGTCTCTAAATACAGGATGTAGAAGAACTCGAGTGCGACGAGCGTTCCGAGGACGAGGGTGAGTCCGGACATGTTAGTTGGCCGTCGCGACTTCCGTCACATGGAGCACCGGCTTCGCCGTCACGTAATTGCCTACGTTTTGGGCGAACGCGATGAGGTCCGGGTTTTGGTTGTGTTGTTCGACGGCCGCTTGATCGGCCCAGTTCTCGATCATGACGAAGCGGTTCTCTGAAGTCGTCGATTGGAACAGTTCATAGCTCAAGCAACCGGCTTCTTGTTTCGACGAGTCGATGAGCTTGTTGATGTCTGCCAAGAAGTTGTCAAATTCCGTTTCTTTCACGTCGAAAATAGCATTGATTAAGATCATGTGGGTGTCCTCCGATTATTTGAATGATGTGATTTTTTCAGCGTCGAGACGTACCGATTGGTAGCCTTCTTCTGCAGCTTTACCGACCGAGAGAATCATGACCGGCACGTAACGATCTTTATCTAAACCGAACGCTTCCGCGAGTTGGTCTTTCTCGAAACCACCGATTGGGTTCGTGTCGTAACCGTGAGCACGAGCGACGAGCATAAATTGCATCGCTGCGAGACTCGAGTCGATTTTGACGATGTCGTTCATCTCTTGTGTCGACAAGTTCTTGTAGTACGGAAGGATGGCGCCGAGCTGTTGGTCGCGTACTTCTTGTGGCATTTTGCCTTCTGCGACAGCTTGGTCATAAATCTCTTCACCGAGCTCGTAGCATTCCATGTCGCCGAAGATGAGGACCATCGCAGCCGACGTGTCGTTTTGACGGACGTTGAAGCGGATGAGCGGCTTGAGCGTTTCTTTCGCCTCAGGGCTCTCGACGACGACGAAGCGCCACGGTTGCATATTGACTGAAGAAGGGGCCGTTGTCGCTTCCTCGATCATTTGAAGCATTTCAAGTTGTGAGATTTTAACGTTCTCGTCGTAGACGCGGATCGATTTACGACCGAGCATCACGTCAGTGAATGTGTTGTTTTCGAATGTAGTTGCCATGGATATTACCTCTTTCTCTCTTGTTATAGTTGGTTAAGCTTTTGCAGCAGACTCGACAGCTGATTGATCTCTGACTCGGACAGCACTTTCGTGATTAAGTGTTTGCCGCGGTCGTGGTCTTGTTCACAACTCGTCAAGTCATGCTTGGCTTCGTCGGTCAAATGGACGAACACTTCACGATGGTTCGCGGTGTTCCGTTCTCGTCGGACGTAGCCTTTTTCTTCAAGGATCTTCAAATGGCGGGTGATGGCCGCATTGTCGATTTTCATCGCCTGCTGAATTTCGCTTTGCGAACAGACGCCCTTGTCATGCACAATCATGAGCATCTCATAGCGGGTCAGGCTGAAGCCCGTCTCTTTCTCGAACGAGGTTGCGACGCGTTGGTCCGCCAGTTTGATTTGGTACAGCAGTCGGCTGATATCTCGTAATTCCATCTGTGGTGTCTCACCCCTCTCATTTGATAAGTCAATTGTTGACTCGTCAAATGTAAAATATTCACGACGTGCTGTAAAGGAGAATGCTCACAAAAAAAACATCCGCTTTTGCGAATGGTGATCAGTCTTCATATTTGGTGCCATCGAAGTGGTAGTCATGGATGAACGTCGTCTCGTCGAAACCATACAGTCGATCGTGTCGATTCAAGTCCTCAATCGTCTGAATTTCATGCATCGCCGGTTCTCCCGGTAAGGAATCGCGGGCGACGTTCAAATACCGCTCGGTGAAGTCATCATCCTCATACGGTGTCCCGTCGAATGAGAAGTGAACCGAATAGACGTCGTCCTCCAAAGCGCGAATCACGTCGAGCATTCGTTGTTTCTGTGCATCGGTGTTCGCCCAGTCCTCATGGAACATGACCGACACGTCCAAGAACTCTTTCGACTCGACGTCGAAGACGGACGTCGGGCTAGGGCGTATAGTCGTCGCAACCCCTTCATCCACACCGGTCGGCACACTCGCGCGGACCGTCTCTGCCTCCGTCAACAAGTCGAGCTGCTCGAGTCGCTCCTTGAACGTGTCTTCGGCCTCTTGTTGCCAGACGTGTTCAAGCACGTTGTCATGGATCGTTTGATCAGACCGATACGTCTCGGCCCAATAGTCCCCTTCGAGTATCGGATCGGTCAGCGTGAACTCGGCCGCATAGCCGCCCATCTTCCAGTCGCGCTTGAGCGTGACCTCGACGTCCTCTCCATATGTATCTTCAATATAGGATGCGTATCGTTCTTCCTCATCTTGTTTTGCATACGTCGACCATGTCGTGCCAAGCGCGGTCACGGCGACAGCGGTCGCGACTAACCATCGTTTTCTCATTTTTGATTCACCTCTCTACCAATGTACCTGAAATGGAAGTGTCCTACCTCGGTCCAAAGTCGTATTCAATTTATTACCAAATACCTGTAAACTGAAAGTGCCCTTGAAGAACTAATATCTTTACGTGTACTAATACATATAATACACTTAAGTTACGTACACAAGAAAGGGTGTGACCCATGTTATATAAAATTGATATGAAGAGCGTGGAACCGCTGTATGAACAAATCGTTAACCAGACGAAAGCGCTCGTCATCCGTGGCATTTTACGTCCAGGGGATAAAGTCATGTCGGTGCGTGAACTCGCGACCGACCTCGTCATCAATCCGAACACGGTCAGCAAGGCGTATCAGGAACTCGAACGGCTCGGCTTGCTCGAGATGCATCGCGGACGCGGGACGTTCGTGTCCGAGGACTGGATTGACCAAGACTCGCCGCGCGCGCCGATCCTTGAAGCAATCAAGAAACTCGCCATCGATTGCCATTATGCCAATATTGAGCTCACCGAAGCGCTGACGCTATTTGAGACAGAGTATAAGAAAGTAGGGGAGAACCATGCTGACAGTACAGCAACTGAGTAAGACGATCGATCGCCAGCAAGTGTTAGAAGATATCGACTTCACGGTCGACTCCGGTGAAATCATCGCGCTCGTCGGACGGAACGGGGCCGGCAAAACGACGTTGCTCCGGACAATGGTCGGTATCATTCGACCGGATAAAGGTGATGTCCGTTACGGACCGTCGAGCATCTTTGAGAAGGCGGAGTTGAAGCGTGACGTCATCTTTGTCCCGGATTCGGCCGACGCCCTCAAACATTATACGATTAACGAGGCGGCAGCGCTCTACGAATCGATTTACCCATCGTTCAACCGATCGATTTTCAGAGAGACGCTCACTCGCTATAACATCGACAACAAGAAGATTCGCCAGCTCTCGAAAGGGCAGAAGGCGATGGTGACGCTCTCGCTCGCGTTCGCCGTCCAAGCGAAATATTATCTGCTCGATGAACCGACGGACGGACTCGACGTCGTCGCCAAGTCGGACGTTTTGAAGCTGATGATCGCCCAAGTCGAGGCACGTAACTGTTCCATCATCGTCTCGAGTCACCAGTTACATGAGCTCGAACGAATCGCCGACCGCATCATCATGATCGAGAAGGGCCGCGTCAAGGCGATCATGTCGCTCGAGGAGGCGCGCGAGACGAGCGTCAAACTGCAAGTCGTCTTCAACGACCAAGTACCGGTCGAACTGCTCGAGCGCAAGGACATCGAAATCATCAATGTGACCGGACGCGTCGCCTTGTTCATGGCGAAAGAACGGACGAAAGAGCTCGATACGTTCGTCGATGCGCACGACCCGATGCTCGTCGAAGAAATCCCGATGTCGCTCGAAGACATCTTCCGGGTCCAATTAGGAGGTGAGGCAAGTGTCTTTTAAAGTCCTATTAAAGAAAGATTGGAAACAAGTCTCGATTTTGTGGATGTTGCTGGTTTTTCTCGGAGTGATTGCGTTCACGGTACCAGTTTGGTCACAAATGCAATACTTTGACCAGGAACTTCGTAACATTCAAGAAAATCCAGATGAATATGCCGATTGGATCGATGGGGATTCGTCTGATTTGTCCGTCCAAGACTTTTTTAATGAAAATAATGGGACAGGCTATTGGATTGGTGACTTACAATCGCTCATACCGATGGGTGGGGTATTGTTTTTATTCGTTATTTTTGGTGCTCTCATGGCATCCGTCTTGATTGGAGCAGAACGGAACAGTCAAATGTCCGATTTCACGATGTCTCTCCCGTTCACAAGGAATCAGCTTTACATATCGAAATGGTTAATTGGAACGGTAGGAATTATTGTATCGTCTGTGCTCGGTGGTACGCTCATGATAATGATGATTCGCTTCTCGGACTACGCGTTTTTAATGGAAGGAAGCACGAATCGAGTCATCGCGCTTGTCGTTCTTTTGATGCTTAGTGGTATCTCTTTCTTCTCAGCTGCTCTATGGATGGGATCGTTCGGAGGAGAATCGATTTCACAGGTGATTTGGACATTCATTGCGTTAGTCTTCCCAATTGGTTTGATTGCGCTCGTGCAAGGATCTGTCTATGCGTTTTCACAACAGTATGATTCGAGGTATGCATTCTTCGACGATTTGTTCCAGAGTACGTTTTTACGTGTTTTGTCGCCATTCTCTAACTTGGCAAACGTAGACATGTATCAATACTTTACTAACCAAGCTGAATGGCAGAAATTCTTAGCAATTGCGCCATGGAGCGCACTAGCTTTCATCGCATTATCATTCGGACTCGGCCTTTGGATGTTCAACCGAGCACCTCAAGAAAACAACGGACGATTTTTTATGTTTTCGAAATGGCTATGGCTGATCCACATCATCATGGTTCTCTGTTTCGCCATGTTAGGAGGAATCGTTCTCTCAGCATTCTCGATGCAGTCAGGTTTTGCACTATACATCGTTGGCTTCCTGATTGGCGGCTTCATCGCCCACTTGCTCGCCAAACGGTTGCTTTACCGCTTTAACTTGAAACTAAAATCGTAAGGAGGATTCTCATGAAACGGCTCAGTCTGCTCGTCGCCTTGCTCGTCATGCTCGCGGGATGCGGGGATACCCATCGACCGAACGCCTTCCAATACAAAGATTCATACGTCGGGGACAACAGCGCCGTCTCGGGCATCGCCCAGACGTTGCCGATGCATGACTGCTACAAGTCGATCGAGCTACAGACGTCGAAGCGGCCGTACGGCTTGACGGTGCGCTATAGCGACCCGGAAATCGACCGCATCGAGCAAGAACGGTTGGCAATCCGCAACGCGGCGACGTATTTCACGCTCGTCCAAAACGCGGAAATCGTTCGCTTCGCCTTCCCGAACCGGACGTACGCATTCTCACGCCCGGAGATGGAGGCGTGGCTCGACATCGACTTCTCGACGATCAAGTGGGAAAAAGAGTTGAAGGACCGCTTGGACGAGAAAATCAGCAACGAAGAACAGACGGAAGCCTATTTCAAGAGAATCTGAACGTGTGCGGAAACTTTCATCCGCACACGTTTTTTCGATATTTTCTGAAAATTATCGGGTAAAGGGTAGATGAAAGCGTTTTCTTGGCATTATAATAGAGTTAACTGAATGACTATTCATTCCAAGGAGGAAAAGCGATGAACAAACCGTGGTTGCAAGATTATCCAGCTGACATGCCGAAAACGATTGACTATGAGGTGAAGCCGCTCTATGATGCGCTATCCCGAGCCGCGACCGATTTCCCGAACAAGACCGCCATCTCATTCATCGGCAAAGAGTTGACGTTCGCCGAAGTCGACGATGCGGCGAAACGGTTGGCGACGATGCTTCAATCGAAAGGGCTGCAAAAAGGGGACCGTGTCAGTCTGATGCTACCGAACTGTCCGCAATTCGTCATTTCGTTCTATGCGGTCCTGTACGCCGGCGGTACGGTCGTCCAGACGAATCCGCTCTACACGGAGCATGAGCTCGAGAACTTAATCACGGACTCCGGTGCGAGCATCATCGTCACGCTCGACCTCCTGTATCCAAAATCACTTCGTGTGAAGCAGAAGACGGACGTCAAAACGATTATCACGACGAGTATCGCCGACTATCTGCCGTTCCCGAAAAATAAGCTGTATCCCATCAAAGTGAAGCGCGAGAACAATATCGTCATCGATACGACAGGTTCGGTCGCGTTCAAGGACTATAAACAGTTCGATCCAATCACGCCGGTTGCGGTCGACCCGAAAGAAGACGTCGCGGTGCTGCAGTATACGGGCGGGACGACGGGACTGCCGAAAGGCGTTATGCTGACCCACTTCAACTTGACGGCGAACGTCGACCAGATTTCGAACTTCTTCTATAGATATAACCGTGGTGATGAGAAACGCGTCTTATGCGTCGTGCCGTTCTTCCATATTTACGGCATGTCGTGCTGTCTGAACTTCGGGATGGCGAACGGATATGAGCTCGTCCTCGTGCCACGCTTCGACGTCACCGACGTCCTGAAGACGATCAATAAGAAGAAACCACACTTCTTCCCGGGCGCCCCGACGATGTACGTCGGTATCCTCAATGACCCGAAACTGAAGAAATACGACTTGTCGTCAATCGAGGCGTGTATCTCGGGATCGGCCCCGCTGCCGGTCGAAGTACAGGAGCAGTTCGAGAGCATCACGGGCGGACGCATCGTCGAAGGCTACGGCTTGTCGGAGACGTCACCGGTCACACATGCGAACTTCTTATGGGATAAACGGATTGTCGGCTCAATCGGGGTGCCGTTGTCGGACACTTCTGCTAAAATTGTAAAGGCAGACGGAGAGACACTGGCCGATATCGGCGAGATCGGGGAGATCATGCTGCACGGTCCGCAAGTCATGAAAGGGTACTGGCAGAAGCCAGAAGAGACGGCAGCCGTCTTGAAGGACGGATGGCTCGCGACCGGTGACCTCGGCTATATGGGCGAGGATGGATTCTTCTATATTGTCGACCGGAAGAAAGACATGATTATCGCCGGAGGCTTCAACGTCTATCCGCGTGAGATTGAAGAAGTGCTATACGAACATCCGGCCGTCAAGGAAGCTGTCTGTATCGGCGTACCGGACCCGTATCGCGGTGAGACGGTCAAGGCGTTCATCGTGACGCGTGACGGCACCAGCGTGATGGAAGAAGAGCTCGACAAGCACTGTCGCGAGAAGCTCGCAGCGTATAAAGTACCGAAGCTGTATGAGTTCCGGGAAGAGTTGCCGAAGACGTTCGTCGGTAAGATTTTACGTCGTGTCCTCGTCGACGAAGAGAAAGCGAAACAAGTGAAACAAAGCAGTTGACACAAGCGCGTCACATGATAGAATAATAAATGAATGAACCATCATTCATTTTTAAGCAGCGGTAAGGAGCTTGGGTGTTTATGACAAAGAATGGATCAAAAAGTGACCGCATTATCGATGCGGCAGTGAAAGTGATTGCGGATCATGGCTATCACGGTGCAAAGGTGACGGCCATCGCCAAAGAGGCGGGCGTCGCCGACGGAACGATTTATCTGTACTTCAAAAACAAGGAACATCTGTTGATTGAATTGTTCCAGACGAAGATGGGCCTGTTCATCGACTACTCGAAACAACAAATCGAGCGGGAGACGACGGCCGGCGACAAACTGTATCAGTTGATTGAGTCGCACTTGAAGCAACTATCGGCCGATTACGACCTCGCCGTCGTGACGCAAATCGAGCTCCGGCAGTCGAACTTGGCGCTCCGACAAAAGATTAGCGAAGTGCTCAAACCGTACTTGAACTTAATCGATGCGGTCGTACAACACGGAATCGACACCGGCGAATTCGATCGCGATCTCGACTATCGACTCGCTCGGCAGATGATTTTCGGCACGATCGACGAAGTGGTCACGAGTTGGATGGCGAGCGGCTTCAAGTATGACTTGATGTCGACGCTACCGAAAGTACACCATATGTTAAAAAAAGGGCTTGCTTAACCGTAAGCCCTCTCGCTAGCTCAAAAAATGAACGCTGATTCATGAATGATGGTGCGAACAACTTATAAGGGGGAACTACGATGAATATTTTTGTATTGCTGAAGCGTACGTTCGATACAGAGGAAGCGATTCAGCTCGAGAATGGGGAAATTCAAGAAGACGGCGCTGAGTTCATCATCAACCCGTATGACGAATATGCGGTCGAAGAAGCCATCCGTAAGCGTGACGATCTCGGGGGAGAAGTCACGGTCGTGACGGTCGGACCAGAAGACGCGGACAAAGAACTTCGGACGGCGCTCGCGATGGGTGCGGACAAAGCGGTCCGCATCTCAATCGAGGATGACGTCGAGGACGCAGACCATGTGACGATTTCGAAAGTGCTCGCCACGTACTTGAAAGAGCAAGCGCCAGATCTCATCTTCGCAGGGAACGTCGCCATTGACGGCGGTAGCGGCCAAGTCGCACCACGTGTCGCTGAACTGTTGGACATGAACTACGTGACGACGATCACGAAACTCGATATCGACGGCACGACAGCGACGGTCACACGCGACGTCGAAGGGGACACTGAAGTGATCGAAGTGGCGCTCCCGCTCCTCGTGACAGCGCAGCAAGGATTGAACGAACCGCGTTACCCGAGCCTTCCAGGCATCATGAAGGCGAAGAAGAAGCCACTCGAAGAACTCGAACTGTCGGACATCGACCTCGATGAAGACGAGATCGAAGCGAAAATCGAGACGATCGAACGTTTCTTGCCAGAAGAGAAGAAAGCTGGGCGCATCCTTGAAGGGGATACGTCGTCACAAGTGAGCGAGCTCGTTCAATTACTTCGCACGGAAGCAAAAGTCATTTAAGGGGGACACATAGATGAAAGCTTTAGTACTCGCAGAAGCGCGTGAAGGCGCGTTACGGAACGTATCATTTGAAGCAATCGCTGCAGCGAAGCAATTGACGGACGACGTGACGGCAGTCGTCATCGGGGATGACGTCAAAGCACTCGCGACGGAACTCGGGGAGTACGGCGCGGGTCGCGTCCTCGTCATCGAAGACGAGCGTCTCAAGCACTACACGCCGGACGGTTATGGGCAAGTGCTCCGCCAAGTCATCGACCAAGAGTCACCGGACATGATCGTGCTCGGTCATACGGCACTCGGGAAAGACATCGCCCCGAAACTCGCAGCGCGTCTTGACGCAGGTCTCATTAGTGACGTCGTCTCAATCGAAGGGTCAGGCAAAGAAGCCGAGTTCGTCCGCCCAATCTATTCAGGGAAGGCGTTCGAGAAAGTGAAATTCAAAGACTCGGTCATGTTCTTCACGATCCGCCCGAACAACATCGACGCACTTCCGCGTACGGCCGGGGCGAGCGCTACGGTCGAGACACCGAGCGTTGAACTGAAAGACCTCGCCATGATCGTCAAAGAAGTCGTCCGCAAGGCGACCGGTAAAGTCGACTTGTCAGAAGCGAAAGTCATCGTCGCCGGTGGCCGTGGTGTCAAGAGCGAAGACGGCTTCAAGCCGCTCGAAGAGCTCGCTGAACTGCTTGGCGGGGCCGTCGGTGCTTCACGTGGAGCATGTGACGCCGACTATTGCGACTACGCGCTTCAAATCGGTCAGACCGGCAAAGTCGTCACGCCGGACCTGTATATCGCCTGCGGCATCTCGGGCGCGATTCAACACTTGGCCGGCATGAGCAACGCCAAAGTCATCGTCGCCATCAACAAAGATCCGGAAGCGAACATCTTCAGCGTGGCCGATTACGGCATCGTCGGCGACTTGTTCGACGTCGTCCCACTCTTGACGGAAGAGTTCCGCAAACACCTCGTCAATAGCTGATATGCAGAACGTTTGGGGAAACGTACCCTCCGTGGTATACTCTGAACATGAAATGCATGAGGGTGCTTCATCCGGCTCTCACATCTTACTGGGGAGGTATTTACCAAATGGCTATTAAACACGCAACGACTCAAACATTTGAACAAGAAGTAAAAGAGGGCGTCGTCCTCGTCGATTTCTGGGCAGCTTGGTGTGGACCGTGCCGCATGATCGCACCGGTACTCGAAGAGCTTGACCAAGAGATGGGCGACCAAGTCCAAATCGTCAAACTCGACGTTGACGAGAACCCAGAAGTAGCGGGCGCTTTCCAAATCCAAAGTATCCCGACACTTATGATGTTCAAAGACGGACAACCTGTTTCGAAAACAATGGGCTTCCAACCAAAAGAAGCACTCAAAGAGTTTATCGCGACAGCACAATAATGCCCAAAACAACCGCTCGGGTTTCCCGTCGGTTGTTTTTTTATACGCCATTCTAAAATTGAATCGTGAGATTTTTTTTACATTTTCCGACGTGTTCTTTCATATTTAAAAGTTTTAAAATGATTTAGAATTGTGAATAAACGGGGAAGTTTTTATCATGGCTAAGAACGGAAAATTTACGTTATACTCATGTAGAGACGTGATGTAGTCAGATGAACCTACTTTTAGGTTCACCTTGTTACAGCACTTGTACGACTCTGTTCGAAGGAGGAATTTTCTTGTCGGTGTTACATCTCGCAATTTTATTGCCGCTTCTGGCGGCGCCGTTTATCCCGTTTCTGTTTCGGGCTTTGAAACGAATACATACGGGTTGGTTTGTGTTGGTCGTGCCAACGCTGTTGTTCGTGTACTTTTTCCGTTTTATCAGCGTCACGAGTGACGGGGGTGTCGTAACTGAAACGGTACGATGGATGCCATCGCTCGGCATCAACTTCACGGCGTATGTGGACGGTCTCGGTCTTTTATTCGCGCTCCTCATTACGGGGATTGGAGCGCTTGTTGTCTTGTATTCAATTTATTACTTGAACAAAGACAAAGAATCGCTCGGTCATTTTTACGTCTACTTGCTCCTCTTCATGGGCGCGATGCTTGGTGTCGTTCTATCTGACAACATGGTCGTCATGTACATGTTCTGGGAATTGACATCAATTTCGTCATTCCTGTTGATCGGGTATTGGTATGAAAAAGAGCGTTCCCGTTACGGGGCGCGCAAATCGATGCTCATCACTGTTTTCGGTGGGCTGTCGATGCTCGGTGGGATCGTGGTTCTCGAGTCGATCGTCGGCTCGTTCAGTATCCGTGACATGGTTGCAAACCAGGCGTTGATTGCGGAGAGTCCTTTCTTTATCGCAGCGATGATTCTCATCTTGCTCGGCGCCTTCACGAAGTCGGCGCAATTCCCGTTCCACATCTGGTTGCCGGACGCGATGGAAGCACCGACCCCGGTCAGTGCATATCTCCATTCGGCGACGATGGTCAAGGCCGGTCTCTATCTCGTTGCACGGATGAGCCCGGTGTTCCAAGAGTCACCGATCTGGCTCTGGACGATTGCAGCGGTCGGGACGTTCACGTTGTTCTGGGGTTCATTCAACGCGGTCAAACAGACCGATTTGAAAGGAATCCTCGCCTTCTCGACCATCAGTCAACTCGGACTCATCATGTCGCTCCTCGGCCTTGGTGCCGCGGCGCTTCATTATGACGGTATGGATGATAACATCTATATGGTCGCGACGATCGCGGCAATCTTCCACTTGATCAACCACGCGACGTTCAAAGGGTCTCTGTTCATGATGGTCGGGATTGTCGACCATGAGACGGGGACACGTGATATTCGCAAACTCGGCGGTCTCATGACCGTCATGCCGATCACGTTCACGATTGCCGTCATCGGTTCGTTGTCGATGGCAGGGTTACCGCCATTTAACGGCTTCCTCAGTAAAGAGATGTTTTTGAAGGCGACGACGAAGGTGTTCTCGATGGACTTCTTCGCGCTCGATACAATTGGTATCTTGATTCCGGTCGTCGCGTTCATCGCGAGCGTGTTCACATTCATCTACAGTTTGATCATCTTCACACGGACGTTCATGGGCAAAGCCCAATTCGACAAGTTGCCGAAACAGCCGCACGAGGCCCCGATTGGGATGCTGATTCCGCCGGCGATTCTCGCCATCCTCGTCGTCGTGCTCGGTTTCGTGCCGAACGTGTTGTCGAACTCGCTCATCAAGCCGGCCGTCGAGTCAATCTATCCGACGCTCGTCGCGAGCGGTCAAGATGTGAAGGTCGATATTTACTTCTGGCACGGATTGACACCTGAACTTTATATGACGATCGGGGTCATCTTGCTCGGGACGCTCATGTTCTTCACGATCAACAAGTGGATGGGAATCTATAATCGGATCCCACACCGCATGACGCTCAATGGCATGTATGACGGGTCGCTCGTCTGGTCGAATAACGCGGCGTACCGCTTTAAAGACAACTATATGACCGGTTTCATCCGCTCGTACTTGATTTACATTTTCGTCTTCATGTCGGGGATGCTCTTGTTCTCGATGTGGTGGTACGACTTGTTCAACTTCTCGTTCGGCGAGTTGGCCGAGATTGCGCCATATGAATATGTGCTTGGTGCCGTCATTGTATTGAGTGCTCTCGCAATTCTGTTCATGCGCTCACGCCTCCCGGCCATCATCTTGCTTGGTGTCGTCGGATATAGCGTTGCGTTGTTCTTCGTCTTCTTCGAAGCGCCGGACCTCGCGCTTACCCAGCTTGTTATCGAAACGGTGTCGGTTGCGTTGTTCCTGCTCGTGTTTTACCACATGCCTGACATCAGCAAGAAAGAAGCCCGGATGCGCTTCAAAGTCGGCAACGCCATCGTGTCTGTCCTTGTTGGGGTTACGGTCATGATGCTTAGTTTCATGACATTGTCGAATAGATCACTTAGCTCGATTTCGGAATACTATAAAGAAAACGTATACGATTTGGCTGCCGGTAAGAACATGGTCAACGTCGTCCTTGTTGACTTCCGTGGCTTTGATACGTTGTTCGAGATTATCGTCCTCGCGATTGCTGGTCTCGGTATTTATACGATGATTAAGTTTAGAACGACCGTACAACGCACGAAAGGAGACGATGCAAATGGACATGAAGCCAAAAAGTAATAAACGTGTCAATGACGTCATTTTACAGACGGCAGCGGTGATTATTTTCTTCATCATTATCGTCTTCTCGATTCACTTGTTCTTCTCGGGTCACTACTCACCAGGCGGTGGTTTCATCGGAGGTTTGATGACAGCAGCGGCACTCGTGCTCCTGCTCCTCGCCTTCGACTCGAAGACACTTGCCACAGTGTTGCCATTCGATTATCGACGCATGACGGCACTGGGGGCGCTCATCGCCGTATTGACCGCGATGCATTCGATTTTCTTTAACTTGCCGTTTTTAACGCACGCCTACGATAAATTCGATTTGCCATTGCTCGGTGAAGAGACACTCCATACAGCGATTGCGTTTGACCTTGGGGTCTACTTAGTCGTCATCGGTGTCACGATGACCATCATTCAAACGATTGGAGAGAGTGAATAATGGAAATCTTCGTTAGCATCATTATCGGTGCCTTGACGATGTGTGCAGTCTATATGATTCTCTCAAAGAGTTTGTTGCGCATCATCATCGGTACGGCATTGTTTAGTCACGCCGCTCACTTGCTCGTCTTGACGATGGCAGGATTGAAGACAGGCGCCGCACCTGTCCTTGTAGACGGCGTGACCGATTATACCGACCCGTTACCGCAGGCGCTCGTTCTTACGGCGATCGTCATCAGTTTCGGGGTGACCGCGTTCTTCTTGGTACTTGCTTACCGCGCCTATCAAGAGCTGAGCACGGATAATATGGAGGAAATGAAAGGAACGGAATCGAATGATTAACTTACCTGTGTTTCCGATTGTCATCCCTGCGCTTGCGGCAATCATCATGATGTTCCTGCCAAAGAACGTTCGCCTTCAACGCGGCATGGCACTCGGGTCAATTGTTATCACGTTACTTGTATCACTTTTATTGGTGCATACCGTATCACAAGAGGGCATTCTGACCCTCAATCTCGGGAATTGGCCGGCGCCGTTCTCGATAACCCTCGTATCGGACATGTTATCGGCGTTGCTTGTCACGACATCGACGCTACTCACACTCTTCATTGTCTGGTTCGCCGTCCATTACTTCTCGGTCGCTTATGAGGAGAATTACGTGTACGTGGCGATGCTGTTTTTACTTGTCGGTGTCAATGGGGCGTTCACGACAGGTGATATCTTCAACTTGTTTGTCTTCTTTGAAGTGTTCTTGATTTCGTCATACGTCTTGATCGTCCTCGGCGGCAAAGGTGTCCAGCTACGCGAGTCGATTAAATACTTGCTCGTCAACGTGATCGCTTCGGCGCTGTTCGTCATGGCGGTCGCCTATCTATACGGTGCGGTCGGGACACTAAGTCTAGCGGACCTTGCTCAGAAGATTCCGCTTGTCGACAACCCGAACGTGATCTCGGTCATTGGGGTTATGTTCATCATCGTCTTCGGATTGAAAGGTGCGCTCGTGCCGCTCCATTACTGGTTACCGGGATCGTACGTCGTCGCTCCGACACCAATTCTCGCTTTGTTTGGTGCACTTCTGACCAAAGTTGGGGTCTACTCGATTCTTCGGACGTATACGCTCCTCTTCGACGTGAACGGTACGTTCTTGCAGACTTTTTTAATCGTCCTTGCCGTGCTCACAATCATCACAGGGATGGTTGGGGCAATCGCTTATAATGACGTGAAGCTCATCATCATCTACAACATTATGATTGCCGTCGGGGTAATTCTGTATGGGATTGCAATCAATACGCAGACATCACTCGAGGGTGCGCTCTACTACTTGATTCACGATATGATGATCAAAGCGGTGCTGTTTATGCTCGTCGGGATAATGATTGGCATTACTCGCTCCGGTCAGCTTCGCGATATGGGAGGATTGATCACACGCTTCCCGTTGTTCGGCTGGGCGTTCTTCATCGCAGCGCTCTCGCTTGCCGGGATTCCACCGCTCAGTGGCTTCTTCGGAAAGCTTCTCATCATTCAAGGTGGTGTCGGGGAAGGGGACTTGTTCGGACCGATTCTCGTCCTCATCTCGAGCCTGTTCGTCTTGTTCTCGGTCATCAAGATTTTCTTGTACGGCTTTTGGGGAGAAGAACGCAAGCATTATGACGGACCGCTCGTCCCATATACGAGCCGACTGCTCGTCCCGGTATGCCTGTTGCTTGCTGTGGCGGTCGCATACGGTTTCGGAGCCGAGCTGATGCATCCGTATATTACCCAGGCAATCGAACCGCTCACACAACCAGAACTTTACATCGATGCCGTACTAAAGGAGTGACAACGAGATGGCCTATCAAATCTTAATCAACTTTTTCTTGGCGTTCATCTGGATGTTCCTCACGGGATCGTTCACGACGTACGGTTTTCTCATCGGGTATTTGCTCGGTTTGCTCGTCATCTTCATGATGCGCCGCTTTTTCCGGGAGTCCGGTACCAATTTTTATTTTACACGCGTCATCAAGCTCGTGAAGTTGTTGCTCATTTTCTCGCGCGAGCTCGTCATGGCGAACTTTGAGGTGTTGCGCCTCGTCTTGAGTCCGAAACTTGAAATTCAGCCTGGTATTTTCCGATACGAGACGTCGCTCAAGTCGGGCTGGAAAATCAGCCTCTTGTCGATGCTCATCTCGTTGACACCAGGGACACTCGTCGTCCAAGTATCGCAAGACAATAAGATCCTCTATATCCATGCTCTTCATATGCCGGATAAAGAGGCGCTCAAGCAGGACATATATGATAACTTCGAATCAAGCATTAAGGAGGCGACGGAATGATGCATTGGTTAGACGTTTTGATTTATATCTCACTTGCCATCCTTCTCATCGCGATGCTGTTCATGTTGTATCGGGTTGTGAAAGGGCCGACGACACCAGACCGCGTCATCGCCCTCGACTCGATCGGGATTGCCCTCATCTCCGTCGTTGCGCTCTTGTCGATTTTACTGGACACGACGATGTTCTTTGAGGTCATCCTCTTGCTCAGTATTCTTGCCTTCATCGGGACAGTGGCGTTCTCGAAATATCTAGAGAGAGGAGCGATTATCCATCATGACCGCGACAATGATCTTTGATATATTGACCGGTGTATTTACAATCATCGGGGTGTTCTTCACTGTCGTGGCGGCAATCGGCCTCCTCCGGTTGCCTGACATCTACTCGCGAACTCACGCGGCGTCGAAGTCGGCAACACTCGGTGTCATGTTCGTCCTGTTCGCGGCGGTGCTCCATGTCTGGGTCGACCAGCGTGTCTTCGATGCCCGTCTCTTACTTGGATTGTTTTTCGTCTTGTTGACGGCACCCGTCGGTGGTCATTTGATTGCACGGGCGGCACATGCGAAAGGCGTACCGCTCTGGAAAGACTCGCTTCAGGACGCGTTGAAAGAAGATAAGGATAAAGGATTGGAATGATAAAAAAGACTCGCTGCGGCGAGTCTTTTTTATGTGTGACAATCGGCTGTGCAGAACCGTTCATATTGTGAGCTCCTCTAAGTTGATTGTCGTATGTTGGAGAAAACGTTAAATTAAATAGCTCAAGTCGGACGCGGACGTCGGATAGGCGAACTCCAAGTGTTTGACGTGTTGATGGGTGATATTGTTTTGTATAATGAACGAGAACAAGTTGATCAGTTCCGGCGCGTGTTGCCCGATCAAGTGGGCCCCGAGCACGTGTCCGTCCTTGCTGAGCAAGATGCGGGAGAACGCCGTCGTGTCGTTGATGCGCTCATACGTGAGGAAATGGGACAAGTCGTTGTCTTTACACTCGTAGTCGATGCCTTGCGCCTTGGCCTCGTCGACCGTCAGCCCGACCTTGGCAATCGGTGGTGTCGTGAAGACGACCGTCGGGGCGGGGCGCTCGGGGAGCGGACGCGTGTTGTTGCGGAGCAGGTTGAGCGCGGCGATGCGACCTTCCTGTCCGGCGAACGGGGTGAGGGCCGGGTTACGGCTCTTGGCGACGTCTCCGGCCGCATAGACGTTCGGATTCGTCGTCTGGAGAAACTCGTTGACCAAGACGCCGCCGTGGTCGGACTCGATGCTGGCCGCATCCAAGCGAAGTCGCTCGATGCTCGGAATCCGCCCGGTGGCGTTAAGTACGAGCCCTTCAAGGGTAGAGTCATCTGATAGTGTCACGACGTCGCCATTGATGTCGACCGGTTCGATTCCATAGCGGACATCGATCCCGATTTGAATCGTCTCATCGACAAGCCGTTTGACGACTTTACGGTCGAATGGCTTCAGCGCCCGCGACCGGACGAGGAGCGTCACGTCACATCCGAACCGGCGCAGAATATGGGCGAACTCGAAGGCGATATAACCGGCTCCGACGATGATGACGTGTTGCGGTAACACCTCAAGGTCGAAGACGTCGTTGCTCGTGATGGCAGCGTCTCCGCCGGGAATGTCGAGTGGACGCGGAATTTGCCCCGATGCGATCAAGAATTGATGCGCCGAAATTTCATGTCCTCCGATGACAATCGAGTCTTCATCGATGAAATGTGGTTCGCCTTCGAACAAATCGATGCCGTGTTCTTGCCAATGATGCATCTTCGTCGTCGGGACGGCAAAACGGTATTCGTCGACACGATGTTTGAAGGCGTGCCAGTCGAGCTTGAGTTCGCCGGTCACACCGAGCGGTTTCATCCGTTCGGCCCGGGCAATCAGGTTGGCTCCTTCCGCGAGCATTTTTTTCGGGTCACACCCGCGCTGCGGACATGTCCCGCCGAACGTCCAATTCTCGACAATCGCAATTTGTTTACCGGCGTCACGTAACACGCTGGCGGCCTGGCTCGCTGCCGAGCCGCTGCCGATGATGATGACATCGTACCGTTTCATTCAAAAACCCTCCCTCTGAGACTTCATCAATTTTTTCCCGTCTGGAAGGAACCTAAACTGAGGTGATCGAATTTGAGTCATTCTGACCACATTAAACATAAATTGGCGCTCCTCCCGGATGAGCCCGGCTGTTACTTGCATAAGAACGAGTACGGCGAAATCATTTACGTCGGGAAAGCGAAAAATCTGAAAAACCGGGTCCGGTCGTATTTCACCGGGGCGCACGACATCAAGACGATGCGGCTCGTGGCCGAGATTCGCGATTTCGAATATATCGTCACGGCGAGCGAACTCGAGGCACTCCTGCTCGAGATGACGCTCATCAAAAAGCACGACCCGAAATATAACATCCGCTTGAAGGACGACAAGTCGTACCCGTATATCAAAATCACGAACGAGCCGTATCCGCGACTACTCACGACGCGGAAGCTGAAACGGGACGGCGGCTTCTATTTCGGTCCGTATCCGAACGCCTACGCCGCCAACGAGACGAAGCGGTTGCTCGACAAGCTGTATCCGCTCCGGAAATGCCAACCGATGCCGCGCAAGCTCTGTCTGTATTACCACATCGGCCAGTGCCTCGGACCGTGTGAGCTTGCCATCGACACGGACGAGCAAAAAGAGATCGTCCAAGAGATTCGACGCTTCTTGAACGGGGAGACGAGCGAGACGCTCGCCAAACTTCAAGTCGACATGGGACAGGCTGCCGAAGACATGCAGTTCGAACGCGCCGCCGAGCTCCGTGACCAAATCCGGGCCGTCGAATCGATTATGAACAAACAGAACATGATTACGGCCGACCCAACAGCACGCGACGTCTTTGGCTACACACTCGACCGCGGCTGGATGTGCGTCCAAGTGTTCTATATGCGGGGCGGCAAGATGATCGAGCGCGACGTATCCCTGTTCCCACTTCATGGGGAACCGTCCGAGGAGCTCGAGAGTTTTATCGTCCAGTTCTACGAGCAGAACGTCTTGCCGAAGGAAGTGCTCGTCCCTGAGATCGTCCGCATCGATCTGTTGAACGAGGCGATCGGCACGAAAGTGATGCAGCCGAAACGAGGGGCGAAGCGACAGTTGCTCGACTTGGCGACGAAAAATGCAGGCATCGCCTTGAACGAAAAGTTCGAGTTACTCGCCCGCGACGAAGAGCGGACGCTCCTCGCCATGCGTGAGCTCGGTGAGGCGATCGGTATCCCAAACTTGTCGCGCGTCGACATCATCGACAACGCCAACATCCAAGGGGCGGACGCCGTCTCGGCGCTCGTCGTCTTCGAGGATGGCAAGCCGCTCAAGAAGGAATACCGGAAATACAAGATTCGTACCGTCCAAGGACCGGACGACTATGAGACGATGCGAGAGGTCGTGCGCCGTCGGTTCCGCCGTCTGTTGACGGAAGAGAAACGTCTGCCGGACCTGTTATTGATTGACGGGGGAATCGGGCAATTGAACGCCGCCCTCGATGTGCTGCAAAACGAGTTCGGGCTCGACTTGCCCGTCGGCTCGTTGAAGAAAGATGACCGTCACCGGACGAGCCAGCTCTTGTTTGGGGAAGGCGGCGGGGTCGTCGAATTGAATTCACGCTCGAGCGCGTTCTATTTGCTGCAACGTATGCAAGACGAGGTCCACCGCTTCGCCATCACGTTCCACCGCAGCCTGCGGACGAAGAAGATGACGAAGTCGGTGCTCGACGATATCCCGGGCGTCGGACCGAAGCGGCGTCAGCAGTTGATTCGTCATTTCGGGTCGATGAAGCAGATCCGTCTCGCCTCGCTCGAACAGTTGAAAGAAGCGGGTCTGCCGGAGAAGTTGGCCGAGACCGTAATCCAATACGTCCATGAGGAGACCGATGAATGAACCGAGACGCATTAGCCGATTTTCCAGACGAGACATCCCCTTTTATCGAACAGTTTATTCGTGGACTTAGTGACGTGACGGACGCGATTCGACATGCATACGTGCACGGGTCTTTGACGATGGGAGGCTTTCATCCGCGACAGAGCGACGTCGATTTACTGTTCGTGAGCGACCAAGACCTGTCGGACGAGGAACGGCTCGGTTTGATGCGACTGTGCCTGGAGACTTCGACGCAGCCTTATCCGCTCGAGCTGACCGTGCTGACGGAACGAGCGTTACAAGAATGGGTCCATCCGAGTCCGTTCGAGTTTCATTATAGTGAGCAATGGCGCATGCGGTTAGAAGAAATGTCAATCGATGAACTGCTCCATGAGCAACGCGGAATGACGGATCCGGATTTGGCCGCCCATCTTAAAGTCATTATGGAGCGGGGCCGTGTCTTGTTCGGGGCTCCGCTGCATGAGTTGTTGCTCGGGTTTGAGGATGGACATTACCGAGAAGCAATCAAGGGCGACGCGTTGGATTGCTTCAGCTCGCTCGAGAATCATCCCGTGTATAGCGTACTGAATCTCGTGCGGGTGATGGCCTATGAGATAGATGGACGTGTGCTCGCCAAACGAGAAGTGCTCGATTGGGCAAAGCGACAACCGATTCCGCCCGATCTCCTGCATGTCATTCAAAAAGCGGTAGCGGCGTATGCGGGCGAAGACATGACGTTCTCAAGGTCGGAGCTCATCGAGTTTCATTTCTTCGCCCATGAGCGCCTCTTCCCGCATGAAGAGATGGATGAGTTAGAGGATTAACTCAAAAAGAAAGAGCCGATGCGGTGTAAAAATCGCATCGGCTCTTCGTCATTCATACGTATCTTTTCGGTCTAGTTGGACGGTGATGTGGACGGCCTCGCGCGTCACGTCGGCATATCCTTCGGCGACGCATTGGAAACGACCCGCAATCTGTTCGGCTAAGAAGCCAGCCTCGAGCTGGAAGTAGCCCGTCGCCTTCTCTTGGGTTGCGGGTGGGGGCGTGAGCTCGAACAAGAATTTATTTCCTTTTTCTTTCAACAGCGTCAAATCTCCCCAGCCGGCCTCACTAAAGAAGGCGCTCAGTTCCTCATTGGGCATGACCGGGAACTTGCGTGCGACCCGTTTACCCGACCAATAGATGACTTGGGCGTAATCGTCCCCAAGCAAATCCGTCAACACATAATCGCGCAACAGTTCGATCGCGAAAGTGGGTTGGCTCATCGTTTCCATCTTCTTCCATCACTCCAATCTCTCTATACCATTATAACGACGAATCGGCTTTTGGTCACCGGGTATTTTGCAAAAGAATGTGTCACAAATCGGTCAGGTTGTCTTGTCATACAAAATTCACAAGAGTAGAATAGGAGACAGAAAGCTATATTTACATTTGAAAACGCTTTTATTTACAAAACGAGCCAAGGGCTCGTACAAAGGGGGAACTAGAATGGCTTCGCAGCGTGACTATTTCAGTCGTAAAGTCCATTCGCTACTTGGGGTCATCCCAATCGGCCTGTTTTTGATCGTCCACTTGTCGGTCAACTACTATATCGTCGATGGGGTGGAGTCGTTTAACAAGGCAGCAAAATTCATGGAGAGCTTACCGTACTTGTACTTCCTTGAAGTCACCATCATCGCTTTGCCGATGATTTTCCACGGCGTGTATGGCGTGTATTATGCGTTTCTCGGTTCGATTAACACGAATCGTTACTCATACGCGCGTAACTGGATGTACATGCTCCAACGATTCACGGGCGTCTTCCTCGTCATCTTCATCGCATGGCACGTTTGGGAAACGCGCTTGGCGAAGTTGCGTGGCGTTGAAGTGAATGCGGAGATGATGCAAAACATCGTCGACAATCCGCTCATGCTTATCTTCTACATAGTCGGGATCCTCTCGGCTACGTTCCACTTCGCGAACGGTCTCTGGTCGTTTGCCATCACGTGGGGGATCACACAGTCGCCTCGTTCACAGCGCTTCATGAGCTACGTCTCAGGCGCGGTCTTCTTGGCACTATCTTTTGTCGGCATCCGTTCAATCTTGACGTTCGCTGGCATCTTGTAATAGGGGGAAAAGTACATGGCAAATCAAAGTTTGATCGTCATCGGTGGCGGTCTAGCTGGACTCATGGCGACAATCAAGTCGGCTGAGATGGGTGTTCCGGTAAAACTATTCTCGCTTGTACCGGTCAAGCGTTCACATTCAGTTTGTGCACAAGGCGGCATCAACGGTGCCGTCAACACGAAAGGGGAAGGGGATTCTCCTTGGCAACACTTCGATGATACGGTCTATGGGGGCGACTTCCTCGCCAACCAACCGCCAGTCCAAAAGATGGCGGAAGCGGCACCGAAAATCATCCACATGTTCGACCGGATGGGCGTCATGTTCAACCGGACGCCGGAAGGTCTTCTCGACTTCCGACGTTTCGGCGGCACGCTCCATCACCGCACGGCTTACGCCGGTGCGACGACAGGGCAACAGCTTCTTTACGCACTAGACGAGCAGGTCCGTCGCTATGAGGCGCAAGGGCTCGTCGAGAAGTATGAAGGCTGGGAGTTCCTCCGGGCCATCATCGATGAATCAGGCGTATGCCGTGGTGCGGTCTGTCAGGATTTACGCTCGATGGAAATTAAAGCGTTCCCATCGGATGCGGTCATCCTTGCGACAGGTGGCCCAGGAGTCATCTTCGGTAAATCGACGAACTCGGTCATCAACACCGGCCAAGCGGCTGGAGCGGTTTACCGTCAAGGCGCGGTCTACGCGAACGGCGAGTTCATCCAAATCCACCCGACGGCGATCCCAGGGGACGACAAGCTTCGTCTCATGAGTGAGTCAGCACGTGGTGAAGGCGGACGTGTATGGACGTATAAAGACGGCAAACCATGGTACTTCCTTGAAGAGAAGTATCCGGCCTACGGAAACCTCGTGCCGCGTGATATCGCGACGCGTGAGATCTTCGACGTCTGCGTCAACCAGAAGCTCGGCGTCAACGGCGAGAACATGGTGTACCTCGACTTGTCGCATAAAGACTCGAAAGAGCTCGACATCAAACTCGGCGGTATCCTCGAGATTTACGAGAAGTTCGTCGGCGACGACCCGCGGAAAGTCCCGATGAAGATTTTCCCGGCCGTTCACTATTCGATGGGCGGACTCTGGGTCGATTACGACCAAATGACGAACATCCCAGGGCTATTCGCTGCCGGTGAGTGCGATTACTCGATGCACGGTGCCAACCGTCTCGGTGCCAACTCGCTCCTCTCGGCTGTATACGGCGGGATGGAAGCCGGTCCTGCGGCCGTTCATTACATGCGCGGTCTCGACCAAGCGACAGAGAGCGTGCCAGAAGCACTCTTCAACTTCAACGAACGTGAAGAAATCGAGCGGTTCAACGACATCCTCGCGATGGAAGGTACGGAAAACGCGTATCAAATCCACCGTGAGCTCGGCGAACTCATGACCGACAACGTCACGGTCGTTCGTTACAACGATAAGCTCGAAGCGACGGATCTCAAACTCCGTGAACTTCGTGAACGCTATAACAACATCTCCGCGACCGATACGGCCCGCTGGAGCAACCAAGGGGCATCGTTCATCCGACAGCTCGACCACATGCTCGACCTCGCACGCGTCATCACACTCGGCGCCTTGAAACGCGATGAGAGCCGTGGGGCTCATTACAAACCGGACTTCCCGGAACGTGATGACGAGCGCTTCATGAAGACGACGATGGCACGTTATAACAATGGGGAAGTCGATATCTCGTATGAAGAGATCGACGTTTCGTTAATCCCGCCACGTAAACGGGATTACTCGAAGAAAGGGGCGAAGACGAAATGACGACGCCGATGCAAGCAGATCAAAAAGACATTCGTTTTATCATTGAACGCCAGGACGGGCCGGATCAACCGACCTATACGGAAGAGTTTACCGTCCCGTACCGTCCGAATATGAACGTCATCTCGGCACTGATGGAAATCCGCCGGAACCCGGTCAACGCGAACGGGGACAAGACGACACCAATCAACTGGGACATGAACTGTCTCGAGGAAGTGTGTGGCGCTTGTTCGATGATCATCAACGGCAAGCCGCGCCAATCGTGTACGGCACTCGTCGATAAACTCGAGCAGCCGATCCGTCTTGCTCCGATGAAGACGTTCCCGGTCGTCCGTGACCTTCAAGTCGACCGTCAGCGCATGTTCGACGCGTTGAAAAAAGTGAAGGCTTGGGTTCCGATTGACGGGACGTACGATCTCGGACCAGGACCACGGATGCCAGAGAACAAGCGTCAATGGGCGTATGAACTATCGAAATGTATGACGTGCGGTGTCTGCCTCGAGGCATGCCCGAACGTCAACGACAAATCGAGCTTCATCGGACCGGCCGCCATCTCGCAAGTCCGTCTCTTCAACTCGCATCCGACCGGCGCCTTCCATGCGGAAGAACGTTTGGAAGCGCTCATGGAAGACGGTGGCCTCGCACAGTGCGGAAACGCACAAAACTGTGTCGAAGTTTGTCCGAAAGGCATTCCGCTCACGACGTCTATCGCTGCGATGAACCGTCAGACGACGCTTCACTCGTTCAAATCGTTCTTCGGTAGCGATAAAGGCCGCACCGGTTCTGCGGTTGAGGCGTAAGGGATCCGGATGACGAAGTACTTCCGGGAAGCCGATTGGGAAACACGTGTCAGAGCAGGGGTCGCGCTAGATGTCAAAGTCCGATTTTCGGAGTGCGACCCGTACGGCCATATGAATAACACGATTCCGTTCATCTATTTTGAGGATGCGCGCATCGAGTTGCTTGAAGCGACTGGGTTCTCGTTGAAAGATGGGTTCGTCGTCGTGGCGGACGCTCAGTGTGACTATGTCCGCCAGGTGATGCCGCGCCAACCGATCAAGGTGTATGCCAATGTCTTGACGGTCGGAAACACTTCATGTGATATTCATTACGGGGCATATGATGGAGAACAGCTCATGTTCGCGGGGCGCACGAGCCTCGTGCACTTGTCGAAATCCGGTCGTCCGACCGAATGGACTCCAGAATATAAAAATCGCTTGCAGAATTTTTGCGAATCCGCTATCATTTGATAATGAGTTCACAAACAATTATTTTGCAGGTCCGCCTGTAGAATTGAAATTTGAAGGGAGACTATCACGTCATGGAAAAAACGTTCACAGTCGTTGCAGATTCAGGAATTCACGCTCGTCCAGCTACACAGTTGGTTAACACAGCTTCTAAGTTCCAATCAGATATCAACCTTGAGTACAACGGTAAGACAGTAAACCTCAAGTCAATCATGGGTGTTCTTTCACTCGGAATCGCTAAAGATTCTACAATCAAAATCACTGCAGCTGGTGACGATGCAGAAGAAGCGGTTAACACGCTTTCTGACATGCTCACAAGCGAAGGTCTTGCTCAGTAATTGAGCGACGGACGAGGCGGCCAATCGGCTACCTCGTCTTTTTTGTTTGTCACGAGACCGTTTCTTTTTCAGAATCGGCTTTTTTGGTAAGATAGATGGGAATGGAAGTGATGATCATGAAACGAGCGATTGGAGTACTCGATTCAGGAGTTGGCGGCTTGACGGTGGTCAAAGAACTGATGCGCCAACTACCGAAAGAAGAAATTATCTATATCGGCGACACGGAACGGTGCCCGTATGGCCCGCGCCCGCACGATGAGATTGAAGCCTATACGTGGGAACTGATTGAGTTCCTGTTAAGCAAGAACGTGAAGATGATCGTCATCGCCTGCAACACGGCGACAGCAGTCGTCTTGAAAGAGGCGCGCAAACGCCTCAACATCCCGGTCATCGGTGTCATCGACCCGGGAGCCCGCGCGGCCGTCAAAGGGACGCGCAATAAACATATCGGCGTCATCGGTACGAAGATGACGATCGAGAGCAACTCGTACGAGACGGCGCTCCGGCACGTGGCCGGCGAGATTGATGTGTACTCGCTCGCCTGTCCGCCGTTCGTCCCGCTCGTCGAAGCCGGCGAACTCGACGGGGAACGCGTCCGCGCAATCGTTGCCGAGACGATTCGGCCGCTCCAATCTTCCGAGATGGATACGCTCATCCTCGGGTGCACGCACTATCCGTTGCTCGCGCCGGTCATTCAAGACGTCGTCGGACCGGACGTCCACTTGATTTCGTCCGGTGACGAGACGGCGCTCGAAGTGGCGGCCATCCTGGACTTCAAAGAGCTCGAGAACGACCTCGACACGGTCCCGGCGCACCAGTTTTATGCGACGGGGGACGTCGTCATCTTTGACCGGCTCGCGACAGAGTGGCTCGGTCAGCCCGTGAGAGCGGAGAAAGTAGAGGTGTCCGGTGTCGATGCGTAACGAACGAAAACAGGACGAGCTCCGGCCCGTCGAAATCGTTCCTCATGTGAACAAGCATGCGGAAGGATCGGTCCTCATCTCGATTGGGGACACGAAAGTCATCTGTACGGCGACGGTCGAAGAACGCGTCCCGAACTTTTTGCGCGGCAAGAAGCAAGGCTGGATTAACGCCGAGTACGCCATGCTTCCACGCGCGACCGGCAACCGTACGGTACGTGAGTCGGTTCGCGGGAAACAGTCGGGCCGGACTATGGAGATTCAGCGTCTCATTTCCCGGTCGCTCCGCTCGGTCGTCGATTTGGAACGGCTCGGCGAACGGACGATTTGGATTGACTGTGACGTCATCCAAGCGGACGGGGGCACGCGCACGGCCTCGATCACCGGCGGTTTCTGCGCCCTCGTCCTCGCGGTCGATGCGCTCATCCGTCAAGGCAAGCTTGACGACACGCCGATTAAAGAAGGCGTCGCGGCCATCTCGGTCGGACGGACCGACGAATTGCTCCTTGACTTGAACTACGAAGAAGACGCCGCGGCTGAGGTCGACATGAACGTCGTCATGACGGCGAGCGGACGTTTCGTCGAAGTGCAGGGCACGGGGGAAGAGGCGACGTTCACGTTGCTCGAGATGAACGAGATGCTCCAGATGGCCCAGAGCGGGATCGAGACGCTGTTCAAGGCGGCTGAAGACGCGCTCGGTGCCTCATGGTGGTATGTCGGGGAACAATTGGAGGAGACAACATGAAGTTGATTATTGCGACACATAACGCAGGAAAAGTGAAAGAGTTGGAGGCGATGTTGACGCCGCTCGGCTTCGAGGTCGAGTCATTGCTCGACTATCCGGACGCGCCGGAGACGGACGAGACGGGCACGACGTTCGAAGCGAACGCCGAACTGAAAGCGAAGGAAGCGGCCCGTTACTTCGGCCATGCCGTCCTCGCTGACGACTCGGGGCTTGAAGTCGACGCGCTCGACGGGGCACCGGGTGTCCATTCGGCCCGCTTCGCCGGACCTGAAAAATCGGACGCGGCGAACAACGCCCTCTTGCTCGAGAAGTTGAACGGGGCGACCGACCGGACGGCACGCTTTATCTGTGCCCTCTGTCTGGCCAAACCATCAGGGGAGACGTTGACGGTACGCGGTACGATTGAAGGGACGATCGGCTACGCGCCGCACGGGGAGAACGGCTTCGGTTACGACCCGCTCTTCATCGTCCCGTCGCTCCATAAGACGGCAGCAGAACTTGAACGCGACGAAAAGGCGGCGGTCAGTCACCGCGGTCAAGCACTACGAAAGTTAGAGGCAGAAATCATTCCGTTCATGAAAGGGTGACCCGTATGCGTTTTCTCGTAGTCAGTGACAGTCACGGATTGACAGAAGAACTATCGATCATCTTTAATCGGCACGAACAAGAAATTGACGACGCGTATCATTGTGGCGACTCGCAACTCGCGCTCGTCGACGAGCACCTACTCCCGTATCACACGGTGCGCGGCAATTGCGACTTCGGTGGCGACTTGCCGCTCGAGCGAATCGAGGAGACGGCTGAAGGCACGATTCTTATCGTCCACGGCCATCACCACGACGTGAAGTACGACTTGAACCGGTTGCGTTATCGGGCCGAAGAGGTCGGGGCGAACGTCGTGTTGTTCGGCCATTCGCACGTCGCCGGAGCGTTGATTGAGGACGGGGTGCTCTATGTGAACCCGGGCTCGATTCGGATGCCGCGCGGACGGAGTGACAAGACGTATGTACTGATGGATCTCGAGAACGGGCAGGCCAACGTCCGCTTTTATCGGTCTGAGGACGGTTCAGTCGTCGAGGATCTCGATGTGAGCGGAAAGCTGTGACGGAATGAAAAGAAGGAATTGACAGCAAACCATTTTTCTATTATAGTTTTCTTGTCAATGTCCCAATAGCTCAGCTGGATAGAGCAACGCCCTTCAAGACAAATAGGAGCCTTTATAGGGAAACAGAAACCTATGGAGTGGACGACACTATATCGGTGAAGCCTTAACAGATCATGCTGATGGTAATACCGAGGAAACTTATTTCCTTTCGGGGACAAGATGGTTCGAAGGACTAAAGGTCATCCTTTAGAGGTAGAGCCATTGAAGGAGCACCTTGCTCGTGAGGTTCCGTAGAGACTACACGTGTCGCACCTGAAATGGTGAAGATATAGTCCAGACTACAAACAACACACGTTGGTGGCGAAAGCCATGGTGGTAAGCTAAGGCGTCGGTCGGGGGTTCGAATCCCTCTTGGGACACTTCCATTTAAAATAGAGATAGCCTCCACGGAGGTTGTCTCTTTTTTCGTTTTTCGGGGTATTGATTGACAACGAATCGATTCCTAACGGAAGATGGAGATGAATGGAAAGGGTGTGGAGAGATGGCAAAAGAGAAAGCGTACCCGTTTCCTGGGAACTGGTCGCGGCTTCAGAAGATGATTCAAGAGGCGGACACGGCCGGAGAACGGCAACGGGTCGAACCGATTCTGTGGGATTGGTATGAGGCAGTGCCCGGTGATCCCTTTGTTTTCATGGAACTATTCCAATGTCTGATGGAACGTCCGGAAGAACCGGAGACGCTTGAGAAACTCGAAGAACTCGTCACGACTCAGATGACGGTCGCAGAAGAACCTGCAGCCGGCGGGCTTCAAATCGCCCAGTATTACATCATGCGTGACCAACCGTTCGAGGCGGCCCATTGGATCAATCTCTATCTCGAATGGCAAGAGAAGACCGATCACGTCAACACACAAGCACATCAAGTACTGCAAGTGTTGAAGTTGACCGAGTTCCCGGCCGCGATTGCTAAAGTGAAGCGAATCCTTCATCGAGGCGGAATCGGCGAACAGATCGAGACGCTTGAACACGTCCATTTCAATATCGACGATGTCCTCGACAACGTCTTGAAAGAGCTCCTCGTCGCGGAACGTCCAAAGTTGATGAAGTTGATCGTGCTCCAAAAAGCGTTCGACGAGTTGTCGGTCATCGAATGGACCGATCTCGGGACACGGCACCGATTGACGCAAGACGAGGCGACCGTGCATACGCAAGCGTGGGAAGCGATGACCAATCAATTGCAGCGGGTCGTGTACGGTGACGAGATTGCGACACAACTGCTTATGAATTACATGTACACGCACTACCCGTTCACACCACGAGAAGCGTCTGACGTGGAGGTGGCGCTCGGACAGGCGAAAACGGCCATCTTGCAACACGAAGAAACTGACGGCCTAGCAGCGGAAATCCTCGAGGCGGACATGCGTTTCACCGAGGCGTTTCTAGACTAAATCCTTGTGTGCAGTCGCCGGATTTATGTTATAATACGGATTGTTGTACATTCTTGTACGTATAAACGAATTGTTGGAGGGACTTAGCATGACAGCAAAATGGGAAAAAACATCAGGTAGCCAAGGCGTACTCACGTACGAAGCACCTGCAGAAGCTTTTGATAAAGCAGTCGACGCCGCATTCAAAGATGTCGTCAAAACTTTGAACGTGCCTGGCTTCCGTAAAGGGAAATTGCCACGCCCAATGTTCAACAAAATGTACGGAGAAGAAGCACTCTATCAAGATGCGCTCGATATCCTCTACCGTGACACAGTTCAAGGTGCGGTCGAAGAAGCTGGTTTCGAACCAATCGCTCTCGAAAACATCGATGTAGACGGCACGCTCGAAAAAGGCAAACCTGTAACGTTCAAAGTAACGTTCGTCGTTGAGCCAGAAGCTGAGCTTGGCGAATACAAAGGTCTCGAGTACGAAGCTGTTGAAACAACAGTCACTGACGAAGAAGTTGCAGCTGAACTTGACGCGCTTCAACAGCAAGGCGCAGAGCTTGCTGTCAAAGAAGGCGCAATCGAAAACGGCGATACAGCTGTCTTTGATTTCGCAGGTTTCGCTGACGGAGAGCAATTCGAAGGCGGCACGGCTGAAAACTACACGCTCGAAATCGGTTCAGGCCAATTCATCCCTGGATTCGAAGAGCAAATGGTCGGCTTGACGGCTGGCGAAGAAAAAGACGTTGAAGTAACATTCCCTGAAGAGTACCACGCTGATAACTTGGCGGGTAAACCAGCGACATTCAAAGTCAAACTTCACGAAGTCAAAGCGAAGCAAGTTCCTGAGCTCGACGACGAGTTCGCAAAAGACATCGACGAGTCAGTTTCATCACTCGACGAGTTGAAAGCGAAAATCCGTGAGCGTTTAGAAACTGCGAAGAAACAAGAAGCGGAAGGCACAATGCGCGACCAACTCGTCGAGCAAGCAACAGCTAACGCAACAATCGACGTACCTGCAGTACTCGTTGACCAAGAAGTAGATCGCATGGTTCAAGAGTTCGGCACACGTGTTTCTTCACAAGGAATCGACCTCGACATGTACTTCCAGCTTACTGGAACGACTGAAGAAGCGATGCGCGAAGAGATGAAAGAGCAAGCTGAAGAGCGCGTTAAAGCTCGTCTCGTCTTGAAAGCAATCGCTGAGAAAGAAGCGATCGAAGTGTCTGACGAAGATGCTGAGAAAGAACTCGAAGAAATGTCTAAACTTTACAACATCGCACCGGATCAACTCCGCACGATGCTCGCGCCACAAGGCGGAATCGAGACACTTAAAGGTGACCTCAAATTCCGTAAAGCGATCGACGTTCTCGTTGAAAACGGGAAAGCGAAGTAATCGGATGACAGAAGGACGGCTGCCTAGCAGTCGTCCTTTTTTTCGTCACGACACTTTGCATGTGTTTATCTTTGATGAAGTGATTTGTTCATGCTACAATTATTGCAACGCAGAGATGTAAATGTCTTTTCACGGTGCATGCGCACCTGGGAATACAAATAGGCGATTTATCGCACTTACATCCATTTTCATTTAGAAGGGGTGTACCGAATGTTCAAATTTAACGAGGAAAAGGGGCAACTCAAGTGCTCGTTTTGCGGAAAATCGCAAGAACAAGTCCGTAAATTAGTCGCCGGTCCTGGCGTATACATTTGTGACGAATGTATCGAACTTTGCAATGAAATCGTTGAGGAAGAGCTCGGTGTGGAGGAAGAAGTTGAATTTAAAGACATTCCAAAACCACAAGAGATTCGTAACATCCTAGACGATTATGTCATTGGTCAAGACCGCGCCAAACGTGCGCTTTCAGTAGCTGTCTATAACCACTATAAACGCATCAACGCCGGTGGCCGTTCGGATGATGTCGAACTTTCGAAGTCGAACATCGTCATGATCGGACCAACTGGTAGCGGTAAGACGCTTCTCGCTCAGACGATGGCTCGCGTCTTGAACGTCCCGTTCGCAATCGCGGACGCGACGAGCTTGACAGAAGCCGGTTACGTCGGGGAAGACGTCGAGAACATCTTGCTCAAGTTGATTCAATCGGCTGACTATGATGTCGAGAAGGCTGAAAAAGGAATCATCTATATCGATGAAATTGATAAGATTGCCCGTAAGTCGGAAAACCCATCGATCACGCGTGACGTTTCGGGTGAAGGCGTTCAGCAGGCACTTCTTAAAATCTTGGAAGGGACGGTCGCAAGCGTACCGCCGCAAGGTGGACGTAAGCATCCGCATCAAGAGTTTATCCAAATCGATACGACGAACATCTTGTTCATCGTCGGCGGCGCGTTCGCTGGCATCGAAGCGGTCGTTAAACGCCGCATCGGGAAGAAAGTCATCGGCTTTGGGAACGACCAAGAAAACCGCGAGTTGACGCAAGAAGACTTGCTCGCCCGCGCGCTTCCGGAAGACCTTCAGAAATTCGGATTGATTCCTGAATTCATCGGTCGTTTACCGGTTATGGCGACGCTCACGACGCTTGACGAGGAAGCACTCGTCGAAATCTTGACGAAGCCGAAGAATGCTCTCGTTCGTCAGTACGAGAAAATGCTCGAACTCGACGATGTCGAACTCTCGTTCACAGACGAGGCGTTGGTTGAAATCGCCAAACTTGCGATCAAACGTAAGACAGGCGCACGCGGTCTCCGCTCGATTATCGAAGAAATGATGCTCGATGTGATGTTCACTGTCCCATCGCGCGACGATATCGAGAAAGTCATCATCACGGATGAAACGATTACGGGTCTTGCCGGTCCGAAATACGTACTTCGCGATGGTACTGTCGAACAGACAGGCGACAATAAAGAGACAGCATAATTTTGAACGAAAAAGGCTCAAACACTCGGCACATCCGAGTTTTGGGCCTTTTTGCACAGGAGGCGTTGTAATGGAACAATTACCAATCCTTCCTTTGCGTGGAGTCGTGGTGTATCCGCTCATCGGAGTGACAATCGACGTTGGGCGTCCGCTCTCCCTACGAGCACTCCTTGCCGCAAAGGAACACGAGACAGATTTGATTGTTGTGACACAAAAAGAGACGGGGAAAGAATCACCTAAACCGGAAGACTTGTACGCGATCGGGACACGCGTCCATATCGCCAAGATGAGCGAGCTGTCGAACGAGACAGTCCGCGTCCGCTTAGTCGGGAAAGAACGCGTCAAGATCAACTCGATTGAAGAGACGAAGGAAGGCTGGTTCGCAGACGTCGAGCCACTTGAACTCGTCGAAGGGGAAGAAGTCGAGCGGACGGCACTCGTGCGCTTATTGAAAGAACAGTTCGGAAAACTCGTCGGGTCCATCAAAGGATTGTCACCGGACGAGCGTCGTCGTTTCGAGATGTATGAACGGCTCGAGTCGTTGACCGACTATATCGCTTCGAAGCTCGACGTCGACGTCGACATCCGCCAAGCGATGCTCGAAGAACCGGACGCCGTCAAACGCGGCTTAGAGCTGCTCGAGATTATGACGCACGAGGTCGAGATCATCGAGCTCGAGCAAGAGTTGCGCGAACGGACGAAGAAGACGATCGAACAGGCACAAAAAGAGTACTATTTGCGCGAACAGATGAAGACGATTCAGCAAGAGCTCGGCGACCAGTCGCAAGAGTCTGAACCGAACCGTCTCCGTGAGAAACTCGAGGCGCTCGATTTGCCTGAGACGACACGGAAGAACGTCATGCGCGAAGCCGAGCGGTTGAACGTCGTCCCGGCGACGTCACCCGAGTATGCCGTCATCCGCAACTATCTCGACTGGATCGCCTCGCTCCCGTGGGGCATCGAGACGGAAGATAAACTCGACGTCAAACATGCGGCCGATGTGTTAGATGACGACCACTACGGGCTCGAGTCGGTGAAAGACCGAATCCTCGAGTACTTGGCGGTCCGTCAATTGACGAACTCGCTCCGTGGACCGATTCTTTGTCTCGCCGGACCTCCAGGGGTCGGGAAGACGTCACTCGCCCGCTCGATCGCGTCGGCGCTCGAACGTCACTTCGTCCGTGTCTCGCTAGGCGGAGTGCGTGACGAGGCCGAGATTCGTGGGCACCGTCGCACATACATCGGTGCGATGCCAGGCCGCATCATCCGTGGTTTGAAACAGGCCGAGAGCAAGAACCCGGTGTTCTTGCTCGACGAGATCGACAAGATGGCGTCCGATTTCCGGGGTGACCCGGCGTCGGCCATGCTCGAAGTGCTCGACCCGGAACAGAACGTCTCGTTCTCGGACCACTATATCGAGGAACCGTTCGACTTATCGAACGTGCTCTTCATCGCGACGGCGAACGACGTCTCGCAAATTCCGGCGCCGCTCCTTGACCGGATGGAACTCATCCAAATCGGCGGCTACACGGAACTCGAGAAAGTCGAGATCGCCAAGCGTCACTTGGTACCGAAACAGTATAAAGAGCACGGCTTGAAGAAGAGCCAGCTCACGATTAAAGAGGACGCACTTTACGAAGTCGTTCGCCGTTACACGCGTGAGGCCGGTGTCCGGAACTTGGAACGCGTCATCGGTTCACTTTGCCGGAAAGCGGCGAAGCAAATCGCCATCGGCGAGAAGAAACGCGTCACCGTCTCATTGAAGAGCCTCGGCGACTACCTCGGGAAACCGAAGTACCGCTACGGCAAAGGGGAGACGGAAGACTCGATCGGTGCTGTCACCGGACTCGCCTACACGGCGTTCGGGGGCGACACGCTCACGATTGAAGTCGCACTCGCACCTGGTAAAGGCAAGCTCCAGTTGACGGGGAAACTCGGTGACGTCATGCAAGAGTCGGCGCAGACGGCGTATAGCTACGTCCGTTCAAACGCGGAACGGTTCGGGATTGACCCGACGTTCTACGAGCGCCAAGACGTGCATATCCACGTGCCGGAAGGTGCCGTCCCGAAAGACGGTCCGTCGGCGGGGATTACAATCGCGACGGCGCTCATCTCGGCGTTGACCGGCAAGAAAGTCCGCCGTGACATCGGGATGACCGGGGAAATCACGCTCCGCGGCCGCGTCCTGCCAATCGGTGGATTGAAAGAGAAAGCGCTCGCCGCACACCGAGCCGGCTTGACGACCATCGTCATTCCGAAAGACAATGAGCGTGACATCGATGACATTCAAGACACCGTCCGTGAGAAACTGACGTTCGTCCCGGTCACGACGCTCGATCAAGTATTAGAAGTAGCATTTGGAGGAAATTAAATAATGAAAATCACTAAAGCAGAATTTGTCACGAGTGCCGTCGCACCTGACCATTACCCGATTCATGAGTTACCGGAAGTCGCACTCGCCGGACGTTCGAACGTCGGGAAGTCATCGTTCATCAACAAGATTTGTCAGCGCAAAGCACTCGCACGGACGTCTTCGAAGCCAGGGAAGACGCAGACGCTGAACTTCTTCAACATCAACGATGAAATCATGTTCGTCGACGTGCCGGGCTATGGCTACGCGAAAGTCTCAAAGACGGAGCGGGAGAAGTGGGGCATCATGATGGAGCAATATTTGACGTCACAGAGCGCGCTTCGCGGCGTCGTCCTGTTGGTCGATATCCGTCATGAGCCGTCAAGTGACGACGTGACGATGTACAACTTCTTGAAGCATTACGAGATTCCGGTCATCGTCGTGGCGACGAAACTCGATAAAATCAAGAAGGCGCAACGTCAAAAACATGAGTCGGCCGTCAAACGCAAGCTTCAGTTTGAATCGACTGACCGGTTCGTCGCCTTCTCGGCTGAGACAGCCGAAGGGAAAGACGAGGCGTGGAAAGCGATTTACGATTTGTTGACACGCGAAGACGACTGAACGAGGCGAGGGGATTCCCTCGTCTTTTTTGTTTTCATGGTTACCGGAGCGGGTATTTATCGTATAATTGTCTACATATTGTTAGGACAAGAGAATATTGAACGAGGTGGAAGGATGCATATTATGTTTGGAAACAAATGGTACCGCGCATTATTTTGGACGTTGACGATTTTCTTGGTCATCTGGGTCGGGACACAGATCTCATTCGTGTTCGAACCGGTGAAGGTAATCTTGGCGCTCGTCACGGTACCGCTCATCATTGCTGGACTATTCTTTTATTTTCTCGTCGGCATCGTCGACTACTTGGAGAGACGTTCCGGGAAACGCGGCGTATCCGTCGCCATTACCTTGACGTCACTCCTGCTCATCATCACAATCGTCTTCAGCGTGCTCGGACCGCTTCTCGTCGAGCAAGTGACGTCACTCGTGAACGCCTTGCCGAGCATCGCGAAAGAGTTGCAGGTGCAAATCTTCGCCGTTCGGGACTCGCTCATGGAAAACGAGTTCTTGTCACGATTCGTCAATGAGAACGATGACATGTTCACCGACTTCACGAACAACGTCACGACGTATCTCGGAGACGTCTTCGGGAATGTCGCGTCATCGTTCGGTCGTCTTGTCGGCTTCATCACGTCGGCCGTCATCACAATCGTCGTCATTCCATTCATGCTTTTGTATATGTTACTTGACGGGAAACGTCTTCCGGACTCAATCGTGAAGTTGTTGCCGTCGAGCTATGAGCGTGAGACACGCAACATTTTGCATGACATGCATACGACGGTTAAAAACTACGTCCATGCCCAGTTGATCGTGGCGTTCTTCGTCGGAATCACGTCGCTCATCGGATTATGGATTATCGGACTCGACTATGCCATCCTACTCGCGCTCTTCATGATGGTGACGAACATCATCCCGTACGTCGGACCGTTCCTCGGTGCGGCACCGGCCGTTGTCGTCGCTTTCATCCAAGATCCGATTAAAGTGCTTTGGGTCATCGTCGTCATCATCATCGTCCAACAGATCGAATCGAACGTCATCTCGCCGCTCATCCAAGGCAAGTCACTCAAGGTGCACCCGCTGACGATCATCATCGTCTTGCTCGTCGCCGGGAACTTGGCCGGGATTATCGGGATGCTCATCGCGGTTCCGTTCTACGCGGTGGCGAAAGTCGTCGTTCAAAATATCGTCCGCATTTACAAGCTGAGGGAACGGAAACATTACCTCGAAGCGGAGGAAGAAGAAAAGACCCAAGAGAGTACAATCATCACCGATCCATCCTCTTTAAAATGAGGAATCAAGTAGAAATGGTCTCTATGTCCGTTTCTACTTTTTTTTGTCACAAAAAGTTCTTAAATTATTTCACAAAAATCGAACAGAAGATTATAGTTCCTAAATAAAAATTGTTATAATGTACGGTAGAGATGTGAAAAAGAAGAGACAACCGTCGGTGGATTTTGGATGAGGGGAAGAGGTACATGCATATTGTCGTCGTTGGACTAAATAACAAGACAGCCCCTGTCGCGATTCGGGAGCAGTTCTCGTTTGGGGAGCAAGAAATCGTGGATGCGATGATTGCACTTCGCGAAGAGAAAAGCATATTTGAATCGGTTATTTTGTCGACTTGTAACCGAACAGAGCTATATGTCGTCACAGACCAGCTCCATACGGGTCGTTATTATACAAAACGGTTTTTAGCGAACTGGTTTGATTTAGAGATGGACCAATTCACCCCTTATTTATCGATTCGTGAAGGAGAAGAGGCGATTCGCCACTTGTTCCGCGTCACGTCTGGACTCGATTCGATGATCATTGGGGAAACACAGATTTTAGGACAAGTGAAATCGAGCTTCTTCCGCGCCCAAGAGAACGGGACGACGGGAACGGTGTTCAACAAACTGTTCAAAGAAGCCGTGACGCTCGCCAAACGTGCCCATACTGACACGCAAATTGGGGAAATGTCGGTATCGGTCAGCGCGGCAGCAGTCACGCTCGCCCAGGAAATGTATTCGTCGCTCGATGATAAACAAGTCGTCGTCGTCGGTGCGGGTGAGACAGGCGAGTTGACGACGCTCAACTTGTTCGAGGCCGGTGCGAAACAGATTGCCGTCTTTAACCGGACCGAGAGCAAAGCGAAAGCGGTCGCTGACAAGTTCAAAGGCCGGGCCCACTCGATCCGTGAGATTGCTTGCGGCTTGCTTGACGCTGATATTTTAATTAGCTCGACCGGTGCGAAAGAAGCCGTCATCGCCTATGATGACGTCGCCGCAGCACAACTGCTCCGCCGGGAACGTCCACTGTTGTTAATCGACATTGCCGTGCCGCGAGATATCGATCCAGCGGTCCGGGCGCTTCCGGGCGTCCACTTGTTCGATGTGGATGACTTGAACGGCATCGTCAATAAAAACTTGGCGGCCCGTCTCATCGAAGCCGAAAAGATTGAAATCAAAATCGATGAGGCGATTCAAGAGTTCCAAACGTGGCTCATCACGCTTGGTGTCGTGCCGATCATGAATGAATTGCGCGCCCGTGCGCTCAACATTCAAGAAGAGACGATGGAAAGCCTCGAGCGCAAGCTCGATCATCTGTCGGACCGCGATAAAAAAGTCATCGGCAAGCATATGAAGTCAATCATCAACCAGATGCTTCGTGAACCGATTGATTACATCAAAGACGCCGCTGCGCAACCAGATGCGAACACACGCATCAATCAGTTCGTGGAGACGTTCGGTCTAGATGTCGACGTCCCTGACGCCGAACCGGAAACGGAAGAAGCCGAAGCGATGTCAGCGAAAGCACCACTTCGCGCCTTGATGCGCTAATACAAAACAAAAAAAGGCGGCGGATCTCGTCGCCTTTTTCTATGAAGGGGATAACCGATCATGCGTAAAATTATCGTCGGCTCACGCCGCTCACAACTTGCGATGACACAGACGAAATGGGTCATCGATCAATTGAAGAAAGCCGGGGCTCAAAACGAGTTCGAAATCAAAGAGATCGTGACGAAAGGGGACCAAATCGTCGACGTGCAACTCTCGAAAGTCGGCGGCAAAGGGTTGTTCGTCAAAGAGATTCAGCAACAGATGCTCGCCGGGGACATCGATTTCGCGGTCCACAGCATGAAAGACGTCCCGGCCGAGTTGCCGGAAGAGCTCTATATCAGCTGCATGCCGAAACGCGTCGACGCCCGTGATGTGCTCATCTGCGAGAACGGCTATACGCTCGAGACGCTCCCGGAAGGTGCCGTCATCGGGACGAGCTCACTGCGCCGCGGTGCCCAAATGCTCGCCGCTCGCCCGGACTTCGACATTCAATGGATTCGCGGGAACATCGACACGCGCCTCAAAAAACTCGAGACAGAAAACTTCAACGCCATCTTGCTCGCTAAAGCCGGGCTCGAGCGCATGGGTTGGACGGACCGCGTCGACTTCGAAGCGCTTGACGCCGACATGATGGTCCCAGCCGTCGGACAAGGTGTACTTGCCATCGAAAGCCGGAAGGACGACGCTGAAGTGACGGCAATTCTACAATTGCTCCATGACGACGTGACGGCGAAAGCTGCGACGGCCGAGCGGACGTTCCTCAAGGCGATTGAAGGCAGCTGCCACGTACCGGTCGGCGGTTATGCGACGGTTGATGGCGACGACGTGACACTCACAGGCCTCATCGCCTCGGTCGACGGCAAAGAAGTGCTCCGCGTGACGAAGACGTCGTCAGACGCGGTCGCACTCGGGAAAGACGTAGCAGACGACCTGCTCGGACGCGGCGGGCGCGAAATTCTCGCCTCGGTCAATGCGTGACGTCTGGTACACAGGGACAAAACGACTGACCGCTTCGCAGCGAGCCCGGCTCACCGCGAGCGGTCTTTCCGTTCATCACGTCCCGCTCATCGAGACGAGATTGACGCACAACCAGATGCCGATCAGCCGATTCGATTGGCTCGTCGTGACGAGCCAGACAGCGGTACCGGCGCTTTGTGACGTCCCACGTGACGTCAAAGTCGCGGCCGTCGGCGAGAAAACGAAACAAGCACTCGAGGCCGTTGGATTCACCGTCGCGCTCATGCCGGAGACGTTTACGGGCGAGGCGTTGTTCCATGACCTTGCAACTGTCGTAAAGTCAGACGAGGTCGTCTTGTTCGCCCGGGGCGACTTGGCGAACACGGCGCACATGACGCAACTCGAAAACGTCCACGACTGGGTCGTCTATGAGACGATTGGCCGTGAACTGACAGAGACGGAAGTCGAGGCGCTCGAAGGAATCGAAGCGCTCCTCGTGCTCAGCCCGTCCGCCGTCCGGGCGCTCACGCCATATCTCGACCATTTCCACGGGACGTGGTACGCCATCGGTGAAGTGACCGAGCGCGCCGTCCGGGAAGTGTCGACGTTACCGGTCCGAGTGCCTGAGTGTTATACTATGGATGCATTAATACAGTGTATAGGGGAGGATTTTTCATGAACCAGTTTGACCGTCATCGTCGTCTTCGTTCATCGAAGTCAATGCGTGCACTCGTACGTGAAAATCATGTTCGGAAAGAAGATTTGATTTACCCGCTCTTCATCATCGAAGGGACAGACATTAAACGCGAAGTCAGCTCGATGCCGGGCGTCTTCAACTTCTCGCTCGACCGTCTCGAGGACGAGATCAACGAGATCGTCGACCTCGGTATTCAATCGGTGCTCTTGTTCGGCGTACCTGAACATAAAGACCCGGAAGGTACGGAAGCGTATCATGACCACGGCATCGTCCAAGAAGCGATCCGTAAAGTGAAAGCGTGGGCACCACAGCTCACGGTCATCGCCGACACATGCCTGTGCGAATATACGTCGACAGGCCACTGTGGCATCGTGAAGAACGGTGACGTCGATAACGACGCGTCGCTACCACTTCACGTCCAGACGGCCATCACGCAAGCGCAAGCAGGCGCTGACATCATCGCGCCGAGCTCGATGATGGACGGCTTCGTCGCCGCGATCCGTGAAGGACTCGACCAAAACGGTTTCAACCATATCCCGATCATGAGTTACGGCGTCAAGTACGCATCGGCGTACTACGGACCGTTCCGTGACGCAGCGCAATCGGCACCTGGTGAAGGCGACCGCAAAGGCTATCAGATGGACCCGGCCAACCGCCGTGAAGCGTTCCGCGAATCACAATCGGACGTCGAGCAAGGCGCCGATTTCATGATCGTCAAACCGGCGCTCGCGTTCATGGACATCATCCGTGACATGCGCGACTCGCTCGATATGCCGATCGTGGCGTATAACGTGAGCGGAGAGTACGCCATGGTCAAAGCGGCTGCTTTGAACGACTGGGTCGATGAGCAACGCATCGTCATGGAGACGATGGTCGGCTTCAAACGGGCCGGTGCGGACCTCATCGTCACATATTTCGCAAAAGACGTCTGTCGCTATTTGGAAGGAGACTACGCATGACCTACAAACAAACACGCTCAGAAGCGGCGTTCGAACAAGCACGTCCGCTCATGCCGGGCGGGGTGAACAGCCCGGTCCGTGCCTATAAATCAGTCGGCATGACGCCAATCTTCGCTGAACGCGGTGAAGGCTCACGCGTCTACGATATCGATGGCAACGAATATATCGATTACGTCCTCTCATGGGGACCACTCATCCTCGGCCACCGCGACCCTGTCGTCACGAAGGCGATTCAAGAGCAAGCTGAGAAAGGCTGGACGTTCGGGACACCGACCGAGCTCGAAACGAAAATGGCCGAGCTCGTCATCGAGCGCGTCCCATCGATCGAGATGGTGCGCATGGTCAACTCGGGTACGGAAGCGACGATGGCGGCACTCCGCCTCGCACGCGGTTACACGGGCAAGACGAAAATCTTGAAGTTCGAAGGCTGCTACCACGGTCATGGCGACTCGCTCCTCATCAAGGCCGGTTCGGGCGTCGCGACGCTCGGTCTCCCGGACTCGCCGGGCGTACCGAAAGACTTGGCGAGCCAGACGCTCACGGTGCCATATAACGATTTGGATGCTCTCCGCATCGCCTTCGAGAAGTTCGGCGACGATATCGCTGGTGTCATCGTCGAACCGGCGGCCGGTAACATGGGCTTCGTGCCACCGCAACCTGGCTTCCTCGAAGGACTCCGCGAGATCACGGAACAATACGGCTCGCTCCTCATCTTTGACGAGGTCATGACCGGATTCCGGGTCGGCTATAACTGTGCCCAAGGCTACTTCGGCGTGACGCCGGACTTGACGTGCCTCGGGAAAGTCATCGGCGGCGGCCTTCCGGTCGGTGCCTATGGCGGGAAACGCGAGATTATGGAACAAATCGCGCCACAAGGACCGATTTACCAGGCAGGGACGCTCTCAGGGAACCCGCTCGCGATGATCGCCGGCTACACGACGTTATCGCAACTCAAGCCTGAGCACTACGCCGAGTTCGAACGCAAAGCGGACCGTCTCGCTGAAGGCTATACGAAAGCGGCCGAGAAGTATAACATCCCGCACGACACGAACCGGGCCGGCTCGATGTTCGGATTCTTCTTCACGAATGAGAAAGTGACGAACTTCGAGAAGGCGAAGACGGCGAACCTCGACTTGTTCCGCGCTTACTATCAGAAGATGGCGGCGCGCGGCGTGTTCTTGCCACCGTCACAGTTCGAAGGATTGTTCCTCTCGACCGTTCACACGGACGAAGATATCGACTTGACGCTCACAGCGGTCGACGCGACGTTCAAAGAGCTGCAACAAGAGTTTTCATTGTAATCTTGACGGAAACAGCTTCTGTCGCTACAATTGTTTAACAGATACGAACAAAAGCTACGATGAGGAATAGTACGCAATCAACATCCTTTTTCAGAGACGCGGCCGCTTGGTGTGAGGCCGCGAGGGATGGTGCGGAAGTCGCCTCGGAGCTGACCTTTTGAACGAAGTAGGAAGGTCCGGTCCATCGACCGTTATTCGATTTTGAGGGCGCCACATGTGGCGAACTAAGGTGGTACCGCGGAAGATACGGCTTCTTTCGTCCTTAGCGTTAAGGACGAGAGTAGCCGTTTTTTTGTCCACATCATTAGAGGAGGTTGGGCATATGGCCAACGAGACAAACGAAATCACCATGCCGACGAAGTACGATCCAAGTGCGACGGAAGCGAAATGGTATGACTACTGGTTAGAGAACGACGTATTCAAAGCAGACGAGGACGATTCAAAACAGCCGTACACGATTGTCATCCCGCCACCGAACGTAACAGGGAAACTTCACCTCGGACACGCGTGGGACACGACGCTCCAAGACTTATTGACGCGCCTCAAGCGCATGCAAGGATATGACGTCCTCTGGCTCCCAGGGATGGACCACGCCGGGATCGCGACACAAGCGAAAGTCGAACAGAAGCTCCGTGAGGACGGCATTATGCGCTATGACCTCGGACGCGAGAAGTTCCTCGAGAAGACGTGGGAATGGAAAGACGAGTACGCCGATACGATCCGTGCCCAATGGTCAAAACTTGGCCTCGGTCTCGACTACTCACGTGAGCGCTTCACGCTCGACGAAGGACTCTCGAAAGCGGTCCAGGAAGTGTTCGTCCGCCTCTATGAGAAAGGCTTGATTTACCGCGGCGAATATATCGTCAACTGGGACCCGGCGCAAAAGACGGCCGTTTCGGATATCGAAGTAATCTATCAAGAAGTCGAAGGCGCGTTCTATCACATGAAATACCCGCTCGCTGATGGCTCAGGCCACATCGAGATCGCGACGACGCGTCCGGAGACGATGCTCGGCGATACGGCCGTTGCCGTTAACCCGAAAGATGAGCGTTACGCGCACCTCGTCGGCAAGACGATCATGCTTCCGGTCATGAACCGCGAGATTCCGATCGTCGCTGACGACTACGTCGACATGGAGTTCGGTACAGGTTGCGTCAAGATCACACCGGCGCACGACCCGAACGACTTCGAGATCGGGAACCGCCACGAGCTCCCGCGCATCCTCGTCATGGACGAAGGCGGCAAGATGAACGAGAATGCTGGCAAGTACGAAGGGCTCGACCGTTTCGAATGCCGCAAGCAACTCGTCAAAGACCTAGAAGCAGACGGCACGCTCGTCAAGATTGAGCCACACACGCACTCGGTCGGTCACTCGGAACGTTCAGGCGCAGTCATCGAGCCTTATCTTTCGAAACAGTGGTTCGTCGACATGGAGCCGCTCGCGAAAGCAGCGCTCGAAGCGCAAGGACATGACGATACGAAAGTCAACTTCGTCCCAGAGCGGTTCGAAGGCACATACCTCCGTTGGATGGAGAACATCCGTGATTGGTGTATCAGCCGCCAACTCTGGTGGGGTCACCGCATCCCGGCTTGGTACCACAATGAGACAGGTGAGATTTATGTAGGTAAAGAAGCACCGGCGGACAGTGAGAACTGGCATCAAGATGAAGACGTGCTCGACACATGGTTCTCGTCAGCGCTTTGGCCGTTCTCGACGATGGGCTGGCCGGATACGGACTCGGCAGACTTCAAACGTTACTTCCCGACGAGCGCGCTCGTCACGGGTTACGACATCATCTTCTTCTGGGTATCTCGCATGATTTTCCAATCGCTCGAGTTCACTGGGAAGCAGCCGTTCAACGACGTGCTCATCCACGGTCTCATCCGCGACTCGGAAGGCCGCAAGATGTCGAAGTCGCTCGGTAACGGCGTCGACCCGATGGAAGTCATCGACCAATACGGCGCGGACTCGCTCCGCTGGTTCCTCCTTACGGGATCGACACCAGGGAACGACCTTCGTTTCTATTGGGAGAAAATCGAATCGACATGGAACTTCGCGAACAAGATTTGGAACGCGAGCCGTTTCGCCCTTATGAACATGGACGGCATGAAGTATGAGGAGATCGATTTGTCAGGTGAGAAGACGCTCGCTGACAAGTGGATTCTCACTCGCTTGAACGACACAATCGACCAAGTGACACGTCTCGTCGACAAGTATGAGTTCGGCGAAGCCGGCCGTTACTTGTACAACTTCATCTGGGAAGAGTTCTGTAACTGGTACATCGAGATGGCGAAACTCACGCTCTACGGTGAGGACGAGGCTGCGAAAGCGACGACGCGTTCAGTGCTCGCGTACACGCTCGACTCAATCATGCGTCTCATGCATCCGTTCATGCCGTTCCTCACAGAGGAAATCTGGCAGCACTTGCCGCACGAAGGCGACTCGATTGTCCGTGCGAGCTACCCGACACGCCGCGACGAGCTCCACTTCGCGGACTCGGTACCAGCGTTCGAAGCGGTCATGAACGTCATCCGTTCGGTCCGTAACATCCGTTCGGAAGTGAACGCCCCAATGTCGAAACCGATTCAGCTCTTCATCTCGACGTCGGATGAGGCGACACAAGATTACTTGAGCGCGAACGAAACGACAATCGGCAAGTTCACGAACGCGACCGAGCTCGAAATCGGACGTGGCTTGACGGCTCCTGATAAGTCGATGTCAGCCATCATGACGGGTGCGGAACTGTTCATCCCACTCGCTGACCTCATCAACTTTGAGGAAGAAATCGCCCGTCTTGAAAAAGAAGTGGCGAAGTACGAGAAGGAAGTCGAGCGCGTTCAGAAGAAACTCGGCAACCCAGGCTTCACTGGCAAGGCACCGGCTCACGTCATCGACGAAGAGAAGGCGAAAGAGAAAGACTACCTCGACAAACGTGACGCAGTCCGCGCCCGTTTGGAAGAGTTGCGTAAATAATGAATCAACCTTCTTTGGAGACTTGTTCTCCGAAGAAGGTTTTTTTGTCGTTTGGTGGAATTTAGGAGAGGAGACGATATAAAGGTGGTGTGACATGAGACGAATCGGAATGATGTTAAGTTTGGCAGTTATGGGACTGAGTGGGTGTGTGGCGGAACGAGCTGAACCGATCGAACCGACGGAATCAGGAGTGACAATTAATGAAAGTGCAGAAGAGACGTCTTCCAAGGATATTCCCGTAACGACGGACAAAGAAGTGTTCGGCTCGATGATTGAGGACGTGCCAAAAGGGACCGTTCGACTAGTTGATGCGGTCACGGCCCAATACACACTTCAATATACAGATGGTACGTCCGAGCGACCAGCGAGAGACGGTGTAATCTATGAAACCGTCATCGATGATCTCGGGCTCATTGCCATTAAGTTACCAAACCGCGACGATTCGTTCGGCGTATTCAACTATTCACGGGACGAGGAGTGGGGGTTGCACGGGATTCAAAACTTTACGATTCCCGAGGCGGCCGAAAAAGTCCGACACGGGTTGGACTTGCCTGAAGAAGAGCTGTTTGTCGACAACTTCGAGATGAGTCAGCTCGAGCGGCCGGTGGAGATGTGGACGTTGTATGATGAGACGCAATGCATCACGATTTTAGTGACCGATGCTTTCAGTGTGGCTGACGGAGAATTGATTGAACGGCGTGACGTTTCGAATGAGCGGTATCGCTTGAATCAACCGGAAGGGAACGGCTTGTTTTACGTAGACCAGGGCAAGCTCATCGTCGTGACGGGCAATGTGTCGGAAGAGGTGTTGCTCGACCTTTCGGACTCGCTACCGGAGGCGTGGTCGGTGGATTTTCCAATTAAAGAATAAATTGAAGCAGGCGAAAGGATGAGTTCTAATTTGCCAGTGCACGAATTTGATTTATGGGAACGAACATTGAAAGCACCTACACGTAATCCAGATTATAATGGCTACACTGAGGTTGATGATGATTTTATCCAAGAGCTTATGGAAGCGTGCTCGATTATGCGGACCTATTTTCATTCGTATCATCGTCCTGATCTCGGGCTGGATTATTACGGAATTACCCTCATCCCAAACGAATCGTTATCGATGTTTTATGACATCGTCACGCAGTCACGTGTATTCCATCGTTCAGAAGAGTTGAGCGATTTGGCGAGTCTCATCATTCAAGCCGAACGCGAAGGCAAAGACTTGGTTCATTTTGGGATTTAACGGACTAAGAAAATAATTATACATTGCCATTCGTTACATAGACTCTCATTGAGAATGCGTGTTAGGAACGTAGGTCGAAACTTGGTTAAGTCGATGAAGGTATTTAAAGTGTACATATTTTTACAGGGAGGGATGGCCATGCCATACACGCACGAATTCGGTGTATTGGATTCAACAAATCGTCAATCATCATATGATACGTATACACCTGAACACTTCGATTGTGTCTCGGTGGATGGGGAGTGGGTGGATGAGTTTATCGAGGAGCTGAACGAGATGCGCACGTATTTCCACTCCTATGACCGTCCTGGATTCGGATTAGACGAATGCGGGATCACGCTCATTCCATATGAGTCACTGGCGCTGTTCTATCAAGTCGTCAAAGCGATGATGTACACGCATGAGTCGGAACAACTGAATCGACTTATTTCCAAAATCACACAAGCCCAAGTAGACAAGAAGGACATGATTCATTTCGGACTATGAGTCTATAGAAAAGAACAACCCCGAGCATCGTCATCGATGTTCGGGGTTTCGTTTGCGTTCGATGTAGATTATGCCAAATACAGTGGCGGCAAACAAAACATGCAAGAGGAGCGGTTGAGGATAACCAATGCGGAATAGGTGCATGGCATAGACGACATAAAGGATGCTTCCGAATCCTACCAAGACGGAATAAAGAACCTTCATACGTCTTCTTCCTCCGGTTCTGTCCAAAACGGAAGACGACCGGTTGTCACGAAATACGAGGACGTGAGCAGGACGCCGATTGCGAGTCCAGTTACTTGCGGCTGAATCGGCTGACCCGTAAATGACAGATAAAAACTGTAGACGAGATAGGACGTGGATAAGACGATGATTGCCATGAGCAAGATAGTCATCTTCATTTCGATTCATTCCATTCAAGGTTATTCAAATGTCTCATCAAGGTGGAAAAGGAAACAGCAAAGAAAAAGGCAGGCATTAGCCAGGCCCAGTCATCTATGAATGGTCCTTGCAATAGCTCGATTGACATCAAGCAGGCAAACCCTAACGCAATGAGTGAAGTGAGTAGAAGCATGTTGAACCTCCTAAAAGTGATGTTATCCACTTTACGCTCGAAAATGAAAAAGGTTCCAAAAAAACCATCCTGCCGAAGCAGAATGGTTCACGTGCCACAAAACGTCTGATACGGATACGTCCGTGGTGGTCCTGGTGAGACATAGCGTCCATAGTCGGCTTCATAATCGTAAGGCTTCCGCAATACGTCGAGCAGTACTTGCGTCGGACCGAAGTCGCCGCGCTCGGCTGCTGTGAGGGCGGCCTCGACGTGATGGTTGCGAGGAATGACGGCCGGGTTATGCTGACGCATGAGCCGGATGACGTCCTCATCAGGAAGACCTTGCTCTCCGAGGCGTTTTTGCCAAGCGGACAGCCACGCCTTGCCATCATCTTGCTTAGCAAAGGCAAGCGAATTTGTGTCGCCGAGTGTGAGCGCGCGGAACGTGTTCGTGAAGTCAGCCTCAGACTCCATCATGAGTCGGAGCAACTCGTCTGTCAGTTCATCGTCGCCATCTTTTCGGACGTAGAGCCCGATTTTATGGGCGAGGCCAGTAAAGTATGCTTCTTTATACGTTTCCGTGTAGTCGTTCAACAGTTTATTGGCGATATCGACGGCGGTTTCTTGCGTGTCAGCGAGGAGCGGCAACAGCGTCTCGGCGAGGCGGGCCAAGTTCCACGACCCGATATACGGCTGATTCGCATAGGCGTAGCGTCCCTCGCGGTCGATGGAGCTGAAGACGGTGTTCGGGTGATACGTATCCATGAATGCACATGGTCCGTAATCAAGACCTTCACCGCTGATGAACGTGTTATCCGTGTTCATGACGCCGTGGATGAATCCGACGAGTTGCCAATCCGCGATGAGCTTCGCTTGGCGGGTGATGACGCGGCCGAGGAACTGTTCATAGCGATTCGGCTGTCCTTCAAGATCAGGGTCGTGGCGCTGAATCGCATAGTCGGCGAGAGCGATGACGTCATCAATCGATCCGGCCGCAGCGGCATATTGGAACGTACCGACGCGCAAATGGCTTGCCGCGACGCGCGTCAAGATGGCACCATGCTTCGGTCCTTGGCGCATGATCGGCTCACCGGTCGTGACGACGGCGAGCGCCCGGTTCGTCGGGATGCCGAGGGCGTGCATCGCCTCACTGATGAGGAACTCGCGCACCATCGGTCCAACGGCGGCCCGTCCATCGCCTCCACGCGAATACTCGGTCGGACCTGAGCCTTTCAATTGAACATCGACACGCTTTCCGTTCGGGGCGACATGTTCCCCGAGCACGAGTGCTCGTCCGTCACCGAGCATTGTGAAATGGCCGAACTGGTGGCCGGCATACGCTTGTGAGAACGACGTCTCCGTCTGGCGATTACCGGCAAAGAGTGCGACGTCTTGACGTGCTTCGGCGTCGAGTCCGAGTGTCTCGGCGAGCGCTTCGTTCCAAAGGACGAGCTCGGGCTTATCGACCGGATGGACCGGTCCCCGGTCGTAAAAGATGTCACGGAGATCGAGGTAGGTCGCCTCGAAGTTCCAATTAGTTGTCATGGTGATTCCCCCTTCTTCGCCTCGAGTATAGCACAGCCGATTCCTTGCATAGCGCTTCGCGAATTTTGGTAAGATGAGAGGGAAGTGTGAAAACAGGAGTGATGGAAGATGGAGACGAGACTAGACGTATTAAAATGGCTGAACGGGCAGCTGCGGTTCGGGATTAAGCCGGGCCTGAAACGAATCGAGTGGATGCTGAACGCGCTACAAATCAAGGAATTGCCGTCGATTCACGTGGCGGGGACGAACGGGAAAGGGTCGACGGTCGCTTTCTTGCGGGCCATGGCGACGAAACAGGGCTTGAACGTCGGGACGTTCATCTCGCCATACATCATCCAGTTCGAGGAACGGATCATGTTGAACGGGGAACCGATTCGAGAAGAGGACCTCATCCGCATCGCCAATAGAGTCCGTGACTGTGCGAACTCGTCACCAGAGACGTTGACGGAGTTCGAACTGCTGACGGTCATGGCGTGGCTCTATTTCCATGAGCAACAGCCTGACCTCGTCATTTGGGAAGTCGGGCTCGGAGGACGTCTCGACTCGACGAACGTGTTACAGAAGCCGCTCGCGACCATCGTGACGTCGATTGGACATGATCATCAAGGGATTCTCGGCGACACGCTCGAAGAGATTGCCCTCGAGAAGTTCGGTATCATGAAGTCGGGTGTGCCGATGTTCCATAGCTTGACGGAGAAGCGGTTGATTGAGTTGCTCGAACAACAAGGTGAGACGATGGACGCGCCGATTCACGACGTCACGCCGCTCGTCTCATCCGTAGAGGATGGGGCCGACACGGTCGTCACGTATGATGGGATGCCTCCGGTGACAATCGGATTGACCGGACACCATCAAGCGTATAACGGAGCGTGTGCTGTCGCCGTCGCGCGACATCTTGGGTGGAAGAAAGAAGCGATTCGAGCGGGACTCGAGTCAGCGCAACATCCGGGACGCTATGAGCTCATCTCGAGACAGCCACGTATCGTGCTCGACGGGGCACATAACGCGGAAGGCGTCGCCGCACTCGTCGAACAACTGAAACTCGAGCGTGACGTGACTGTCCTCGCGGCCATTCTCGCTGATAAGGACCGCGAGGCGATGGTCGCGTCGCTCCAGACGGTGGCGGACGTCTATGAGACGACGTTCGATTTCCCGCGTACTCGAACGAAAGACAGTCTGATTGCCGACGGGGCCCGTTACGCGGACTGGCAGGAGTGGTTGGCTGCGTGGTTCGAAGCACCGAAATCTGAGACGCTCGTCGTGACCGGGTCGCTCTACTTTATCAGTGAAGTCAGAACCTATTTCCAAAGTTTGAAAAAAACCGCTTGTGAACAGGAAGAAAAAGGGGTATGAATTAACTGAAGAAGTGTGATGACAAACCGACTGGAGGCACAACGATGAAGAGGCAGCTAAGATCCAAGTACGGGTTCCTCATAGTAATAGGGATGGTCTTATTGTTGTTCGCGTATACATCAACGTTTGCGAATAACGGGAACGGAAGAGGAAATGGGAACAATAACGGCAATAATGGTAACGGTAATGGAAACAAACAGGGCATTGTTTTTCAAACGGATATTAAAGATGAGACAATTCGAACAGTTACACCAGAAGCTGTGCTCATAGGAGACAGTTTTGATTTGACATATGACTTGTCATTGAATAACATTCTTGATTTTACAAACGGTCCGAACATCAATTCTTACAAGTATGTAGAATGGGCTGTGACAATTGAAGAGACAATTCCAGAAGGATTATCTGCAGTCGTAACTCCTTCAACAGCTCACAATTTAAATTTTGATCCTAAAACACGTCTCTTAACGGGAACAATCAATGTACTCTGTGGAAAGAAAAACTCCGGACTTGAATCTTGTAATGATTATAAGAATGCAGCATTCTCTGACCTCATCACCGTCAAATTGATTGCAGAAAAACCGGGTAGTTATACGTTCGAAAACGGACGGTATGCCTATTCGTTGGAAGCTGACCATTCTGGGAATGGGAGCGGTGCGCAAAAACATAATCGTTCGTTCACTGATGCTGGGAGTGGCTTCACAAAAACGACGGTGACGGTAGAAGAACTGAAAATCAACGTTCCAAGTGAAACGACGATTTATTTGGGGAATTCAAAAACGGTAGAAGCTAACTTAGCGACTGTGAAAGCGGCGATTCCACCAAATGCGAAACTCACATGGGAAATTGATAAGTCCAGTTTCGTAAATCAAACGAATTCAACGAATCAAAGCGTTACGTTAAAAGCGTTGGATGCCGGTGAGGCGACTGTGAAAGCCGTTTATGAATACGCGAACGGTCAAAAAGTTAAATCAAATGATATGAAGGTTGTCGTAAAACTACCGGATTTATCATTAACTACAAATGATCAAGAACTTTGGGTGTACAAAAATGAAGCAGGAACATTGGTTAAGCAACAGACTTTATTGACATTGGAACAATTGGTGGAAGATAAACAAGCTCTTGCCAATCCGCTTGCTGTAAAATGGAACGCTGATTCGTCCGCCTTGAAAATTCTCTCAAGTCAAAACACGTCTGCTACCGTACAAGCCGAGCATGGGAGTACGAGCAACGTTTCGGTCGTTGCGAAATTAAAGGATTATATCGGACAGACGATGCCTGTCTTGATTAACGTGAAAGAGTATCCACAAAAAGTCTCGACACCGAACGTCATTCTCTACATGACAGACAGCCCATATAGCTATCCGGTCAAATTCTGGCCGGAGACGGCAAACGTGACGGGTTACGGTTTGACTGTCCTCGAAGGAACGGATGTCATGACCGCAAAAGATGGCGTATTGACACTCTTGAAGCCGGGTATCGCGAAAATCGGTCTGGTCACAGAGGACGTCAGTGCATCATTTAAAGCAGGAGAAGGTCCGAAAATCATCAGCCAAACGTTCTACGTCCGCGTCAAAGCAGGTACGGATCCGAACCCAGGAACCAAAGATCCGTCTGGCGATTTCTATTAATCTCAATCATAGAAAAGAGGCTACTCGTGAGAGCAGCCTCTTTTTCATTTCTTCAATTGTTGACCGACGAACAGTTGGAGCTGGTTTGTGACCGGGAGCGTGTCGATTTGGCGGAATACACCCTCATTATATTCCATGACGAGACGTGAATCGTCGACGTCTGGAGAGGCAATCACATTCCCAGGAGCGAAATAAGCTTGTTTATTCGCCTGTTGCGGTAATGATTTAAACGAACCGCGGAATGTGTTTACTTCGAGCGGCCCTTTACTATACAGACCGCCTTTCATGTTGACAATGGAGCCGACAGAATAGAGTCGAGTCGGTTCAGTCGAAGCGCTGTACATAAATGCTTGGAGCGTCGAAGAACTGTCCTGGAATTCATTGATTCGATTCAATAAAATTTTTCCTTCGGCGAGCAGGACGAGTGAACTGTCATTCGCACCAGAAGCGACCGGCAATAAATCCGCGCGATCAATGAACGCGTCTCCTAATGTATAAACGGTCGTATTGAACGCGACTTTCCCACGAATCGTCAAATCCCCATTAATGATTAGTGGGCGGCTAATGGTGATGGTGTCTAATGCGTCGATGGTGACATCTCCGTTTAAGAGAAGCGGGACGGTGCTGTTCGTAATCGACTTGGTGATGACCATCGGACCTGTCACACCTACTGGAAGATTGACGAGTTGTAACGTTTGGACCGAATTGAGCTGGCTGGAATCGATAAACTCGGTCGGCCGTTCACGTGGCGTTGTCTCTCCATCGACGACGTAAGTTTGCTTGAGAAAGGGTGAAATCGTCGATGTCGGGATTAACGTTGATTGAAACAGCGTTTGCTTCGGTGAATTGGTATAAGGCAATTTACCGGCAGTGGCACGGTGTCGGTTCGCGAACTGGATGACCGAGTAATTCAAGTTAAAGCGAGAAAAGGTACTCTCAACCGGACCAATCTCAGGTTCATAGTTCACACCAGGCGTGGTCGAATTCGTGAAATAGTTCGGCGTCTCGCAGCCGTCGCACGTCGCCCCGTTTCCGAGGTCAATGCGGCCATCGAGATAAAACCGGCTCGAGGCGCTATTGTTCAGCGTGTTGATTTGGTCTTTCAGTTGGTACTTCGCGTCGCGTTCGAGTGCGAGCTTTGTCCCCGCAAACAAGTTCCCTTCAATCTTCGGTGGACCATTGACCGTCAACGTGTCGTCCGACCCGAGCACGTAATAGAGGAATGACGGCAGCGCCGTCACATACACTTCTTGGCTATACGAGCTCGTTTGCATCGGCTGTTCCGGCTTCGCTTTCGTCGTCCCGGTCGCGGTCAACGTGAGCACCGTCGTGAACGGGGCGTTCGCCTGGTCCGCTGTCGAGCGGGTGATTGAGTAGCGGATATCGTTATCGCCCGATTGGCGCGTCCCTGCATACAACGTATCCTGTTTAAGTACAGTCTCGACTTTCGCCTGGAACAATTGCTCGTTCTCCATATACGGTTGGACGACATTCGCATCGTGGAGCGGGAACGTCGCTCGGAGGTCGGCGACGAGCACATCGAGCACGCCTTTGACGTCGGTATCGAGTTGCGTCTCATCGACACGGAGATTCGTCTGCTTGTTCGTGGCCAAGTTGACTTGAATCGCTGCGAGCGAGAGGACGGCGAGTGCCGCCATCGTCACGAGGACGAGGATGAGGACGTAGCCTCGTTCATCTTGTTTCATTTGACTCCCTCTTTTCATAACGGGATGGTGCTCGTGAATGTTTTAACGAGCGTCGTATCTTCACGAGAGGCGAGTGTCACTTGAATTTCAATCAATCCAGAAGTGATATATGCCTCACGTCCGCGCCTTGGATCGGTCACTTCGTCGCGGAGGTCGATGTCGACGGACTGAACGATGACGTCAGGATTGTTCGTCACAAAGCTCGACGGGTCGAGCTCGAGAACGGCGTCCTCTATATAATCGCCTTGACGATACAGGATCCCTTCCGTCGAGATGCGTGGGGTATGGAGACGGTGGAACGAATATGTATCCCCGTTGACGGTCAAGGCGTCGAACTCGGTCCGGTTGATGTCTTGGAGGACACTCGTGATCAAATAGTCGGCCTCGCTTCGAAGCGAGCTCGTATCGTTCGTCAGACGGAAACCGAGCGAGCCGGACAAGAAGACGGTGATCACGATGCCGGCGAAGATGGCAGAGATGATGAGTGCGAGCAACAACTCGACGAGCGTGACGCCGTCCTCACGGTCACGGAAGCTCCGGAACGTCCGTCTCAGGGAATTTATCTTGAAGCGTCGCATTCGTCACCACTCCTTTCAACGTAATCGGTTGGAGCAACGTCTCCGAGGCGACGGTAATCTCGACGTTGACGAGGTCAGCGGCCGGCTCATTGCCCGGAGAGAGGATGGTCACATCGAAGGCGCGCCCGTTGATCGTGACGTCACATAAATCGCAGACGTTGGCCGGTGTCTGTTGGAGCGCCGCGATATCGATCGGGTCCCGTGTCTCGGCTGCCCGGCGCTTCAATGTATTGAGCGTGTTTTGGGCGACTTGGTTCGCCACGGTCCGGTCAAGATCCGAGGAGGTGATTCGCAAGCTTTGGGAGAAGATATTCATGAGCGATAATGCCAGGATCGAGACGACGACGATCGAGACGAGTACTTCGACGAGCGTGAAACCTTGTTCGGAACGGTTCAACGCATTGACCTCCTTTTCAAAATTCATTTAAAGATAGGAAAAAAGAGACTTTTAACCTGAAATAATTGTTATTTTCTGTACAATGCATATTATACTAAAGTTACAGTGGGAACGGATAGTAATTCAAAAGTCTCATTTGACTTGAAATAGAGGGGGAAATGGAATGAAGCGATATGGGATGCATTTGTTCATCCTGGCGGGACTTGTCCTGCTCGTGTCATTGCCGACGATCGGGCTCGTGAACTATCTCGACGCCTCGGCGAAGACGAGTGCTACATATAAAGAGACGACCGTGGCCGGCATCGATGTGTCGGGGATGACGAAGGAAGAGGCGGTCGTCCGGCTCGATAACGCCATCAAAGACTTCAACAACACGCCGTTCACGGTGACGCTCGTTGATGGGACGGCCCTCGAAGTCGGCAAGGACGTCGTCTCATTCAACGTCGATGCGACGCTCAAGACGGCTTCTGAACCGGGTACATATCCGCTCGTCACGACGGTCGACGAAGAGCGGTTGACGCCTTACTTAGAGAATCAACCGGTGACGCTATCGATGGTGACACCACCGCTCGTCGAAGCGGCATCGAACTTGAACTCAGATGTGGTCCTCGAGATGACGGCGACGGAGAGCGAAGTCGTCGCCTCGATCACCGTCAGTCCGACACCAGCGATGCGCTCGGCACTCGAACGGATGAACGGCTTCGAGATGGAAGCCGGGGACATCTTCAGCTTGAAAGCGTTCGGGGAAGATTTTGACGCGCTCAGCACGCTCGGGTCATCGATGTATCAGTTGTTTGCGGCGACACCGTTCCAAATCCTTGAACGTGTGCAACATGAGACGCTCCCGACCGGCATCGAGCTCGGTTATGACGTCAAAATCGACGAACGCTCGAACTTTGCTGTCCAGAACACGGAACAGACACCGTACGCGCTCATCGTACTCGAAGAAGGGAACGCGATGACGGTCCAATTGCTCGGTAAAGTATTCGTTGGAGCGTACGAGTCGCGCGTCGAAGACGTGACGAGCGTCCCGTACCAAAACATCGTCCGCTTCTCGCCATCGCTTACAGCTGGTAGTTCGTCTGTGACCCAGTCCGGACAGACCGGTGAGTCAGGCAAGCTATACCGTGTCCGCATCACGGATACGGGCGAGTCGCTTGAACTGCTCGGATTCGATTTTTACGAGCCGATTCCGGAGATTGTGACGAAAAGTTCCGTCCCGCTCCCACCTCCAGAGCCTGTCGAACCGGTCATCCCAACTTTCCCAGATGAAACACTGGAAGATGACCCGTTCGATGACGATGTAGAAGATGACGGATTGAATCAGTTTGAAGAACAGCCACCGGTTCATGACACAGATCCGGTACCAAGTGAGGGGGCAGTCGGATGATCGGATATTTAATTTTGATCGCCTTTTGGGTACTCGCCACATTGACCGTGTTCGCCTTGTCGATTCCGTACGTTCGGAAACGCGAGACGAAAGGGGTCATCGTATTGCTCGTCGCCGTGCTATCGCTCGGCGTCTATAGCCTGTACGTCGAAGGGCTCGAGCGGACGTGGTGGGCGTGGGTCCTCCTCGCCCTCGGTTTGGCCGGCGGTGCGGCACTCAGTGCGTTCATCGAACAGCGAGACGTCGCACAGGAGGTACCACAGAGGATGGTGAAGTAAGTTGAGAAGAATGAAAAAACGGCTCGGCGAGATGCTCGTCGAGGCGGGTATCATCACGCAAGGCCAGCTCGACGAAGCGCTCGCACAAAAGCGGACCGGGGAAAAGCTCGGGGACGCGCTCATGCGATTAAACTATTTGACCGAGACGCAATTGATTCAAGTGTTGCACGAACAGTTGAACGTGCCGGTCATTTCATTATATTCAGAAGATATCAACGTGACCGTGACGAAACTCGTCCCGAAAGTCATCGCCCAAAAACATGACATCATGCCGATTTCGCTACAAGGCAATACGTTGTTCATCGCGACGTCGGACCCGCTTGACTTGATTGCCATCGATGACGTCCGGCTTCAGACCGGGATGAACATCGAGGTCGGGATCGCCACACGCGAACAGATTCGTAAGACGATTGGCCGCTATTACGAGATGGACGCGTCACTCATCGAGATTTTAAAAGAAGAAGCGCCGGAACTCGAACGCGAGGAGACGGTGTCGCGAGATGACGCACCGGTCATCCGTCTCGTCAATCAGCTCTTCTTGAGCGCCATCGACCAACGAGCCTCAGATATCCACTTCGACCCGCACGAGAAACAGTTGCACGTGCGTCTTCGAGTCGACGGTGATTTACGAACCGAAGCCATCTATCCGAAAAAGATTCAAAGTGTCATGTTGACGCGCCTCAAGGTCATGAGTAACCTAGACATCACCGAGAGCCGCTTGCCGCAGGACGGACGCATCAAATATACGCTTCGGGGCCGCCCTTACGACTTCCGCGTCTCGACGCTCCCGACGATGTATGGCGAGAAAATCGTCATCCGGGTGCTCGATTCATCGGAAGGGTTGACCGATTTGACGAAACTCGACTTCGGCGACGAGAACGAGGTGGTGTACCGCGACATGCTGAAACGGCCGAACGGGATTATCCTCATCACTGGGCCGACCGGTTCAGGGAAGTCGTCGACGCTCTATGCGTCGCTGCGCGAATTGAACGATGAATCGAAGAACATCATCACGGTCGAGGACCCGGTCGAGTATCAGCTCGACGGCATCAACCAAGTCCAAGTCAACGCCAAGGTCGGCTTGACGTTCGCGTCGGGTCTCCGTTCGATTTTGCGACAAGACCCGAACATCGTCATGGTCGGGGAAATCCGTGACACCGAGACTGCCGAGATTGCCATCCGGGCATCATTGACCGGTCACTTGGTGTTATCGACGTTACATACGAATTCGGCCATCAGCTCGATCACTCGCTTGATCGACATGGGGGTCGAACCGTTCCTTGTCGCCGCCTCGACGTCCGGACTTGTCGCCCAGCGGCTCGTCCGTCGCGTCTGTCGGGACTGTGGCCACGAACAGCCCGTCTCGAAACGGGAACAGGAACTGTTTGCGGCTGAAGGCGTCCCTGTCGAACGAATCATGCGCGGCAACGGATGCGCGTCATGTAACTTCACGGGGTACCGCGGCCGGCTCGCCATCCATGAGGTCGTGCCGATTGACGAAGGATTGCGCCGATTGATTATGAACCAAGCGACGGAGGCCGAGATGGTCGCCTATGCGAAAGCACAAGGCGTCCGCTTCCTCCTCGCCGATGGACTCGAGAAAGTCGCACTCGGGCTGACGAACACCGAAGAGATATTGAGAACAGTGATAACGGAGTGAGCCTATGATCCATCAGTCGATTGAAGTGATTTTAACGAAAGCGGTCGAACAACGCGCCTCGGACATCCATTTGACCGCCGGCTCGCCGCCGATCATCCGGGTCGACGGCAGTCTCATCACGATGGGTGACGAGAAAGTGTTGCCGCTCCATATCGAGAGCTATTTGAAAGAGATTATGACCGAAGAAATGCGGGGCCGGCTGGAGATGCAGCGCGATCTCGACTTCTCGTTCGGAGTGCCGCGCGTATCGCGGTTTCGTGTCAACGCCTATTACCAACGGGGCACGGTCGCCATCGCGTTCCGGTCCATTTCCGGGGAAATCCCGACGATGAACGAGCTCGATTTGCCGCAAGTGTTAAAGCGGTTGATTGAGAAGCCATACGGGCTCATCCTTGTTACGGGTCCGACCGGGTCGGGGAAGTCGACGACGCTCGCCGCGATGATTCATGAGATTAACCGCACGCAGCGCAAACGTATCATCACGCTCGAAGATCCGATTGAGTATTTGCATTCGCACGATCAGAGCATCGTCGACCAGCGTGAGATTGGCTCCGACGTCATGAAGTTCGTCGACGGTCTTCGGGCCGCGCTCAGGCAAGACCCGGACGTCATCTTGCTCGGGGAGATGCGTGACCTTGAGACGATTTCGACGGCGATGACGGCCGCTGAGACGGGGCATCTCGTCATGGCGACGCTCCATACGTCGAGCGCGATGTCGACCGTCAGTCGGGTCATCGACGCGTTCCCGGCCGAGCAACAGGACCAGATTCGGACCCAGCTCGCCAACGTCCTGCTCGGTGTTGTCAGTCAGCGTCTATTTCCGCGCGTCGACGTCCCGAAAGGTCGTGTCGCCGCGATGGAGATTATGATTGGCAATCCTGCCGTTGCCAACTTGATTCGGAATGAAAAGGAGTTCCAACTCCCGACCGTCATCCAGACGAACCGGCAGAACGGGATGCAGACGATGGACATGGCAATCGAACAGCTCGTCCGTCAAGGCGTCATCAACCCGAACGCCGTACCAAATGAAGAGAGGTGACTGAATGGCCATCTTCCAATACGAAGGCAAACTGCTGAACGGAAAGCGTAAGAAAGGGCGGGTCACCGCCGTCTCGCTCCGGGAGGCGAAAGAAAAGCTGCGCCAAGAATCGATTCTCGTCACCGAGCTCGCTGAACTCGAGTCGACCGGATTGAATAAAGAAGTGAACTTGCTCCCTGAGCGGGTCAAGATTGAACATTTGATTATGTACGTGCGCCAGTTCGCGACGCTCATCCGGGCCGGCGTGCCAATCGTTCGGGCGACGTCCATCTTGCGCGTCCAGTCCGAATCGAAAGTGTTGAAGAAGACGCTCAGCCAAGTCGAGGACGATTTACGCGAAGGGATTGCCTTCTCGGAGGCGATCAAGAAGCATCCGCGCGTGTTCTCAAACTTCTTCAGCTCGATGGCACTCGCAGGTGAGGCGAGCGGGAACTTGGAGGAGGCGCTCGACCAAATCGGGCTCCAGCTCCAAAAACAATATGACGTCAAACGGAAAGTCATCTCGGCGTTGACGTATCCGCTCGTCGTGTCGATCGTCGCCATCGGCGTTGTCGCGTTCCTCATGGTCAACGTCGTCCCGACGTTCGCGAGCATCTTCGGACAGCTCGGCGGGGAACTCCCGCTCATCACGCGCATCGTCGTCGCCGTATCCGATTTCGTCGCCGCCTATTGGTGGCTCATCTTCGGTGGGGCCCTTATCGCCTTGCTCATCTTCACTTGGATGTTGAAGCGCGATAAGGAACGGTATGTGATTGATGGATTGTTGTTGAAGATGCCGATTTTTGGTCCAATTGTCCTAAAATCGCAAATCGCGTTATTGACGCGAAGTTTGGCCGTCTTGCTGCAAGCGGCGGTCCCGATTTTATCGGCAATTGAGATCACCGAGAAGATCGTCTCGAACCGTGTCATCCGTAAAGGTCTTGCTCAAGCACGCAAGATGATGGCACAAGGAATTCCACTCCATGAACCGCTCGAACGGAACGATAGCTTTCCACCGCTCATGACGCAAATGATTGCGGTCGGCGAGGAGAGCGGGGATTTGGACTCGATGTTGAACGAGGTCGCGGAGTTTTATGAGACCGAGGTCGAGACGACGACAGACCGCCTGAAATCGATTATCGAGCCACTGTTGATTGTCGTCTTGGCGAGCATCGTTGGCGTCATCGTCATCGCGATTGTCGTCCCGATGTTCCAAATTTATGGCGATATCCAAAATCAGTAGAAACTTTTTATTTATTTGCAGATTTGTATCTTTTCAATCCTAAATTTTGAATGTATAGTAAAATTGTTCTACTTATTATTAGGTCAAAGGTAATGCATGCAGCACACAACACAGCACAACACACAAAAGGGGAGAATGAATCATGTTAGAGAAAATGAAAATGATTTGGCAAGATGCCAAACAATTGAAAGATGAGCGCGGACTCACACTCGTCGAGTTGCTCGTCGTCGTCGTTATCTTGGGGATTATCGCAGCCATCGCCGTTGTCGCAATCGGTGGGATTATCGAGAACTCGAAGAAGGACGCGATGGTTGCCGATGCGAAACAGATGGTAAGTGCAGCGAAATTATATACAGCTTCGAACCCAAAAGCAGGAACACTTGATTTTGCAGCAGGTAAGAATGGCGAACAGTACCTTTCTCAATTAAAAGATCCATTTGGAGATGCAGCATATAAAGCATCTAATGTTGTAATCACTGAGGATGCTACTACAAAAGGGAAATTTAATTACGCTGTTAACTTAGAGGGCACAAAGTACAAATTCACTGGAGTTTCTGAAGGGTCATTAAACAAAGAAGATGCAAATCTTGTTGCAGTAAAATAATATTTCCTCCGGCTGGCGCTGGGCACTCGCTCAGTCTAGCCGGTTTTCTTTTTTTGGCATATACTTACAAGTAAGGAAGTGACCTTGATTGGTTGAATTCATCGGACTTATTTACAGCCTCGTCCTTGGGGCCGTCATCACGTCATTCACGAACGTCGTCGGGCTCCGAGTGCCACGCAAACAGTCCATCGTCACGCCGCGCTCGCACTGTCCGTCATGCGGACACGTCTTATCCGCTTGGGAACTGATTCCGGTCTTCGGTTACGTGTTCCTGCGCGGGAAATGCCGCGGCTGTGGCGGGCGGATCGCGCCGACGTACCCGCTCTTTGAACTGCTCGGAGCGGTCGGTTACGCTTATAGCTTCTGGCTGTATGGCTTTAGCCTCACGACGCTTCTCGCCTTCGTCTTCTTATCGACGCTCCTCGCACTAGCGATGTCGGATTTGTCGACGATGCTCGTCCCGAACGTCATTTTGCTGTTCACGGCACCGGTCCTCATGTTGCTCGCCTATAGCGCGGGTGTGGCATGGTGGAGCCCGATTGCCGGGGCGGCACTCGGTTTCTCTGTCCTCGCCACCGTTTTTTTCGTCTCCAAGGGGGGACTTGGGGCCGGCGATGTCAAACTATTTACAGTAATCGGGCTCGTTCTCGGGCCGCGCGACGTCCTCGTCGCACTCTTTTTATCGAGCTTGATTGGCGCGATCGTCGGATTGACGCTCATCGGCTTGAAACGGATGGATCGCAAACAGCCGATTCCGTTCGTGCCGTCGATCGCACTCGGCACGATGCTGACGTTTTGGTTCGGCGAACGCTTCTTTGATTGGTATTTTGATTTGATGTAGGGGGAAACCAGCATGAGCCGGTCTATAGAGAAAGGAACGGTCGCGTATTTCTCGTTCGATGCGCTCAGCATCCACGGGGCCGTGATTAAACAAGGCGTGTTCAAACGCAGCGCGTCCGTCCAATTGGCGAAAGGCGCGTACGTGGGGGGACGGATTGAAGACGAGAACGCATTCGGTCTCGCATTCGATGAACTGTGCCGTAAACTGAAAGTACGAAAAGGGATGGTCTGTGCCGTCGATATGGCCGAGACCGAGGTATTGTCCCGTAAAGTCGAGATTCCATCGACGATCCCGAAAGATGAGATTCGAGGCTATCTGTTCATGGAAATCGGCAGCTCGATCATCTTGCCGTTCGACGACGTCGCCTTCGACTACGAGGTGCTCGGCGAGACGGAGACGAAGACCGAGGTCATGCTCCACGCCGTCTCGGTCGATTTGACGAAAGCCATCCGCGCCTACATGAAGAAACGTGGGTTCCAATTGAAGAAAATCGTCCCACGCCCGGTCGCGATCGCGAACGGCGTGAGCCGAATCGAGACGCTCGACCCGCTCAAATCAACACTCCTCTGGCACGTGACACCGTTCGCGCACCAGTTGCTCGTCCTCGAGGAAGGGCAAGTCCGGTTCATCCGGGCCATCGAGACCGACCTCCCGTATCGCGCCGAGACGACGGACGGAATCATCACGTATACATATAGCGGCTCGAAGGAGACGCTCGCGACGCAGACGGACGAGTGGTTGAACGAACTCGCTCGCTTCCTCGACTTCTATCGCTACTCGCTCCGGACGGACGGACGTCCGATTGACGAGTTGCTCGTCTCGGGGACGGTCCCGAACCTTGACGACCTTGTTCGGACGATTGAAAGCGAGGCGATGGTGCCGGTCAAACGCATCGACGACCCGCTCCCGCTCTCTCATGCGACACCGTTGTCGCACCAGATGTTGCCGCTCCTCGGAATGGCGACGCTTGACAAAGAGCACGACGCCAACTTCATCAACTCGACCGATGTGACACTCCGGTGGCCGATTATCGCGAGCCTGCTCGCGCTCTTGATTGGCGGCGGGGCGACCGGTTACTTGTTCTATGAAGTGAACGAATTAAAACAGAACGAGGCCCAGGTCGAAGAACAGTTGCAGCTCGTCCGCATCTATCAAACCGAGCAAGTGAACTCGAAGGGGCAGCAAGTCCTATCGCTCGACCAGACGGTGACGGCGCTCACGGCCGAAGAGAAGTTAGCCGTGCCAGCACTACGGGCCTTGACGGAACAACTGCCACCGACGGGCTACGTGTTGACATATAACTACGCCGACGGTTCGTTCATGAGCGTGCGCACCCAGTTCGAGACGCTCGCCGATTTGAACGTGTTCCAACGCTCGCTCTTGAACGACGTGCGGTTTGAGAACGTCAAACTGCTCGGCGTGACGACCGAGACGAAAGCGGAGACGGAACAGGAAGAGACGGATACCGAAACGGATTCGACGCTGTCGCCGAGCGTGCTCGATTCGACAGACGAACCGCTCCCACGCTACATCGGCGAGTTCACCTTCACGTTCATCGATGCCGAACCGGAGACGCCGGAAGGGGAGAGCCCAGATGGTGAGACACCGGACGGCGAGACGGAAGAGACGACCGATGAGGAGGTGGTGAGCGAATGAAACGCTCGACGATTTATTTGATTTTCACAATCTGTTTGTTCGCGGCCATCGCCGTACCTTCTTACTTCGGTTACCAGTATTTCATCCACCAAGGCAACGTCAAGTCGCTCGAACGGGAACTGTCGCTCGAACAGACGAAGCTCGAACTGTTGCGCCAAGAAGGCGAAGTCGTCGACGTCGCCGATTCGCAGCGCCTGCAGACGCGTGTCCCGACCGAAGCAGCCCTCGACACGGTCGTCGAGACGCTGTCCCAGGCGAGCCAACTGTCTGACGTTCGCGTGACGAGCATCGCTTTCGCCGACGGCATCATCGCTGAATCGGAAGTACCAGAAGACATCGACGAGCCGGAACCGAACGATGTGAGTGCGACGGCTGAACCGGCCGAACCGGTTGAAATCACGCCGGTCAACGCCTCATCGGTCCGCTCGACGGTGTCGCTCCAAGCGGACACGTACGAGTCGCTCGTCCTGTTCCTTGAGTCGGTCGAATCGATGAACCGGATTCACATCTTGCGCACGGTCCAATTCACTGGACCTACGGAGACGGGACCGAACACGACCGAGACGGCTGAGCCGCTCGACTTCACGGTCGAACTCGATGCGTTCTATCGCCCGGACCTCGATCAACTCGTCGAAGACCGCTACGTACCGGCCCAGACGTTCACACCGAAAGACATCCCGGTGTACGACTATACGACACCGTGACCGCACGTCCCTTCGAAAAGAAGGGGCGTTTTTTTGAGAGGTCTCTGATTGTATTCGCGTGCCCGTTTGCCTACAATCTACAGTGAAGTGTGATACGGAAAAGAAGCCCGTTACGCACATATGGAAGGAGTCGTTACAATGAAACCAACACAGAAACGTGTCATCCTTGCCTCGATGTCGCCGCGGCGGACCGAGCTGTTGACCCAGGCCGGCATCACGCATGAAGTCATCCCCTCGAACGTCATCGAAGGGACGAACGGACGGGAACATCCGGACGAGTACGTCGGACGCCTCGCCCGCGAGAAAGCGATGGACGTCGCCCGCGACAACCGTGACGCCATCGTCATCGGCTCGGATACGGTCGTCGTCTTAGACGGGACGATTTTAGAGAAACCGAAAGACCGGGACGATGCGCGAGCCATGCTACAACGGCTTTCGGGAGCGACGCATGAAGTGCTCACCGGCGTCAGCATCATCGGGCCCGAGCGGCAGGACTTGTTCGTCACGACGACGCACGTCACGTTCATCGACATCCCGGACGCGTGGCTCGACGGCTACCTCGATTCGACGGAGCCGTACGATAAAGCCGGCGCTTACGGCATCCAAGGATCGGGCGGTCTGTTCGTCGAACGGCTCGAAGGAGACTTTTATAACGTCGTCGGTCTGCCGATTCGTCCACTCGTCGAGACGCTCGAACGACACGGGGTATCGCCGCGCTTTCTGTGAATGAAGCGAAAGTTGGTGAAGGAATGACCATGGTGCTCGACCGAAGTGTTGAATCCGCGATCGCCCGGCTGCTCCAAATCGGGGGCAGGGGTGGCGACCCGCACGAGACGGCCCGACGGCTGTCCGACGTATATCCGACGCTCCGGGCGCTGTCGCAGGCGTCTGTGAGCGACCTCTGTCAAATCGAGGGCATGACGAAGAAGAAAGCCGAGCAGTTGCTCGCGGCGTTTGCGATCGGTCTCCGTTACGTCGAGGAACCGAAAGTGGAGACGCCGACAATCCGTTCGCCGCAGGACGCCTATGAACTGCTCCGTGATGAACTCCGGCTGTTGAATCAGGAGCACTTCATCTGCCTGTATTTGAACACGAAGAACCAGCTCATCGCCCGCAAGACGCTGTTCGTCGGCGGGCTCAATTCATCGATTGTCCATCCGCGCGACGTGTTCCGCGAGGCGCTCAAACTGTCGGCGGCGTGTTTCATCGCCGTGCATAACCATCCGAGCGGGGACGCGACCCCGAGCCGGGAAGATATCGAAGTGTCGGAGCGGCTCGTCGAGGCCGGTCATATCGTGGGCATCGCTTGCCTCGATCACGTCATCATCGGGGAGGACCATTACGTCAGCATGAAGCAACGCGGGTATATGAACGGGTGAACGGTGGGCAGGCGCATATGCGTCTGCTTTTTTGTTCAGACTTCATACTTCCTGACGCTCAGTCGCCGTCTTCATCGTAGCCATATTTTAGATGTTGTTGGTCCGTAACAGGAATCGTTCAACCGGTCGTCGAACACCGAGAGTAGACGTTTACATGCGACCTACGAAGAGGGAATGTGATCAGACATGAATGAAGAGACTATTTATAGCGAGCTTGATTCGAAAGTGATTTTGACAGATATCAAAAACCGAGCGACGAATCTGGAAGAGTTAGACGAAACTAGGCTTATCCAATCCATGCTCCATCACATTGGCTCGACGGATCCCGAACTTCGAGATCAGTTGATCTACACGTTATTCTATCGATTCATCATCGAAGACGAGCAGTTGACGAACGAGCAGGTGACGGACATGTTCCAGACGACGCTCAAATATCATTTGTTCCACGGCATCGGGGAGACGGAATCGGACACCGTCTTCACACGGGCGTTCTCGACGCTGTTGATCGCCTTGATTTTGTATCAGGACCGGCAACAGAGATTTTTATCGGAAACGGACCTGGACATGTTGAAAGCGAAACTTTTGGCGTATCTCGATTGTGAAATCGACATGAGAGGGTACGTGTCCGGGAAAGGGTGGGCTCATTCGATTGCCCATGTGGCCGACGCGTTCGACGAGCTCGTCCTGCATCCGCACCTCGACGAGTCCGAGTTCGGCGAGATGCTCGAGGCGTTGTGGGACAAGGTGATGATTCCGAGCTTATACGTGCATGACGAGGATGAGCGGTTGTTGAATCCCATCTTCGCCTTGCTCGGACGCGGGATGGACGAGCACGAAATCGTCGATCGATTAGACGGCTTGCCGGCTCAACTGAGCGCCCAAAAACAGCAACTCGGGCCCGAACAGTATTGGCATGTCGTCCATAACATGAAAACGTTTCTGAAGAGCTTTTTCGTAAAATTGAGTGAAACGAATCGACCCATGCTTCAAACCGCCGTATCCGAAACGTTGAAGCAGATGTGACGAAGTCTAAGCAGGCGCTTTCACGCGCTTGCTTTTTGATTTGCGTTTTTGTCGAAAAGAAGGCACACTAATATACGGTGAGACAGGACTGAGATGAACGTTATTGTAAATAACCTGTAATCGAATGAACGTTTTCAAACATGATTTTTCCGTTATAATAAAAAATAGTGTAACCAAGAGAGGAGCAGCACGTATGTTTCGTAGTTTTAACCGAGAAATCGGAATCGACCTTGGAACGGCAAATACGCTCGTTTATGTAAAAGGTCAAGGCATCGTTGTTCGTGAACCGTCGGTAGTGGCGTTCCGTACAGATACAGGTAGAATTGAGGCCGTGGGTAACCAGGCCAAGGATATGATTGGACGTACGCCGGGTAACGTCACGGCACGCCGTCCGATGAAAGATGGGGTTATCGCCGATTTCGAAACGACAGCGACGATGATCAAATACTTCATGGAGCAAGCGCAGAAGTCGAAGAGCGGTTTGTTCTCATCGAAGACGAACGTCATGATTTGTGTGCCAAGCGGCATCACGTCAGTTGAAAAACGTGCCGTGGAAGACGCAGCCAAGCAAGCAGGCGCGCGTGAAGCGTACACAATCGAAGAACCGTTCGCGGCAGCAATCGGTGCCGGTCTCCCAGTTTGGGAACCGACAGGCTCGATGGTCGTGGATATCGGTGGCGGTACGACCGAAGTCGCAGTGATTTCACTCGGCGGCATCGTGACGAGCCAATCGATTCGTGTCGGCGGTGACGAAATGGATGACGCCATTATTCGTTACATCAAAAACAAATACAACCTCATGATCGGGGAGCGGACGTCAGAGACGCTCAAGATGGAAGTCGGTTCGGCTCGCATCGACGCTTCGAACGAAAATGAGAAAATGGAAATCCGTGGTCGCGATCTCGTGACAGGTCTTCCGAAACAAATCGAAGTCTCGGCTGCTGAAGTGTGTGAAGCACTCTCGGATACGGTCGAAGCGATCCTCGCTGGCGTGAAACAAACACTCGAGCAGACGCCACCGGAACTTGCGGCTGACGTCATGGACCGCGGCATCGTCCTCACAGGCGGTGGAGCACTCCTTAAAAACTTGGATGACGTGATCTCAGATGAGACACACATCCCGACACTCGTCGCGGATGAGCCGCTCGATTGCGTCGCCATCGGGACAGGAAAATCTCTTGAAATGATGGACGTCCTCCGTTCAAAATCAGGCATCTCGTCGCGTCGATGAGTGGTGACACACGATGAGCCGGTTCGTACGGAATAAAAAGCTCATCATCACGCTGATCGGTATCATCTTATTCGTAGTGATTTTAGGGGTTTCGATTCGAGGACGGTCGGAATCCGCTTGGTACCAAGACGTCACGCGTGATGTGGTCGGAACGTTCCAACGGGTGTTCACGGTGCCGATCGGCTGGATGGACAGTACCGTGTCCTCGATTTCGAACGTACGCGATATTTATGAAGAGAACCGTCAATTGAAACAACATTTGACGAAATACGCGGAAGTGTCGGTCGAAGCCGATGACCTGCGCCGTGAGAACGAAGAATTGCGGCAAATGGTCGAGGCGGCCGATACATCGCTCCGTGACTTCGATTTGATTCCCGCCGAAGTGATCGGGCGCACGCCGAACGACTGGCAGCGCTATGTGACGATCAACGTCGGGGAAGAGCGCGGTGTCGAGAAAGGCATGGCCGTCACGGCCGCCGGCGGTATGGTCGGTCGCGTCATTCAAACGAGCGCCTACACGTCGCAAGTGCAACTCCTCTCGGACAACAACCGGACGAACAATGTCTCGGCCGTCGTCAAGGACGAGGACGGCAAAGCGACGTACGGGACGATTGACGGCTTCGACAGCGAGACGAACGAGCTCTTCTTCACGAAGGTCTCGAACAGCGTCAAGTTGAAAGAAGGCGAGATCGTGTCGACGTCAGGTCTCGGTGGCCGTTATCCGGCCGGTCTTGTCATCGGAACGGTCGAGTCGATCGAGACGGATGAATATGGCGTATCTCAAGTCGCCCGCATCAAACCAGAAGCGGACTTCAATGAGTTCTCGCAAATGTTCGTCATCAATCGAACGCTCGACGAACCGTTCTTGACGGGTCCCGAGGAAGGAGGAGCAGCGGGTGAGTAACATGAAAGTGTTCATCGCCCTGTTCCTCCTCTTTCTTATTGAAGGGACATGGGCCGCCATCTTCTCATGGCACTATGTGACGCCGTTCTTGTATTTGACATTGATCGGCTTGATGTACGTCGGTTTGTATGGTCGCTTCGAGGCGGCGTTCGGATTCGGACTCGTCTTTGGACTGTTGTATGACATCGTCTATACCGACTTGCTCGGAATTTACTTATTTACTTTTTCACTCATTCCTCTCTTAGTCAGCTTCGTGTTAAAATATATAGGTGAGAACTTCTTCTCGGTCGTCATCACGTTCACGTTCATGATTCTCGTGTTTTCCTTCGGGATCTTTAGCGTCATGACGGCGGTCGGTGGGACAACCATGACCATTCAAACACTATTAGTTGAACAGATTCCAGGGACGCTCGTCGCCAACGCTGTCGCCATCGCATTGTTATACGTGCCGATGACACGATACGTGGCGCCGCGACCTGTAGCGAAAAGAGGGTAGCCATGATGGAGCGTAAACGACATATTACGATAAAAGGACATCGCAACGGTATTGCAATCCACTTCAATCCACGGAGTGGCATCGATGAGGTGCTCGGAGAGCTTGAGGCCACGTTACAAGAAATGGAGCCGCCCTCTGGGAAGATTGCACTCAAATTGCACGCGGGTACTCGTTATTTAGACGAGGAGCTGTCACGTCAAATTCGTGAAGTCGTCGCTCGTCATGGCGTTTTTTATATCGAGGAGCTATCGAGCGAGGTCATGTTGACCGAAGAAGCGAAAGCGACCTACGGCAAAAAGACGTTCCACTACCATAGCGGGACGATTCGAAGCGGACAAGTGCTCGATTTCGATGGCTCGGTGCTCATTATCGGAGACATCAACCCTGGGTCCGAGGTTCGGGCGACGGGAAGTATCTATTGTTTAGGGACGATACGAGGAAATGTGCGTGCCGGTGTCGAAGGATGGGAGGAAGCGGTCATCACCGCCAGTCTACTCCATCCGAAGTTTTTAGCGATCGGTGAACACGTGCTCGCGTCGGACGACGGCGAAGAGCTTCCGGAGATCGAGATGGGATGCGCATATCAGACGAATCAAGGTATTGAAATGACGCGTCTCCGTCAAGTCATGACTGGGCTGAAAGACGCATATGCAATGGAATTACAGAGAGGGTGAGTTTGATGGAGCAAGTAGTAGAGCCTGTACATACAGCGAAAGAAGTGAAGAAAGGTCGGTCCATCGTCGTGACGTCGGGGAAAGGTGGCGTCGGGAAGACGACCACGACCGCGAACCTCGGGACCGGCCTCGCATTGTCTGGTCACTCGGTCTGTCTCGTCGATACGGATATCGGTCTTCGTAACCTCGACATCATCTTAGGACTCGACAACCGCAGCATCTATAACCTCGTCGACGTCATCAACGGCCAATGCAAATTGCATCAGGCGCTCGTCCGTGACAAGCGGTTCGAAGAGATGTATCTCTTGCCTGCGGCCCAGTCGAAAGACAAGACATCGGTCCAACCGGAGCAAGTGAAAGAAATCATCGACCAGTTGAAGACAGAATATGATTTCGTCTTGATCGATTGCCCGGCCGGCATCGAGCAAGGCTTCATGAACGCTATCGCCGGCGCCGATGAGGCCGTCGTCGTGACGACGCCTGAGAAGGCCGCCGTTCAGGACGCGGACCGCATCATCGGGATGCTCGAGCAAGCGGAACATGTCGCTGCGCCGAAATTGATCGTCAACCGCGTCAAGAACCACCTTGTGGAATCAGGGGACATGCTCGACATCGATGACATCATGCGCATCTTGTCGATCGACCTGCTTGGCGTCGTCGTTGACGATGAAGAAGTCATCGCCGCCGCGAACCGCGGGGTACCTGTCACGATGAACCCGGATAACAACGCCGGACAAGCGTACCGCAACATCACGCGCCGGATTCTTGGGGAGTCGGTGCCGCTCATGTCGATTCAGACCGAACAAAAACCGGTCGGCTTCTGGACACGACTCATGATGAAATTTGGAATGAAAAAAGCCTAAGGCAACGAAAGTTGCCTTTTTGTGTCGAAAGGAGAGACGCATATGCGATTGATCTATGAACGGACCCCGTCCATCGAACGGGCCATGCTCGTCGACGGGGAGCGTCTGCTCGAAGTCGAGGAACGCTTCATCGACCAACTGTCGATCGGGACGATTCTCGAGGCCGCGATCGAACGGATTCATCCGTCGCTCGGCGCCGCGTTTTTGACGACCGGCGAGACGACGCTCTTCTTGCCAATTGCCGAGACGCTGAAAGCGCTCGAGGCGTATCCGGACGTGCCAGCCATCGGTCAGGCGGCCGTCGTCGGTGAGAAGCGACTCGTCCAAGTGACGAAAGAAGGCATCAACGGCAAACACCATAAAGTGACGGAGAACATCCGCTTCGGCGGACGACATATCGTCTACTTCCCTTATGGTCGGCGCCAGTTGTATAGCCGCAAGCTCGATTTCGTCACCCAGGACCGGTTATCGAAAGTGTTCGACCTCGAAGAGGCAGAAGGGGTGTTGTTCCGGACCGAGTCGGGGCAGGCAAGCCCTGAAGACCTTCAAGAAGAGCTCGACTTGCTCCGGACGCGTGCCAAGGACGTCATCACGGCACGCGGGGGACAGGATGAGCTGTTGTGCGAACAGTTCGTGCGACGCCATGCGGTCGAATCGGTCATGTTGAATGACAAGGAAGCGCAGGACCGGTTGACGCGGCTCGAGGTCAACGTCGAACGTCACATCGGCAAAGGCCGGATGAAAGAAGCGGTCCGGCTCGACGGGGCAATCGAGAAGCTCGGCCAGCGTGTCGTCTGGCTCGAAGGCGGTTCGTACGTCTTGATTGAACAAGTCGAGACGATGACCGTCATCGATGTCAACAGCGGCAAGAACGTCGCCGTCAAAGACAAGGGTCGCGCCGCCGACACGATTAACGAGGCCGCGCTCTACGCCGTCATGGAACAGCTCCGGTTACGCAATATTGGCGGTATGGTCGTCATCGACTTCTTGAGGGGGTCAAAGGATGGACAGGCCCGGCTCTTGAAGAAGATGAAAGAGCTCGGTGCCCGCGATCCTCGCCGTGTCGAAGTGTACGGCTTCACGCGCATGGGCTTGTTCGAACTGTCGCGAGAACGAACCGGACGTTCGATGCAAGACCGGATGACCTATAACGGTAACCCGTCGAAGCTTGCCGTCTTCTCGCAGCTGGAGCGGACGCTGATGGAGCTCGCGCCTCAAGCCGAGGGTGTCGTCGTGACACTCCCGAGCAAGTGGCATGACGCGTCGTGGGACGGTTTTGACTGCACGGTCTTGCTCGTCGACGGGGAACCGGATGTGGCGTTCTACGGGACGCTCGAGGAATGTCAAAATTTCGTATCTCGTCATTGACAATGATTGAACGAGAGTGGTATTATCTATAACGTTAGTTCGTTTGGAAGCACCCAAATGGCTACAACCGCACAGAACGGGTTGAAATGGTTTCGCCCTGCCCTGGATGGCGAGTCTGAGTTTAATAAGGAGGTGCACGTATATGTACGCAATCATCAAAACTGGTGGTAAGCAAATCAAAGTTGAAGCAGGTCAAGAGATCTACATCGAAAAACTCGATGCTGATGTCGAGGGTACTGTAGAATTCGGTGAAGTTCTTTTCGTTGGTGGTGACGATGTTAAAGTCGGAGCTCCACTCGTAGAGGGCGCTAAAGTCGTAGCAACTGTCGTTAAACACGGTCGCGCGAAGAAGATCACTGTCTTCAAAATGAAAGCTAAGAAAAACTACCGTCGTAAGCAAGGTCACCGTCAGCCTTACACGAAAGTTCGCATTGAGAAAATCGAAGCGTAAGCTATGATTCGAGTAATGGTCAGACGAGACGAGACGAAGTCGATTCGTTCCGTTGAAGTGACAGGTCACGCCAACTTTGCTGAACCCGGTTCTGATTTGGTCTGTGCCGGCGTTTCTGCCATCATCTTTGGGGCATATAACGCTGTCGAGGTACTTGCCGGTCAATCGCTTCTTGTAGAAATGGCAGACAAAACAGAGGGTGGCTACTTTTATGTCGAGACATATCCTGACGTATCACCGGAGGACATGACTCGCACCCAACTGTTATTAGAAGGGATGCTCGTGCAACTAGACACGATCGCCCATAGTTACGGTGATTATATCCAAATTGAACAATAGGAGGTGGACCTCATGTTACAATTGAACCTTCAGTTCTTCGCATCGAAAAAGGGAGTAGGATCGACTAAAAACGGTCGTGACTCGATTTCGAAACGCCTCGGCGCTAAACGCGCTGACGGACAGACTGTTTCAGCTGGATCGATTCTCTACCGTCAACGCGGTACGAAAATTCACCCAGGTGAAAACGTCGGCCGTGGTGGCGACGACACATTGTTTGCAAAAGTTGACGGCGTAGTACGCTTCGAGCGTCTTGGTCGCGACAAGAAACAAGTGAGCGTTTACCCAGTTGCGTAAGTAGAACCACGCAGAAGACTCTAGCCACTTATTTGGTTAGAGTCTTTTTTACTAGTTTTACTAGGAGAGGATTGCATGAACTCACAAGCAGCACTGAAACTATTATCGACCGTCCGTCACGAATGGATGAATCGGCTTCAGATGATCTCCTTGTACGCGGCGCTCGAGCCTGAAAAACTTGAGGAGCTGTACGAGCGATATCGTCAGCACGCCGACGAGGAGAGTGCGCTCATTCGCTTGGACATGCCGACGACGAGTCTCGTCCTCATGCAAGCGAACTGGGAAGGGCGGTTGACCTATAAGGTATCGGCCGACCGCGTGTCGCTAGACGACGCACGCGTGGCGGACAAGCTTGTCCGTCTTCTGTCAGGAACGGATGGACCGATTCATGTGACGTTCACGGACGGACTGATGGTCCGCGTCTTCGGTCACGTACCGGACGACGTGTTCACGTCAGATGAAGTGTACGAGCAAACAGTAGAATGTTCTACGTTCGTTATAAAGGAGGGGAATTAAATGTTTGTCGATCAGGTTAATATTTTTGTAAAAGCTGGAGACGGCGGTAAAGGGATGGTTGCATTCCGCCGCGAGAAGTATGTTCCAGACGGTGGACCAGCAGGAGGAGACGGAGGTCATGGTGGTGACGTCGTCTTTGAAGTAGAAGAGGGATTACGTACACTCGTTGATTTCCGATTCTCGAAAAAGTTCATCGCCCATGACGGTGAAAAAGGGATGTCGAAAGGCATGCACGGACGAAAAGCGAAGCCGCTCGTCGTCAAAGTCCCACCAGGTACGATCGTGTTCGATGCACAAACAGATACGGTCATCGCCGACCTTACCGAGCACGGCCAACGGGCCACGATCGCCAAAGGTGGACGTGGGGGCCGCGGGAACTGTCGTTTTGCGACGCCATCTAACCCGGCACCAGAGATCGCCGAGAACGGGGAGCCAGGTCAAGAGCGTGAATTGCGCCTTGAGTTGAAATTGCTCGCTGACGTCGGTCTTGTCGGATTCCCGTCAGTCGGGAAATCGACGCTCTTGTCAGTCGTCTCGTCGGCACGCCCGAAAATCGGCGCGTACCACTTCACGACGATCACACCGAACCTCGGTGTCGTCAAGACGGCAGACGACCGTGACTTCGTCATGGCCGACCTTCCTGGACTCATCGAAGGGGCGAGCCAAGGCGTCGGCCTCGGTCACCAATTCTTGCGTCACATCGAGCGGACGAAAGTCATCGTTCACATGATCGATATGAGCGGCATGGAAGGGCGCGACCCGTTCGAAGACTACACGACGATCAACCGCGAGCTCGAGTCGTACAACTTACGTCTCCTCGAGCGTCCGCAAATCGTTGTCGCCAACAAGATGGACATGCCGGATGCGCCGGAATTACTTGAAGAATTCCAGAAGAAAATCGGAGACGACGTCAAAGTCTTCCCGATCTCGGCACTCGCCAAAGAAGGACTTCGCAACCTGCTCATCGAAGTAGCTAATCTTGTAGACTCGACACCTGAGTTCCCACTCGAAGAGCTCGAAGAGAAGACGGCCACACCACGTGTCGTTTATCGTTACGAGAAGGAAGAGAAGGGGTATCAGATTCATATTGATGAATACGAACGCTTCGTGATCACAGGGCCTCGTATCGAGAAGCTCTTCAAGATGACGAACTTCGATCACGACGAATCCATCAAGCGCTTTGCGCGTCAAATGCGTCAAATGGGCGTCGATGACGACCTTCGCAAATTAGGTGCCGAAGACGGTAGCGTCGTCGCCATCTTGGACTTTGAATTCGAATTCGTCGAATAATCTTTTTAATTAGGAAATGGAGTGTGAAGTAAACGTGGACCCTGTGCCCTCGTCTAGTTTAATTCTTTATGTAGTTTTAGTTATGTTGTCAGCTTTCTTCTCTTCTGCCGAGACCGCGCTTTCGAGTGTGAACCGTGTCCGGATGATTCGTATGTCGGAAGATGGGGACAAGGGCGCCAAGCGCGTCCTTCACCTCGTCGACCGCTTCGACGATACGCTCTCGACGATTCTCGTCGGGAACAACATCGTCAACATCGGGGCAGCGACCGTCTCGACAGCCATCGCCACGAGTATTTACTCGGGCGGGACTGGCCTCGTCATCTCGACGTTCGTGACGACTGTCATCATCTTGATCTTCGGTGAGATTTTACCTAAGTCGCTCGCGAAAGAGTTCGCCGAGAAGTATTCGCTTCTCATCAGCGGCATCTTGCTGTTCCTCGTCAAAATCTTGAAACCGATCACGATGATTTTCACTGGCTTGAAAAAGCTCGTGCTTCGTCTGTTCGGTATGAGTACGAAGGAGCCGTCGGTGACGGAAGAAGAGTTGAAAGTGCTCGTGGATATGGGAGAAGAAGAAGGGGTGCTCGGCGAGACCGAAGCGGAACTCGTGCATAGCGCCTTCGCCTTCAACGACATCACTGTCGACGATGTGTTGACGCCGCGGATTGATATCCTCGCCGTCGACATCGACGATACGCTCGAAGAAATCAAAGACACGATCTTTAGCGGTGGGCATTCTCGTCTACCGGTATATAAAGACTCGATTGACAACGTCATCGGGGTGTTGTCAGAACGTGATTTCCTTCGTTCGATGATGCGGGATGAAGTGACGGACGTTCGTTCGCTCATTCGTCCGCTCACATACGTATCACCGCAGACAAAATTAATTGAACTGCTCCCAGTCCTTCAGCAAAAACAATCGCACATGGCGATCGTCCTCGACGAGTTCGGTGGGACGGCCGGCCTCATCACACTCGAAGACATGCTCGAGGAGCTCGTCGGAGACATTTGGGATGAGCACGATGAGTCGATCGTCTATCTCAAACGACTCCGTGACGGGGTCTACGAGTGTATGGCCGACATGGATGTCGATGAATTTGCGGATGAGATGGGAATTAAAGAACCTGAAGTAGATGCCAACACGATGGGTGGTTGGATCGTCGAACTGTTAGGAGACATTCCAGAGAAAGGTGCGCGTGTCACGTATGAAGACATGACGTTCACCGTTCTCCACGTCGAAAAGCGTCGGATTCGCAAATTGCTCGTCGAAACGGGTCAATCCGAAGCGGCGGAACAAGCGTAAACGAACAGAGGAGGGATCGCCAACCGGCGGTCCCTCCTTTTGTTTATACAGTGTGGTGGCGCTCGACGCGTTCGAGCAGCTCGTAAGGGCGTACTTTATAGATGGCGTGCGGCATATACGTCGGATCGATCGCATCAAGCAGGCGCATCTGGAAGTGATTGCGCTTGATATAGTCGCCGACGTTCGAGGCGTCGACCTTGAAGAAGCCGACTTCTTGCGTCTCACCTTCCTGCGGTTGCAGGTCGCCCGAGACGTAGCGCGCGCGGAACGTGACACAGAGTACGCGTGAGGATACGTTTTGATAGATGCCGGTGATCCCGTCGACCTCGATCTCAATCCCGGTCTCTTCTTTTACTTCGCGATGCACGGCGTCGACGATCGATTCATGTTCCTCGACTTGTCCGCCCGGCATCTCATACGTATCGTTCCGGTGCGTGTTCTGAACGAGGAGCACCTCGCCGTCGGCGTTCGTGACGTAGGCCGTCACGGAGACGATGGTGCGCGGTGGTGTGTAGTGACCGGTCGGCATCATGAATTCCTCGCTCGACTTGATATATAAATCTTTGCCGAGACGGGCCCGCTTCTTCATCGCCTCGCGGCGCAGGCTGCTTGAGCGGTAATCGCGTTCGACTTGTTCGTAATGCTCGCGGTCACGATATTCCCAGAGGGCCATGACCTCGTCCTTGTCTTCGGTCACCCAACGACCGACGAGACGGGCGCCGTGCGATACCTGTATCGGATACAGGTATGTATGGAAAAACTCGGTGAATTCATCTAAGCGTTCAGGACGGATGGTGTACGTTTTTCGACGATGGAACATGGTAATTCCTCCTTTGAAGGTGGTAATCTCTATTCCGAGAAAAAAACGCTTTCCTCACTATTCTTAATTCGGTACCAGATCCGATTTTCCCTCTATTCAAAAAAAGTCAGCTCGAGCGAATTTGCTCAGGCTGACTTTTTGAATAGACGCGGATTCGCGCGGATATAGCGGATGAGGACATATAGTCCGATGGCGGTGCCGACGTACGGCAAGAACCCGTGCGAGACTTCACCGATATGACGCCAATTGCTACCGAGCATCATCCCGAGTTTGACGAACACGAACGACCAGACGGCGAAGACGACGACGGTCACCGTCAAAAATTTCCGGAACGACAAGCGCATGACGCCGGCGCTGACGGCGAACAGCTGGCGCCAAATGACGCTCAGACAGACAATCCAGGCGCCATACGTCTCGAACCACGTCTCGGCGCGCTGTTGCTTCGCTTCACTGATGCGAAATGACTTGTAGAGCCGAAGGGTGACAGGACGACCGCCGTAACGGCCAATCCAATAGAGAACGATTTGACTGAAGACGAACGCCGACCACGCGAGGAGGAAGACGAGCAGGAACGAGACGTCGAGAGACCCGATCAAGTGGCCCCCGTAGGCGAGCACGAGCTCGTTCGGGATGAATTGGATGAAGATGCCGAGCGGGACGCTGAAGACGCCGCAGCCGAGCAACAGTTGTTCAAAGAAATGCCACATGACCGTTCCCTCCTTTCCAAATTATGTACGGTCTTTGTTCCATCCATCAGTATAACGGACATGGACTGAAAGCAAAAGAAAAGATGTCACGTATTTGTGACATCTTAGTCGAGCTCGGAGACGAGGACGCCGAGCCGCTCGAGTTCCGAGACGGCGGCATCGATGGCGTCTTCGCTATCGGCCTCGAGCGTGTGGATATGCAAGCCACCCGTCAAATGCGAAAGTGGGGCGGCCTGGTTCGCCTCGACCCGTTCGAGGAAAGCACGGACGTCGCGACGGCTCTTCACCATCAACTGACCCGTTAACGAACCGTAGACCGGATGATCGATGATGACGTCCCGAATTGTGACGCCTTCGTCGACGATGGCGTTCATTTCGGCCTCCATGGCCTCCGCCTCGTGACGACAGACGATTTTACGGGTGTAGGCGGACGGCGACGACTCGCCCGGTAGATAGACGTATCCACGGGCGGTCGCGACGATTTGATGGCCCTTCGCCTTCAAGAGCGACAAGTCTTGGACGACGACTTGTCGGCTGACGGCGACGCGGCGGGCGAGCTCGGAGCCGGTGATCGGCTCGGAACTCTGTTCAATCATTTCCAATAATGTGCGCCGGCGTTCTTCACCGGCTAAGCGTTTGTTCATAAGATCCAACTCTCCTTGCTAAAGTGACGATGGCTTCGGCGAGCGCCGTCGTGGCTTCAACGGTCGTGGCTTCGCCGAAGGAAATGCGGACGAGGCCGTGGCAGGCGCTCGTCTCATAGCCGAGTGACTCGAGCATCCGGTTCGGTCCGTTTTGGCCGGCCCGACAGGCCGAGCCTGCCGAGACTTGGAAGCCGAGCCCGTCGAGTTCGGTCATCCACCATTGTCCGTCCCGCTGATTCGAGACGAACGAGAAGATGGCGGGACTCTGCTGGTCGAACTCGAGCCAGTCCACGTAAGACGATGTCTTCTCTTTCAAGATAGCACGAAACGCCAAGAAATTTCTTTCATGACGTGTCCGTGCCTCGTGCCGGTCGGTGAACGCTTTAACGAATGCACAGATGCCGGGGACGTCAATCGTGCCGGGACGAATGCCGTACTGGTGGTGTCCCGGATAGTAGGGCGGTGGCAACAGCCGTTCCATATAGAGGCCGCCGACGCCTTTTGGACCGCCGACCTTATGGGCGCTGAACGAATAGGCGTCAATCCCGTCGACCGAGACAGGAATCTTGCCGAGCGCCTGGACGCCGTCGATATGGAGCAACACTTTCTTATATTTCAATTGGCAGAGGATGTTGTGGAGCGGCAGCGTCCATCCGGTATCGGAGTTGACGTGCTGGAACGTCACGAGCCCGATATCACGGTCGAGCAGACGCGTGAACGTCTCTTGGTCGAAGCGACCGTCTTTTAGTTTCAGCCGATGGACGGTCACGCCTTCCGCTTCCCATTCGTCGAGAAGGAGGGCGACCGAGTCGTGCTCTTGCCACGACGTGATGACTTCACTGCCTTTCATGCGCTTACGGAGACTCGTTAGCGCGATATAGTTGCTCTCCGAACCGCTCCCGGTGAAGAGCAGCTTCCCGCGGAGCATGTCGAGCCCGAGAGCCTGCTTCACCAAACGCCTTGCCTCGGTCAAGTAATCTTCGGCCATATATCCGTGCGTGTGGAGGGAAGACGGATTACCGTATACGCTCCGCGCCATGGCGACGTAATGGTCGAGGGCGGATTTTGTCATCGGGTGCGTCGCCGCATAATCAAAGTAACGGTTCATCGTAAAGTTCCCCTTTTCTTATGTTGTCTTCTTCACAAAATTATGCGAAACTAGTTTACAAGTCAAAATTACATATGAAAAACAGGTGATATACAGATGTCTTTACAGTTTGAACGGGTCGATGTGTTGATTATCGGGGCCGGTTTGGCCGCTGTGACGGTCGCCCTCCATCTGCCCCGGACGTTGAACGTCCTGCTCGTCGCCAAGCATGAAGTGACGAGTGCGAACTCGGACTTGGCTCAAGGCGGAATCGCTAGCTCGTACTTGGAACCGTCGAGCGTCGACCATGAGCGGGATACGCTCGTCGCCTCGAAACTTGCGGCCGTACCCGACCGTGTTTATACACTCGTCGAGGAAGGGCGGACGGCGATTCAAGAGCTGGAGCGGTTCGGCGTCGTCTTCGATCGCGACGCGACTGGCTACGCGGTCGGTCGGGAAGGTGCCCATGGCATGAATCGAATCTTTCACGCCGGTGGCGATGAGACGGGACGGCACGTGATGGCGACGCTGCGGCGTCAACTGCCTGACAATGTGACCGTCATGGAGCATGTCCTGATCGATACGTTGACGAAAAGCGGTGGCCGTGTGAGCGGGGCGACCGGTTTCAACGGTGAGACACGCCTCCACGTTCAGGCCGGGGCCGTCGTCCTCGCGACCGGTGGCATCGGCGGACTGATTGACTGGACGTCGAACTGTCGCTCGGTCACAGGAGACGGGCTCGTCTTGGCAGAATCGGTCGGGGCTCGGCTCACGAACTTGTCTCGGATTCAGTTTCATCCGACGCTACTCGCAGTCGATTCACCCCATCTCGTGACCGAAGCGCTACGCGGGGCGGGAGCCACGCTCGTCGATACGTCCGGGAACCATGTGATGGGACAACACCCGCTCGGTAGCCTCGCCCCGAGGGATGAGGTCGCACGAACGCTCACGAACCATGTCGGACCGGTGTACTTGGATACGAGTCGTGTCGAACGGCTCGATGAGCGGTTCCCGAAACTGGTGGCGACATGTGACGCGCACGGCATCGACATCCGGCGCATCCCGGTCCGGCCGGGACTACATTTCCACATGGGCGGTGTCGACGTCGACGCCTATGGACGAACCAAGGTAGCGGGACTATATGCGGTCGGGGAGGTCGCCGATACGGGCGTCCATGGGAAGAATCGACTCGCGTCAAACTCGTTACTTGAATGCTGGGTGTTCGGGAAGCGGGTGGCGGCGACGATGACTTTGGAGGAGAAGCCGTTCGCGGTGAACGAGACGACCGTATTTGAGGTTTCAGATGATCTGTTCGGCCGCTATCGGCAACAGATTGGGGAATGGCTGACAATCTCGTCGCAACTCGGCAAAATCGTAAGTTTCTTAGAAAATACCCAACAACTGCCACGGACGAAACACGTGACAAGACAATTAAGTGAACAGACATTGAGTATAGAAGCGGCACGGCTTTTGGCTCGTGCCATGATGAGGACGGAGGATGGTTATGAACAAGATTGCTTTGCGCGAACAGCTGACGGCATTTCTACATGAGGACATCGGCTTTGGCGATATCTCGAGCGGACTGATCGATCAGCGCGAGACGTCATTCGCCACGGTCACCGCCAAAATGGATGGGGTGTTCTGTGGCATGGATGTCGTCCTGGAGCTGGCCCAGATGCAACGGCTCGTCGTCGAGTCATGCCAACCGGACGGCACGGTTGTCTCGACTGGAGATGAACTGTTCACGTTGCGGGGCAAGACACGGACGCTCCTCGAGACGGAACGGGTGTTATTAAACCTTATCCAACATTTGAGCGGGATCGCCACGATGACGCGGCGCTGCGTCGAACAGCTCAATGACCCGACGATTGCCGTCACGGACACGCGCAAGACGACACCTGGACTCCGCATGCTCGAGAAGCATGCCGTCCGTTCGGGTGGTGGGAAGAACCACCGGCTCCGGCTCGACGATGCCGTCATGATTAAAGACAACCACATCACGGCACTCGGTGGGATCACGAACGCGGTCGCCCGGGCCCGGATGCTTGCTGGCCACACGACGCCGATTGAAGTCGAGGTCGAGACGCTCGAACAGTTGCATGAGGCGATTGCGGCGGACGCCGACATCATCATGTTCGACAACCGGACGCCAGAAGAACTGAAGGCGTGGCGCGCGCTCGTCCCAAGTCATATCAAGACGGAAGCGTCAGGCGGCATCACGGTCGAGACGATCGCCTCGTATCGCGGTACGGGCGTCGACGTCATCTCAATCGGGCAGTTGACCCATTCGGTGAGGGCGCTCGATTGTAGTTTAAATCTCGTAGGAGGAATCAAACATGCAGTTACTCGGAACGATGCCAGCGCTATACGCTGACTTGACGCTTGAACAGATGGAACAACGGATTGAAGCCATTAAAGCACGGCTCGGCAGCCGCCTATTTTTACCGGCCCACCACTATCAAAAGGACGAGGTCGTCCAGTTCGCGGACGCGACCGGAGATTCGCTCCAGCTCGCACGGCTCGCCGAACAGATGAACGAGGCCGAATTCATCGTCTTTTGCGGCGTCCACTTCATGGCCGAGACGGCCGACATGTTGACGCGTGACGACCAGCTCGTCATCTTACCGGATATGCGGGCCGGGTGTTCGATGGCCGACATGGCTGATATCGATCAGACGGAGATTGCGTGGGAAGAGCTGACCGATACGTTCGGCGACAGTATCGTCCCGATCACATACGTCAACTCGACAGCGGCCATCAAGGCATTCGTCGGCAAGCATGGCGGGGCGACGGTCACGTCGTCGAACGCCCATGACATCGTGCGTTGGGCACTCGAAGCGGGCGAACGGATCTTGTTCTTACCGGATCAGCATCTCGGACGCAACACGGCATATGACTTGGGCGTGCCGCTCGAGGCGATGGCCGTCTGGGACCCGCTCCGGGAACGACTCGTCTATGAAGGCGATATTGAGGACGTCCGCGTCATTTTATGGAAAGGGCATTGCTCGGTCCATGAGAAGTTCAACGTCGCCCAAATCGAGGCGTTACGGAAGAACGACCCGGAGCGACGCATCATCGTCCATCCCGAGTGCACGTTCGATGTCGTGCAGGCAGCGGACGAGGCCGGGTCGACGTCATATATCATCGACCAGATCGAGGCGAGCGCGCCGGGGACGAAGTGGGCCGTCGGCACCGAGATGAACTTGGTCAATCGACTTGCGGCGACGCACCCTGAGCTCGACATCAATTCGCTCAACCCGTACATGTGCCCGTGCTTGACGATGAACCGAATCGATTTGCCTCATTTGCTCTGGGCGCTCGAGTCACTCGAGACCGATCCCGTAAATATTATTCGCGTCGATCAAGAGACGACAAAGTGGGCGACACTCGCCCTCGAGCGGATGCTCGCACGCTAAGGACAGGCAATCGCCTGTCCTTTTTTCGTGGCGACGGTTATGGTACAATGAATGCAGTTTTCCTATGAAGAGGAGATATGACCGTGATTGAATTCGTAAAAGGCTCCGTCGCCTATGTGTGCGCGGAATATATAACGTTGGATGTTTCGGGCGTCGGCTACAAAGTACATGTGCCTAACCCGTTTTTTTATCGTGAACAAGACGAACATGTAATCGTATTTACGCACCATTACGTGCGCGAAGATCAACAGACGCTGTACGGTTTCCGTTCACGTCGCGAACGCGAACTGTTCAATAAATTGCTCGGCGTCAACGGAATCGGACCGAAAGGCGCACTCGCGATCGTCGCCTCGGGCGATATGGATGCGCTCATCGACGCAATCGAGACTGAGAACGAGAAGTATTTGATGAAGTTCCCAGGTGTCGGCAAGAAGACGGCGAAACAGATGGCGCTCGACTTGAAAGGCAAGCTGTCCGAGCTCGCCCCGGATTATGTACCGAACACCGGACTGTTCGCCCAAGGCGCGTCCGAACTAGACGAGGCGTGCGAAGCGCTCGTTGCGCTCGGTTACTCAGAGCGTGAGATCACCCGTGTCCGCAAGGAACTGAATTCAGAAATATTGACGACAGACGCTTACATAAAGCGCGCCCTGCAATTGCTATTGAAATAAGGAGGAGACCATGGACGAACGATTGTTGTCACAATCCCATCAACAATATGAAGACTCTGAAGAGTGGAGCTTGCGTCCGCAAAAGTTCGAGCAATATATCGGACAGGAGAAGGCGAAAGGAAACTTGTCGATCTTCATCCAAGCCGCGAAGCTCCGCAGCGAAACACTCGACCACGTCCTCCTATACGGTCCCCCGGGACTCGGAAAGACGACACTCGCCCAAATCATCGCCAACGAGATGGGTGTCGGCATCAAGACGACGGCCGGCCCGGCCATCGAACGTCCGGGTGACCTCGCCGCAATCCTCTCGACCCTCGAACCGGGCGATGTTCTGTTCATCGATGAGATTCATCGCTTGAGCCGCACGATTGAAGAGATCCTCTATCCGGCGATGGAGGACTACTGTCTCGACATCGTTTACGGACAAGGCGAGATGGCGCGAAGCGTCCGCATCGACTTGCCACCGTTCACGCTCGTCGGCGCGACGACGCGGGCCGGCATGTTGTCGGCCCCGCTCCGTGACCGCTTTGGTGTCACGTTAAAGCTCGAATACTACGAGACGCATGAGCTCGCCGCCATCGTCAGTCGGACGGCCCAACTGTTCCGCCTGTCGATTTCACCAGAGGCGAGCGGTGCCATCGCGAAACGTGCACGCGGCACGCCGCGGATTGCCAACCGGCTGTTACGCCGGGTTCGTGATTTCGCCCAAGTGGCAGGAACGAAAGAAATCGATCCGGTGCTTGCCTCAGACGCACTCGACCGGTTACACGTCGACGCCCTCGGGCTCGATGAAGTCGACCACCGGCTTTTACGGGCGATGGTTGAACGGTTCGGCGGTGGTCCGGTCGGACTCGAGACGCTTGCCGCGACGATCGGGGAAGATGCCCAGACGATTGAGGACGTGTATGAGCCGTACTTGTTGCAGCAAGGTTTCCTGCAACGGACGCCGCGCGGCCGCATGATCACCCAGTACGCAAAGACGCATTTTGGCTATGAAGAGGAGTAAACGATATGCAAGACATTCAATTGAACGTAAACGATTATGATTTTGACTTACCGGAAGAACTGATCGCCCAAGTACCGCTCCTCGATCGGACGAGCTCACGACTGCTCGTCCTCGACCGCGACACGGGCGACATCGAGCATCGTCACTTCCGCGACGTGCTCGACTATTTGCAGGCAGGCGACGCCCTCGTCGTCAACGACTCGCGCGTGCTCCCGGCTCGACTGTTCGGGGCGAAGCAAGAGACGGGCGGGAAAGTCGAACTTCTTCTTTTGAAGCAGACGGAAGATGATGTCTGGGAAGCGCTCGTCAAACCGGCGAAGAAAGTCCGCGTCGGCGCCATCGTCGAGTTCGGCAACGGATTGCTCCGGGCCGAATGCGTCGAAGAGCTGCCGGAAGGGGGACGCCGCTTCAAGTTCGATTATGACGGCATCTTCTATGAGATTTTAGATGAGCTCGGCACGATGCCGCTCCCGCCATACATCCGTGAACAGCTCGACGACCAAGACCGTTATCAGACGGTGTACGCCCGTGAACGCGGGAGTGCGGCCGCACCGACGGCAGGTCTTCACTTCACGGAAGAACTGCTCGCAGCGGCAGAAGCGAAAGGCGTCAAGTTGATTCCGCTCACGCTTCACGTCGGGCTCGGCACGTTCCGTCCCGTCACGGCGGATACGATTGAAGAACACACGATGCACAGTGAGTATTTCGAGCTGTCGGCCGCTTCGGCCGAGGCGCTCCGTGACGTCCGTACAAACGGCGGCCGTATCTTCGCAGTTGGGACGACATCGACCCGGACGCTCGAGACGATCGTGCGCGACCATGGGGATTTCGTCGAGTCATCGGGCTGGACGGACATCTTTATCTACCCAGGCGTCGAGTTGAAGGCGATTGATGGACTGATCACGAACTTCCATCTGCCGAAGTCGACACTCGTCATGCTCGTCTCGGCGTTCGCGTCGCGCGACATCATTTTGAACGCGTACCGCACGGCGGTACAAGAACGTTACCGCTTCTTCAGCTTTGGAGACGCGATGCTCATCACGAGGAAGGAAGAGAACAAATGACCAAACACGCAGTCACATACGAACATATCCACACATGTAAACAGACGGGAGCGCGGCACGGAATCGTCCATACGCCGCACGGCTCGTTCGAGACACCTGTCTTCATGCCGGTCGGCACGCAGGCGACCGTCAAGACGATGGCCCCGGAACAAGTCAAGGCGATGGGAGCGAACATCATCCTCTCGAACACGTATCACCTTTGGATTCGTCCAGGACACGAAGTCGTCAAACAAGCCGGAGGCCTTCATAAGTTCATGAACTGGGACGGCGCGATTTTGACAGACTCGGGCGGCTTCCAAGTCTTCTCGCTCGCCGACCTGCGCAACATCCAAGAAGAAGGCGTCCATTTCCGCAACCACTTGAACGGCGACAAGTTGTTCTTGTCACCGGAGAAAGCGATGGAGATTCAAAACGCGCTCGGTTCGGATATTATGATGGCGTTCGACGAGTGCCCGCCGTTCCCGGCGACACATGAGTACATGAAGAAGTCGGTCGAGCGGACGAGCCGTTGGGCTGAGCGTTGCCTCGCGGCACACGAACGTCCGGAAGACCAGGCATTGTTCGGTATCATCCAAGGCGGCGAGTACGAAGATCTCCGTCGTCAAAGTGCGGCCGACCTCGTCTCGCTTGATTTCCCAGGTTATGCTGTCGGTGGATTATCGGTCGGCGAACCGAAAGACGTCATGTACCGCGCGCTCGAGTTCACGACACCGTTCATGCCGGAGAACAAGCCGCGCTACTTGATGGGCGTCGGTTCACCGGATGCGTTGATTGAAGGCTCGATTCGCGGCATCGACATGTTCGACTGCGTCTTGCCGACCCGAATCGCCCGCAACGGGACGCTCATGACATCGAAAGGCCGTGTCACGATCAAACATGCGAAACATAAGACGGACTTCGGCCCAATCGACGAGAAGTGCGATTGCTACACGTGTAAGAACTATTCACGTGCGTACGTCCACCACTTGATTCGTGCCGACGAGATGTTCGGGCTTCACCTCTGCTCGACACACAACCTTCACTTCCTCGTGAACTTGATGAGTCAAGTACGTCAAGCCATCCGCGAAGACCGTCTCTTGGACTTCAAGGAAGAGTTTTTCGAAGAATATGGGTATAACAAACCAAACGCCAAGAATTTCTAATTGTTCTGACAGCGATTATGTGACAACGTTTCAGTTTCACGGTATAATGAACCTGATATTGAAGGAAAGGGTGAATTTTACGCATGGAAACTCTCGTAGCACTATTACCGATGATCCTTATTTTCGTCGTGTTCTACTTCTTGTTGATCCGTCCGCAGACGAAACGTCAGAAAGAAGTACAATCGATGCAAAACGCGCTTGAGCGTGGGGATCACGTCGTAACAATCGGCGGCCTTCACGGCGTCGTCCACCAAATCGAAGACACACAAGTCACATTGAAATGTGACCAGTCACTCCTCAAGTTCAATCGCAGTGCGATTGCTGAAGTGACGAAAAAAGGCAACTCATCATTCGCTGAGTAACCAAACCACGCCTGACCATCCCTGGTCAGGCGTCTTTTTTTTGTCATACTTTGAAAAATGATTTATTTTTGACAAACTTCGTCAATCCGACGAATCATCCACCTTATTTCCAAAAATCAAATTGAATCGTGAAAACGTTTGCATTATCGTCAAGTTGAGAAGAATTGGAAAGAAGGAGAAGAAGACATGGATGTGAAACGATTGCTACGCCCACTCAAAGATTGGAAGGTACGACGTCGCCCTGACCGCGTGAAAGGACGCTCGTCGATGCGCCGTAAGATGGCGATGGCGCTCGTGCCGACACTGATCGCCTTATTGATCGTCGGTGCGCTCGGCTCGTATCAATTACAGAATGCGACGTCAGAGTATGACCGCGTCTTGAACGAGCGGCTCCAAGATATGCTCGTCGCCGAAGATTTGGCGTTGACCGTGACCGATGCCGAGCGTTATTTGAACTACTATCTGCTCGTCTCGAACCCGAAGACACTGATTAGTCTCGAAGCGGCGCAGACAAAACGTGACGAACTGATGGATACGCTCAAGCAGTCGTCGTCAGATTCGAAAGTCATCGCCTGGATCGGTGATCTTGAGAAGTTCAATCAACATCTCGACACGGAAATGGCGCGCGTCATCGACCTCCGTCAACAACAAGACGAGATCGGATACAAGACGGTGCTCAATACGAGCGTGACACCGACGACGGATCGCGTCCGGATGACGGTGACCGACCTCGTCACGTATCAAGGCGAAGCGCTCGCAGCTGAGTCGGAAGCGGTCCAGGCGAGTGCCGGGCAGTCGATCATCTGGATGGTTGTCATCAGCATCATCGGCGTCGCTGTCGGTCTACTTTCATTAGTAGCACTCCAAAAGTTGTTCTTGAAGCCGATCAATCGACTCGTGAACGAAGCGCGCGTCGTCGCCGAAGGTGATTTGACCGGGGGTGATATCGAGGTCGGTTCGAACGATGAGCTCGGTGACCTCGTCACGGCGTTCAACGATATGAAACGCAACCTTGTCGGCTTGATTCGTCAAGTCGGGGCGGCCTCAGACAAAGTGACGGCCTACTCGGAAGAACTGTATGCCAGCACGGACCACGTCGCCACGACGACGCAAGGTGTAGCCGGTCTATTTGAACAGATGAACCTTGCCGCCCAAGTGTCGGCGAAACGGGCCGAAGAAGGGACGTCCGGCGTCAATCAAGCCGTCGTCGGCTTGAACCAAATCGCCGCTGCCTCGCAAGGCGTGAACGAGCAGACGATTCATACACTCGAAGCGGCGAGTGGGGGACTGGAGACAATTCAGTTGGCCGAGCAGCAGATGCGGGAGATTCAACAAGCGAACGACTTGACGCAACAGATGGTCGAGCGCTTATCGAATCAATCGCTCGAGATTGAGAAAATCACTCGTTCCATCACGGCCATCACGGAACAGACGAACCTGCTCGCCTTGAACGCGGCGATTGAAGCGGCTCGGGCCGGGGAACACGGCAAAGGGTTTGCCGTCGTCGCGGCCGAGGTCAGAAAACTGGCCGAAGAATCGAAACAGTCGGCAAAACAGATTCAAGCGGTCGTCGTCGATATTCAGCGCGACACGTCGGAAGTCGAGGCGGCGTTCGATGTCACGAGCCAGCATGTGACAAGCGGTGTGATCCAAATGGGCGAAGTCGCCGGTGCGTTCCGTGAAATCGTCACCGTCATTCAAGAGACGTCCCGTCAAATGAGTGAGATTGCGGCAGCGACAGAAGAAGTAAGTGCGAACACGACCGAGGTCGCCGTCTCGGTCGAAGATATGTCAACGAACGCCGTCTCAACGCAACGAAGCGTCGAAGAGGCGGGCGCGAACGTCGAAGAGCAACTCGCCGCGATTCAAGAAATCAACGGCATCGCCGAGACGATGAGTCATATGTCGGTCGAGTTGAAAGACCTCGTCCACTTATTCAAGGCATAAAAACAGCGTCTCCTCGACAATCGAGGGGACGCTGTTTCGGTTACATTAACAAAATCAGGCTGGCTGCCATGACCATCATACCGGCGACCATGCCGTACACCGCATGGTGGGCCCGTCCGTATTCACGGGCGGCTGGGAGCAATTCATCAAGCGAGATGAACACCATGATGCCGCCGACAGCCGCGAAGATGATTCCGAACACCGTGTCGCTCAAGAACGGCATCAACAACAGGAAGCCGACGGCCGCGCCGAGAGGTTCGGCGAGTCCGGATAAGAAGGACAGTTTCAGCGCCTTCTTCCGAGAGCCGGTCGCGTAGTAAATCGGGACCGAGACGGCGATCCCTTCCGGAATGTTGTGCAGTGCGATAGCGATGGCGATCGCTAAACCGACGGCCGGGTCATCGAGAGCCGAGATGAACGTGGCCAAACCTTCCGGGAAGTTATGGATGGTGATGGCGAGTGCCATGAAGATTCCCATCTTATGAAGCCGCTGTTTCGTCTCGTGATTCAATGGGACGCGTTCGGTCGCCGTCGTCGCGAGTTCTTGGGACGACGGGTCGTTTTGCATCGTCTCGACGAATTTGACTTCATGCGGGTTCTCGGGAGACGGGATGAACTTGTCGACCAAGGCGATCAACAGCATACCGCCGAAGAACGCGAGGACCGTATAAAGTGTCCCGGTCTGCTCGCCATGGGCGCCGACGAGTTCATCGAGCGCTTTTGGGAAAATCTCGATAAAGGATACGTAAATCATGACCCCGCCTGAGAAGCCAAGGGACACCGACAAGAAGGCTGTGTTGGTCCGTTTGGCGAAGAAGGCGATCATACTTCCGATCCCCGTCGCGAGTCCAGCGAACAACGTCAGTAAAAAGGCATAGATAATCGTGCTATCCATTGAAAAGGACTCCTTTACGTGTAGTGTAAGTTGATAATCACATCATAGCTCAAGTTTTGCCCTAATGCAACTTTTAGTCGCATACGCAAAAAAACGTGGGAAATCAACGCTCCCGTGTTACAATTTTAGGAAAACGATTGATAAATGTTTAGAATATTTGTAATGTTAACGAGAGAAGTTTTTTACGAGAACATGTGTTTAGAAAGGAATTTGTCGTATGTACAAAAAAGGGAATATCGCGATCTTTGCGGTCATCATGATTGCAACGATCCTACTCGCCGTCTTGACGACACCATGGGTCGTGAAGAACACGAACCTTGGCCTTGACCTCAAAGGCGGATTTGAAGTGCTGTACGAAGTCCAGCCGCTTGAAGACGGCGATGTCATCGATCAATCTGCGATGAATGCAACCGTTCGCGCTATCAACAACCGGGTCAACGTGCTCGGTGTGTCTGAACCGGACATTCGGATTGAGGATGATAACCGGATCCGTGTCCAACTCGCGGGTGTATCGAACCAAAACGATGCCCGAGAAGTGCTCTCGTCGACGGCGCAGCTTACGTTCCGCGACATCGATGACAACGTCCTGCTCGACGGAAAAGATCTCGCGCCGCGCGGCGCCTCAATCAGCTACGATCAGCAAGGCAACCCGGTCGTTGAATTGACGCTCCAATCGGCAGAACAGTTCGGTGAAGTGACGTCTGAGATCGCTCAGCGCCCGGCACCGGAAAACCGCCTTGTCATCTGGCTCGATTATGAGGAAGGTGACTCGTACGAAGAAGAGATTCAAAAAGAGAACTCGAAAATCGTCTCGGACGCCTCGGTCAACGGACCGATTCTTTCGGATAAAGCCATCATCTCCGGTGGGGATATCGACGCCGAGAGTGGTCAACGTCTCGCTGACATCTTGAACGCCGGGGCACTCCCGGTCAAACTTGAAGAGATTTATTCGACGTCGGTCTCGGCCCAATTCGGTCAAGATGCACTTGAGAAGACTGTATTCGCTTCGGTCATCGGTGTCGTCGCTATCTTCTTGTTCATGTTGTTCTTCTATCGTTTACCCGGTCTCGTCTCGATCATCACACTCATTTTGTATATCAATTTGATTATGTTGTTCTTTAACGGGATTAACGCCGTCTTGACGCTCCCGGGGATTGCCGGTCTCGTTCTCGGTATCGGTATGGCAGTCGATGCCAACATCATCACGGCCGAGCGAATTAAAGACGAACTCCGCTCAGGGAAGTCGGTCCTATCGGCGTTCCGTGCCGGTAACCGTCGCTCGCTCAGTACGATCATCGATGCCAACTTGACGACGCTCATCTCGGCAGCGGTCTTGTTCTATTTCGGAACGAGTTCCGTCAAAGGGTTCGCGCTCATGCTCATGATCTCGATCGCGATGACGTTCATCTCGAACGTCTTCATCTCGCGCTATTTGATGCACCTCCTCGTCGCAAGTCGTCTCTTCGACAAGCGCAAAGGCTGGTTTGGTGTGAAGGAGAGTGAAATCCGTGAACTTTAAGCTCACTGAATTAAACTATATTAAACCGATGCGCACGTTGTTCCTCATCTCATGTGCCGTCGTCATCATCGGGCTCGGGATCTTGTTCTTCCGCGGCTTGAACCTCGGAATCGACTTCGCGTCTGGAACGCGGGTCGAAGTCCAGACCGAGTCGCAAGTGTCGCAAGACGATTTAGCGGCCGCCTTCACCGAGGCAGGCGTGGATGAAGACATCTCTTCTGTCCAATATGCAGAAGGCGGGACGCTCGCGAACGTGACGTTCGTCGGGCAGCTCACTCAAGATGAAGTCGCTTCGGTGAAGACTGTATTCACGGAGACGTTCGGGAACGACCCGAACATCAGCACCGTCTCAGCCGAGGTTGGCCGAGACATCGCCCGTAATGCGATTTATGCCGTCTCGCTCGCATCGCTCGGGATTATCTTGTATATCACGTTCCGCTTCCAATTCTCTTACGGTGTCGCCACCGTCGTCGCCATGCTCCACGATGCGTTCTTCATGCTTGTGGCGTTCTCGATTTTTGGCATCGAGGTCAACTTGTACTTCGTCGCCGCGATCTTGACGATTATCGGGTATTCGGTCAACGATACGATCGTTACGTTCGATAGGGTGCGCGAGAACATTCAAGCGTATGAGAAAGAACGGAAAATCAAGACGATGGACGAGTACCGTATGCTCGTGAACAAAGCGATTCAAGAGACGATCGTCCGCTCGATCAATACGGTCGTCACTGTATTGTTCACCGTCATCGCCTTGTACATCTTTGGTGCCGAATCGATTCGCGGCTTCTCGCTCGCGCTTCTCGTCGGCCTCATCATGGGAATGTACTCGTCGATCTTCATCGCTTCGTACCTTTGGTTGCTCATCAAAGGTATGTCGCTCAACAAAAAGAAATCAGCTGCCCCAGAGGCGTAACCACTGGTCTCCCGAATTAATCGGGGGACCTTTTTGAATGTCAAGACGGCACTTCACTCGCTCGTTCTGATATAATCTACAATTGATTGGAGTGAGGCATTATGTATCATGCGAAGAAACGTTGGGTGTATCCGGAGACGGATACAACGGCTGTTGAACAGTTACAGACAGAACTGAATATATCGGAGCAACTTGCGACGCTCCTCACACAACGGGGGCACCGCGACGTCGAGGCGGCCAAGGCGTTTTTATACGTCGAGGATGAATTGACGTTCCACGACCCGTTTTTATTTGAACAGATGCCAAAAGTAGTCGAACGTTTGAAACGAGCGGCCGACGAAGGTGAGATGGTATTGATTTATGGTGACTATGACGTCGATGGTGTCAGCGCCTCGGCCGTCATGTGGCACGCCTTGACCGAGATTGGCGTCATGGCGGAATGCTATATCCCGAACCGGTTCACCGAAGGATATGGGCCGAACAAAGAGGCGTTCAGCTGGGCCGCCGGTGAAGGGTTCACCCTCATCATCACGGTCGACTGCGGCATCTCGGGGATTGAAGAAGCGGCGCTCTTGAAAGAGCTCGGTGTCGATTTGATCATCACCGATCACCACGAACCGAAAGAGACGTTACCGGATGCATTCGCTATCATCCATCCTCATATCGACCCGTCGTATCCGTATGACAAACTCGCCGGGGCAGGCGTCGCCCTCAAAGTGGCGCACGCCGTGCTCGACCGGATGCCGGACGAGCTTCTCGACTTGGCCGTCCTCGGCACGATCGCCGATCTCGTCCCGCTCGATGGAGAGAACCGTCTGCTCGCCAAGCTCGGACTCAAGGCGCTCGATGATTCGAAACGCCCGGGTATTTTGGCGCTCCGTGAAGTGTGTGCGTTGACGGACGGGACATTGAACGAGGAATCGGTCGGGTTCGCGTTCGGTCCGCGCATCAACGCCGCTGGTCGTCTCGACTCGGCGATGCCGGCGCTCCAGATGTTGCTCGCCGAGAGCGAGGAAGAAGCGCTCGCACTGGCACAACAGCTCGACAAACAGAACAAAGAACGCCAAGACATCGTCAAGACGATCGCCAAAGAAGCGACGGAACTCGTCGAAGCCTCGATGACGGACGACCGCGTCCTCGTCGTCGCCAGTGAACGCTGGAACCCAGGCGTCGTCGGAATCGTCGCCTCACGTCTCGTCGAGGCGTACTATCGTCCGGTCATCCTATTGTGCCATGACCCGAAGACAGGGAAGGCGAAAGGGTCGGGCCGGTCGATTGACGGTTTCGACTTGTTCAAAGAACTATCGAAGAACGAAGACATCTTGCCGCACTTCGGTGGCCACCCGGCCGCAGCCGGGATGACGCTGTTATCGGAAAACGTGGCCGAACTGCGCCGTCGTCTGAACGAACAAGCCGAATCGATTCCGGACGAGACGTTCGTCGCCCGCGTCAACGTCGACTTGAAGCTCGACGTGAACGATGTGTCGCTCGACTTGATTTCAGAGATTGGCAAGCTCGCCCCGTTCGGGATGGGTAATCCGTCACCGCGTGTCGTCGTGGCAGACGCTAGACTTCGCGATATCCGTCAAATCGGGCGCGACAACACCCATTTGAAGGTTCAGCTCGCCGGGGATAAGCGGGAACTTGATGGCATCGGCTTCGGTTTCGGTCACGTCGTCTCTGAAATCTCGAAGATGGCCCACGTCTCGGTCATGGGCAGTCTGCAAGTAAATGAATGGAACGGGATGCGCAAGCCGCAGCTCATGATTCAAGACATCCGTGTCGACGGGTTCCAAGTGTTCGATTATCGGGGCAAGAAAAATTCGCTCGACGAATTGAAACAGCTCCCGGGCGACACGACGTCGTTCATCTCGTTCCAAGGGCGGGACGACTTCCCGCTCCACGACCTTGATACGCCGCTCAAGCCGTTTGTCGTCTTGCTCGATTTGCCGGACGAGGAAGACGTATTGGCGGACTTGTTGACCGAGGACGTCGAACGCATCTACTGTGCGTTCGGACAAGGCGGCTCGTTCTTCGAGAAGTTGCCGACGCGTGAAGATTTCCGAACATACTACGTCCACATGGCGACGTGCGAACGGAAAAACCTGCGCGAAAACTTGATTCGTTTGTCAATCGAGCGAAAATGGTCAAAAAATACGATTCAATTTATGCATCAAGTATTCTCTGAACTCGAATTTCTTGTTACAATGGAAGACGGACTGCCTGGAGTGAATCCAGAAGCGCCGAAACGCGATTTGACCGAAGCGCCGTGTTATAAGCGCCGGGTCGGACGAGTCCAACTCGAGGAGCGTTTCATCTATGCGTCGTTGGCAGAACTGAAAGAGCGGTTACAATCATTGCGATCGAACAAGATGCAGGAGGCTTACACATAAAATGGATTTCAAACAGCATATTAAAGAAGTAGCGGATTACCCGAAAGAAGGAATCAGCTTCAAAGACATCACGTCACTCATGCAAGACGGGCCGGCTTACAAAAAAGCGGTCGATGAGCTCATCGCTTACGCTCAGGAGCGCGGTGCTGAACTCATCGCTGGTCCGGAAGCACGCGGATTCGTCGTCGGTTGCCCGGCAGCGTACGCACTTGAACTCGGGTTCGTCCCGGTCCGTAAAGAAGGCAAGTTGCCACGTGAGACGGTTCGCGTCGCATACGGCCTCGAATACGGCACAGACATTTTGACGATGCACAAAGATTCAATCAAACCGGGCCAACAAGTCGTCATCTTGGATGACTTGCTCGCAACAGGCGGCACGATTGAAGCGACCATCAAAATGATTGAACAACTCGGCGGCGTCGTCGCGGGGATTGGATTCTTAATTGAACTTGATGGACTTGGTGGACGTGAGCGTCTCGAAGGATACGACGTGTTCTCACTCATCCGTTACGAAGATTGACCTAGACGGGAAGCGATTAGCTTCCCGTTTTTGAATAGTTTTTGAGGAAAATAACCCACAACCTTTGACAGGTCGTCAGATTTTTTCGATAATAGTAAGTAAAATTACATTACTCATGCACGTTAACTACTACCATGCTGCGACGAGTCCAAGTCGATTGGAGCGGTAAGAAAAAGGGTGTCGAATGTTATGACCAAAAAACAAATCGTAAGTATTGAGGACCTTCTCGACGCGCTCGGGGAGTATATGGGTGAAGACGAGATTGCCGAAGTGAGACGCGCTTACGAATACGCAAAACTGCATCATACCGGTCAGTTCCGACGTTCCGGCGAACCCTACATTCTGCATCCGGTCCAAGTGGCCGGTATTCTCGTTGATATCGGGTTAGACGCGACGACGATTATCGGTGCGCTTCTTCATGATGTCGTGGAAGACACGGACATCACGCTCAAACAGCTCGCTGACGAGTTTGGGGTCGAGGTGGCCATGCTCGTCGACGGTGTGACGAAGCTCGGTAAAATCAAATATAAATCGAAAAAAGAAGAGCTCGCCGAGAATCACCGCAAGATGATTATCGCGATGGCTGAAGACGTACGTGTCATCTTGATCAAACTCGCCGACCGTCTGCATAACATGCGGACGCTTCAACATATGCCGAAAGAGAAGCAAGTTCAAAAAGCGGAAGAAACGCTCGAGATTTTCGCGCCGCTCGCCCACCGGATGGGGATCTCGACGATCAAATGGGAGCTCGAGGATATTTCGTTACGTTATATCAATCCGCAGCAATACTATAAAATCGTCTCGATGATGAAACAGAAGCGGACCGAGCGGGAAGCGCTCGTCACTTCGGTCATCACAGAAGTGAACACCGTACTTGAGGACGTGAGCATCGAGGCCGACGTCAACGGCCGTCCGAAGCACATCTACTCGATTTACAACAAGATGGTGAAGCATAAGAAAGAGTTCAATGAGATTTATGACTTGATGGCCGTCCGCATCATCGTCGATTCGATTCGCGACTGCTACGCCGTCCTCGGCATCATCCACACGCAATACAAGCCGATGCCGGGCCGGTTCAAGGATTATATCGCCATGCCGAAACCGAACATGTATCAGTCGCTCCACACGACGGTGATCGGACCGAAGGGTGAGCCGCTCGAAGTGCAAATCCGTACGAAGGACATGCACTTCATCGCCGAGTTCGGGATTGCCGCGCACTGGGCCTATAAAGAAGGAAAGAGTGTCGCGACGAACGGGTTCGATGAAAAGATCGCCCATCTGCGCGAGATTTTAGAGCTACAAAAAGATACGACCGACGCCGAGGAGTTCATGGAATCGCTCAAAGTCGATTTCTTCAGCGACATGCTCTACGTCTTCACACCGAAAGGGGACGTCTTCGAGTTGCCGAAAGGATCGGTCCCGATCGATTACGCCTATCGCATCCATACCGAGATCGGTCACCGGATGACGGGGGCGAAAGTGAACGGACGGATGGTGCCACTCGACCATAAACTCGAGACAGGTGACATCATCGAGATCATCACGTCGAAACATAGCTATGGGCCGAGCAAGGACTGGCTCAAGCTCGCCGTCTCGAGCCAGGCGAAGAACAAGATTCGCCAATGGTTCAAGCGCCAACAGCGTGAAGAGAACGTCGAGAAAGGCAAAGAGCTCGTCGACGTCGAGATTAAGAAGCTCGGCTTCGAGCCGAAAGAAGTGATCGATGACCAGTCGCTCGCCGTCGTCGTCGAGAAGTTCAACTTCGGGAACGAGGAAGAGATGTACGCCGCGGTCGGCTATCATGGCATCACGGCCGCCCAAGTCGCCCACAAGTTGACGGAGAAGCAGCGCAAAGAGCCAAAGCTCGAGCTGTCGGACGCGATCAACGAATTGAAAGTCAGTCAGTCGCCGAAGAAGAAGACGGCCGAGGCCGGCGTCTCGGTGAAAGGGATTGACAACATGCTGATCCGCATGAGCCGCTGCTGTAACCCAGTGCCGGGCGATGAAATCGTCGGGTATATCACACGTGGACGCGGCGTGTCGATTCACCGGAAGGACTGCTTGAACATCATCAATGAGCAGCACCCGGAGCGACTCCTCACGGTCGAGTGGGAAGTCGGTCAGGCGAAGGAGAAGAACTATAACGTCGACATCGAGATCACCGGCTACGACCGTTCCGGTTTGTTGAACGACGTGCTCCAAGCCGTCTCGGCGACGAACACGAACATCGTGGCGGTGAGCGGACGCGGGGACCAGAACAAACAGGCCCGTATCTCGATGACGATCTCGATTCCGAACGTGAACCATCTGCAAAAAGTCGTCGACCGGATTAAGCAAATCTCGGACGTGTACTCGGTCAGCCGAGTCATGATGACGTGACGAAAGGAAGATTTCTGTGCGTGTATTGTTGCAACGAGTAAAAGAAGCATCCGTCACCGTCGATGAGGAGACGATCGGTCAAATCGAGGCCGGTTATTTGCTCCTCGTCGGGGTGACGCACGAGGACACCGAGACGGAAGTAAACTGGCTCGCCGACAAGGTGGCCGGACTCCGTGTCTTCGAGGACGCGGACGAGAAGATGAACTTATCGATTCAAGACGTCGCCGGCAAAGTGTTGTCCGTGTCGCAGTTCACGCTTTACGGGGACACGCTCAAAGGCCGTCGTCCCGCTTTCACGCAAGCAGCGAAGCCGGATATCGCCGAACGTCTTTACGAGAAGTTCAACGAGCGTTTGCGGACGCACGGGCTCGTCGTCGAGACCGGGAAGTTCGGGGCGATGATGGATGTCGCGCTCGTCAATGACGGTCCGGTCACGCTCATGCTCGAAAAAAACGCTTGACAGAAGCAGGCGTGATTCGGCATCATGAACCATATAACCTAACACCTACGATAAAGAAAAGTACGGTCACCCCACCAGCAAAGAGAGCGATGCCGAGGCTGAAAGCATCGACTGGATGATGACCCGAACGACACTTTGGAGGTGCTTCCTTGAACTCTTAGTAGGGGGAGCCGTTTCATCGGGCGTTAACCGATTTCGAGTGGCAGAGTATCGATTATGGCTCTGCAACGAGGGTGGTACCACGGGAAACTTTAACAGGCTCTCGTCCCTTTGCGGACGAGAGCCTTTTTGTATTCTAAGGAGGGAATTTAGATGAAAGCACCACGCGGCACACAAGACCTGCTTCCGGGCACGGTCGAGACGTGGCAGTATGTCGAAGAGAAACTACGCGACATTAGCGCCCGTTACAACTATAAAGAGATTCGTACCCCGATTTTTGAAACGACCGACCTGTTCACACGCAGCGTCGGCGAGACGACGGACATCGTCCAAAAAGAGATGTTCACGCTCGTCAAGAAAGGCAAGGACGAGTATACGCTCCGTCCGGAAGGGACGGCCTCGGTCGTCCGCGCTTTCGTCACGAACAAGCTGTTCGGCAGCCCCGACCAGCCGACGAAACTGTACTACATGGGACCGATGTTCCGCTACGAACGTCCACAAAAAGGCCGGTTCCGCCAACTGCACCAATACGGTGTCGAGGCGATCGGTAGCAGTGACCCGGCCGTCGACGCAGAAGTGATCAGCCTCGCCTACACGATTTACAAATCGTTCGGCCTGAAGCAAATCAAGGTCGTCGTCAACTCGCTCGGTGACGCCGAGAGCCGCAACGCTCACCGCGAAGCGCTCATCCGTCACTTCGAACCGGTCCAGCACGAGCTGTGCCAAGATTGCCAGACGCGATTGCACCAAAACCCGCTTCGCGTCCTCGACTGTAAAGTCGACCGCGACCACCCGTCGATGAAGTCGGCACCTTCGATTCTCGACTTCTTGAACGAAGAGTCGAAGACGTACTTCGAGAAAGTACTCGCGCACTTGGATGCGCTCGGCGTCGCTTACGTCGTCGACCCGACGCTCGTCCGCGGTCTCGACTACTATACGCACACAGCGTTCGAGATCATGTCAGAGGCAGAAGGCTTCGGCGCCATCACGACGCTATGCGGCGGTGGACGCTATAACGGTCTCGTCCAAGACATCGGTGGACCGGACATGCCGGGCATCGGTTTCGGGATCGGGCTCGAGCGTCTCATCCTCGCTCTCGAGAATGAAGGGGTGCTCCCGGCACTCGAGACGGGACTTGATGTTTTCGTCGTCGCCCAAGGCGGATCAGAAGTCGAAGTGACGGCGACACGCCTGTTGCAACTGCTTCGCATCGAAGGCTTCAAGGCGGACCGCGACTATCTCGGCCGCAAGTTCAAAGGACAATTCAAACAAGCCGACCGCTTGAACGCGAAGTTCACCGTCATCCTCGGAGACGATGAAGTCGAACGCGGCTCGGCCTCTCTCAAGGTCATGGCGACCGGGGAACAAGTCGACGTGCCGCTTTCGGCTGTCGCAGACAAAATTCGTGAACTATCGGAAGGAGCAGGACAATGATTGGACGCACACATATGAACGGCCGCGTGACAGAATCACTCATCGGCCAAGACGTACAATTGAAAGGATGGGTACAAAAACGTCGCGACCTCGGAGGCCTCATCTTCATCGACCTTCGTGACCGCACAGGCATCGTCCAAGTCGTCGTTCGCCCAGAAAACGAAGCGGTGCACAAGCTCGCCGAGTCGATCCGCAGCGAATACGTACTTGATATTAAGGGAACTGTCCTCGAACGTGAGAACAAGAATCCGAATATGCCGACCGGGAACATCGAAGTCATCGCCTCTGAAATCAACATCTTGAACGCGGCGAAGATGACGCCGATTCCAATCGGTGACGAGGCCGAGAACGTATCGGAAGACCTCCGTCTTAAATACCGTTACCTCGACCTCCGTCGTCCGGCGCTCCAAGAGACGTTCCGTCTCCGCTCGAAGGCGTCGAACACGATCCGTAACTTCTTGACGGAAGAGGAGTTCCTCGAAGTCGAGACACCGATTTTGACGAAGTCGACACCAGAAGGCGCGCGTGACTATCTCGTCCCAAGCCGTGTTCACGGCGGCGAATTCTACGCGCTCCCGCAATCACCGCAGTTGTTCAAGCAGCTCCTCATGGTGGCTGGATTCGACCGTTACTTCCAAATCGCACGCTGCTTCCGTGACGAAGACCTTCGGGCCGACCGTCAACCGGAATTCACGCAAGTCGATATCGAGACGAGCTTCATGGACGTCGAAGACTTGATGGCGATGATGGAATCGATGATGGGCCAAGTCATGGAAGCGACGCTCGGTCGCACGGACACACCGGCCAAGTTCGAGCGGATGACGCACGAAGAGGCGATGCGCCGTTTCGGTTCAGACAAACCGGACACACGTTTCGGTCTTGAGCTCATCGACGTCGCGGACGCTGTCACAGGTGCCGGCTTCAAAGTGTTCGACATGGCGCTCGAGTCAAACGGACAAGTCAAAGCGATCAACGTCAAAGGTGAAGCGGACAAGTTCTCGCGTAAAGACATCGACAAGCTTCAAGAGTTCACGGCCGTCTACGGCGCGAAAGGTCTCGCTTGGCTCAAAGTGACGCCAGAAGGCTTGAACGGACCGATCGCCAAGTTCTTCGACGAGACGTATGCTCAGAAGTTGATGGAAGCGACGAACGCAGAAGCGGGCGACCTGCTCCTCTTTGTGGCGTCAAAACCGACAGTCGTCGCCGACAGCCTCGGCGCGCTTCGCGTCAAACTCGGTCATGAGCTCGGGCTCATCGACGAGTCGAAATTCAACTTCCTTTGGGTGACGGACTTCCCGCTCGTCACGTTCGAAGAAGAAGACGGACGTTTCTACGCCAACCACCACCCGTTCACGATGCCAAACCGTGAAGACCTCCACTTGCTTGAGACGGATCCAGCGAGTGTACGCGCCCTTGCCTATGACCTCGTCTTGAACGGCTATGAGCTCGGTGGCGGATCGCAACGGATTTATGAGCGTGACATTCAAGAGCGCATGTTCAAATTGCTCGGCTTCACAGAACAAGAAGCAGTCGACCAGTTCGGCTTCTTGCTCGAAGCGTTCGAATATGGCACACCGCCACACGCGGGTATCGCGCTCGGTCTCGACCGTCTCGTCATGATCCTCGCGGGTCGTTCGAACCTTCGTGACACGATTGCCTTCCCGAAAACGGCGTCGGCGAGCGACTTGCTCACACAAGCACCAAGCCCGGTCGCGGACGCGCAACTCCAAGAGTTGTCGATTCGTACCGCATTGAAAGAGAAGAAATAAGCAATCAAAAGGAGGTTCGCCGCGGCGAACCTCCTTTTACTTACACGGAAACAGATGTGACCCAGTTTTCTTTGACTTCTTGAACGACACGATCTGGATTTTCCCAATGGAGCATGTGTGAAGCGGATGGGACGGGTTTGACGACGGCACCGGTCAATTCGGCGATTTGATTCGATGCATCGATTTTAAATGGCTCATCTGCTTCTGGAAGCGTCGCCCGCAACAGGATGATCGAGTTCGATTGCACCCGGCTTGAAAAATCGAGCACCTCATCGCGATACATCGATCGAATGATGGCTGCACCAGTTTTTCCGCGAGCGTGCCAATAGTAGCGGTTGTCTCTATGTACGGCAAGGTCTTGCGCGGCCAAATCTAGGAGTGGGGAACGTCTCGAGATCCCATCGTAGACCGCCATCGATTCGAATTCGCCCCAAGTCTCACAAAAAACTTCAAAATCTGTTTCGTAATACGCCGCCTCTTTCTCTGAAGAGCGTCCGCGCAGCCGCTTACTTTGATACCCACCATCGATCAAAATTGAACCGTCGACGCGGTCGCCTTGATCGATCAAATAGTAGAGGTGGATGAAAGACCCCCAGGAATGGGAGAGGAAATAAAAACGGTTCACATCAAGCATGTCGAGCACTTGATTCAGCCACTCACAAAAGCGAGGGAAGTCGTATGCATGGTCATCCTGAAAAGATTGGGACATCCCATGACCCGGTGCATCAATCGCAAGGATGCGGAAGTGGTGTTGTAGTTTGTCCGCAACTTCGATGAAACTGAGTGCTGTACTGCCGAGGCCGTGCAAACAAAAGATGACTGGCTTGTCGCGTTCGCCCCATTCGGTGACGCGGACATCGATGTCCTGGCAATGAATCATATAGCGTTTCAATTTCAAATTCCTCCAAATCGTATGTATTAAAAAAGAAGGGTCGACCGAATTGTCCGACACCTTCTCTTCATTTCTTTATCTGTTGTTAGTTTTCCTCTTGGTCATTCATCTTTTTCGCCGTTCGCTGAAGCGCGAATCCGAACGCGAACAGCGAGGCGATCACGGCCGTCATCGTGTAGACCGAGTCCGCGAACGCCAGGTAAATGCCGAACAGGCCGAGCCCGAAGCTGAGGATGAACCAAAGCCAGAGGCTCGGATGGTCGCGTAACGCCTGCTTCATCGGCTCGGGACGTTCAACTGGCAACCGGTCCCATCGGTCACGAGCAAGTTCGAGTTGAACACTTGGCCGTTACTCTTCAAGACGAGCGTCCGTTTATCGTCACGATAGTCGATGATCATGTCCTCGTCCAAAAAGATTTTCGTCCAGTTCTTGATGAGAATCGGGCCGACGTTCGAGTCGATCTCGACATCTTCTGGTGTCGTCTCGGTCACATAGCGAATCTCGAAGATGCCGCTATTGCCACAGCCGCAACCTTCCGTCTCATAAAACAAGTGCATTTGTCCGTCACGGTCGCCTTTTAAGGCATCAATCCGCGCCTGAGCGCGTTCTGTAATCTGTACGTTCATGTGTATCACTCCTTAACTCTATTATACCTCGCTGGAAAAAAGATTGAAAAAGACGTGCTTCCCGTTTTCCACTTCCTGCAAAAAGGCGTAAACTATTTGTTTAGAAGGGGGAAACGACATGATCTCACGTTTTTTTAGTTATTACCGTCCACATAAGAAGTTATTCATTCTCGATTTCTCGTTCGCCATCCTCGTCGGCCTGCTCGAGCTAGGCTTTCCGCTCGCTGTGCAATGGTTCATCGACGACCTGTTGCCGGGTGGGGAATGGAACTGGATTATCATTATCAGCATCGGCCTATTGATTCTTTACATACTCGCCATGATGATGCAGTACGTCGTCAACTATTGGGGGCATAAGCTCGGCATCAATATCGAGACCGATATGCGGGAAGAGCTGTTCACCCACATCCATAAACAATCGTTCCGGTTCTTCGATAATCATAAGACCGGCCATCTGATGAGTCGGGTGACGAACGATTTGTTCGATATCGGCGAAGTGGCGCACCACGGTCCTGAAGATTTCTTCATCGCCATCATGACGCTGCTCGGTGCGTTCGGGATCATGTTCTCGATCGACCCGCAACTCGCGCTCGTGACGGTCGTCGCCGTGCCGTTCCTCGTCATCATGATCACGTACGCAAACAAAAACATGAACAAGGCGTGGCAAAAGATGTATACGAATATCGGCGAAGTGAACGCCCGTGTCGAGGACAGCGTCTCCGGCGCGCGTGTCGTCCAATCGTTCACGAACGAGACGTTCGAAATCAATCGGTTCCAGAAAGATAACAATTTCTATCGCGGTTCGAAAATCGAGGCGTACCGAGTCATGAGTAAATCGCTCGCCGGCATTTATATCACGACGCGGCTCATGACGTTGCTCGTCCTCGTCTACGGCGCCTATTTGACGTATCAAGGGCAACTGTCTTACGGACAGCTCGTCGGATTCATCCTCTACATGAACTTGCTCATCAAACCGATCGAGAAAATCACGGCGCTCCTTGAGATGTATCCGAAAGGGATGGCCGGCTTCAAACGCTTCACGCAACTATTGGACGAGGCACCGGACATCGAGAACCGTCCGGACGCTGTCGACGTCACGGCACTGAAAGGTGATATCGCCTTCCACAACGTCTCGTTCGGCTATTCGGACTATCGCCAAGTATTGACCGACATCGACCTCGACATCAAGTCGGGTACGACGGTCGCCCTCGTCGGGACGAGCGGGGCCGGGAAGACGACGATTTGTTCGCTCATCCCGCGTTTCTATGACGTGACGAGCGGCGCCATCACGATTGACGGCATGGACATCCGCGATATGACGAAAGAGAGCCTGCGTCGCCAAATCGGGATCGTGCAACAAGATGTGTTCTTGTTCGCGGGAACGCTCCGTGAGAATATCGCTTACGGGAAACTGGACGCGACCGATGAAGAAATCATGCATGCGGTCGAGAAAGCACATCTGAACTCGCTCGTCGAAGAGTTGCAGTACGGCCTCGATACGCAAATCGGGGAACGGGGCTTGAAGCTGTCGGGCGGACAGAAACAACGGATTGCCATCGCCCGGATGTTCCTCAAAAATCCACCGATTTTGATTTTGGACGAGGCGACGTCCGCGCTCGACACGGAGACGGAAGCGATCATTCAAGACTCGCTCAATGAACTCGCGGCCGACCGGACGACGCTCATCATCGCCCACCGCTTAGCGACGGTGAAAAATGCCGACCGTATCCTCGTCGTCACAGCTGACGGCATCGTCGAGGACGGGACGCACGATGAATTGAGCATGAAAGGCGGCGTGTTCGCCGGATTGCTCAGACGCCAACAACTATAAGGAATGGGCAGCCACCAATAATTTTTGGTGGCTGTCGTGCGTTAGTGGGGTATAGACAGGAATATAGTTGTGATGAGGAGGAAAACAAGTGATGAAAGCAATACAGGTCATCGGTTACGGTGACGTCGATCAATTACAAGTCGTCGATGTCGCGATTCCGAGCCTAAAACAAGGAGAAGTGCTCGTGCGTGTGAAGGCGTGCGGGATTAACAATACCGAGATTTGGATGCGAGAAGGGGCGTATGGGACGGACAAAGAGTCAGGCTGGCGGCCGGAAGGGGTCCAGTTCCCACGGGTCCCGGGTTCAGATATCACCGGGGAAGTCGTGAAAGTCGGCAGCGGGGTCGAGGAGACGATGGTAGGACGTCGTGTCATCCTGTTCCCGTTCACATCGAGCGGGCAGGACGGGGAAGAGCATATCGCTGACGATATGTCGTTCATCGGTTCCGAGTACGATGGCGGTTATGCCGAATATGTCGCTTGGCCGGCCGCACTCTGTTACGATATGCCGCTCGACAGTTTCGTCGATAGCGCCGTCTTCACGGTGAGCGGGTTGACGGCGTGGCATATGAATGAGCAGATTGAGATTCAGCCGGGGCAGACGATCGTCGTCACCGGTGCGAGCGGTGGGGTCGGGTCGTTCAACGTCCAAATCGCGGCGAACGTGCATGGTGCGAACGTATTCGCCATCGTCGGCGACTTGAAAGATGAGGCGAAGCTGAAAGAACTTGGCGCGAGCCGTGTCTTTTCATACCGCTCCGAGACACTCGCCGACGAGATTCTCGAGGCGAACGGCGGGCCGGTCGATGCCGTCCTTGATGTCGTCGGTGACGCCTTGTTCGCGACGTCGCTCGAGGTGTTGAAAAACGGCGGTAAGTTCTGTATTTCCGGTTCGGCCGGGGGACAACAGACGAACCTCGATTTCCGGAAGCTGTATTTGAAACATATCACCATGTACGGCTCCGTACTCGGCACGCGGGCCGAGTTCCAAGCGATGCTCGAGGCGATTGAGGCCGGTAAGATTCGGCCACTCGTCGATCGGATGTTCCCGCTTGCTGAGGCGCGGGACGCCCAAACGTATTTCAAACAACGGGGCAAATTCGGGAAAATTGTCCTCGTGCCATAACGAAAAGAGAGGAAACCGGACTGTGTCCGATTTCCTCTCTTTTTTATCAAAATTAGGCGAGAATACGCCCACTTCTAAACGTGACGGGCGAAGCCCCAGTGAAAGTGGGCAATGAATCGCCACCCTCTCTTTTGGGTATAAATACCTAGAGGAGGTGAACATCATGTTGAAGCAAAAAGCGTATCGATTCCGGATCTACCCGACAACGGAGCAGGAGATCCTGATCGCCAAAACGATCGGCTGTTCCCGCTTCGTCTTCAACCATTTTCTAGCGAAGTGGGAAGAGACCTACGAGGCGACAGGAGAAGGACTGTCCTACGGTTCCTGTTCGAAAGAAATCCCTGCCTTGAAGCAAGAGTTCGACTGGCTGAGGGAGGTCGATAGCACCTCTGTCCAAGCGAGCGTCAAGCACCTGGCCGAGGCGTATGACCGCTTCTTCGAGAAGCAGAACGGACGGCCCCGGTTCAAGTCGAAACGGAACCCGGTCCAATCCTACAAGACGAACATCCAAGGCAAGTCTCAACTTCCTGAGGTGTCGATCGTCGGGAACAAGCTCAAACTCCCGAAGCTGAAGTGGGTCCGGTTCGCCAACTCGAGGAAGGTCGAGGGCCGCATCTTGAACGCGACGATCCGCCGGAACGCGACGGGCAAACACTTCGTCTCCCTCTGCGTCGAGCAGGTGATCGACGAGCTGCCGAAGACCGGCTCCTCGGTCGGCGTCGACGTCGGCCTGAAGCATTTCGCCGTCCTGTCCGACGGCACGGTGTACCAAAACGACCGCTACTTCCGTTCGCTCGAGAAGAGACTGGCGCGCGAGCAAAGCAAGCTCTCCCGGCGTCGGCTCATCGCCCTGAACCGGAACATCAAGCTGTCCGAGGCCAAGAACTACCAGAAGCAGAAGCGGAAGGTCGCCCGCATCCATGAGAAGATCGCCAACAAGCGCACCGACTTCCTGCACAAGGTGTCGACCGAGATCGTCAAAAGCCACGACGTCATCGGCATCGAGACCCTGCAGGTGAAGCACATGCAGCAGGACCGCAAGTTGAGCAAGTCCATCTCTGACGTCAGTTGGTCGGAGTTCTTCCGCATGCTCGCATACAAGGCGGACTGGTACGGCAAGACCGTCGTGAAGGTCGGGAAAACGTTCGCCTCGAGCCAGCTCTGTTCGAGTTGCGGCCATCAACACAAGGACGTGAAGCATCTCGGTCTGCGCGAGTGGACATGCCCGGGTTGCGGGACCCATCACGACCGCGATGTGAACGCAGGACTGAACCTCAAACGCGAGGCCGAGCGCATCCTGGCCTCCTCAACCGTCGGGACGACGGGGCTAGCCTGATCAGGTTCCGGTCGTCAGACCGGATCACCCAGGAATCCTCCACCTCCAAGCGAAGCGTAGGTGGGGGTAGTTCAAGCGGCCACTTTCGCCCGGTCGATGACTGAGACGAGGCGCCGGAACTGTTCAAGCCAAAACTGGAAGAACGGGCCGATCAGGAAAATCGACAGCACCGTTCCGAAAAAGACCGGTCCGCCGAGCACCCAGCCGATGAGGCAAGCCGTCAGTTCCATCCACGTCCGCATCATGCGGACCGACGTGTTGAACCGGTCGGCCAAGGCGAGTGTCAACCCGTCACGTGGGCCGGCCCCATAGCCGATGGCGACGTACAAGCCGGCACCCATCCCGATGACGAAGATGCCGAGAATGAGCCAGGCGATGTTGAGTGCGATGCCGTCAAGTTGCGGCAACCAATGATGGTCGAGAATCAGGTTCATGAATACGCCGACGAAGACGGCGTTGACGAGCGTCCCGAACTGGGGCCGAATCCGGTCCAGTATGTACTTGCAGAGGACGAGCAAGAGACCGACGAGCAAGATGATCGTCCCGACGGAAATCGGGGTGTGCCGGGCGAGCCCGAGATGGAGCACGTCCCATGTCGATACGCCGAGGTCGGCCGTAATCATCATCGAAGACCCGAGGGCGAGCAAGAACAGGCCACCCATGAATAACGCCCACTTCAAACTGATTCGTAAAGATTGTACCCATACCGCGTGCATGATGGTCGCCTCGATTCCCTAAAATGTTCCATCATCATATCATATCTGGTTTCACGACAAGAAAAAAACGCCTCGGACGAGGTCCGAAGCGCTTGGCTCACTTTTTAGGTGTCGATGCTTTTTTTGCTTTGTTCTTTTTATAGTAATCGTAGACAAACGGTGCGACCGCCGTCGCGACTTTAATGAGTGTACCAAATTTACCTTTTCTAGCCATGTTGCTGCACCCCTTTCTGTTCTAATGATGTATATTCCACCTGTTCCAGAAATGAAAACATATTTCATACAGTTTCGTCTAAGCGAACACCGGCAGCCATGTCCCATAATGGGGGGAGGAGGCGAAAAAGGTGAAGACGATTATCTGGTATCAAAACGATTTAGGGGTCGATGACCATCGTCCGCTCGAGGAGGCGCTCCGTCATGACGATCCGATTGAAGGTCACTACATCATTCCACAAGAAGAGCTCATTGAAAACCGGTTCGGCCATATTCCGCTCGGACCGCGGCGACTTCAGTTTTTGAACGAGGCACTCGACGACTTGGCCGGTTCGCTCGCAGCGCTCGGCATCCCGCTCTTCGTCCATGTCGGTCATCCGCTCGACATGTTCGAACCGACTGACCGCTTGTTGTTCCAACGGTCGATCGGCTATAACGAACGGAGGCGCGAACGTGAGGTCATGAACGCGTGGCGGGGTGATTGTCAAGCGTTCGACGGGTTCACCCTCTATCCACGGGACGAGATTCCGTTCGAGAAATTGCCATTCCTCTTCACAGAGTTTCGGAAGGCAGTAGAGGCTGAAGCAAGACCGGACCACTTGATTGAGCGCTCACCTGCGAAGGAACCGTATGCCGTCGATTTTCCGGTCGCTTATGAACAGCCGCGATATGACGCACGGACTGCGTTTCCGTTTCGAGGCGGGGAACGGGCGGGGCGAGAGCGACTCGCGGCATATTTGGCCGGTCCGGTCCGGACGTATAAAGAAACACGGAACGGCTTCGGGGTCGACGACTCATCGAAACTGTCGGCTTATCTTGCCAACGGCTCGTTGTCACCGCGCCGGGTGCTGCACGAGCTCGAGCAACATGAGCGGTCACACGGGGCGAACGAGTCGACGTATTGGCTCTATTTCGAGCTGCTCTGGCGCGAGTTCTTCCAATGGGTCGCCCTCGAGCAAGGGAAACGACTGTTCCGCGCCCAAGGCATCCGTTCGAAACAGAAGACATGGCGCGTGGACGATGACGTCATCGGGCGTTGGCAAGCGGGAGAGACGGGCGTCGACTTCGTCGATGCGTTCATGCGCGAATTGAACGCGACGGGATGGATGTCAAACCGGGGGCGTCAAATCGTCGCGAGCTATTTTGCGAAAGAGCTCGGGCAGGACTGGCGTATCGGCGCGTCGTATTTCGAATCGATGCTGATCGACTATGATGTTGCCAGCAATACCGGCAATTGGGCGTACCAGGCCGGCGTCGGCAACGACTCGAGAGATCGCCGTTTCAACGTCACGCGGCAACAAGATACGTACGACCCGACCGGTGCGTTTCGTAACAGCTGGTTGTGACGAAACTGTCATAAGAAGTCGTCGTTTCTGATTGACTTCTTTTTACAGACAGTGCTATAGTAAGGGCAACAGATGGGATACCTGAGGTGTACGAGAGCCGCCTTCGTTATTTTGAGCCAACACTTTGAATACGGGAGACCGAACTGCCATCCAGATCAACTGCCTCATCACGTGCAGGAGGACTTGTGAAGGGGACGCTAGGTCACCCACCTGCTTAAGCAGGTTCAAAAGCAGGGCATCGTCACGGCACTCCGGGTCCCATCGATTTTATTGTAAAAACGTCGCTAGACGTCTTTTTTTTGATTATAATTCCGAGTAAAATAGTGTGAGAAAATAGGATTCATTTGGAGGAAGAGTATGTTACACCAGTTTTCACGTAATGAGTTGGCCATCGGTCAAGAAGGTTTAGAAGCATTAAAAGGGAAGACGGTCGCCATCCTCGGTGTCGGCGGTGTCGGGTCGTTCGCGGCCGAGGCACTTGCCCGGAGCGGAGTCGGACGCATCGTCCTCGTCGATAAGGATGACATCGACATCACGAACGTCAACCGCCAAATCCACGCGCTCTTGTCGACGGTCGGGCAACCGAAAGTCGAAGCGATGGGAACACGTCTCCTCGACATCAACCCGGAGCTCGAGCTCGTCAAACTGAAAATGTTCTATACAGAAGAGACGTTCGAAGAATTCTTCGCCCAAGACCTCGATTTCGTCATCGACGCCTCGGATACGATTATCTATAAGATTCATTTGATCGTCGAGTGCAAACGCCGGGGCATCCCGGTCATCTCGAGCATGGGCATGGCCAACAAGATGGACCCGACGCGCATCAAAGTCGTCGACATCAAGGATACGACGTACGACCCGATCGCCAAGATGGTCCGGACACGTCTCCGTAAAGAGCGTATCCATAAAGGCGTCCCGGTCGTCTTCTCGGACGAGTCACCGATCGTGACACGCGAAGACGTGAACGAGGTCGTCGGGAAGAAAGATGCCCCGATCCGTAAAGCGAAGATGCCGCCGAGTTCGAACGCGTTCGTCCCGTCGGTCGCAGGCCTCGTCGCTGCGGGCTATGTCATCAATCAAATGCTCGAGACAGCGGGTGTCGAGATCAACCGCATCCAGAAATGAAAAAACGACGCCGGCTCATCAGAGTCAGCGTCGTTTTTCCCAATAGTCGAGCCGTTTTTGCAGCTGTTGCTCGAAGCCACGGCTCGTCGGCGTATAATATTTAGGACGTTTCCGGGCCAGATTCTCTGGCCAATAGTTTTGCGGGACGTAGCCATCTTTCTCGTCGTGCGGGTATTTGTAGCCGGCACCGTTGCCGAGCTCACGGGCACCCGGGCTATGGGCGTCGCGGAGATGGACCGGGACCGGACCGCCCTCGACGGTACGGACGTGATGAATCGCCTTGTCGATGGCGGTGATGACCGCGTTCGATTTCGGTGCCGTCGCAAGATAAAGGACGGCCTGTGCCATCGGGATGCGCGCTTCCGGGAAACCGACATGTTCGCTCGCGCGGGCGGCCGCATCGACGATGACGAGCGCGTTCGGGTCACTGAGCCCGATATCTTCGGCCGCATGGACGTAGAGCCGGCGCATGATGAAGCGCGGTGATTCACCGGCCTCGATCATGACGGCGAGCCAGTATAGAGCCGCGTCCGGGTCTGAGCCACGAATCGACTTGATGAACGCCGAGATGACGTCATAATGCCGGTCGCCCGTCTTGTCGTACTTGATTGCTTTTTGTTGAATCGACTCTTCGGCGACTTCGAGCGTGATGTCGATTTTGCCGTCAATCTCGGGTGTCGTCAACACGGCCAGTTCGAGTGCGTTCAACAGCACGCGGTAGTCACCGTCCGCCATTTTGATATAATGCTCCACGGCGGCTTCCTCAATCTTGACCGGATAATTGCCAAGTCCCTTTTGATCAGCTAGAGCCCGTTCCAAAACGACACGAAGTTCGTCTGGTCCAGGCGGTTCGAGCCGAAACACGGTCGCGCGCGACAGCAACGCCGCGTTGACCTCGAAACTCGGGTTTTCGGTCGTCGCCCCGATCAAGATGAGCTTTCCGGCCTCGAGTGCCGGGAGCAGGGCGTCTTGCTGCAATTTATTGAAACGATGAATCTCGTCTAAAAATAAAATCGTTCGTTCTTGTTCGAAGTCGAACCGGGACTCGGCCTCACGGATGACACTTCGTAGTTCATCAAGTTTGGCCGTGACGGCGTTCAATTGGACGAACGTCGCTTTCGTATAATTTGAAATGACGCGGGCGAGCGTCGTCTTGCCCGTTCCCGGCGGTCCATACAGGATGATCGTGCCGAGACGGTCGGCCTCGATGGCCCGGCGCAACAATTTGCCTTCGCCGATGATGTGGCGTTGACCGATGACTTCGTCTAACGTTTCCGGCCGCATCCGATTGGCGAGTGGGCCGCTATTCGATTGCTGAAATAAATCACTCATACGTACACATTCCTTTCGACAAACGTTTGTTCGATTAGTATAGCAGAAGGAGACATGAAGATGAAAATATCTACAAAAGGTCGTTATGGATTGACGATCATGATCGCACTGGCTCGGGAAACGGACAACAAACCGCTCAGCTTGAAAAAGATTGCGGCCCGGCATGAACTGCCGGAACATTACTTAGAGCAATTGATCGGTCCACTCCGCAACGGTGGTCTCGTCAAGAGCGTGCGCGGGGCGTATGGCGGCTATCAGCTCGTCAAACCGGCGACGGACATCACGGCTGGAGAAATCATCCGTCTGCTCGAAGGCCCGCTCACGATTGTCGAAGATTCAGAGGCAGATGACGCCGTGAAACGGAAGCTATGGGATAAAATCAAAGCCGCAATCGAGAAAGTGCTCGAAGAGACGACACTTGCCGATCTTGCTGAAGAAGATTCAGACGGCTATATGTTCTATATTTAAAGGTGAGGTGAACGAATATGAACTACTTTGATCATGCCGCAACGACGCCGATGCGTCCGGAGGTGCTCGAGGCGATGACGCCGTATTTGCTCGAACAATACGGTAATCCGTCGAGCATCCACGGCATCGGACGGACGGCCCGCGCCGCGTTAGACGCTTCACGCCGGACACTCGCCACGTGGATCGGGGCGACCTCGAACGAGATCGTCTTCACGTCGGGTGGGACCGAGTCGGACAACTATGCGTTGTTCGGCGCGGCGTACGCGAATCAACATAAAGGCAAACATTTGATTACGACGAAAGTCGAACACCACGCCGTCTTGCACGCGATGGAGCAACTCGAACGGGAAGGCTTTGATGTGACGTATCTCGATGTCGACGCGACGGGTGCGGTGACGCTTGACTCCGTTCGTGCTGCGCTCAGGGACGATACGATTCTCGTCTCGGTCATGTACGGCAACAACGAGGTCGGCACATTGCAACCGATTGCGGAAATCGGGGCGCTCCTCGCCGACCATCAGGCCTATTTCCATACGGACGCGGTCCAAGCGCTCGGCACGGAAACGATTGACGTTAAGGCGCTCGGTGTCGATTTATTGTCGGCCTCGGCCCATAAAATCAACGGCCCGAAAGGTATCGGTTTTCTTTTTATGAAAACAGGTGTAAAATTAGCGACGCGTTCTTTTGGAGGACAACAAGAACGGAAACGTCGAGCCGGCACGGAAAACGTTCCGGGTGCCGTCGGGTTCCAACAAGCGGCCGAACTGGCCAAAATCGAACAGGCCGAACGGGTGAGCACGTATCAGCAAATGGCTGAGGCGCTCTTCGGGCGACTCGATGAACTTGGAGTCGAGTATGACGTGAACGGGGCGAATCGCTTGCCGCACATCGTCAACTTGTATCTCCCGGGCATCGAGCTCGAACCGTTCCTGATCATGATGGACATGCGCGGTTTTGCCATCTCGAGCGGCAGTGCCTGCACGGCCGGGTCGATCGAACCGTCACACGTATTGACGGCGATGTTCGGGACGTCGGAACGGACGAAACAGTCCGTCCGCATCAGCTTTGGACACGGCAACTCGGTCGAAGACGTGGAACGGCTCGCCGAACGACTCTCTGAGGTCGTCTCGACATTCACGAACGGAGTGAGATAACGAATGAACTTACGCACAAAAACCCCTGCTGAGACGACGGTCGTCGTCGGGATGTCAGGCGGCGTCGATTCATCGGTGACGGCCCATCTGCTGAAAGAGCAGGGCTATAACGTCATCGGAATCTTTATGAAAAACTGGGATGATACGGACGAGAACGGTGTCTGTACGGCGACCGAAGACTATGAAGATGTCATCGCGGTCGCGAACCAAATCGGAATCCCTTATTACGCGGTCAACTTTGAGAAAGAATATTGGGACCGCGTATTCGAATACTTCTTGGCCGAGTACCGTCTCGGACGGACGCCGAACCCGGACGTCATGTGTAACAAGGAAATCAAGTTTAAGGCGTTCCTCGATCACGCGCTTCGTCTCGGTGCCGACTTTGTCGCAACCGGGCACTACGCACGGGTCGAGTATGTCGACGGTGAGCATCGACTCCTTCGTGGGAAAGATGACAATAAAGACCAAACGTACTTCTTGAACCAGTTGTCACAAGACCAACTCGCGCGGACGATGTTCCCGATTGGTCATATGGACAAGAAAGACGTCCGTGTCATCGCCGAAGAAGCGGGACTCGCGACAGCGAAGAAAAAAGATTCGACGGGCATCTGCTTTATCGGAGAGCGAAACTTCAAAGAGTTCCTCTCGGAATATTTGCCATCACAACCAGGCATCATGCAGACGCTCGAGGGGGAACAAAAAGGAAACCATGACGGGCTCATGTATTACACGCTCGGTCAACGCCACGGTCTCGGCATCGGCGGCGACGGGGACCCATGGTTCGTCGTCGGCAAAAACGTGGAAGAAAACATCCTCTACGTCGGCCAAGGGTTCCATCATGACGCGCTCTATTCGGACGCGCTGCTCGCCTCGAAGTTGTCATGGACAGGTGCCGTCCCAACAGGTGAGTTCCGGGCTACGGCGAAATTCCGCTACCGTCAACAAGACGTACCCGTGACGATCGCACCACTTGAAAATGGCGAAGTGCTCGTGAAATTTGATGAGCCGCAACGCGCCATCACACCAGGCCAAGCGGTCGTCTTCTATGACGGCGACATCTGCCTCGGCGGTGCGACGATTGACGAAGCGTATCGAAACGGAAAACGACTCGACTATATCGGATGAGGTGATGATTTTGAACGCAAACGAATTAGGCATCCAAGCGATGCAACAAGGTGAGTTCGAACAGGCGGCCAAGCAGTTCAACGCTGCCATCGAAGCGGACTCAACCGACCCGACTGGTTACGTCAATATGGGTACGCTCCTGCAAGCGATCGGTGACCATGAACGGGCCATCGTCTTTTACGATAAGGCGCTCGAACTCGACAACGCGTTCGGCGCGGCGCATTATGCGAAGGGAGCGCTCGCCTATGAGCTCGAACAGCTCGACTTGGCGGAGGCTTCGCTTCGTCAGGCACTCCTTGCCGGGATGAACGACGCCGACCTTCATTTCATGCTCGGCTTGACGTACAAGGCGATGGGCGATTTCGTCCGGGCGTTGCCACGTCTTCGCGAGGCGATGAAGCAGGCGCCAGAAGACGTCGAGATTTCGTTCCAGTACGGGCTCGCGCTCGCACAGAACGAACAGCTCGATCTGGCCGTTGAAGCGCTCGAGCATACGCTCGACCTCGACGCGAGCCATACGGACGCCCGCTACAACTTGGCGATTGCTTACGCGTTCCTCGGAGAACAAGACAAGACGTACGCCGAGCTTGAACGCGTGCTCGAGTTGCAACCGGACCATGCGCTCGCGTATGACGCGAAAGCGAAAATGGATGAGCTGCTCGGTAACTAAATCAATAAAGCGCTTCTCGCAGTGTTTGCGAGAGGCGCTTTTTGTTAGTCCCAATAATGGAAGATGACGTTACCAATTGTTTCTGGTTCCCAATATTCGATTTCTCCGCGTTCCGCCTTGTTCAGAAACGGCTGTAGCGACAAATCGAACCGCTCATTCAACTCCGCCGCTGATGGGATTTGATATAAATCAGGAAACAAATCGGTCAGTTCGGGCACATCGATATACTCGTACTGAAACGGTTCATATTTTGAGATGCCGATGACGGGATAAACTCTGCTGAGCAGCACATAGATGCTACGTCCACGGATGGTGATGGTCGCTTGGTCATAGTTCGGGGTGACCGAGTCCCCGAGGATGATGCTACACGTCCCACCTTTACGACGGGCGTAATCGAAACAAACCGTTCGGAACGATTGATCATCGAACTCGGGGGCGGGGCAGTCGCCGTATGAAAAGCCGGTGATGCATTCTGGTAAGATGAGCGTCATGACGCCACCTCCCCGATGATCCAAACCGAAACATTAAAAATCGTCACGAACAACGCGCCGGTGAGCGCGATATAGCTCCACACGACGCCCGTTCCTGATTTGGTCCGGCGTACCCCATCCGTTAAGATGAGCAACATGGCGCCGAATGACAAAAACGATAAGGCGGCAAACGAAGTCGGCCGGTCGAGCGTAGGAAACGCATCGAACACGAAATAGAGTCCGAGCGTGAGAACGGTTAACCCAGTCATGATCAGAAGTGGGAAGAAACGCATAAAACACAACCTTTTCCATTTTCTCTCATCGTATCATGTGGGGTTGTCGAGCGTATACGTGAATCAGAGTTGCTTCGTCGTGATTTTTACGGGCTCGCCACCGAACTTCTCGTACGCCTCGTCCATGTTTTTCGTATACAGCTCGATGACGTTCTTGCTCGGGTCTTTAAAGTAGGCCGAGCGCTCTTTGCCGTTGACCGTCTCGTCTTCGTCCCACGTCCGGAGCTTCGTCGGGATGTTTGACGCCTCTAATACCTCGAGCGCTTGGTCGAACGAGTCCATCGGCACATAGAACGCGCAGTGGACGTGGGCGCCGCCCTCATCATAGAGCGTATCCCACTCGGTCACCTCTTCTTGCCGATTCGATTCTTCTTCCGATGTGAAATCACGTTTCAGCCAGAGGCCGAGACGGGTGTTCCCCCCGACATAGAGCCACGTCGCCCATGGTTCGTCCGCCTGTTCCTGTGCTTCGCTCGGCTCGGCATCGTCACCGACCCATTGTTCGACGACGGGAAGTCCGAGCTTGCCGTGCCAAAAGTCGACGGCCTCCGCCATATCGGTCACTTCTAACACGAGTTCACACAGGCCACTGATTGGAATACGTTTCGTCATACATAGTCCCTCCTTCATAGGTTCACTCGAACAGTTCCCGCTTTGATTCGACGAAAAACGTGCATAGCCGTCCAATTGTTCGGGAAATGGAATAACAATTGAGAGGGGAGAAGTGTATGCGATTGATCAGTCTGGTCAGTGTCCTTGTTTTTTTTATCATCGAATGGTTTATGCTCGGTCGTCTGTTTGCCGCCATCGACGAACGTTTAGCGACGGGCGAATGGACAAACAATCTGTTGTTCCGGGTCGTCGTCGAGTCGGAGCGGGCGTCGACCGTCCTGTTAGTCTTATTCGCGACGTTCTTCGTGCTCGGTATCATCATGCATTGGGTGTTGTCGACTCATCGCTCTTGGTCCGTAACGCTCGGGACGGTCGGGGTGGCCTGGGTCGTACCAGCCCTGCTCGCGATTGTGGCTTGGTTCATCCCAAATCCATACATCCAGCTCGCCATCATCGTGTTGCAGTTGTCGTTCATCCCGCTCATCCCGTTCGTCGGACAGACGGTGCGGCTCGGTCATGTCGTGCTCAACTGGGGCGTCCATGTCGTTGCCGCAGGTCTCGTGTTGTTGATTCAGCGGCCATCTTTGGAGCAATTGTTCCGCATCGAGCGGACCGAACTGTTCGAGCGGCTCGAAGGGTACGTCAATTCGGGCGAGTTGGAACGGTTCGAACGGTTGCTTGAAACCGTGGACTTAGATCAACTTGAACGAATCTTGAACCGAATCGATCTCGATCAACTCATTCAAATCTTGGAACGGGTCGACCTCGATCAACTTGAGCGCATCTTGAACCTGTTCAGTTAGGCGATTTGTCCTATCGTTTCAACTCGGGCTATAATGGGGGATGGAAAACTAGCTGGAGGTGGCTCGAATGATGGCAGCACCTTACGAGTTGACAGGAAAAGTCATCCGCGTCCTGTTTCAATCGGAAGAAGAAGCGCACACGATCGCGCTCGTACGTATAAAAGAAAAGAATTTTGAGACAGACGAGACCGAGATGGTCATCGCCGGTGTCGGCGTCGGCATTGAAAAAGGTGAGACATACAAAGCGCACGGGCGTCTCGTCGACCATCCCCGGTTCGGGAAACAGATGAAGGCCGAGTGGATTCGTCGTGTCGTCCCGATGACGAAGCGCGCGGCCGTCCGCTTTTTAACGAACGGTTCGTTCCCTGGAATCGGACAAAAGACGGCCCAGAAGATTGCTGACGCACTCGGAGACGACTGTATCGATCAAATCGTCAAGCATCCGAGCCTTTTGTCAAACGTCGACGGCTTGAAAGAGAAACAAGCCCGCGTCATCACCGAACGGTTGAACATCTTGTATGGGGTCGACCAGTTGCTATTGTTTTTGGCGCCGTTCGACGTGACACCGCGCCTCGCCTCAAAGATTCATAAAGAGTATGAAGGACGGGCGATGGAGACGATTGAAAAAAATCCATACGCCCTCATGTATGATGTCCCTGGTATCGGCTTCAAGACGGCCGATGCCATCGCCGCTCACTTCGGAATTCAAGGAATTCATCCGGAACGGATTGCTGCGGCCGTGTTATACGTGCTCGAGCTCGAGCAAGGAAACGGGCATTTGTTCGTCACGGCCGACCAACTCGCGAACGAGATGCCGCGCATCATCGGCGGCGACCCGGGTGAGGCACTCGTCTCGGCGCTCGAGACGCTCGCGAACGATGAGCGAGTCATCGTCGAAGACGGGGTCGTCTATCATCCGCGCGTGTACCGGGCCGAACAAAAAGCGGCCGAAGAACTCGCGCGCATCATGTCGACCTCGACGACAGAAGACGTCGATATGACGACGATTTTCGATGCGGTCGGACGCGTCGAAGAGATGTTCTCGATTGAGTATGCGAAACAACAACGAGAAGCGATTGAACTCGCTTTGAAGTCGCCGCTCATGGTACTCACCGGTGGACCGGGTACCGGGAAGACGACCGTCGTCCGCGGCATCATCCACGCGCTTAGCGATGTGTTCGATTGGAAGCTCGAACCGGTACAGAATCAACCGTTCCCGTTCGTGCTCGCCGCACCGACCGGACGAGCTGCGAAACGGCTCAGTGAGTCGACGGGCTTACCGGCGTCGACGATTCACCGCCTCTTGAAGTTCGATGGCAGTTCGTTCCAAGTCGATGACACGAATCCGCTCGTCGGAAAAGTGCTCATCGTCGATGAGGCGTCGATGATCGATATCTTCTTGTTCCGAAGTCTGCTCCGGGCCGTGCCGAACGGGATGAAGATTCTCTTCGTCGGGGACCGTGATCAATTGCCTTCGGTCGGACCGGGCCAAGTGCTCGCCGATTTGATGGCGACCGACGGCATCCCGGTCGTCCGCCTTGATGTCGTCCATCGGCAGGCGTCCGAGTCGAGCATCCTGCGCCTGGCGCACGCGCTCAACGCGAAACAGATGCCGGACGATTTGCTCGCGGCGCTGCCGGACCGCCGTTTCTATACGGCCAACCAAGAGACGGCACTTCAAGCCATCTGCCAAATGGCAGGGGCCGCGCTACGAAAAGGCTATTCACCGTTCGATATCCAAGTGCTCGCGCCGACGTACCGCGGGGTATGCGGCATCGACGGCTTGAACGAGGCACTTCAAAACGTGTTCAATCCGAAATCGGCGGCCCGGGAAGTGAAGCACGGCAACCGGACGTATCGAAACGGGGACAAAGTGCTCCAACTCGTCAATAACGCCGAGGAGAACGTCTACAACGGTGACATCGGCGAAATCACGAATATCTTTTACGCCAAAGAGAACGTCGACAAGGTCGATAAAATCTATATCCGTTTCGATCAAACCGAGGTCGAGTATAACCGGAGCGAATGGGACCAGTTCACCCACGCCTATGCCATCACCATCCATAAGTCGCAAGGGTCCGAGTTCCCGATCGTGCTCATGCCCGTCTTCTTCAACGGCGGCTTCCGCTCGTCGCGCAACTTGATTTATACGGCCGTCACGCGGGCGAAGAAGAGCCTGCTCTTGTTCGGGGACGTGCGTGCGCTCGAGGCGGCGACACGGGAAGAGGAACCGGTGCGGCGGACGAAACTCGTCGAGCGGCTAGGCGGCAAGTCTTGACGTCTCCTGATTGACGTGTGATAATGACCAATAGAAAACTGAAACGATTAAAGACGATGAAGGAAATGAGTACGTCGTAACCGCCTCACCAGAGACATCTTCCTAGGCTGAGAGAAGATGGGGGTCCGGTCGACCGAAGCTAGTCTGGAGTCCCCACTCACCCTGGGCGCCTCATCCGCGTTATCGGATGTTCGAGGCACGGCTTTGCCGTGCGAACGAGGGTGGTACCACGAAGCGATGCTTTCGTCCCTTTCCACAGGGATGAGCATCGCTTTTTTTCGTTTCGTTTAAACTGAAGGAGGAATTGTTGATGAAACCGCTCAAACCATTAACTGGCGCACAGATTCGCCAAATGTATTTAGATTTCTTCAAATCAAAAGGACACAGTGTCGAGCCGAGTGCCTCGCTCGTACCGGTTGAGGATCCGACGCTTCTTTGGATCAACTCAGGTGTCGCGACGCTTAAAAAATACTTCGATGGCCGCGTCATTCCTGCCAACCCCCGCATCGTCAATGCGCAGAAGTCGATTCGGACGAACGACATCGAGAACGTCGGGAAGACGGCTCGTCACCATACGTTCTTTGAGATGCTCGGAAACTTCTCGGTCGGGGACTACTTCCGTGAAGATGCGATTAAATGGGGCTGGGAACTCCTCACGAGCGATGAGTGGTACGGACTCGATCCGGACCGCCTGTCGGTGACGATTCACCCGGAAGATGAAGAAGCGAAACAAATCTGGCTCGCACTAGGCGTTCCGGCTGACCGCATCATCCCACTTGAAGAGAACTTCTGGGAAATCGGGGAAGGCCCGTCTGGCCCGAACACGGAAATCTTCTTCGACCGCGGACCGGCGTTCGGCGACGACCCGACGGATCCGGAACTATACCCAGGCGGCGAGAACGAACGCTACCTTGAAATCTGGAACATCGTCTTCAGTCAGTTCAACCATGACGGGCACGGGAACTACACCGAGCTCCCACGGAAAAACATTGATACAGGGATGGGTCTCGAGCGGATGGCGAGCGTCATGCAAGACGTGCCGACGAACTTCGATACCGATCTGTTCATGCCGATTATCCGTGAGACAGAAAAAATCAGCGGCGAGGCGTATCGCGCCGACAACAGCAAAGATGTGGCGTTCAAAGTCATCGCCGACCATATCCGGACCGTATCGTTCGCGATTGGTGACGGGGCCCTCCCGTCGAATGAAGGCCGTGGCTACGTCCTTCGTCGTCTGCTCCGCCGTGCCGTTCGCTATGCGAAGATGCTAGGGATCGAACGTCCGTTCATGTATGAGCTCGTCGACGTCGTCGGTGACATCATGGTCGACTTCTATCCGGAAGTCCGTGAGAAGAAAGACTTCATCAAGAAAGTCGTCAAGAACGAAGAAGAGCGTTTCCACGAGACGCTTCATGACGGTCTTGCCATTTTGAACGAAGTCGCGAAAGCACAGAAAGCAGCCGGTTCGAACGTCATCAGCGGAGAAGATGCATTCCGTCTTTACGATACGTACGGTTTCCCGCTCGAGTTGACGATTGAGTATGCTGAAGACCATAACCTCTCAGTCGACGAGGACGGCTTCAAACAAGCGATGAACGCCCAGCGCGAACGTGCCCGGACAGCCCGCGCCGACGTCGAGTCGATGCAAATCCAGTCAGGCGTACTCGCAGACATCACGCTCGCGTCATCATTCGTCGGTTACACGAACCTCGGCACGGAAGCAAAAATTATCAGCTTGATTCACGATGGTGAGCTCGTCGACGTCGTCGCAGCAGGCGAAGAAGCGCAAGTCATCCTCGACCAGACGCCATTCTATGCAGAGAGCGGCGGACAAATCGGTGACAAAGGCCAAATCGTCGGGTCGGACTTCGTCCTTCACGTGAAAGACGTCTCGAAAGCACCGAACGGCCAAAACTTGCATACGGTCACGGTCACATCGGGTGTCGCCAAGGCAGAGGTCGCGGTGACGGCAACGGTCGACTTCGACTCACGTCAAGCGATTATCAAAAACCACACGGCGACGCATTTGTTGCATCGCGCGTTGAAAGACACGCTCGGTGAGCACGTCAACCAAGCGGGTTCACTCGTGACACCGGATCGCCTCCGCTTCGACTTCTCGCACTTCGGTCAAGTGACAGCTGAAGAGCTTCAGTCGATCGAGCGTCAAGTGAACGAACGCATCTGGGCGTCAATCGCTGTTGATATCGAAGAGATGAACATCGCCGACGCGAAAGCGAAAGGTGCGATGGCGCTCTTCGGTGAGAAGTATGGGGACGTCGTCCGCGTCGTCGCGGCCGGTGACTCGGTCGAGCTTTGCGGTGGTTGTCACGTCGGCAACACGGCTGAAATCGGACTCTTCAAAATCTTGTCGGAGTCAGGAATCGGGGCCGGTACACGTCGCATCGAGGCGGTCACAGGCGCTGGGGCTTACGAAGTGATGAACCAGCATATTGAGACGCTCGAGACGGCAGCGAAACTGCTCAAGACAAAACCGCTCGAAGTGCCGACACGTGTCCAAGCGCTTCAAGCTGAAATGAAAGAACTCGAACGCGCGAGCGAATCGCTCAAAGCGAAGCTTGCGAACATCGAAGCGTCGTCCCTCACTGACGCCATCGAAACGTTCGGCGATGTCCAATTGATTGCCAAACGCGTCGACGGACAAGACATGGACGCGCTCCGTGGCATGGTCGACGAATTGAAAGGCAAGCTCGGTTCAGCCGTCATCTTGCTCGGTTCGGCGAACGGCGACAAGGTTAACCTCGTCGCAGGGGTGACGAAAGACTTGAACGACCGTGGCTTCCATGCCGGGAAATTGATTAAAGAAGTGGCAACACGTTGCGGCGGTGGCGGTGGAGGCCGTCCTGACATGGCACAAGCCGGAGGCCGTGACGCGACAAAACTGGACGAAGCATTGAAGTTTGCTTCACATTACGTTCAATCACTGGCATAATAGAATGTGAAGTGCAAACGGAAAGAGGTGGATTCTTGTGAGCCAAATGGATCGCACGATGCAATTCAATTTTCCAGAAGATGATAATCGAGCCAACACTCGGGAAACGCTGATCACGGTGTATCAAGCACTCGAGGAGAAAGGCTACCAACCGATCAATCAAATCGTCGGATACTTGTTGTCAGGTGACCCTGCCTACATCCCGCGTCATAACGATGCGCGAAACTTAATTCGCAAAATCGAACGAGATGAACTGCTCGAAGAGCTGGTCAAATCGTATTTGAACGATCGTAGAGAGGATTAATATGAAGCGAGTCATGGGGCTCGATGTCGGTTCGAAGACGATTGGGGTCGCTGTGAGCGATCTCATGGGATGGACGGCGCAAGGTGTGGAGACGGTCTACTGGACCGAGCCGGATTTTGAAGAAGCTGTCCGTCTGCTTCAACCGATTATTGAGCAGTACGATGTGAAAGAAGTCGTCGTTGGTCTACCGAAGAACATGAACGCGACGATCGGACCTCGGGGCGAGGCGTCACAGGCGTTTGCCGCAGCCCTCACCGAGGCGACCGGTTTGCCGACGATTCTCGTCGACGAGCGTTTGACGACGATGCAAGCGGAGCGGATGCTGATTTCAGCAGACGTCAGCCGAAAAAAGAGAAAGGCCGTCATCGATAAGATGGCAGCCGTCATGATTTTACAAAACTACCTGGATCGCGCAGGCAAATAAGGAGGAATTACGTATGGCAGAACTTAGCCGTAACGAAGAAGAAATGTACCGTATTCCAGATGAAAATGGAGACGAGCATTTATTCGCAGAAATTTTCCGTATGACGAGTGACCGCACGAACAAGACGTTTGTCGTTCTTGAGCCGGTCGGTAACCCGGAAACGGAAGATGAAGACACAATCGAAGTATACGCGTTCGAAATCGAAGAACTTGAAGACGAAGAGTTCGTCTTGAAGATCGTCGAAGACGACGCTGACTTCGAGGAAGTCATGGAAGCGTTCGATATCGTCAATGACGAAGTAGGATTAGACTAATACGTGGGCGGGCGGCTAGGGGAAACCCTCGTCGCCCATCTTCATAACAGAAGAACAGGGGAGAAATGCGCATGAACCATCCATCGATGTTTGATGAGAAGCGTGCACGTAACCGGATCGTTCGGCGAATTACGGTCATCATCCTTGCTGTCTTTCTTCTAGTTATCGCCACAGGTGCCGCGGTGTCGTATGCGTTCGTGAAACGATCGCTCGAACCCGTCGATCCGTCTTCGACCGAATCGGTCGAGGTCGAGGTCCCGCTCGGTGCAGGTTCAGGATACATTGGCGAACTACTCGAAGAGAATGGGCTCGTGAGGAATAGCACGATTTTCCGTTTTTATACACGATTTAAAAATGAATCATCGTTCCAAGCGGGGACGTATACATTGTCTCCGTCACAGTCGCTTGACGAGTTGATCGCCACGCTGAAGACCGGGAAAGTCATCGTCGTCCCGGACATCAAATTGGTGATTCCGGAAGGCTTTACGATCGACCAGGTCATCTCACGTCTCGCTAAAGTTGCGGAGATCCCGAAAGAAGAGATTTCGGCCCAGCTGAGCGACGAGGAGTATATCCGCTCGCTCGTCAATGAGCATGAGATGTTGACCGACGAAGTACTCGCCGATGGGATTTATCATCCACTCGAGGGGTACTTGTTCCCGGCCACGTATGAGTTCGACAAAGGTGTCACACTCACACAGATTATCGATGAGATGTTGAAGCCGACCGAACAGCTCTATGTCGAGTATCAAAGTGAAGTCGAAGCTTCAGGGCGCACGTTCCATGAGACGCTCGCGCTTGCCTCGGTCGTCGAGAAAGAGGCCGTGTCGACGGAAGACCGACAAGAGATTGCCGGCGTGTTTGAAAATCGTTTAGCCGATGGCATGAAATTGCAGTCTGACCCGACCGTCTGGTACGGCACCGGGGAGACGTCAATCTTCACATCGTTCAACGACCTTCAAAACGATTCGCTTTACAACACGTACCGCTATGAAGGCATCCCGATTGGGCCGATCGCTTCGGTCAGTCGTGACGCGTTCGTCGCCACACTCAACCCGAACGATACGGATAACGTTTATTTCTACGCCCGACCACCACGTGAAGGATTCCCGAACGGGGAAGTCTTGTTCGAAGTGGACTATGAGGCGCACCAACAAAACGTCAACAAGTACCGTCCGGAGTGGGAAGCGTTCGAAGAAGCAAACAACAATTGACGGATATGCGACCGGAAGCCTAGGCTTCCGGTCGTTTGAATGAATAGAGAGTAAGAGGTGTACGACGTGGAACATTCATCCTATGAAGGTTACGTGGAAAACTTGGTCACGCCGCGGTCCCCGCTCTTGGCGGAGATGGAGGCGTTCGCGAAAGAACACCACGTGCCAATCATGGACTTGACCGGTTCAGAAGTGTTGCTGTCGCTTCTGGCGTTGCAGCGCCCGGCCCGCATCCTCGAGGTCGGGACAGCCATCGGCTATAGCGCGATTCGGATGGCCGAGCTGTTACCGGACGCTGAAATCGTCACAATCGAGCGGAATGCGCGACGTCACGAAGAGGCGCTCGGCTTTATCGGACGCTCGGACGTGTCGGACCGAATCACCGTCATCCATGGAGATGCGGTCGAATTGATTGGGACGATTGAAGGAGAATTCGATGCGGTCTTTATCGATGCGGCCAAAGGCCAGTATCAAAAATTCTTTGATGGGTATGGCGCTTTAGTACCAATTGGTGGTACGATTTACAGCGATAATTTATTTTTACGAGGGGACGTCCTGCTCGAAGACGTGTCAGTGCTTGACCGCCGCCGCCGCCGGCTCGTCCGTCTCGTAAAAGAGTTTACTGAGCAATTGATGGCACGGACCGATTATCATACTGCAATTTTGCCCCTTGGTGATGGCCTAGCAATCAGTCGTAAATTACGATGAGGAGGATTTAACTTTGATGCAACATAAACCCGTCATTATCGGCGTGGCCGGGGGCACCGGATCAGGCAAGACGACCGTGGCCCGCGCGCTCGTGGATGCGTTCAAAGGACAATCGGTCGTCATGATCGAGCAAGACGCGTATTATAAAGACCAGTCAGAGATGACGATGGAAGAACGGTATAAGACGAACTATGACCATCCGTTCGCATTCGATAACGATTTATTGATTGAACATATCAAACAGTTACAAGAACATAAGGCGGTTGAGAAGCCGGTATATGATTATGCCGCACACACACGTTCGGATCAGACGATTTTGATTGAACCGGTCGATGTCGTCATCGTCGAAGGTATTTTGGCGCTCGAGGACGACCGTCTCCGTGATTTGATGGATATTAAAGTATTCGTCGACACGGACGCGGACGTGCGGATTTTACGCCGGATGCAACGTGATTTGAATGAGCGGGGCCGGTCAATCGACTCGGTTGTCGCCCAGTATACGAACGTCGTCCGGCCGATGCATCTTCAATTTTGTGAGCCGACGAAACGCTACGCGGATATCATCGTCCCTGAAGGCGGAGAGAACTTTGTCGCCATCGATTTGCTCGTGACGAAGATTCGCTGGGTGCTGACAGAACGTAACCGCGCGTAAGGGAAATAAATCGTTTTCAATGTGAACTACTCACCACTTGCTTGTTTCGCAACTTGAAGTGGGAGTTTCTTGGGAAGACCGTGCTTTTACTAGCCGCGGTTATGGACCAAGCTCGTCGGGCAGTCCCTGCCCTGGGATGTTTCGGTCAGCGAGGCGCAACAGGTTGAGGCTCGCGTTGACGTCGCGGTCGTGGTGCGCGCCGCACGTGCCGCATGTCCACTCCCGGATGTCTAGTCCCTTCCTGCCGTCGTTCTCGCCACAGTTCGAACAGACTTGGGTCGAGGCGAACCATGGGTCGGCCTTGATCAGCGTCCGGCCGTAGAACCTGCATTTATATTCGAGTTGGCGGACGAACTCGCCCCACCCGGCGTCCCCGATCGATTTCGCCAGGCGGCGGTTTTGCATCATCTCCCTCGGTTTCAGCGTCTCGACCACGACGACTTGGTTCTCGTCGACGATGCGTCGCGACAGCTTGTGGAGGAAGTCGTTGCGCCGGTTCCTGACCTGCTCATGCTTCCTCGCGAGGAGGAGCCGGGCCTTCTCGCGGTTCTTGCTGCCCGGCTTCTTGCGGGAGAGCGCGCGTTGCGCCCGTTTCAGCCGCGCCTCGGCCTTTCGCAGGTTGCGTGGGTTCGCAATCTTCTCCGTGACGAGCGCGTCGTTCGTCGTGACGGCGAAGTGCCCGAGGCCGAGGTCGATCCCGACCTTGTGCTCGGCGGGGACCCACGGCTCGTCGTCCTGTTCGACGAGGAGCGACACGAAGAACGTGCCCGTCTTCGTCATCGACACGGTCGCCGATCGGATCTTCCCGTTGAAACTGCGGTGCTGTGTGAACCGGATGAACCCGATCTTCGGGAGCCGTACCCGGTCTCCCTCGATGCGGATTGTTCCGTGCTGGTTGTTCGTCGTGTAGGACGCGTGCGCCTTCCGTCTCGACTTGAACACCGGGAAGCCGGCCGTCCCGGCGAAGAACTTCGCGAACGCCGCATCGAGGTGCAGCTTCGCGTTCGCGAGCGCGAGGCTGTCCGCCTCGCACAGGAACGGGAACAGTGGCTTGTAGGAGGCGGGTGTCGGCGGTTTCCGTCTCGGCCCACCGCCCGCCTTCGCCTCCTCGTGGATGGTGATACGGTCCTCGAGCAGCTTGTTGTAGATGAACCGGGCGCAGCCGATCGTCCGGATCAGGAACTCGGCCTGTGCCGCCGTCGGGTGGAGCCGGTATTTGTAGCCCTTCAGCATGTCCGTCCCTCCTTTGGGCGGTGTCAGGATGAGTCTCGTCCCATTCCGATACCCGCGGTGGGGGCGAGAGAATCTGACAGAATCACGAACCTTCGTTCGTTATATCTGTCACAGGGATATCCAAAGGATTTGCAAGCAGGCGGTTCATCTTCCACCTACGCTGGGCCTTCCCTCTTCGACGTTTAGAGGTGGGAGAATTCTCGCCAAATTTAGTTAAAAGAGCTTTGACACTCTCACCATTGAAACCGTGGGATTCTGAAGTGCTTGTGCGAACGCAGTTCATTTTTGTTTTGTTCAAGCCTTCAAATGAGAGTGTGCCATCACCTCTACCGAGATAGACTCTATAGGTCCCCAGGTTGGTGGACTGTGACCATCTACCACAGGTCGTTACAGGTGTGCCTACTTGATGTTTTAGCGTCTTTAGCATGACGACAAGCATCGTATCATCGGTCTGCTGCCGGACTCGATTTTCAAAGGTCGGTGGACAAAGGTGTTTTAGAGACTTGTATGTGTCTATGCGATAGATTTAACCGAATGTCGGATATGGAGAACGTCCGAACTCACGTTTATTCCATGTTTAAAAACGGGATGTGTCGGATATGGGCTTTCCCGTTCGTAAATTCTGTAATATACTAGGAGACAATGAAGGAGTGACAGAAATGGCTGAAAAACAACATTACATGACGTTAGACGGAAAAGCGAAAATCGAAAATGAATTGAACGAACTGAAGACGGTGCGCCGTAAAGAAGTCGTTGAGAATATTAAGATTGCCCGCGATTTCGGAGACTTGTCTGAGAACGCTGAATACGATGCAGCGAAAGAAGAGCAGGCAATGGTCGAAGGACGGATTGCTCAACTCGAAGAGATGCTTCGTAACGCAGTCATCATCCAAGACGATGTGGCTGATAACTCGATGGTCGCAATCGGAAAGACCGTGACGTTCTTCATTCAAGAAGATAACGAGAACGAGACGTACACAATCGTCGGTGGCGCTGAGGCTGACCCGTTCACAGGGAAAATCTCGAACGAATCACCGATTGCAAAAGCACTTCTCGGCCGTACGGTCGGAGATGTCGTCAACGTGCAAACGCCAGGCGGCGACATGGTCGTCGAAATCAAAGAAATCAAGTAACACAAATGAGCGACTTCCACATGGATGTCGCTCTCTTTCTGAGGAGGCACTTATAATGAAAATTGGAATCATTGGAGCAATGGAAGAAGAAGTGAACTTGCTCCGCAACGAATTGACAGAACGGACGGACACGGAAATCGCTAACTATCACTTCTACGAAGGGTACCTCGGCAACGTCGAAGTCGTCATTTTGAAGTCAGGGATCGGGAAAGTGAACGCGGCCATCGGCACGACGCTTCTTATCGATAAGTTCAAACCAGATGTCGTCATCAATACCGGTTCGGCGGGTGGCTTCAAAAAAGGAATGAAAGTCGGAGATGTCGTCGTCTCGACCGAAGTCCGTCATCACGATGTTGACGTGACCGCGTTCGGCTACGAGTATGGCCAAGTGCCAGGCATGCCGGCAGCGTACAAAGCTGATGCTCATCTGATGGACGTTTGCAAAGAAGTGATTGAGAGCCTACATGATGTGAACGTGCATACGGGTCTCATCGTGACTGGTGACTCGTTCATCAACGACTCGAAACGTGTCGCCGACATCCTCGGGCATTTCGAAGGCGTCGCGGCCGTCGAGATGGAAGCCGCACCGATTGCGCAAACGTGCTATCAGTTCGGGATTCCGTTCGTCGTGACCCGTTCAATCTCGGACAGTGCCGACGAAGAAGCAAACTTGTCGTTCGACGAATTTTTAGAGACGGCATCAATCAACTCGGCAAAAATGGTCATGGCCGTCACGAAACGACTCGGTCAAAGTGAATAATCGAGAGGGATGCGTTGACATCCCTTTTTTATTCCCTTATATTAGTACCAGATACTAAGAATAGGGGTCATCAATATGAACATTGGAATCATTGGAATCGGTTCGTTCCTTCCGGAGCATCGGGTCACGAACATCGATTTGGAAAAACGAATGGATACGAGCGATGAATGGGTTCGGACCCGCACCGGGATCGAGGCGCGACATTTGGCCGACGCTGATCTCTCGGTCGCCGATATGGCCACACATGCTGCCGAGCGGGCGCTCCAAAGCGCAGGCGTCTCAATTGAAGATATCGACGCGATTATTTGTGCGACGGCGACGGCGCCCTCGTTCCCGGCGACAGCGTGTCTCGTTCAGGCCAACCTCGGAGCCAAGCGAGCGGTCGCTTTCGACGTCAGTGCCGCCTGTAGCGGCTTCATCTTCGCAATGGATACGGCGAAGAGCATGATGCAGGCGAAAGGCTTGAAACGGACGCTCGTCATCGGGGCCGAGAAGATGGGGAACCTCATCGACTGGGACGATCGCTCTACCGCCGTCTTGTTCGGTGACGGGGCAGGTGCCGTCGTCCTCGGTGAAGACAAAGTGGCCGCCATCGATTCGATCGTGCTCGGCAGTGATGGGACAGGCGGAAAGTTCTTATATGAGAATGAAGAAGGTAAAATCGTCATGAACGGACGTGAAGTATTCAAATTCGCCGTTCGTAAAATGCCAGATATCGTGCTAGAGGCGCTACAAGGGGCCGGGAAATCGATTGATGACCTGGACGTTCTCGTGCCGCACCAAGCCAACCGTCGCATTATCGACGCGGCGATTGAACGGCTAGGGCTTCAAGAAGAAAAAGTCGTCGTCACGATTCAAGACCATGCGAACACGTCAGCCGCTTCGATTCCGCTCGCTTTGGCCGAAGCGGTCAAGCACGGTAAGATTTCAAACGGTCAGACGGTCGTCGTCGCCGGATTCGGCGCCGGGCTCACATGGGGAGCGAGTTGTCTAACATGGAATAACGCTAACATCACGGAGGAGATTAACGCATGAAACGAGTAGTCATCACAGGATTAGGAGTCGTTTCCCCACTCGGGAACGACGTTACGGCAATGTGGGAGCGACTGTTGAACGGGGAAAATGCAGTCGATACGTTAACGAAGATTGATATTAGCCAGTATCCGGCGAAAGTCGGGGCAGAAGTCAAGGAATGGAACATCGATCACTTGGTCGAACCGAAAGAAGCGCGTAAGATGGATTCGTTCATCCAATACTCGATTTTAGCCGCTGACGCCGCACATCGGGATAGCGGTCTAGATGTGAAAGCAATTGCGGACGACGTCGGGATTTGGATTGGAAGTGGCATCGGTGGTGTCGAGACAATCGACAAACAAGCGAGCATCTTGCATGAGCGGGGACCACGTCGCATCAGCCCATTCTTCATCCCGATGATGATTCCAAACATGGCGAGCGGTCAAGTTTCGATTTACCTCGGAGCAAAAGGGCCGAGCAACTGCTCGGTCACAGCTTGTGCGTCTGGAACGAACTCAATCGGTGAGGCGTTTAAAGTCATCCAACGTGGTGATGCCCTCGCGATGTTCGCAGGTGGGGCCGAAGCACCAATCACGCCGCTCTCATTCTCAGGATTCTGTGCCAACAAGGCACTATCGACGAATCCAGACCCGAACACGGCATGCCGCCCGTTCGATCAGAACCGTGACGGCTTCATCATGGGTGAAGGCGCGGGCGTGCTCGTTCTCGAGGAATATGAGCATGCGAAAGCGCGCGGAGCCAAAATGTATGCGGAAGTCGTCGGGTATGGCATGAGTTCGGACGCTTACCACATCACGGCACCGTCACCTGAGGCAGAAGGTGGATCAAAAGCGATGAACGAGGCGCTTCGTGACGCGGGAATTCGTCCAGAAGACGTTCAATACATCAACGCACACGGGACGAGCACACCACTCAACGACATGCTCGAGACGAAAGCGATCCACAACGTTTTCGGTGACCACGCGCACAACTTGGCCGTCAACTCATCAAAATCGATGATCGGGCACTTGCTCGGCGCAGCCGGCGGAGTCGAGGCCGTCATCACGGCGCTATCGATTCATGAGGGACGGATTCATCCGACGATCAACTGTGAGACACCAGCTGATGATTGCGATTTAGACTATGTCCGTGATGGAAATCGGGAACTTGATATCCAGTACGCACTGAGCAACTCGCTTGGCTTCGGGGGCCACAACGCGACGCTCGCATTCGCGAAAGTGAAAGACTAATAGTAGAAAAAAGTGACAAAAACGGGTAGGGTATAAGGGTTGGTCTAACAGAGAGGAGAATGCCAGATGAAACGATTTTTCATCGGTGCCGCCTTGTTGGGTTCAGTCCTTATCCTTTTTTTCGTTATTTGGTACGGACAACGAGAGCAGGCACGAGAATTACTACCACCAGAAGAACAAATCGTGACGATCCATGGAGAGACGTTGCCGGAGCAGCCGAACACACTGCTCGCGATCGATCCGAGTTCGCAAACTGTGTTATCGCATATTTATGAAGGATTGTATCGCTTCGGAGCGAACGGTGAGATTGAACCGGGACTCGTTGAGACGATGACGCGTTCCGAGGACGGGGCGACATATACGTTTAACTTGAAGGCAAGTCAAACTGTGAATGGAAATGCGATCACGGCTGAAACGTTCGTCGAGCATTTTCGCATGCTCGCCGATGACGATACGAATTCCCCGTTCAGTTTCCTCCTCGGAGATGTATTGAACGCGAAAGCGATCAGTCTCGGGACGAAAGAACCAGAGACGCTCGGCGTGAAAGCGATTGACGAACAGACACTTGAGCTGACGCTCGAGCGGCCGATGGAAGGGTTCGAGCAGATGTTAGCGATGCCGGCCTTTCTGCCGCAGACGATGGTCGGCGAATGGCAAGAGCTTGATGCGAACGGACCGTTTCAAATCGAGTCAATCGACGCGGCCCAGGCGACGTTGATAAAAAACGAGGATTATTATGATGCAGATCGCGTCACGCTCGAAAAGGTTATCATCTGGGCGGATGAAGGTCTAAGTTCAGAGCCCGACGGTATTCACCCGATCCCTTACGGCACGGACGAGGGGACAATCGAATCACTCGAAGGTAAGCTCGTTGATGTTCCGCGAAGCGGCGTCTTCTATTTAAAACCGAACGTCGACGAGTATCCGTTCGATGATGCCGATTTCCGACGCGCGCTCGCGCTCTCCTTAGATCGCGAAGCAGTGGAAGGGTCACTCGCAAGAGCCGAACGGACGACAGAACGATTGCTCGTCACCGATCAAACGGAGACGGAGCCGACGCTTGAAGGAGAGGCGGCGACACTGTTCGCAGACGTGCTTGATCGGCTCGAAGAAGAGGAAATCGAGATTGAGTTGCTCAGCTTTGTCGATGAAGAGGCGAGACAAATCGCCCAGACGATTGAAACAGAGCTTGAACAACTTCCTGGTCTTCAAGTGAACGTCGTCGAGTTGCCGCTCGGTGACAAAGTTAGGAAAGAAGTCGCAGGCGATTACGCGTTGTCACTATCAGGGTGGCAACCGGACTACCCGGCATTCAGTGCCTATTTGACCCAATTCGAGACAAATAACTATTTGAATTCGAGCGGATACACGGACGAAACGTTCGATCGTTTGATGGATGAGGCCCGCTCGACAGAAGTACTTGCGGACCGGAACGAGACGTATCGACAGGCGGAAAAACGGCTGTTGGAAGAAGCTGTCGTTATCCCAATCTACCAAGCTGGAAGATCTTACGCAGTCGATTCCAAATATGCGGAAATCGGTTTTCCGGTCATCGGTCCTTCGTACGTCCTAACTTTTTCTAAAGTTTATGAAAAATGAGCTAAAAGCCCGTCTCCCTAGGCGGGCTTTTAGCCTATAATAAAAATTTTTTAGAAAAATCAAAATAAACACTTTGCAAAATTATCAGAATATTGTATTATTGCTTCAACGGGATTGTGGTAGCAAATTTTGTAAAGTGAGATATCTGAATTTTCTACCATCGTTCATTTCGTTAAACCGAAAAAAATCAGGGGGTCATCGCAATGAATAAGAAAAAAGGTTTTGCTTTAGCAACGTCGGTAACGCTTCTATCTAGCGCATTCCTAGCAGCTTGCTCGGGTGGGGAAGAAGAGACATCATCAAAAAATCAAGGTTCTGAAGGCGGCGCAGACGAGGAGCAAGTCCTCAACTTGCTCGATAGTTCTGACATCCCTTCACTTAACCCAACGCTTGCAACAGACGCAGTTTCATTCAACGTCTTGAACAACGTTAACGAAGGTCTCTATCGTATGGACGACGAAGATAACCCGACACCAGGGATCGCGGAGTCACACGAAGTTTCTGAAGACGGGAAAACGTACACGTTCAAAATCCGTGAAGGCGCAACTTGGTCTAACGGCGAGCCTGTAACGGCTAACGACTTCGAATACGCTTGGAAAGAAGTCCTTAACCCGGACAACGCATCACAATACGCTTACGTTATGTCAATCATCGAAGGTGCTGAAGCCTATAACACAGGTGAAGGTGAGCGGGACGCTGTCGGCGTCAAAGCTACTGATGAGCAGACACTTGAAGTTAAATTGACTGCACCAGCTAAGTACTTCCTCGGTCTCACAAGCTTCGGCGTATTCATGCCTAAACTTGAGTCGTTCGACAAAGAGCAAGGCGAGAACTTCGGTACATCTGCAGAGACAACTCTCTACAACGGACCGTTCAAACTCGAAAGCTGGGAGCGCGAGCAAGGCTGGAAAATGGTCAAAAACGACGACTACTGGGATGCTGAAGCCGTCAAACTTGACGAAATCAACGTTAAAGTCGTTAAAGAAGTTTCAACAGGTGTTAACTTGTACGAAAACGGCGACGTTGACCGCACTGGTTTGACTTCTGAACTCGTTGCTCAATACCAAGACCACGAAGACTTCTCGACTGTCCTTGAGCCAACACTCTTCTACCTCCAGTTCAACACTGCGGTTGAAGCACTCGACAACCAAAACATCCGTAACGCGATCGACGCGGCATACGATAAAGCAGCGATCTCTGAAACGCTCCTTGCGAACGGTTCAATCCCTGCCAACTTCCTCGTACCAAAAGACTTCGTAACTGGACCAGACGGCGCAGACTTCCGTGAAGCGAACGGCGACATCGGCGGCTACGATGTGGACAAAGCGAAAGAACTTTGGGAAAAAGGACTTGAAGAAATCGGTCAAGACTCTGTCGAAATCGAGCTCCTCAACTATGACTCAGAATCTGCGAAGCAAATCGGTGAGTTCATCAAAGGTGAACTTGAGAAGAACCTTCCAGGCATTACGCTTACAATCAAGCAACAACCGTTCAACAACAAACTTGACCTTGAGAACAAAGGTGAGTTCGAGTTGACATTCGCTGGATGGGGCCCTGACTACCAGGATCCAATGACATTCGTTGACCTCTTCGTCACTGACGGACCATACAACCGTGGTAAGTGGTCGAACGAAGAATTCGACAAACTCATCGAATCTGCGAAATCAAGCACAGATGCTGAACAGCGTTGGGCTGACCTTCAAGCTGCAGAGAAAATCGTTCTTGAAGAGAACGCGATCTCACCAGTTTACCAACGTGGATCGGCTCGCCTCACGAAGCCATACGTTAAGAACATCGTTGAACACGCGTTCGGCGCTGACTACTCGTACAAGTGGGCATTCATCGAAGGCAAAGAGCAATAAGAAACAACACGCATACGAAAAGAGACAGGGACGCCTGTCTCTTTTTTTGTGCCTTCAGATGAAGTTAATATACCGTACAAAAAAAGCCGCACCTTGCATGCAAAGGGCGGCTAAACGTTATTTCTTCACTTTGGCCCGTTTCCGGTTGAGTCCCATCGCTTTCTCGATTTTGGCGAGGTTCTTGTTGGCGACGGCTTCCGCTTTCTCACGGCCCGCATCGAGGATGGCATCGAGCTCAGCTGAGTCGACGAGTTCGTGATAGCGATTCTGGATTGGCTCAAGCATGGCGACGACCGCTTCGGCGACGTCTTGCTTGAACGTTCCATAATTCGAATCCTTGTAGCGCTCGACGAGATCATCGATCGGGGTATCGGTCGAGAGCGAGTAAATCTCAAGCAAGTTCGAGATGCCCGGTTTGTTCTCACGGTCGAAGCTGATGACACCGCTCGAGTCCGTGACCGCGCTCTTGATTTTCTTACGGATGACGTTCGGCTCATCGAGCATCGAGATGAAGCCCTTCGCGTTCGCGTCTGATTTCGACATCTTTTTGACTGGGTTCGTCAAACTCATGATGCGCGCGCCTTCTTTTTGAATGAGCGGCTCAGGAATCGTGAACGTCTCATAGTATCGTTTGTTGAAGCGTTCGGCCAAATCACGCGTCAATTCGACGTGTTGTTTTTGGTCATCCCCGACCGGGACGAGTTCCGTGCCGTACAAGAGGATATCGGCTGCCATCAAGGTCGGATAGACGAATAGGCCAGCGCCGATATTCTCACTGTTCTGTGATTTGTCTTTATACTGCGTCATGCGGCTCAGTTCACCCATGCCGGCGATGCATGTCAACATCCATCCGAGTTGGGCGTGCGCCTTCACTTCCGATTGGACGAAAATCGTCGATTTCTCAGGGTCGAGACCGCAAGCGAGATAGAGAGCCGCAAGTTTGCGCGTGTTGTCCATCAACTCGACGCGGTCCAATTGAACCGTGATTGAATGGAGATCGACGACACAGTAAAACGCTTCGTGTTCTTCCTGCAGCTCGACGAACTGTTTCATCGCGCCTAAGTAGTTGCCGAGCGTGACGACGCCGGTCGGTTTAATGCCAGAAAAGATTTTTGCCATGATTGCACCTCCAGAGAATATAAAAAACCGCGGTTCCCCGCCCGATAAATCGGGACGAATAACCGCGGTGCCACCCAAATTTGCATGAAACTCATGCCACTTGATCGCGTTAACGGGCGTGACCGTCTCGCCGTACTATCGTTCAGGCGAGCCACTCCGAAGTCCATTCGCTCGACGCTTTCCATCTACTCGCAGCAACGTAGACTCTCTGGGGGAAAGGGGATTCGAGGTACTTGTCTTCTTCCTTGTGTTTCCTATTGTTCTAGCCATAGTGTAGCATATCGACCGCGAAATCGGAAGGTCAAACGAGCGTGATCACGTAGGAAAGAATGACGCTCGCGACACCGACGTACACCCAACGCCACGCCGATCGTCTTTGGTCGGCTCGATCTTCTGGTGAGGCTTCTTCGTCTTCTTCGTAGTCAGGGTCGATTTCTTTCAACTTGGCCCGACGATTGCGTTTGAACCCGTACATGAACCCGTCAAATAATCCGGTGGCACCCATATGAGAGAACATCCCGACCGCGAAGACGAATATACCGGCCACGAACAAGCCGCCACTCAAATGGAACCCGATCGTCTCGTCTTGGTAGTATGACAAGTTCGACCAAACGGTGTAGGCAATTGTGACAATTCCCCAAACGATTAATATACTTCTAAAATTTTTCAATGTGACAAACTCCTTTCAGCGTGGATGCGCTCCATCGAGTCATCCGCCCTATGGCTCTATGATACCTGTTGTGCCACATATATGGCGAGAAGTTCGTGTTAAAAATGACAGCGGTTTATTGGGGAGTTGACAGTTTGATTAAAAATTTTTTACAATAGCCCTAACGTTCTTTCGTCGGATACAAAATGAAATATTCAGAAAATTAAAGAAAAAGTAAGATGTTACGGTCCGACGAAACGCCATGCTTCACGATTCAGAAAGGGGACATCGCAATGAAGAAAAAATCGATTCTGCTCATGATGACACTCATCTTGGCACTCGGTTCAGTGCTCGCCGCTTGCTCGACTGGCGGAGACTCTGACGGCGGTTCGTCTTCGAACGGAGAAAAGATTCTCCGCTTGACGGACACGTCTGACATTACAACAGCTGACCCGGCGCTCGCGACGGACGCTGTGGCGTTCAACTTGATCGCCAACACGATGGAAGGTCTCTATCGTCTTGACCAGGAAGGAAATGCCGTTCCAGCCATCGCTGAAGGAGAACCAGAAGTGAGTGAAGACGAAACGGTCTACACGTTCACACTTCGTGACGCGGAATGGTCAAACGGAGAACCTGTCACTGCGAACGACTTCGTCTATGCTTGGCAACGCGCCGTGGATCCTGAAACAGGTTCACAATACGCGTACATCATGAACACAGTTAAAAATGCCGAAGCCATCAACACGGGTAAACTTCCTAAAGAAGAACTCGGTGTGAAGGCAATCGATGAGAAGACACTTGAAGTTACACTCGAGCGTCCAGACCCATCGTTCATCTCACTCACATCGTTCGGTACGTTCACACCGATCAACGAAGCGTTCGCCACTGAAAAAGGCGCAGACTTCTCGACGACTCCAGAAAACCACATCTACAACGGTCCATTCACTTGGTCGGAGTGGGATCGCGAGCAAGGATACGTGTTGACGAAAAACGAATCGTACTGGGATGCTGAGAATGTAGCTCTAGAGAAAGTCGACGTTCGCGTCGTCAAAGACACATCGACAGTCGTTAACTTGTATGAAGCAGGAGAAGTCGACTACGCCGGCCTCTCGTCTGAACAAGTTGCAGCGTTCCAAGAGAACGACGACTACAGCACAGGTCTTCGTTCAACAGTCGGTTACTTCAAGTTCAACCATGAAGATGAACTCTTTGCTGACGTCAACGCCCGTAAAGCAGTCGCTCGTGCGGTCGACCCAACCGGGATTATCGATCAGTTGTTGAACAACGGTTCAATCGCCACGACTTCGTTCGTCCCGAAAGAATTCATCAAGTATGAAGACGGAACGGATTATGCAGAAGGCGTAACACACTTTGAGACGAACGCTGACGAAGCGGCATCACTTTGGGAAGAAGCGACTGGCGGCGAAGCTGTCACGATTGAACTTCTCTCATTCGATAGCGAAGTAGCAAAACAAATCTCAGAGTACATGAAAGGCCAACTCGAATCGAACTTGCCGAACGTGACCGTGAACATCTCACAACAACCGTTCAACAACAAGCTCGAACTCGAAGCGAACGGAGAGTATCAGATGTCATTCGCCCTTTGGGGACCTGACTATCAAGATCCACTCACGAACCTTGGTATTTTCACATCTGACAACGGTCAAAACGACATCAACTACAAGTCGGCAGCATACGATAAGTTGATTGATGAAGCATCAGCTGAAACAGCAATCGATGCGCGTTATGACAAGTTTAAAGAAGCAGAAACGCTCTTGATTGAACAAGACCAAGCTATCATGCCGCTTTACCAAGCGGGTGTCGCTTACTTGCTCCGTCCGAACGTCGAAAACTTCAACCGTCAACTATTCGGTGCTGACTACCAGTACAAATACGTCGATATCAACTAAATGAGAAGGGGGCATGCACCACGCATGTCCCCCCTTTTCTAAAAAAAAATCAGAAATTAGAGAAAAAACTATTCAAAAGTTTTGTTGGTAAAGTATAATGTAGTAACAGTGAAAATTCAGAATACTTTACAAACTAAGGATTCTTCGATTTTCATGTGCTGTGCTAAGAGCCTTGAGATGACGTTTGACCTATTCTTTCAGAAAATTCCTTTCATTTTGTGAATTTATGAAAAGGGAAATATGTCATAGTGACGCTGTTGGTGCAAGCATAGACACATTAGAAAAACAGGGGGTATTTATTTATGGGACGTTATATTCTTCAGCGGCTGACTTACGGCCTCATCACGTTCTTCTTGATTGCGACGTTCACGTTTTTCCTGATGGACCTGCTTCCAGGTTCGCCGTATCAAAACCAGGAGAAATTGACAGAGACACAAATTCAACTCTTGAACGACCGCTACGGACTCAATGATCCGCTTCCAGTTCGTTATGCGACCTACTTAGGAAACCTTGTGCAAGGGGACCTCGGTGTATCGTTCCGTACGGCCAACCGGCCAGTGACGGATTTGATCATGGAACGAATCGGTCCTTCAGCTCAACTAGGTATTCAAGCACTTGTGCTTGGGACGTTTGTTGGATTGTTGCTCGGGATCGTGGCAGCCATTCGTCATAATACGTTCATCGACTATGGTTCGATGTTCATCTCGGTAATCGGGATTTCTGTCCCATCGTTCGTCTTTGCAGCACTTCTCCAGTACTACGTTGGGGTTAAGTTGCAATTGCTCCCTGTTGCGTTCTGGGATTCCCCGGCGCATACGATTTTACCGACCATCTCGCTCTCACTCGGGGTCACGGCGTCTATCGCTCGTTTCGTCCGGACCGAGATGTTAGAAGTTACCGGACAAGATTACGTCACCCTCGCGAAAGCGAAAGGGTTGACCGGGAATGCGATCGTCTGGAAACACATGGTGCGTAACGCGATGATTCCAGCAATCACAATCCTCGGACCAATGACGGCCGGTCTATTGACAGGTACGTTCGTCATCGAAAAAATCTTTGCGGTACCTGGTTTAGGTGAATTGTTCGTCACATCTATTACGTTGAATGATTACTCGGTCATCATGGGCACGACGCTCTTCTTCTCTGGCCTGTTCATTATTATCATTCTACTTGTCGATTTGCTCTACGGAGTCGTTGACCCACGTATTCGTCTTGGGGGGAATAACTGATGATTGAAAACAAAAAGAACTTCGAGCAGTTTGACCAAGACATGTTCCAACGTGTCGAAATGAACGAACAGCTCGCTGAACGAATCGCTGGTAAAAGTCTAAACTTCTGGCAAGATGCTTGGATGCGCCTAAAGAAAAACAAAGCGGCCATCTTGTCGTTATCGATTATCGTCATTCTTGTCTTGCTCGCTCTATTCGGCCCGATGCTGTCTGGTCGTGACGCTTATACGCAAAACATCTCGCAAGCGAAACTTCCACCTAAAGTCACAGGACTTGAGTGGGCAGGGTTAGACGGGATGGCTAACCTCGGTGGCCGTGAAATCGACTTCTATGAACAAAAGAACGTCGAAGAGAACTACTGGTTCGGTACGGACTACCTCGGCCGTGATCTTTGGTCACGTGTTTGGGAAGGTACACGTATCTCACTCTTCATCGGTTTAATGGCCGCAATCGTCGATACGGTTATCGGTGTCGCCTATGGTGGTATCTCGGCTTACTTCGGAGGCCGTACGGATAACATCATGCAACGGATTGTTGAGATTTTGACTGGTGTACCAAACTTGATTTTGATTATCTTGTTCATCTTGATCTTTGACCCAGGTGTCTTCACCATCATCTTGGCGATGGCCATCACCGGCTGGATCGGGATGAGTCGACTCGTCCGCGGTCAGATTTTGAAATTGAAGAACCAAGAGTTCGTCTTGGCTGCCCGTACACTCGGCGCTTCAAGTACTCGTTTGATTTTCAAACACTTGATTCCGAACACGCTCGGCGCCATCATCATCACACTTATGTTCACGATTCCATCTGCCATCTTCTTCGAGGCATTCCTTAGTTTCATCGGGATCGGACTTCAACCGCCACAAGCATCACTTGGTACGTTGATTAACGACGGATACAAAGAGCTACGGACGTTCCCGTACTTGCTCGTGATCCCGTCAATCATCATCGTCTTGCTCATGGTCAGCTTCAACTTGCTCGCCGATGGCTTGCGTGATGCGTTCGACCCGAAAATGCGTAAATAATTATAGAAACAGGGGGACTCGTGCATGGAAACGATTTTATCTGTCCGAGACTTAGCGGTCTCGTTCCATACGTATGCTGGAACAGTACAAGCCGTTCGCAACGTATCGTTTGATTTGAAAAAAGGCGAGACGCTCGCCATCGTTGGTGAATCGGGTTCTGGTAAATCCGTCACATCGAAAGCGATTATGCGTCTCATTCCGAACCCGCCAGGTGAAATCACGAATGGAGAAATCTTGTTCGAAGGTAAAGACTTGGCGAAGTTGTCGGAAAAAGAAATGCTTAAAATTCGTGGACGCGATATCGCAATGATCTTCCAAGATCCGATGACATCGCTCAACCCGACGATGACGATCTACAAACAGATCGCCGAAGGATTGAAGCAACACCAAGGACTCACGGGTGAGGATGCGAAGAAGCGTACGCTTGAATTGCTCACACTCGTTGGGATTCCAAACCCTGAGGCACGCCTCAAGCAATACCCGCACCAACTTTCAGGTGGGATGCGTCAGCGGATCGTTATTGCGATCGCGCTCGCATGTAACCCAAAAGTATTGATCGCCGATGAGCCGACGACGGCCCTCGACGTAACAATTCAAGCTCAGATTTTAGAGTTATTGAAAGACATCCAGCAAAAGACGGGCACAGCGATCATTTTCATCACGCACGACCTCGGTGTCGTTGCGAACATGGCAGACCGCGTTGCTGTTATGTACGCTGGTAAAATCGTCGAGAAGGGAACGGTCGATGAGATCTTCTATGAGCCGCGTCACCCATATGCATGGGGACTACTCGGATCGATGCCGCGTCCATCCGATGACCCGAACGAGGCACTTCCGGCCATCCCGGGTACGCCGCCGAACTTACTCAACCCACCGAAAGGCGATGCCTTCGCACCACGTAACCCGTATGCGATGAAAATCGACTTTGAAAAAGAACCACCGATGTTCCAAATTAGCGACACACACTATGCGGCGAGCTGGCTATTGCACCCACAAGCCCCACAAGTGAGCCCGCCGAAAGCAATCCGTGATCTTGCGCTCAAGTATCGTCCGGACAGCGCGTTCGCGAAATCGATTTTGAAAGGTGGTGCTGAATAATGGAACGCGAGAAATTACTCGAAGTAAAAGACCTGAAGCAGCACTTTAAAATCGGCCGAGGCCGCGTCGTCAAAGCGGTCGACGGCATCTCGTTCGATATTTATAAAGGTGAAGTGCTCGGACTCGTAGGGGAGTCTGGATGTGGGAAATCGACGACAGGTCGTACCATCATCGGACTTTACGATGCGACTGACGGGGATGTCATCTTCAAAGGTGAGAACGTTCACGGCAAGAAGAGCACCGCTGAAAAATTGAAGTTCAACCGAGCGATGCAAATGATTTTCCAAGATCCATACGCATCCCTCAACCCGCGTATGACCGTCGCTGATATCATCGCCGAAGGCATCGATATCCACGGTCTTGCCAAGACGAAAGAAGACCGGATGAACCGCGTCTATGACCTTCTCGAGACAGTCGGTCTTACGAAAGAGCACGCGAGCCGTTACCCGCACGAATTCTCGGGCGGTCAGCGTCAGCGGATCGGGATTGCCCGCGCTCTCGCAGTCGAACCGGACTTCATCATCGCTGATGAGCCGATTTCGGCTCTCGACGTATCGATTCAAGCCCAGGTCGTCAACTTGATGAAAGAATTGCAACGCGACCGTGACCTCACGTACTTGTTCATCGCCCACGACTTGTCGATGGTCAAGTATATCTCGGACCGGATCGGTGTTATGTATCAAGGTCACCTCGTCGAGCTCGCTCCTGCAGCGCGCCTGTATGAGAACCCACTCCACGCTTATACGAAGTCACTTCTCTCAGCAATCCCACTTCCGGATCCTGAGCATGAGCGGACACGTAAACGCATTGTGTATGAGTCGAAGTCGCTCGGTGCCGTCGGACGTTCGGATGAGGATTCAAGTATCCCGCCACTCCGCGAAGTCGAGCCAGGCCACTTCGTCTCAATGACAGACGAAGAGTACGAAGCTTACAAAGTACAACTCGTATAATAGGAAAGTCCCGAATCCAGATGGATTCGGGACTTTTTTCGTACAAAAAAACACCGTCCATGATGACGGTGTCAGGCGTTTGAGATGCGTGGCAAATTCGAGAGCCGGTCGACAACCGCGTCAATCAAGCGGACGCGGGCCAGGGCGTCTTCGATATCCATCGTCTCATAGTGGTGCAATCCACCAGGCTGTTCGACGTACGTGTCCGCATCGTGAACGAGCTGTTGGAGTGGCGTCCGTTGAATCCGGTTGGGCGGCAAATAGGAGTCGGTGTGAAGCAATATCATGACCGAGATCTCTTTCGCGCGGGCCGGGTCTTCGCCGAGACGAATCAACAGCTTATGGGCACGTTCGGCGCCTTTAATGGCATGGATATCGTTTTGACGATACAAATCATAATTCCATTTTCCTTCGGTGTACCATTCATAATGACCGATGTCATGGAGCAGGGCGGCTTTCGTCGCTAAATCCGTATCGAGGCCTCGTCGCGTCGCCAATTCGAGAGCGCGTTCACACACATCGACGGCGTGTTTCAAGCCAGAACGGGTCAAGTATTTCTGGGTGACCGGGTGTTGCATAATCGTCTCTAACGTAATTCTCATCATCGCTCTCCTCCTTGGTGATTTCAAAGGTTATTTCTATTAACTATACGGGAATGAGATAGGAAAAGCAAATTTGGAACGTGTGAAATGATGAAAAAATTGGAGATTGTTCAACTATTTTCATAAGAATGTGCTATAATTTAAATGTAGATTAGTGCAAGTTCAAGATTTTCAGATTCAGTAACGGTCGGTCCGGTCCTTTTGGCGTTGGGGGTGAGAGACCATGAAAGAACGTAATAAAGTTTTGCAACAGAAAAAGAAACTTCTAAAAGAAGTCCTCAAGAAGAAATTGAAAGACTTGCAAGTGAAGCCAGGCAAAGAGACGGTATCACAACCGGTTTCTCGAATGCCGGCGTCCTAGAACGGTCGATCAAGGGTCGCATTCTCGAGAATGCGTCCTCTTTTCTTACCCGAGTGAGAAAAGTTATCATTGAAGTTTCAATTGATAAGAATTATTATAATTAAGTGAACGATTTTTTGGGTATACAAATAGAGTCACTTGAAAAAGATGAACGAACATTTGATCAGGGAGGAACGAAAATGGTCACACTTTACACGTCTCCGAGCTGCACATCGTGCCGAAAAGCACGGGCTTGGCTTGAAGAGCATGATATCCCATTTACGGAACGAAATATATTTTCAGAACCACTCTCACTTAATGAGATCAAACAAATCCTACGTATGACAGAGGACGGGACGGATGAAATCATCTCGACCCGGTCTAAAGTTTTCTCTAAAATCGACGTATCGGTCGATGCGCTCTCGCTTCAACAACTATACGATTTGATTCAAGAGTATCCTGGATTGCTTCGCCGTCCAATCTTGATTGATGAAAAACGTCTTCAAGTCGGGTATAACGAAGATGAGATTCGTCGATTCTTGCCGCGCAAGGTCCGGACGTTCCAACTTCAAGAAGCGCAACGACTCGTCAACGAGTGAGGAAGCATACTGTCTAAGCAGTGTGCTTTTTATTATTCCGTTTTTCCGATAAAATAATAGTAACAACCCCATCATCAATAGATTGACACGTTAAAAAAAGGGTACTATGATAACAAGACAATTTCCCCTCTCCTCCTTAATTGTTGAAGTAGGAGTGAGGTGAGAAGGGAGTGGACAATCGTGAAAATTGAGCGCATCAATGACAATACCGTCAAATTTTTCATTACGTATGTCGATATCGAAAAACGCGGTTTCGCTCGTGATGAAATCTGGTATAACCGAGAACGTGGTGAGCAGCTGTTCTGGCAGATGATGGACGAAGCGCACGAACGAGAAGATATCTCGTTTGATGGTCCACTATGGATACAAGTACAAGCTTTTGAAAAAGGACTCGAAGTGACCGTGACGATCGCGAAAAACGTGATTGGCGCCGAAGACGATTCTGAGCTCGGATCACTCCTACGCTCGGCAATCGATGAGGCACGCGATCAACAATCGGTGCTCGACCAGTTGAGTGAACTCGATGAAGAAACCGAGCAGGAGGCGTGGGCTCCGCTCGCTATGGAAACGGATGACTTTGAGGCAATCATCTCGCTCAGCAAACGGGCGGGAGAGACGTTAAGCAACGTCGACCTCAAACTGTTCCACTACGATCAGAAGTATTACTTGTGGATCGATTTCCCGGAAGAGATGGAACCAGAGGAAGAAGAGAACGTATTGAGTCTCTTGGCCGAGTATTTGACGTTCAGCACGCAGACGTTAGCGATGCTCGAAGAATACGGTAAGCTTATCCTCGATGGGGATGTCTTCGCTAAAGTCCGTCACTATTTCTAAACCCCAATCGCCTGTTCATATGGACAGGCGATTTTTTTCTAACTAATACATAAACGAGGTGTCGTGATGTTCAAGCGTTTGCAGTTGATGTTGGCCGATAGTGCCTGGTTTGTCCCGTTTTTATATGGGGTCGGGGGGATTGCCTTAACGTTCCTGACCCAATACTTCGGAAACTTCTTTCGGGAACTGTTGCCCGAAATCGTCTATTTAGATAAGGATTCGGCAGCAACCGTGCTGTCCTCGTCCTTTACGAGTCTGATGACGATGATGACGTTTAGTTTCTCAACGATTCTCGTCGTCTTGACGACGTACTCGTCACAGTTCTCACCACGAACAATCAATAACTTTTTGACGAACTCGGCATCGAAACATACGCTCGGCTTGTTCATCATGACGACGGTGTACGGGATCACGAACTTATTTTTAATTCGGACGTCGGATGAGGATGTCGTACTCGCCTCGGGCGTCAGCGTGTTGCTCGTCGTCAGTTCCATCTGGGCGTTCGTCAAGTTCATACAAACGATAAGCGTCTCAATTCAAGCCGAACGTCTCTTGTCAGCCCTGCATCGCGAGGCGTTGTCCGTCATCGAGACGCAACAGCAAGCGGTGGAGGACGGAAAGATGCACATCGTTCCCGAACGTTCGGTCCACACGTTCGAGGGCCAGGCCATCTATGCGCCGCGCACCGGCTATATCCAATTGTTCGCAAGCGAGAAACAAGAAAGCCATGATGTCGATTTCGAGTCGGTCGTGGCCGTCGGGGATTTCGTGGCGAAAGGAGACTTGCTCGGCTATTGGCTCGGAGAAGAAGCGCTCGATGTCGACGTGTTCCAAATTGGGGAGATTCGCTCCTCGATTCAAGACCCGGCCTTCGTCATCGAGAAATTGAGTGAAATCGCGTTGAAAGGCATCTCGCCCGGGATTAACGATCCGAATACTGCGATTCACGCCATTCATTACATCGGCGACATTTTGCGAGAACTGAGCCGATTACCTGAAGGGGATTTCTTATTTTCCAATGACAAGAGCGAATGGCACGCCAAACGTAAACCGATGGAGGCGACGTTGTTCGAGGCGCTCACCCCAATCAAGACGTATGCGAGCCATGACATCTTTGTGATGGCATCCGTGTTCGAGGCGATCCGAATCGCCCGACTGGAAGCACATGCCACACACGAAGAGACGTTCGAGGAGTTCATCGACTATTTCGAGGAGTCGCTCGATTTTGAAGAGTTGCATCCGAGAGAACGCGCGTTTCTGACGAATCAGATGATGCGTGCCCGAAAAGTACAGACGTAAAAGGGAGGGGTCTCGAGTGACCGCTCCCTTTTGGTACTTATGAGAGTGTATAACCACCGTCCACCGTGATGGCTTGAACGTTAATATAGCTTGACGCTTCGCTCAATAGGAATGTGACGACCGGTGCGACTTCCTCCGGTTTGGCGGCATGTCCCCGGAAATGATGGGTCATCGCCTCTTGGAATTTGGCCTCACCGCCATACAGTTTATGACTGAGTGGCGTATCGACCGGACCGAAACAGACCGCATTGAAACGTATTTTGCCTTTCATCCGATGGGCGAACGTCTTCGTCAAGGCGATGACGGCCGCTTTCGAGGCGGCGTATGGACCGAGCATCGGCGGAAATTTGACGTGGCCGACGATTGCAACGTTATTGACGACGCTCCCTCCCGTCGCCAACAGCGGGATGGCGCGTTGGATAAGCCGGTTCACAGCCAACACGTTCAGTTCGAATACGTCGTCAAACGCGGTCGCCGGCAACCGCTCCGGTGTCCCGGGACGACCGAACGTCGCGGCGTTGTTGAATAATCCGTTGAGGACGACCTTGTCCTCGCTCAAGCGGTCCATCAATGCTTCAACTTGCTCGGATTCGGCTAAATCACATGTAAGGAAAGTGATGCGTGGTGAGGCGTCTTCGAGTGCGGCACCTCGTGTCTCGTCGCGGCCGATGCCGATGACGTCATGTCCGTCCTCAGCCAAACGAAGGGCGACGGCCCGTCCAATCCCGCTCGTCGCTCCTGTAACCAAAAATGTGCCCATATTTTGTTCGCTCCCCTCAAAAGATGGTGTTAAGTTGTATAATTATGATAATACAAGACAGAAACGAGGTCAGTTTATAATATGTTGCGACGCATACAAGTACTTTTATCCCTGATTTTGCTCGCAGGTCTCATTGCCGTATTATCGTATTACTGGAGCTCGCAAGTGATCGGGTTGTTCTCGGTGCTCGTCTTTTTGACGACGTTCAGCATCCTGCTCGTCATCCTGCTCGAGAATCGAAATCCGCAGCGGACGCTCATTTGGGCCATCGTCATGCTCGGCTTCCCGGTCGTCGGGCTGTTCGCCTATTTTGTGTTCGGACAGAACTATCGCCGGAAGCGCATGTTCAAAGAGAAGGCCATGTTGGACGAAGAGACGTACCTCGCTTATCGACAGAAGGCGATGACGTTGTCGCCGTCGCTCATGTTCTCCCATGACGATTATGAGAAGTTGCTCCATTTGACGTCGTCTCTGAATCAATTACCCGTTTCGTCAAACACGTATACGCAAGTGCTGACGAACGGACAACAGAAGTTCTCGAAGTTGTTGCCCGCTTTGAAAGGGGCGACCCGCCACATCCATCTCGAATATTATATTTTCCGGGAAGATCGTATTTCTCGGGAAATTCAACGGATTTTGATTCAGAAGGCGAAGGCCGGGGTCGAGGTGCGCTTTCTATATGACGCGGTCGGCTCGATTCATACGAGCGGGACGTTCTTTGACGAGATGCGCCAAGCAGGCGTCCATGTCAAAGCGTTCTTCCCGGTCGTCCTGCCGCTCGTTTCGAGTAAGACGAACTATCGGAACCATCGGAAAATCGTCGTCATCGATGGAACAGAGGCGTTCACAGGCGGGTTGAATGTCGGAGATGAATATTTGGGCGAGCATTCGAAGTTCGGTTTTTGGCGTGACACGCATCTATACGTCAGAGGGGAAGGGGTGTCGGAACTCCAGCTCATCTTCTTGCAGGACTGGTACTACATGACGGGTGAGCGTCTATTCACGCCGTTCTATCTAGAGCCGCTCGAGACGGTGCGAAGTGCGAGCGGCGGCGTACAGATTGTGGCGAGCGGACCGGATGAGCCGTACGAGACGATGAAATCGATTTATTTCGCGCTGATCAATGCGGCGAAGAAGTCGGTATACATCTCGTCCCCGTACTTGATTCCAGACGAGGACATCATGAGCGCGCTCAAGACCGCTTCGTTATCAGGCATCGATGTCCGTATCGTGCTTCCGAGCTATCCGGACCATAAAATCGTCTTTTATGCGAGCCGCTCATATTTTGAGGAGCTACTCAGTGCCGGCGTCAAGATTTACTTGTATGAGGAAGGGTTCATGCACTCGAAAGTCATCGTCGTCGACGATGGGTTGGCGACAATCGGAACGGCGAATATGGACTTCAGAAGTTTCCACCTCAATTTCGAGGTGAACGCGCTCTTGTATAACACGAACTCCGTCCATCAGCTCAAACAAGATTTGTATAAAGACTTTGAAGGGTCACACGAGTTGGAGATTCGGGCGTTCTCGGAACGATCCTACTTCATCAAACTCGTCGAATCATTGGCCCGAATGTTTTCACCACTATTATGAGGGGGAAGCGGAATGCGATTTGCCATCGGTCGAACTGGAGGGTATGTGGATGCCCTTACGCTCAGTCGGGGGCGGATTGAACCGTTTGCCCCTTTTTCGTGCCCAGAATGCGGGGAACGGGTCATCGTCAGGCAAGGTGTGAAACGGCGTCTCCATTTCGCCCACGTCAATCCTTGCGGATGCGGCGAGTCGACCGGACACCATGAAGACAAATGGGGAGTGCGGCAATGGCTTCAAGGGCAAGGGTATGAAGTCGAACAAGAAGTCGTCATCGGCGCACGTCGTGCCGATTTAGTGGCAGTACGCGACGATACACGGCTCGTCGTCGAAATCCAGGCGTCCACGCTCTCAATCGAGTCTTACGTCGACCGGACGAAACATTATCGCGACAATGGACTTGACGTCGTCTGGCTGGCGAGCGGGCTGCAGCCCGGGGGTGTGACAACGTTCAAACCGTGGATGCGGGCCGAACTGGCGCGACGACATAGCCTGGTCGTCCCGACCGGACAGGCGTTATACCGCTTCGTCGGCTTTCCGGTCTCCATCCGAGCGGGCGTCGGGCAATGGCAGGTCGCGACCTCGTTCGATGTCTCGCCGTTCGCGGCATATTATGGCTTCGATGCCCATCGTTGGACCCAAGTCATTCGGCGGAGGCGGATGACGCCACCTTATCCGACGCCACAGTATCGCCGCCTCATCTTGAACCGACTGTATCCGCTCGGGATGTTGCCCTCGTTGTTACCGAGCTACTGTTATTTGCCTTTGCCGTCACTGTGGGGGATCCATGTCCATCCGTTCATGTTCCAGACGGTGCTCTACTTGAATCGACGGGATTGCCCCGGAGACTCCATCAATTGGAGCATCGAGAAGACGTGCCGCCAGTTCGACATGACCCCGACAAGCGACTTTCTGCAAGCGTTTGAAGTACAATGGAGACAGCTGTTGAACGTATTCGACGTGACGGAGGCGGTGCGCGATTGGCGAGTGCCTAAGACGTTAGACACGGCGTTGCTTCACGATTTTCGATACTTTCAAGGGTTTCAGCGATTCATGGCGAAATCGTATACAAACTAAGAAAAGGAAGTGGACATATGTCAGAAGTACTTACACGACAACAAGTACCCGTCGAGGAGACGTGGAACTTAGAGACGATTTATGCAGACGATCAAGCTTGGGAACAAGATTTTGAGGCGCTAAAAGCAAGCGTACCGGCCTTGGTCGAGTTCAAAGGGAAACTCGGAGAATCCGCGGCTTCTTTATTCGCAGGTCTGCAACTACGCGACGACATTTCGCGTCAATTGCATAAACTGTATACATACGCCCATATGCGCTACGACGAGGATACGTCGAACAGCCATTATCAGGCACTGAACGACCGTGCCGGTTCGCTCGCTGCCCAAATCTCGGCTCAGCTCGCGTTCATGACGCCAGAGCTGCTCGCCATCGACGAAAGCCAAATCGAGGCGTTCATGAGTGAGCACGAGTCACTCAACGTCTATCGCCACGCGTTCGACGAGTTGGCACAAGAACGTCCGCACGTGTTGACGGAAGCGGAAGAGGCGATTCTCGCCCAAGCCGGTGACGTCCTCGGGCAGTCGAGCTCGACGTTCGGCATGCTCAACAACGCCGACTTGAAGTTCCCGAAAGTGAAGAACGAGAAAGGCGAAGACGTCGAATTGACGCATGGCCGCTATATCACGTTCCTCGAATCAAGTGACCGCAGCGTCCGCGAAGGCGCATTCAAGGCGATGTACGGGACGTACGAGCAATATTTGAACACGTTCGCCTCGACGTTGTCAGGTAGCGTGAAAAAAGACAACTTCTATGCGACGGTCCGCAAGTTCGAGAGCGCCCGCCAAGCGGCGCTTCATCATAATGCCATCCCAGAATCCGTATACGACGGGCTCGTGGAGGCGGTGAACGAACGTCTCGACTTGTTGCACCGTTATGTCGCGCTCCGGAAACGGGCACTTGGTGTGGACGAGTTGCATATGTACGACTTGTATACGCCGCTCGTCAAAGACGTGGACATGAAAATTCCGTATGCCGAAGCGAAAGACTTGATGGTCGAGGGGCTCGCGCCGCTCGGAGACGAGTACGTCCAAATCGTCAAAGACGGACTTGCTTCACGTTGGGTCGACGTTCGTGAGACACGTGGTAAGCGTAGTGGCGCCTATTCATCAGGCGCGTACGACACGCAACCGTTCATCTTGATGAACTGGCAGGACAACGTCAACAACTTGTTCACGCTCGCCCATGAGTTCGGCCATTCGGTCCATAGCCATTATACGCGTGCGACGCAGCCGTATCCGTACGGGGACTACTCGATTTTCGTGGCTGAAGTGGCTTCGACGACGAACGAGGCGCTCTTGAACGATTATTTGTTGAAGACGCGCACGGACCGCCAGGAGCGGCTCTATCTGTTGAACAATCAGCTCGAAACGTTCCGGGGCACACTGTTCCGTCAGACGATGTTCGCCGAGTTCGAGCACATGATTCATAAAGCGGCCCAAGAAGGCGTCTCGCTCACACCTGAGTATTTGAATGAGACGTATCTCGAGCTCAACAAGCGATACTTCGGAGACGAACTCGTTATCGATGGTGAGATTGCGTTTGAATGGGCCCGTATCCCGCACTTCTATTACAATTACTACGTCTATCAGTACGCGACAGGGATCTCAGCATCGGCCGCGTTGTCGCAACAGATCATGGAAGAAGGCGAACCAGCTGTCCGTCGTTACATCGACAAGTTCTTGAAGGCCGGTTCGAGCGACTATCCGATTGAAGTATTGAAGGCGGCCGGCGTCGATATGACGACGAAAGCGCCGGTGCTCGCAGCACTCGATCAGTTCGAGGCCGTCCTCGACGAGATGGAGACGCTATTGTTCCAATGAGTGGATGCGTGAACATTATGTGACAATATGAACAAAGTGCTTGTCACGGCGCACCTGTCTCGGTATATTATAAGTGTGAAATCAATCACAAACCCCTTTATTGACCGTAAACTTTCTCCCAACCTGTGATCTGTATAGATACTCGGGTCGTGATGTTTTCCGTCCCCGCGGAGAACATCGCAAAAAACCCACGGCTCCCCGGCCGTGGGTTTTGTTGTGTCATTTATTCGTCGCCCAAGCTTGTCCGCTGCAACCTGGGACAGGTCGGCACCGTTGCTGGAGTGACAGTTTTTTCAGTTCTCTCTCGATGACCGGCTTCTCGAGCTCCAAGATGAAGGCGAGCTCGGTGATGGTCGAGGCATCGTAGCGCCCCAATACTTTCTCGACGTTCCACTCGGACTCCCGGGTTGGGACGTAACCGAGCAGTTCGGCCATGACGGCCTGGTAGACGTCGTACGGGTACAATCCTTCGATTTTGAGTGCTTCGTCACGCGTGACGAACGTCAAAGCAGGAAGTGACTCAATTTCCCAATCTTTTAAGATCTCATGGTCAACAGCTAGAGCGCTGAGCAGTTGATTGGATTGGATATCGGCCGCCAACTCCTCGATGTCGAGCCCGTAATCGACGAACGAGCGGGCAATTTCCCACAAATCGCTGTCGCTAGAGCCATCCTTCAAAAAGATATCGTTTATATGCAGATGGCGTAAGAAGCGCATCGCATGACGTTTCCCTTGTAACTCCATAGCCTTAATCATCGTGAGAAGGCGAACCTCTTCTTGACATCCGCCAACACAACTAGGAACCGTCGAAACCATACGGAAACGAATCAAATGCCCGTATTCAAGTTCGAGCTTTTTAATGAGCGTCATCACATGAAGTCCATCTGGATCAGAAATGTCCATGAAATAGAATAACTCTAATGGTTTATAGGTTGCTTGGATAGGAGATTCTTCCAGTGAACAGGATGACTCATTACATTGTTCTAGTTCCATTGTGTCGCCTCCTCTCGTAAACAAAAATCAAATATATCGTATGCTCATTGTAGCAACGAAAAAAAAAGGTTGGCAACGTATCTGCTCAACCTTGATTTCGACGCACCTTTTCTTCCATGAATCGAACGATTTTATTTTTAGCGGGACGAAGGGGAATGCCATGCTCGCGAAGGAGCTGTTCGAAAGCGATTTTCCCTCTCGCCTCGTCGGTCACTTCAAATTCTATTTCGTAGTCGTGAATTTCCAAATAATGACTTTCATCAAGGACGATTAGGCCGTCCGGTGTCGCGATTTCGGCCCGTTTCGTCTCGAGACGGCCGAGGTGTTCGAGCGGTCCAGACAAGTTGAATGGAGCGAGCGCGGCCGTCATTTGATCATCGTGGATGATGCCGTATTTGAACAAGTTCTCGGCTTCCTCTTCGTTGATGGCGGCGTGCGTCTCGAGCAAGCCGACTTCATGCGGCTGCTTCAGTGTCAGCACTTGGCCGTTCTTTTTCTCACGGATGCGAAGGGCGGCACCATGGTTCTTCAGTTCGAACGTCGGCGTGTCAAAGTAGTCGTTGGCTTGCCATTTCACTTCGTCTGTCAAATCGTAGGCGGCGAGCAACATTTCGTACTCGTCTTTTGTCAACATCGATTTAAATTCAATTTCCACTTCTTGGGTCATAAATCATCGCTCCATTCTATGAACAATTGTTGGTTTATGATACCATACAATCGGATACATACGGAAAAAGCAGGGCTTTCCGATACGAACGAAAGTGGTGACAGCATATGCAATCCATGGATTGGGATCAATATTTAGTGCCGTATCAAATCGCGGTCGATGAACTGAAAGTGAAATTCAAGGCGATTCGAAAGCAATATAAATCTCAAAATGACCATTCTCCCATCGAGTTTGTCACCGGAAGAGTGAAGCCGGTCGGCAGCATCCTCGAGAAGGCGAAGCGAAAGCAAATTCCTTATGACAAATTGTCGACGGAGATGCAAGATATCGCCGGACTCCGCATCATGTGCCAATTCGTGGACGATATCGTCCACGTCCTCGAACTGCTCCATCATCGGACCGACTTTAAAATCGTCGAGGAACGCAACTATATCACGAACCAAAAGGAATCGGGCTATCGCTCGTACCATTTGATTCTCGAGTACCCGGTGCAAACGATTCATGGCGAGTTCCCGACACTCGTCGAGGTCCAAGTACGGACGCTCGCGATGAACTTCTGGGCAACAATCGAGCATTCGCTTAACTATAAATACGACGGGGATATGCCGCTCGAAGTTCAAGAGCGTCTGCGGCGAGCGGCCGAGGCGGCGTTCTTGCTGGATGCCGAGATGAGCCAGCTTCGCGTCGAGATTCAAGATGCACAGCAAGTGTTCCGGGATAAAGAAATGAACGTCCAGACGGACCAAGACTAGGGGGCCACGGCATGCAGTTTGCGATTGTAGCACGGGGAGACGCGCGGTCGGCTGACATCGCGCAAGAGTTGACGAATAAATTGACCGAAGCGGGGCATTCGGTTTCGAAAGAGCCACGCATCGTCGTCTCAGTCGGAGGCGACGGGACGATGCTGCAGGCGTTCCACGAGTATATCGACCGGCTCGATCAGACGTTGCTCGTCGGCATCCACACAGGCCATCTCGGATTTTACGCCGACTGGCAACCGGATGAACTCGATGAGTTGACGGAGATGATTACAAGCGAGTCGTTCGAACCGGTGTCATACCCGCTCGTCGAGGTACTCATCGATTACGAGGATGGGACGACCGATCGACAGCTCGCCATGAACGAATGTACGATTAAAAACTATAAGCGCACACTCGTCTGTGACTTGTCGATTCGCGATGATTACTTCGAGACGTTCCGGGGCGACGGGTTGTGCATCTCGACGCCGTCCGGGTCGACGGCCTATAACAAAGCGCTCGGCGGGGCCATCGTCCATCCGTCCATCGAGGCAATTCAAGTGACGGAGATGGCGTCGATTAACAACTTGGTGTACCGCACGATTGGGTCACCGCTCTTATTGCCGAAACATCATCAAGTGAAGATTGCTCCGCACACGAAAACCGAGTTTGAACTCGCGTTCGATCATCAAGAAGCGTTGTCGTGGTCGAACGTGCGCTCCATCCGCTGTGCGGTCGCGAAAGAAAAAGTGACGTTTGCCCGGTTCCGGCCGTTCCCATTTTGGCGACGGGTCCGCGAATCGTTCATTGAAGAAGGGAAGTAACCGATGTACGGATTTACATTGCGTCGCGTCGCGGAGACAACCGTCCCGTTGCGCGACTTTTTAATGACAGACTGTGGCATCTCACGAAAGATGTTGACCCAAATCAAACAAGGTGGCCTCATCCTCGTCGATGGCAAGCCTCGCACCGTCCGCTATGACATCCGAGCAGAGGAGGCAGTGACCGTCCACTTCCCGGTCGAACAGCCCGCAGAGACGATGGTCCGTTCCAAGCGGCCGCTCACGATCCTATTTGAGGATGACTATTTGCTCGCGATCGACAAACCGGCAGGCATTGCGACAATCCCGTCCCGGCTCCATCCGGATGATACACTCGCCAACGCCGTGCTCGGCTATTATGAACAGATTGGATTGCAGTCGGCGATTCACGTCATCAACCGGCTCGACCGTGACACAAGCGGGGTCGTCCTGTTCGCAAAATATGCATACGTGCATCATCGCTTTAGCGAGTTGCAACAGACTGGCGGCTTGTCGCGGACGTATCTCGCGTTAGTCGAAGGGCAGCTTGAACCACAGACGATCGATGCCCCAATCGGCCGCGCCCCCGATTCGATTATGGAGCGAATCGTGACAGCGGACGGACAGCATGCTGTCACACATATTCTCGAAGCGGAGGCGCATGGCGCATATACGGCACTATCGATTGCCCTTGAGACCGGTCGGACGCATCAAATCCGGGTCCATCTGCGCCATATCGGCCATCCGTTGCTCGGGGATACGATGTACGGTGGCAAGACTGTTCTCGACCGTCATGCGCTCCATAGCGCTTCGGCGGCGTTTCATCATCCATTGACCGGCGAGAAGCTGTTCATCCAAGCCCCTGACCCGGCTGATTTCCAATTCATCCTGTAACAACAATAGTCCCGCACTCGGATGAGTGCGGGACTATTGTTTAGTCGTCGTCGAACATATACGTTTTTGATTTAGAGGCGACGTTCATGACGAGCCCGATGGCGATCATGTTCATGATGATCCCGGTCCCACCATAACTGATGAACGGTAACGTCAGACCGGTGATCGGGAGGACGCCGATCGTCATCCCGATGTTTTGGAAAATTTGGAACGTGAACATGGCGATGACGGCCGTGACGATGTAGCTTCCGAACGGACTGCTCGCTTCGAGGGCGATATGAATCATTCGGTACAAGAACAAGAAGAAAACGATAATCACGATCGCTGCCCCGATAAAGCCATAATGCTCGGCGATGACGGCGAAGATGAAGTCGGTTTGCGACTCAGGAAGATAGACGAGCCCTTGTCCATAGCCGGCCCCGAACATTTGGCCAGATCCAATCGCTTGAAGCGATTTGATTAACTGGAACGCCAGGTCATCGGAATACTCATACGGGTAAATCCAAGCTTGGAATCGATTCAAGGCGTGGCCTGGTACGAAACTTTGTAACAACTCGAAATGCGAGAAGAACAAATACATGAAGCCACCGATCGTTAAGGCAGCGGCGCTGAACAATCCGAGCAACCACTTCCACCCGATACCAGACACGATGATAATCGCTCCGAGCATCGTAATCAACACGAGCCCTGTGCCTAAGTCTGGTTGCGTCACAATCAGCGCGAGAGGCGGAATGGCGAGAAGCACCAATTTCATTAATAGCCATGTGTCCTGTTGGGACGAACCGTAGCGTTTATTATGGTCATAGACGATCGTCGCCATGGAAATAAGTAAGAACAACTTCATGAATTCGGCTGGCTGGAAACTGAAGCCCGGTACGTTATACCAGCCGTACGCCCCGTTGATGTTCGGAACGAGAGTCGTATCGCGGAGCGGAATCAAACCGGCTAGTAGCAATAACCCGAAGCCATACAAATACCAGTGTATTTTTCGCAACTGTTCATATTCGATGGTCATGATGGCGAACATGGCGAAGAACCCAATGATGTAGCGGATTCCTTGGTCAAATGCGAAATTAATATGTTGCAATCGCGTCGGCAACATCGGTTGGGCCGTATAGATGGCACCTAAACTGATGATCATCAAGAAAAAGACGATTGTCAAAAGTGTTGTGTCTAAACTTTTAAAATAAGATTGAATGCGGTTCATGATGAAGTCGTCTCACCCTTTCTCTACGTATTTTATCTTACCGTAAGTTAAAAAAATCGCAATACGTTACGCGCTAGTTGACAAAACAGACACCATTCTGTAATCTGATAACAGATATTATCACCAGGTACTAAAAAAGGGGAGTTTACGATGTCAATCTATCCAACGTTAACGAATAAGACGTATGTCGTCATGGGAATCGCCAATAAACGCTCGATCGCTTGGGGAATCGCGAAGACGCTCGACGCAGCAGGCGCGAAGCTCGTGCTCACATATGCGGGCGAACGCTTCAAGTCAGGACTCGAGTCGCTTGCAGCCGACTTGAACGGAGAAGCCTTGCTGTTAGAGTGTGACGTCACGAACGACGAAGCCATCGACACGACGTTCCGGGCGATTCATGAACTAGCAGGCCCGATTCAAGGGATTGCGCACTCGATCGCATTCGCAGACAAAGAAGCACTCCGCGGTGAATTCTCAGAGATGACACGCGGCCAGTTCGCGCAAGCGCTCGATATTTCGGCATACAGCTTGACGGCTGTCGTCAAAGCGGCCAAACCGTACTTCGCAGAAGATGCATCGGTCATCACGCTCACATATCTCGGCGGCGAACGCGTCGTCCCGAACTATAACTTGATGGGTGTCGCCAAGGCGGCGCTCGACTCGAGCGTCAAATATTTGGCAAACGAGTACGGCCCACACGGCGTCCGCGTCAATGCGATCTCGGCTGGCCCGATTCGGACGTTGTCGGCTAAAGGAGTCGGCGACTTTAACAGCATCTTGTCTGAACTCGAGCAAAAAGCGCCATTGCGCCGCAACGTCTCGGTAGAAGAAGTGGCCTCGACCGGCCTGTTCCTCTTGTCGAGCATGGGCAGCGGCGTGACAGGTGAAGTCATCCACGTCGATAGCGGTTATCACATTTTATAAAGATGGGGAAGGGCGTAGCGATACGCTCTTTTTTGTATTATCGTTGAAGAATTTCGGGTAAGGACTTGTGAAGGAGGTTGGATCATGGGTCCTTATCAGATTGATTTCACAGTCGTCCAATATGGAAATCGCCAAGTTCAACCAACAGAACGGGCGAATATCGAGCCGGTCACACGCATTCAACGTGTCCAACGAATCCGGCCCCGTCAAGAAGAATGGTTAGAAGCCGAACAACAAAACAGCCCCGGTCGTTTCGTCGACCGGAGCGTGTAATCTTATCCGCGGAACCGGAACGTCTCATAGACGTTCCATGTTTCGTTTTCGAGCTCATACATGACGGCCATGCGATTGATCGTCTCCTCGAAATGCACTTGTTCCATTCGCATCCGTTCGAGCACGTCGAACAGTTCGGCATCGGTCAAATCTTGACCGATGGTGATATGCGGCAGAAACTCGTATTTCGGAGGCTGCTTGAGCAGACCGTCGTGCAGTTTGTCGTGAAGCGCTGACAGTTCGCGCGTCGGCAATACTTTTAAGTAGAGGACGTTGTTCGTCGGTGCGAACGAGCGGACCCCGTCGATTTTCAATTGAACCGGTTTGGTCGAGTCTGCGACTTGCTGGAGATACTCGAGCACTTTCGGCAAATCGGCCTCGTCGATTTCAGTGCGTTCCTTGATCGTCACGTGAGGTGAGATCAACGCATACTTCGTGTCGTATCGCTTCCGATACGAGTTGGCGAAGTCTTGAACTTGTTTTGATGGAAATAAGACTACCCCAATCTTCATTCCAGTTCCCCCTTTATAAAGTGGTCTACTTTTTTATGATGACCGATTTAATGAATGAAGTCAAAGCGGGCTTAGTCTTTTTTTCGAGTTTTCAGTATAATAGACATTGAGTACTTCGAGAAGCTCTTCTCGAGATGAAAGGATGTGTAGCGGGAATGTTCCCGCATCTATGATGAAACATGTACCACACTCACGCGATGTACGCGACGCGGCACGGGCTCGCTTGATTGAACGGGGCGTATCGATCGAATCGATCGCCGAAATCGTCTATCAAATGCAAGCACCGTATTCGCCACACTTATCATTGAAAGACTGCATGGACTCGGTCGAGGCCGTGTTAGATAAACGCGAGCTCCAACACGCGATTCTCGTCGGGTCGGAACTCGACATGCTCGCCGAGCGCGGGCAATTGTCGGAGCCGCTCTTGTCAATCGTGGCGTCGGATGAAGGGTTGTTCGGTGTCGATGAGACGATTGCGATCGGGGCCGTCAACACATATGGTTCGATTGCCGTGACGACGTTCGGATACTTAGACAAAGCGAAAATCGGGATCATCAAACAGCTCGACACGAAAATGGACGACGGCCAAGTCCATACGTTCATGGATGACCTCGTCGGTGCCATCGCGGCGAACGCCTCAGGTCGGTTGGCGCACCGTCTGCGTGACATGACCGACTTCGGCGAAGACGAGATGCGGGAACGGAAAGGGTTGTATTGATGACTTCTCGCTTACAAGAGCTGGCGATCACCGGGACGATTGGATTCGTTCTCTTCTCGGTGGTCGTCGTTTTAGGTTGGGTCGTACCGGTCGACCGCTTCGTCACGGCTTCGCTTGAACCGCTCGCTGGACCATTGTTCGTTTATGTGACCGAGCTCGGCAGTGTGAAAGTGTTGATTGGTCTATCCATTATTGGCATGCTCTATTTCTTATGGCGAGGGAACCGCTTTGAGGCGTTCCGTTTGCCGATTGTCGTCATTGCCACGCTTCTCGTGACACAAGTGTTGAAGCTCGTGTTCGGGGTTGACCGACCGTCAATCGATGCCGCGCTCGACGCGACGACTTATAGCTTCCCGAGCGGTCACGCCTCTGGATCACTCGCCTTGTACGGTATGCTGGCGATCTTGATGTACCGCCGCAATGAAAACTTGATCGGGTTCGGCTTGCTTGTCGCGATGGTGTTGGCCGTCTCGTTCAGCCGGGTCATCTTGAACGTCCACTATTTCAGTGACGTCATCGGCGGGTGGCTCGTCGCGCTCGTCATCGTGGCAGGGTCAGAAGTAATAAGGAGGAAACGAAATTGATTTTAGTCTCACAAGTCGAAACATGGTTGTTCATGGACCAAACTCGAGCGGACGCCGCCGACGCCCCGACGATTTTGGTCGAAAAAGATGCGTCCGGGGCCAAGTCATTCACGGCGATGCGAACGTTGTTCCAACTCAAGAAGTGGACGGGACAACGACGCTTCGTGCCGCTCTTATCGTGCGATGAGACGGCGTATCGAGCCTATGAAGTGTTTCATGTCGACGCGGTTCCGCCGTTCGCCATCCTCGATTCGGGCCGAGTCTTATTAAAGGACAACGAAGTGGATGTGGCCTATGCGGTCGCCCTCGACGACGCTGCGCCAAAAACGTACGGTGAACGGATCGCGTTTGTAGTCGATTATGTGGAGCGGGCACTCGGTGAAACGGTCGTGCTCGCCATCGATGAGCCGGTCGCGTCGCATCCTCAGGTGCCGGAAGATGTGTTCGTACCGGAAAATGTGATGCAGACGAGTGAACGATTGTTCGCCTGGGCAAACCGACAACAAACGGAGAGGGATGAAGTGAAATGAACGAGTGGGAACCAAAAATTCAAGAACTTCTCTACGGGACGGTCGACGAACTCATCGTCCCGAAAGACGACTTTTTGACGGTCCGTTCGCTCTTGGTCGACAAGGGCTGGCTGTTTGAAGTCGTCGGTGAAGCGAAACACGGCGGCGTGACGATTTATCGGAAAAACGAACAAAGCGCGTCCTCATAAGAGGAACGCGCTTTGTTCGTTTAGGCGTTAGAAGCCAATTTGATTTTTTGTCGTTTTAACTTGTGTAATAACCAGGCATGTAACACTTCACAAGAATGGTGAGGAAGGGTCAGTTCGACAAGTGGGTGTGACTGACCGAATATAGTGAAGCGCGAATGGTCCTCGTCGAGCATTGAGACTTGAATATCGGTCGCTTCTTGAAGCGAAATCCGTTGCTCGCCGGCTACTGCATCTTTTAGTTTCAGCATTTTTCCATTCGTCGCAAACTTGGTGAACGAAGACATTCCCTGTACTTTCAGTTGTTCCATCTCGTGTATCTATTCATCCGCGTGATGAATAGATTTTCACCTCGCTTTCTCTATATTGCCTTCCATTCCTCCAGAAGGTTATTCCTAGTATACCCTCCTCGCGATAAAAGAAAAGAGTTAATTTAACGAAAAATTAAGACAATTTGTTATCAATTTATAAAAATAGTGTCTCAGGCGCTTGGTGATGGGATTTGAAACGTAATCCGTATGAGCGGGATAACAAAAAAGAACCTGATTGGCTCAGGTTCGATAAAGATTATTGCACGGGTGAACTCAAAATCGTTCAATCTCCCACGTACGACGGCGATACGTCAATTGTCCTTTCAACGCGATCGATTCTTTTTTCGCATCAAAGTCTTCTTCGAGCACCGACATGTCCTCGTAACGCCCGGCGACATAGAAGGCAATCGAGACTTGCCGATTGAACAGGCTCCGCTTCGTATGATCGAAATCGATAATCAACCCTTGCGGTGATAACGCCAAAATCTCATCGATGACCGGGAGCGGGATTGGGACGAAACTGATGTTGCGAATGTCGCGGTCGAGCTTGCTTTGCAGCACGCTCTGCAAGAAGTGCGAGATCGTCGACCAGTCTTTTATGTACAGGCTGCTATGACGATCATTCGATTCGTTGAAGAAGGCAATCTCGTTTTGAATCGAGTTCAGGAAAGGTCCTTTTAAGCCACGTTCCATATGACTGAGGAACAAGATTTCAGCGATCTCGTGATCCGATAACGATTCAAGCAGATGATAGTCAGGAAAGTCGATGGCGGTGAAACTCGTTTGGTTATTTAAATACTTGGTCGAGAACGTCGACAGTTCGTGCGCCTCGATATAGCGGAACCGGGTCCGGGACGACTGTCTCATCCCTTTCATGTCCGTCCGACAAATAATCATCGGGCGGGCGAGTGATAACGCCTCGGTGACATCGTTTAAAGTGACGCCATGCAGTGTAAAACGTTGCAGTTCTCGGTCTTGTTTAATATAGAACAACTGTTTTGACATAATTATCCCCTCAGTTCGAAGTCACTATAGTTTGATTTTAGCAAATCCCTTCGTGGCGCGCCATGTTTGAGCGGTTCTAGAGGATTGAGATGATGGTTTTTTTGGGAAAATGGTTATAATTGAGGAAAAGAAGCAGAAAGGCGGATTCCATATGTGGGGGTTGAAAAAAAGCTTTCCCGAGCTCGTGACGAGCCGGTTCATTTTGAGGGAACTCGAACCCCGTGACGCGAGGGCGCTCTATGTTATTCTTTCGACCGAGGAAGTGATGCGTTATTACGGGTCCGATCCTTTACTGGCTGTTTATGAGGCGAAGAACGTCATCGCTTATTTCAAAGATCAATTTCAGCAAGGAAAAGCGATTCGCTGGGCGATCTGTGACCGCGACACGAACGAACTGATTGGGACGATCGGCTTTCACAACTGGACCCCGCAGTATTTTCGGGCCGAAATTGGCTTCGAGGTCGCGCCGAGCCATTGGCGCCGGGGTGTCGCGTTCGAGGCGGCGTCTGCCGTCATTCGATACGGGTTTGACGAGTTCAAGTTTCATCGGATCTCGGCGCTCGTCGCTCCAGGGAACGAAGGGTCGAACCGGTTGGTGCAAAAGCTCGGCTTTACGGAGGAAGGATTGCTCCATGACTATGCCTATAGTCACGGACGTTTCATGGATTTGACGATGTATCGTCTCTTGAAAGACGAATGGAACGAAAGGGAGGAATGACGTTGAGACAAGTTGTACTGTTACATGGATTGTGTGGATCACCTGACTATTTTGAGGAACTCATCCCATTGATGGACGCGGACGTATACGCGCTGACATTACCGGGACATGCCGGGACGGAGGCCGGACCAGAGACGATGAATCAGTTTGCGGATTGGGTACTTTCTGAGATGAAACTGCGCAATCTCAAGCGTCCAATCGTGCTCGGTCATTCGTTCGGGGGCTACATCACGACCAACCTCGTCCGCCGTCATCCGGACGCGCTATCCGGTTTCGGATTGATTCATTCGACAGCGGCGGCTGATCCAGAGACGGCCAAAGTGAAGCGGAATGAAGCCATCGAACGAGTGATGGAAGAAGGGGTACATCCGTTCATCGACACGATGATTCCGAGTGTGTTTGCCGCTGATTCCGACACCGCGTTGATTGAACGCGCCAAGCAAATCGGCTACGAGATGTCAAAAGAAGGAATCATTTCCGCGCAGATGGCCATTCGCGACCGTGCCGATGAAACGGAGACGGTCCGGTCGACGAAATTGCCCGGTCTATTCCTCTATGGATCTAGTGATCCGAACATGGATGCGGAACGCGCTTTCCTAGGGGCGGACCGTCATACGAAACAGACGGTACCGGCTAGCCATATGGGGATGATGGAACAGCCAGAACGAGAAGCGCAACTCATCAATGATTGGCTCAAGGAGGTACAGGATGTCTAAATTCAAACTCGTTGCCGTATCAGGAAGTCTTCGTAAGGCGTCATATAACACGGCGCTGCTCCATTCCATCATCGAGCTCGGGCAAGATTGGTTCGACGTCGAGATCGCTTCGATTGAGATGCCGCTCTATAACGACGACTTGATCGACCCGGATGAACCCGAAGTCGTACGCGACTTCAAACGAGCCGTGCGTGAGGCGGACGGTCTGCTCGTCGTCACCCCGGAATATAACCACAGCATCCCGGGTGTGTTGAAGAACGCAATCGATTGGCTGTCGCTCGAACCAGGCACGCCGCTCCGTGAGAAACCGGTCATGATTGCCGGGGCGTCTCCGGGTATGCTTGGGACGGCGCGATGTCAAATTCATCTCCGTCAAGTATTTGCCACAAATCGTGCTAACGTTTTACCAGGAAATGAAATCTTTATCACACATTGTAAAGAAAAGATTGATAATACTGGATTACACGATGAAAAGTCTCGGCAACAAATCGACAGAGTGTTATCTGAGTATTATAACTGGATTGATTTTTGGAAGCGTCACGCAAAAAATTAACTTGAAGTCGCCCTGATTGTTTGATAGAAATGAATTGTGAAAACAAACACAAAGGGAGCGACGACAAACATGCAAAGGTATATTGAACTGTATAATGGCGGCGAGTTGGAGGACCGGGCAATCATCAATGACGGGATGACGTTCGGCCGGGTGACGATTGTGGAATTGTTCTATCAAACGAGCCATATCTTCGGATACGTCAAAGCCGATGGGGAGAAGCGCTTCTTCCTTGAGCCTGTGTCAGCAGATGATACGTTCATCGTCGAAGGAGAAGAGTATTCGCTCCAACAGTTCATCGCCCTATTTTGATTGTTCACGACGCAAGCGACTCGCTTGCGTTTTTTTGTCGTTTTCGTCACGATTGAGAGTGAGGTGATGAGAATGAAATTAGTAGCAATCGAACCAACTCCAAGTCCAAATAACTTGAAGATTATCGTCGAACCGGCGTTCACGGGCCGTGGTGTCACGTATGACAAGGCGAGCCGTGATATGCCGCCGATCATTGAAGACATCGTCGGCTTACGCGGGGTCAAGTCGGTCTACGCTGTCTCCGACTTCCTCGCCGTCGAACGCCATCCGAAACATGACTGGCACGACGTCATGAACGAGATTCGCCGCGCGTTCGGGGAAGACGTGCCGGAAGTCGAGGCAAGCCAAATGGCGGCGGACTACGAACCGGTGCACGTCTCGGTCCAGTTCGTCCTCGATGTGCCGATGCAATTGAAACTCGTCAAAGGCGACTCGGAAAAACGGGTCGGCCTGTCAAAACGGTTCGTCGACGCCGCACTTGACGTGCAGGCCCAAGTGAAAAACGTCATCCAAGACCGACGCTGGGTCGAACAAGCCCCGCGTTACGGCGAGCTAGAGGACGTGAGCGTCGTAGCGCAAGAAGAGCTCGAGGCGGCGTATCCTGAAGAACGGGTTGCTCGCATCGTCGCTCGGGCGTTTGGTCGGGAAGCCGACTATGAAGCCAATGCGAACCAATTGCAATCAGACGATTGGAAAGCACGTTTGGCGTTCTTGGACGAGCTCGAGATTACCCCGGACAACATGGTGTACTTCCGCCGCGCCCTCGAGGACAAGGTGATGGCCATCCGTCGACAAGCGGTCGTCATGATTGGCATGTTCGAAGAGAATCGGGAAGAGTATGTCACGTATATCGAACAGGCGCTCGTCGACTCGTCACCGATTGTACGGCGTACGGCCGGCGACACGGTGTCCGATTGGGCGTTGCCGCAGTCGCAACCGTCGATGATTGAGGCGCTCAAGGATAAGAGCAAGCTCGTCCGGTGGCGGGCCGCTCGATTCTTGTTCGACTGCGGAGATGAACAGGCCGTACCCGCCCTCAAAATCGCCGAAGACGATCGTGAGTTCGAGGTGTCGTTGCAGGCACGCCTTGCCAAAGAACGGATCACGAGCGGGGAAACGGCACTCGGGACAGTGTGGCAACAAATTTCAAACCGAACGAAGTAACAAATCATTCGACAATCATGAATTTAATTTTTTTACAGTTACAGGAAGAGAGACGAATCGGATTGCGATTCGTCTCTCTTTTTGCACGAATAATTTGATAATTCATCCAAATGACTAACAATCGATACCAGCAATTCGACAGTTGGGTAAACGGGTCTTTTGGCCTGTCGAACGATGGGACGTTATTCTCAATATAATCGTTGATACACTATACATATCTTATAACCGAAAAGGAGCCACACTCATGATGCTTTTTGCAGAAACACCAGAACTCGTAGCCTATAAGGAAGTCGTCGATGGTATGATCACGGTCATCTTTGAGTCGATTCACAGCGAGACGTTCTCGATCTCTGCACAAGTTCGGTCCGATATCGACGTCGCTGACGCGTTGTTCATGACAGGATGGCAGCAATACGTGGAAAACGTCCAAGTTTCATAATAAAGGTGAATAATATCCGTAAACCCATTACAAACGTCTGCACGAACGTTTACACTAGTGCTATAGACGTTTTTTTATTTTTCAGAGGAGAGTGGGATACGTGAAGAAAACTTGGTTATTGGCAATCGTTACGGCGATGATGTTGGTCGTCGCGGCTTGCAGCAAAGAAGAAGCGAACCCGAGCGATGTGGACGGTAACGCGTCGACACCGCCTGCCTTATTGACACTCGAGACGGACGTGAGCTACGATGCCGAGTCCAAACAGTTGTCGGCGACGGTATCGATGACGAATCCGAACGAGGAGCCCGTCAACGTGACGTTCAATTCGTCGCAACGCTTTCAGATGACGGTGATGAACGGGGATACGACCATCTTCGACTATGGCAGTGAATATATGTTCACAGAATCGATTATCGAAGAGACGTGGGCACCAGGTGAGAAGAAAGTGTTCGATGAAGTATTCCCACTCACGCTCGAAGCGGGTGAGTACACGGTGGATTTCGTCGGTCTGGCCCAAGTCGAAGGTGCACCTGAGATGGCGGTCACCGATCAACAGTCGCTGACCGTTGAAGCTTCCGAGGTGCCGACTGAAGAAACACCGGAAGAGCCGGCCGAAGAAACGACGGAAGAAACGACAGAAGAAACGACAGAAGAACCCGTTGAAGAGCCGAGCGACCAACCCGCGCAAACGGACGGTTCGTTCCGCGATGTGGTCATCAAATTGAACGGTAACGCGATCGATGTTTCTGGATACACGGACGTCGAAGAGTTCGAATGGAGCGTGTCGGACGGTCATAATCTATATGCCCAAGGTGCGGCCGAAGTGACAAGTGGCAGCTTCACATTTGGTGTCTTAATGGATGAAGAACCACCGGCAGGAAAAGCATTATTCTTGGAGATGACACCGATCGGCGGCGACGTCGCATCGTTCCGCATTCAATAACCGGACGACGGAAACTTAGGTTTCCGTCGTTTTGTTTCGGGAATGAAACAAGTTGACGGCATTCATAGATTGTCAGACAATTAGGCAAACCAATATCAGATAGGGAGGAAGTTGAGAATGCAGCAACATATTATTGAGACGACACACGTCAAACCATCCATCAACCCAGCCGAGGAGATTCGTCGCCGAATCGATTTTTTAAAGGCTTATGTCAACCGAGCAGGCGCGAAAGGGCTCGTCCTCGGTATCTCGGGAGGACAAGACTCAACGCTCGCCGGCAAGCTCTGCCAGCTGGCGATGGAAGAATTGCGTGAGGAAACAAGTGCGGACTTTACATTCTACGCCGTCCGTCTGCCATATGGCGAGCAACATGACGAGGCCGACGCCAAACGTGCCCTCGACTTCATTCGACCGGACAAAACGTTCACGGTCAACGTGAAACCGGCCGTCGATGCCTCAGCCAACTCGTTCCATGAAGCGACGGGACTCGAACTTGGCGACTTCCATAAAGGGAACACGAAAGCGCGCGAGCGGATGAAAGTGCAATACGACATCGCAGCCACGTACGGTGCCCTCGTCGTCGGCACGGACCATGCGGCCGAATACGTCACTGGTTTTTACACGAAGCACGGGGACGGGGCGGCCGACTTGACGCCGCTCACAGGATTGAACAAGCGCCAAGGGAAAGCGTTGCTCCATGAACTTGAAGCGCATGAGAGCTTGATTTATAAAGTGCCGACGGCTGATTTGGAAGATGACAAACCGGGACTCCCGGACGAGGTCGCTCTCGGGATGACGTATGATCAACTCGATGATTATCTCGAAGGGAAATCAGTCGATCCAGCCATCGCTGAACGGATTGAGACAATCTTCAAACGGTCGCGCCATAAACACCATATGCCGGCCTCGCTCTATGACGAGTGGTGGCAGTGATCTTAAGAACCAGCCCCCGGCTGGTTCTTTTTTATGTGGTAACTTTCGAACCGTCCCGTTAGGCGCCCATGCTTTCAGCAGGCAATCCCGAAGCCTCCTCGCGCCGAATCCGGCACTGCGGGGTCTTCGTTGGATTGCTTACCTGCATGAGTCAGGGCGCCACGGGCCGGATCGAAGGGACTTCCCTATGCTACAAATCAATCGATGCCAAAAGCCGGCAACCGAACTCCTAGGGGAGAGCGATGCAAGGACGACCCCGTAAAGCGCGATTCGCGCTGCGGAGGCATCCGCATCGCCCCAGAAACGAAGGATGCCGGCCAAAGCGATCGTAAATCACACAAAAGAACCGATCGATAGACCGGTTCTTTTGTGTATCACAGATTAGCGCTTCGAGCGTGTCGGCACGAATTGGATGAGCAAGATGAGTGTGAACGCGATCAAGCTGAGCAGCGGGATCGTGATGAATCCGAAGTAGTTCACCCAACGAATCAAACAGTCGTTACTGCAGAACGCGTCGCCGTTCGGAATGCGTTCGAGAATGACGTGATAGATGGCGATTGCCCAACCCGCCCCGGCCATGAGACCGACGAACAATTTGTTCACAGCACGGTTCGAGAGAAGCACCGTCAAGTAATAGATGGCGAGCGGATACATAAATATGCGTTGGAACCAGCATAACTTGCATGGCACGTACAGCATGATTTCCGAGAAATAAAGACTGCCGAGCGTCGCGATGGTGGCGACAATAAAGGCAAAATGATGACGTTGCATCTGATTTCCTCCTGACGATTCAAAACTAATCGACAAACATGATATGATACAGTGAAGCAATAACGTATCCAGTATACAATCTTTGAAACGATAGAGAAATAGGTGACGTCATGCAAGTATCAGAAGTGGAAGTGTTAATCGTCCTCGCCGAAGAGTTGAATATGCGGAAAGCGGCGGAGCGCTTGTTCGTCTCCCAGCCCGCACTCAGTCAGCGCCTCGTCACAATCGAGCATCAGTGGGGCAAGAAAATTTTTGTCCGTTCGACACGGGGCCTCGCGCTCACGCCGGACGGTGAAAAAATCATCGACTTCGCGAAGAAGATGTATAGCGAGGAGCAGGAGCTGCGTGGGGAGTTGACAGCGCAACAAGGTGAGGTGTACGGTACATTAAAAATCGCTGTCGCATCCATCATGGGTCAGTATTGGCTACCGCGCGTCTTGAAGCGATTCGTCGAGCGGTATCCATCGGTTCGAGTCAAACTCGTCACGGGCTGGTCAAGCGAGATGATGCGCTATATGCTAGAGGAAAATTTCCATATCGGCATCATTCGCGGGAATCCGGATTGGCGCGGTGAGAAGATGAAATTGTTCTCAGATTCGCTTCATCTGGTCGACTTGCGGATGACCGATTTGAAACAATTAAAGAATAACGAGCGTTCGTTCATTCAATTCAAGAGCGACTCGACGTATTATCAAGAAATTTTGGAGTGGTGGCAAGAGCGCTTCTCGAGCCCGCCGCTCACGACGCTCGTCGTCGACCAAATCGAGACGTGCAAACAGATGGCGTTACACGGAATCGGATTCGCGATTTTACCTGAGTCGACGATTCGCGACGTCGAGGCAATCAATAAGATTCCGCTCACGTCGTCGGATGGGATTCCGCTCGTCCGGGATACGTGGATGTTATCGACCGAGTCGATGCTCGAGTTGGCGCAAGTGAAGGCGTTTTGGGAGATTGTTGATGAAGTGACGAAGGAGAGTGTGGAATGAGTTGGGCAATTGAGGCAAGACGGCAATTACATTTGATTCCAGAACGAGGTTATGAAGAGTTCAAGACACAGGCGACGCTTGAGGAACTGATTCGATCCTTGAACTCGCCGCGCGTGCACATCTCGCATTGGCGTACCGGTTTGTTCGTCCGCATCGACGGGCTTGCCGGTGAAAAGACGATCGGTTACCGGGCCGACATGGACGGCTTACCGATCACCGAAGAGACGGGCCTCGAGTTTGCCTCGGTCCATGAAGGGATGATGCACGCCTGTGGCCATGACGTTCATATGGCAATCGCTCTCGGGTTGATTAAGCGAGCCGTCGAAGAGCCGCTCGACCATCACCTCGTCATCTTCTTCCAACCAGCCGAAGAAGGTCCGGGCGGAGCTGAGCCGATGGCCATGTCGGAATTGTTCTATCATTTCCGTCCCGATGCGATGTTCGGACTTCACGTCGCACCAGAATATCCTGTCGGCACAATCGCGTCGCGTCCAGGTGTATTGTTCGCGAGTGCGCGCGAGTTGCATCTGACGATTCATGGGAAAGGCGGGCATGGTGCCTTCCCACACGCCGGAATTGATGCCGTCATCGTCCAGGCCGCGTTGATTATGCAACTGCAAACAATCGTCTCGCGGAACATCGACCCGATGGGCAGCGCGGTCATCTCGATCGGGAAAGTGATGGCTGGGACGAAAGAGAACATCATCGCGGACACGGCGAAGCTCGACGGTACGATTCGGGCCTTGTCGGACAAGGAAATGGTCGTGCTCGAACGACGCATCCGTCAAATCATCGCCGGGGTGGAGATGACGTATAACGTCCACATCGACCTCGAGTTCGGCAATCGTTATCATGAGGTCGTCAACGACGAGCGTTATTTGTTCCAATTCGAAGAAGCGGTCGAGGAAGTCGGATACTCATACAAGACGTGCGTACCGGCCATGACCGGTGAAGATTTCGGATACATGCTGAAACAAGTTCCAGGCTTTATGGTCTGGCTCGGCGTGAACGATATGGGGTCGGGACTTCACCAATCGACGCTCAATCCGGATGAGCGGGCCATCGATGTCGCCATCGAGCTGTTCGATCATTTCTTTAGAACGGCCATCATTAAGTGAAGCAAGCGGACACGACGGTGTCCGCTTTTTTGTATGAAATGTGTAGAATTGTGCGTGAACCGTTAAAGATTTGGGAAAAAAGTAAGAGTTGTAAAGCGTCGATATTGTTAAGCATGCTCAAATGTGAACATTTTGCGAACTCAAGCATTGAAACATTACAGCGCTATATAAAATCATTATGATAAGGGTATCCAAGGGAAATCATCTGTGATGTTGCGCGATAGACATTGGTTTAAAGCGCTAGAGAGAGATAGGAGGTAATCAATAGATGTTTCAAGATCCTGTCCTGATGAGCCGGGCGTTAACGGCACTCACGTTGGGTTTCCACGTGATATTTGCCACAATCGGCGTCGGGGTTCCATTACTCATTTTATTGGCAGAGTTTCTAGGTATTAAAAAGAAAGATCCGAAATACACCTTGATGGCCCGTCGGTGGTCACGGGGATATGTCGTCACAGTAGCGGTCGGTGTCGTGACAGGTACGGCAATCGGGCTCCAGCTGTCTTTACTTTGGCCGAACCTCATGCGGGTCGCCGGTCAAACGATCGCACTTCCACTGTTCATGGAAACGTTCGCCTTCTTCTTTGAAGCGATCTTCCTCGGGATTTATTTGTACACGTGGGATCGATTTAAAAACCCGTGGCACCATATGCTAGTCGGGATTCCAGTCGCGGTCGGTGCCTTGTTCTCAGGGTTCTTCATTACGACCGTCAACAGCTTCATGAACCAGCCGGTCGGATTTGATATCGTCGACGGTCGACTCGCCAACGTGAGTCCAATCGAGGCGATGTTCAGCCCGGCGATGCCGACCAAAATGGCGCACGTCTTGACGTCGGCCATTCTGACATCGGCGTTCATTTTAGCTGCTATCGCCGCTGTCCAGTTGCTCCGTCAGCGACGGAACCAACTCGACAAGTTATCAATCGAGTATCATAAAAAAGGTCTTCGCTTGACGATGACCGTCGCGCTCATCTTCGCGATTGCGACTGCACTCGTCGGAGACTTCTCAGGTAAATACTTGGCGAAGTACCAGCCGGACAAATTGGCGGCTGCGGAGTGGCATTTTGAAACCTCCTCGGAGGCCGAGCTGATTCTAGGCGGATGGCTCGAGGAAGACGGAGACGGCGGTTACGAAGTACGTGGCGCCTTGAAGATTCCGTACGCCTTGTCAATCCTAGCGGGCGGTGTGCCGAACTACGAGGTGACCGGTCTTGATGAATTTGCGAAAGAAGATCAACCTCCACTATTCATCCACTACCTGTTTGATGCGATGGTCGGGATTGGGATGTTGCTGGCATTGATTTCGTTCTTGTTCGTGCTCGGACGGTATATCAAGCGACTGCCTCAATTCAGTAAACCGATGCTCATCGCCATCGCCGCAGGCGGTCCGCTCGCGATGATGGCCATCGAGTTCGGTTGGTTCTTCGCAGAGTTCGGTCGCCAGCCTTGGGCGCTCTATGATTTGATGCGCACGAGTGAAGCGGCGACGACATCGGCAAACGTAGGATGGATGCTTATCGCCTTTGCGATCCTGTATGCAGTTCTTGGCGTGGTCACGGTACTCGTCTTGACTCGTCTGTTCAAAGACAACCCAGTAGGGAAAGAACTAAAACAATCGGAGCTTCGCGGTGAAGCGATGTTCGCGGATGAAGTGTGATCGGAGGGTATGACATGCAGATTCAAGAATTAGGGATTGCCGTACTATGGACGTTTTTGTACGGCTACCTCATCGTCGCATCGATTGATTTCGGTGCCGGCTTCTTCGCTTTCTATAGTAAGTACACGAAGCGGGACCAAAAGATCAACCGTCTGATTGCACGGTATTTATCGCCGACGTGGGAAGTGACGAACGTGTTCTTCGTCTTCTTCTTCGTCGGGATCGTCGGTTTTTTCCCAGATACGGCTTACTATTACGGGACGGCGCTTCTCGTACCGGCCTCGGTCGTGTTGATTCTGTTGGCGATTCGCGGTAGTTTCTACGCGTTTGCCAACTATGGATCAAAAGAGAGCACGTTCTATATGTTCTTATATGGGGCGACTGGGCTGTTAATCCCGGCCTCGATGTCTACCGTTCTTACCGTCAGCCAAGGTGGATTTATCAATGAGACCGAGTCGGGCGTCTTCTTTGACGGCATGAAGTTGTTCACCAACTTCTACTCTTGGACCGTCGTCACCTTGGCAATCGTGTCGGTGCTCTATATCAGTGCCATGTTCCTCTTGTTCTATGCCGATAAGGCGCGTGACGCTCAGGCGGTCCCACTCGTTCGAAAATGGGCCTTGTTCTGGAGCGTTCCGACGATTGTCGCGTCGGGCCTCGTCTTCTTCGGGTTGAAGTCGCAGGCAGCTTGGCATTATGAGAGCATCTTAGCGGGCAACTGGTGGTGGTTCGCTGCAAGTTTCATCTTCTTCGCTGTAGCCGTTGCACTCGTCTACATGAAGCGAAACTACGGCATCGCGTTCTTGATGGTCATGGGTCAGTTCTTTATGGCCTGGTTCGGATACGGATATACGCACTTGCCGTACATTCTTTATCCGTACATCGACATCAACGGAAGCGTCGTCAACGAGTCGATGGCCATCGCCCTCGTCGTCGTCTTCATCCTCGGATTGCTCTTGCTCGTACCGGCGCTGTATCTCTTGCTACGCCTGTTCTTGTTCGACAATGACTATGTACGCGGAAAGCGTTCGAGTGGTAAAGCGTAAAGACCGGATATTCCGGTCTTTTTTTATATAGTTTTTTTGAGGGGAATCGGTTACACTGTACGAAGAATCGGGAACAGAAACAGCGTAGGAAAGGGATGTATGAAATTATGACAGGTGAATTTGCAGTCATCGGATTAGGACGGTTTGGCGGCTCGATCGTTCGGGAACTATCGGCGAACGGTTATGACGTGTTGGCGATTGACGCGGATGAAGAACGCGTCAACGAGTTTATGGGATTGGCGACACATGCGGTCATCGCGGACACGACCGACGAGAACGTATTGAAAAGTCTCGGCATTCGCAACTTTGAACACGTGATCGTGGCCATCGGTGAAAACATTCAAGCCTCGATTTTGACGACACTCATTTTAAAAGAGCTCGGTGTTCAAATCATCACGGTCAAGGCGACGAATGATTATCACGAGAAAGTGCTGCGCCGCATCGGGGCCGATAACATCGTCCACCCAGAGCGCGACATGGGCATCCGGATTGCGAACGGATTGATGAGCCAAAGCATCCTTGACTACCTCGAGCTCTCGAACGAGCACTCGATCGTTGAAATCAAGGCGTCGGACAAACTGTCGAACAAGTCGCTCATCGATTTGGACCTTCGCGCCAAATACGGCGTCAACATCGTCGCGGTCCGCCGCAATGATGACGTCATCATCTCACCGCAAGCCGACGAGATGATTTTGCCAGAGGACATCTTGATCATCATCGGGAAAGATACGGACTTGGATCGACTCGAACGCACACTTCGGTCCAGATAAAAAAACGAGAGGCGCGCGCCTCTCGTTTTTCATTAAATGAGTTTCATTGATTTTAAGCCGTACTCGATTCCATCTTCGAGAATCGATTTCGTCACGAAGTCGGCGACTTCTTTCGCTTCGACCCGGGCATTGCCCATTGCGATGCCCGTTCCGACGTATTGAAGCATCGCCAAATCGTTCAAAGCGTCGCCGAACGCGTACGTGTTCTCGAGCCGATAGCCGTTCGTCTCGATGAAGTGACGGATACCGTCGGCTTTACTGGCGCCACGATTGATGACGTCCATGGCGTGCGGATGCCAGCGGATGAAATCAAACTCGCCGTACGCATCCAAATAGTGATGTTCTTCTTCAGGCGTGCAATACAGGAGCGTCTGATAGACGGCCTGTTCGATATGGAAATTCGGATCATATGTCGGAATCGGCATATCAAGTTCTCCGAGTGACTGCTCGACGACATGGTCGTTCGCTTTCGTGGCACCGCCACGGTGTTGTCCGAGATAGACGAGCGTATGGTCGTTTGAGCCGGCATGTTCGGTCAAGCGACGGAGCGCGTCGGTCGGCAACGTGTTCCGATAGACGACCTCGCCTTGGTGGACGACGATTTGTCCGTTGTAGCAGACAAAGCTGTCGATGCCGAGCTGTTCTGGGATATCAGACAGCATCGCCGGGCCACGCCCTGTCGCGATGAACGTCTCGACGCCGTTGTGGCGTAGCTGCTGAATGGCCGCGATCGTCGAAGGGGGAATGTACGACCCTTCATGGAGCAACGTGCCATCGATGTCAAAAAAGACTACTTTCTTATCTTCCATTTTTCTTCACCATGCTTTCTCTGTCTTGATTAAGTCAGTTGTATACTAAAAAGCATAACACGAAATCGAGAAACCGCCCTCAATCTTACGTCAATAGTGAAATATTGTCACAATATGAGCTATAATGAAGAAAGAATCTTACGGAACGTAATTATATTGCGAGAATCACTTATGTTTCACATAGATGAACATCAACTACTTGTAGTAAGGAGAGATTAAATGAAGTTTGTAAAGAACCACCAAACAGCTGTGTTCGCACTAGGCGGACTCGGAGAAATCGGGAAGAACACGTACGTTGTTCAATTCCAAGATGAAATCATCGTCATCGATGCGGGCGTCATGTTCCCGGAGGATGACTTGCTTGGAATCGACTACGTGATCCCTGATTACTCGTACTTGATTAAAAACAAAGATAAAGTCAAAGGGGTATTTATCACCCACGGTCACGAAGACCACATCGGCGGCATCCCGTTTCTCTTGAAACAAGTGAAGCTTCCGATTTACGCGACGAAACTCGCGCTCGGCTTGATTAAAGTGAAACTCGAAGAGCACGGATTGCTCCGCGAGGCGGAACTGCATGAGATTGACGAGGACGCCATCGTCAAGTTCAGAAAGACGAGCATCTCGTTCTTCCGCACGACCCACTCGATTCCGAACTCGCTCGGTGTCGTCGTGAAGACGCCACAAGGGAATATCGTCCATACCGGCGACTTTAAGTTCGACTTCACACCGGTCGGCGAACCGGCTGATATCGCCAAGATGGCAGACATCGGGAAAGAAGGCGTGCTTTGCCTCTTGTCCGATTCGACGAACGCAGAAGTCGAAGGCTTCACGATGAGTGAAAAAGTTGTCGGCGGCACGATCAGTGAGACGTTCCGGAAAGCCGAAGGGCGCGTCATCTTCGCGACGTTCGCCTCGAACATCTACCGCCTGCAACAAGTCGTCGACGCTTGTGCCGAGACGGGCCGTCATTTGGCCATCTTCGGCCGTTCGATGGACAAGGTCATGACGATCGGGCAAGAGCTCGGCTTCATCAACGTCCCGAAAGGCATGATCGTCGAAGCGAATCAGTTACGGAACTACGAGCCGCATGAAGTGGCGATTCTTTGTACCGGTTCGCAAGGTGAGCCGATGGCTGCACTCAGCCGCATCGCCAACGGAACACACCGTCAAGTATCGATCATTCCTGGCGACACGGTCATCTTCTCGTCATCTCCGATTCCGGGTAACGCCATCTCGGTCGGGAAAACGATCGACCAATTGTATAAAGCCGGCGCGGACGTTGTTTACGGAAAATTGACGAACATCCACACGTCGGGTCACGGGTCGCAACAAGAGCAATTGCTCATGATCCGCTTGCTCAACCCGAAATTCTTCATGCCGATTCACGGGGAGTATCGCATGTTGGTGAAACACGCCGAACTCGCCGAATCGGTCGGCATCCCGAAAGAGAACAGCTTCATCATGGATAACGGTGAAGTGCTCGCCGTCGACGCCGACTCGGCCGCCATCACCGGGAAAATCTCGGCCAACGCCGTGTACGTCGACGGGAACGGCATCGGGGACATCGGCAATATCGTCTTGCGCGATCGCCGCATCCTTTCAGAGGACGGACTCGTCGTCGTCGTCATCAGCATCGACGGCAAGACGCGTAAACTCGTCTCAGGTCCGGATATCATTTCACGCGGCTTCGTCTATATGCGCGAATCGGGCAGCTTGATTCGTGACGGCGAGCGCTTGCTCAAGAAGACGGTCGAGCAAGGGTTGTCGAACAAACAGATGAAGTGGTCGGAGTTGAAACAACTCGTCTCGGATACACTCACGCCATACTTGGCACAAAAAACACGAAGACACCCAATGGTTCTTCCGATCATCATGGAAGTATGAACGAGCGGGCTGTAGGGGACTACAGCCCGTTTTTTAGAGCCCGATTATAAAGGAGATGGTGTCTGATGGAACGCAAGAAACGGAAGAACGGTTGGTTGAAAGGGGGCCTGGCCGCATTCGCCTTACTCTTCCTCATCACGATGGTATACCATCAAGTCAAACCGTTGCCGGACGGCGTGTCGCGTGCGTCGGAACCGGTCGCGATTTCGGATGACCAAATCGATTTTTTATTTGATTTGACGTATCAAGGGGAAGACACGGAAGTGAACGAGCAAGAGATTTTTCAAGACGTCGAGCGGTCAATCCGCGAGGCGCGGGAATATATCGTCATGGACTTTTTCTTATTCAACCCATATTCGAATGAAGACCGGCAATATCCGGACATCACGGCCAAACTGTCATCGGCTTTGCTCGAACAGATGGAAGCCTATCCGGACATGAACGTCGTCTTAATCACGGATGAAATCAATACGACCTATAACGGACACGCGTCCGATCATCTCGACGTCTTGAAGGAAGCGGGCGCGGAAATCGTCTACACGAACCTCGATGCGCTCCGCGACCCGAACATCTTATACTCGACGCTGTATCGGATCGGGTTCCAATGGTTCGGGGACAGCCAGAACGGCTGGTTGCCGAACCCGATGGCCAAATCGGCACCGGACATCACGATCCGGTCGTATTTACGGCTGTTGAACGTGAAAGCGAACCACCGCAAAGTGATGGTGACCGAGAATGACGGCTTCGTCTTATCGGCCAACCCGCATGATGCGAGCGGGTATCATTCAAACGTCGGGGTGCGGCTCGATGGCCCGATTTTAGCGGACATCCTCGAAGGGGAGGAAGCGATCGCGACGTTCTCGAAAGGGGATGCCGAACGTTTCCCGAGCGAGGAGAAACTCGCGAATCTGCGCGACGAGCCGTCGGAAGGCCCGATGCAAATCCGCTACGTCACGGAATCCAAGATTCAGGACGCCGTCATCAAGGCGATGGAAGAAGCGGAATCAGGTGAGACGATTTGGATCGGCATGTTCTACTTGGCCGACCGAAACATCATTCAAGCCATTCATGAGGCCGCCGAGCGCGGCGTCTTCGTCAAACTGATTCTTGACCCGAATACGAACGCGTTCGGGCGCGACAAGTCAGGATTGCCGAACTTGCCGGTCGCCGCGGAATTGAACACGGTGAACCCGGAGCAAATCGAGATTCGGTGGTACGAAGTCGGCGAAGAGCAGTACCACCCGAAGATGCTGTACGTGGAAGGGGACCGTCGAGTCGTCGTCATCGGGTCGGGCAACTATACGACCCGCAACATGAACGATTACAACTTGGAGGCGGATGTCGAAGTCGTCACGACCGAGGAGACAGCGTTCATCCGCGAGGTCGACGGGTACTTCAAGCGTCTCTGGAACAACGAGCAAGGAACGTATACGCTCGCCTATGATGAGATTCAGACCGATTTGCCAATCGGAAAGTATGTGATTTATTGGATCCAGAAACTCACTTGGACGATGACCTACTGACACAAGCCCGCCTTCCTGTGAAGGTGGGCTTTGTTGTGGACGGGCTACCATCGACATGACGACGAACAAAACCCGCCCTCATAATATGTGAAGGCGGGTTTTCATCATTTCGTTTCGACTGGATTGAATTCGTTCGTGAACTCGTAAAGGAACCGGCCCGTGTCGCGGAGGACGTCTGTCTTCCGGTGGAGCGAGAAGTGATCGTATGGGACGGTTTCCGTCTCGATGTTGTTCGTATATTCTTCGAGCAAGAGCGAACTCGCTGGCTCAATCAAGTTGAACTCGCCACCGCGTCCCGAGAAGGAGAACACTTGGACGGAGCGTGGCCACGTCTCAAGTTTTTCTTGGAACGCCTGCAACCCGTCAGAACTCGGGGACAAATCCCGGATGGCAGGACTGCCGGTATTGATCCCGAAATTACTGGCGGACAGACCGAAGTTGGCAAGTCGTGTTCCGGCGAACGGACTATCATACGTCACGAACTTATCGACGATGTATTCGTCTTGATTCAAGATATAGTTCGCTGCCGCCACACCGCCCATGCTGTGACCGATCAAATACATCCGGTCGAACGAACGGTTTCGTTCCTGTTTATAGCGTTCGATCGCCGCATTCAACCACTTCGTCTGGTTGTTGAGCGATGCCTCGGCATCCTCATATTCAATCCGGACAATCGGTCGGTTCGAGCTGTAGTCATTGATGACGCAATCGGCCGCGCCTTTCACCGTCACGGTACAGAGCGCACCATCTTTCGCCAGCCCACGCTGTTCCATATACTGCGAGAAGCGGAGGAATGTGCGGTCGGTCCCGAGCAAGCCGTGAACGGCGAACGTCGGGATGAACTCGTCCGTCTGCGCCGCCTGGCGAATCGCCTCAGATTTCCGTTCCGTCGTCAACTCGTCTCGAATCGTCACGATCATCAACGCGAGGGTCAAGACGAGGATGAAGCCGCCGAAGATGCGAGAACGAATCGACGTCTTGTCCGGATCGCCGACGTTTTGACGATATTTCCGCCAAACAAAGAAAGCGACCAGGCCAAGGACGACGATGATGACGCCTGTGATAATCCACGCCTTGACGTTCGGCACGTGGGCGACGAGCGTCATATTATTTTGACGGCCACCGTAAACTTGCCACTCGACATGTTTCATCGACCGTACATCGAGTCCAGTACCGTCTTCGACGAACACCCCGGTCGGCACGGTCAGATTGAACCGGATATCGGCTTGACGAACGTAACGTTCGGCCAGTTGTTTCGGGGAGCCGCTTAAATTCAGACCTGGCAAATCGACGCGGTCGAGCCGCAGGTCGAGGTTCGTGTTCATGACGTATGAGTCAAACCAAATCCCATCTTCTTTGTCGACATCAAACTTCATATCAGGTGGGACGAGGATACCGGCCGGGCCGGTCTTCCACTCCTCTTTAATGTTTTGGAGGTCATCGACGTTGTCGAACGTCTTCTTGAGCACCATGCCTTCATAGTCGTCTTGACTCGAGTAGTCACGTGTCGCATACCCGTTCTCATTCGCCTGTTGTTTCCATGTATCCCAATCGAGCCGCAAATTGAGCAGCTTCATGACCGGATGGTCGCGGAAAGCATACGTCGTCTCTAACGTGACCGATTGGTCGTAGTGGACGGTCGCATCATATTCGATTCGGACACATCCCCCGATTAAAAGAAACAGAAATGGGAATACTAACAACAGTGCCTTTTTCTTCAAGCTCGTCACCTCAAATCGGCTCACCGTAGGTCTCTAACGGGTTAGTCGTGTTGATGCGGTCGTAGAAGAGCACCCCATCTAAATGGTCGAGCTCATGTTGACAGACGATGGCGCGCATACCGCGGAGCCGCAATTTAATCGGGGCGCCGTCACGGTCGAACCCTTCGATTGTGATGCGACGATAGCGGGGGACGTTGCCTTTGACGACACGGTCGACAGAGAGACAGCCTTCACCGCCATTCAAATACGTCTGTTCGACCGAGTGACTCGTAATCTTCGGATTGAAGATGGATAGTTTGAACGTCTCTTCTTCTTCATGGAGCAAGACCGTGAAGAAACGGCGATTGACGCCGAGTTGTGGTGCGGCGATGCCGACACCGCCCCGAAGTTCATACTTCGCGCTCATCTCTGGATCTTGGCTGTTGACGAGGAACGTCTCCATCTCGTCGAGTAGCGCGAGGTCTTCTGCCGTCGGTGGGACCGGCACTTCGATTGAGCGGGCGCGGAGCCGCTCGTCTCCTTCACGAATCACATCTTTCATCGTTAACATGCAAAACTTCCTTTCCCATTGCGATATGACCAATTATATCATATTTATTAGTCATTTCGCTTAGATGGTACAGAAGGTGAAATGAAAATGATACAGAGGCGAAATAAGGGAAAAGATGTGTTGATGTAAGCGTTTTTATAGAGTGAGCATATTTTTTGCGTTATTATAACAACCCGTTTTATACTGACTAGGAAACGGCAGGATAAGTGTAACTTTCCTGAATCACGTTAATACAGATTGCTTTTTTGGACAGATACACTTAAGATTTGAGGTAGTGTTTGATCACAAAAAAGACAATTGTCTCATAGTTGAAAGGATGAGGTGAAACGAATGAACAACGTTCAGGTACTTCAAAACGTGGAAGAAAACTTCCAAACGTTCCGTATTCTCGACGAGAAGGGCGAGGTCGTCAACCAAGACGCAATGCCAGATGTAACGGACGAGCAACTTCAGGAGCTTATGCGCCGCATGGTCTATACACGAATCTGGGACCAACGTGCCATCTCGCTCAACCGTCAAGGACGCCTAGGTTTCTACGCGCCAGTGGCTGGTCAAGAAGCAACGATGATCGGGACGCAATATGCGCTCGACAAACAAGACTGGATTCTTCCAGGCTACCGTGATATCCCGCAACTCGTATTCCACGGACTTCCGCTTTATCAAGCGTTCTTGTTCTCACGTGGTCACGTCGCAGGTAACCGTATTCCTGAAGACGTTAACGTCTTGATGCCGCAAATCATCATCGGGGCACAAATCATTCAAACTGCGGGTGTGGCAATGGGCCTCAAACGCAACGGCAACACAAACGTCGCCATTACTTACACGGGTGACGGTGGTTCATCACAAGGTGACTTCTACGAAGGATTGAACTTCGCAGGTGCATTCAAATCACCAGCCATCTTCGTCGTTCAAAACAACCGCTTTGCCATCTCGACACCTGTTGAGAAGCAAACTGCAGCTAAAACGATCGCGCAAAAAGCTGTCGCAGCGGGAATCAACGGAATCCAAGTTGACGGAATGGACGTTCTTGCTGTCCTCGCCGCAACACAACAAGCGCGTAAAGACGCACTTGACGGAACTCCGACGCTCATCGAAGCACTCACATACCGTTACGGACCACATACGCTCGCAGGGGATGACCCAACGCGTTACCGTACAAAAGAACTCGATACAGAGTACCAAGAGAAAGATCCACTCGTTCGTTTCCGCCTCTTCCTCGAAGGCAAGAAGCTTTGGAGCGAAGACATGGAGAACGAAGTCATCGAACAAGCGAAAGCAGACGTGAAAGAAGCGATCAGTCTCGCTGACAAAGAACCAAAACAAAAAGTTTCGGACTTCATCAACAACATGTTCGAAACACTTCCTTCAAACTTGAAAGAGCAGCTTGAAGAATATACAGCAAAGGAGTCGAAGTAAGTTATGGCTCAAATGACAATGATCCAAGCGATTACTGATGCGATGCGCGTTGAAATGAAGCGCGACGAGAAAGTACTTCTTTTCGGAGAAGACGTTGGTAAAAACGGTGGGGTTTTCCGTGCAACGGAAGGTCTCCAAGACGAGCTCGGCGAAGACCGTGTCTTCGACACGCCGCTTGCTGAGTCTGGTATCGGTGGTCTTGCCATCGGTCTCGGTCTTACAGGCTTCCGTCCGATCATGGAAGTTCAATTCTTCGGATTCGTATTCGAAGTGTTCGACTCGATCGCAGCTCAAATGGCGCGTATGCGTTACCGTTCAGGCGGCGCTTACAGCCAGCCAATCACAATCCGTTCACCATTCGGTGGCGGTGTTAAAACACCAGAACTTCACGCGGATAGCCTTGAAGGCTTGATGGCTCAGACACCTGGTCTTAAAGTCGTCATCCCGTCAACGCCATACGATGCAAAAGGTCTTTTGATCTCAGCAATCCGTGACAACGACCCAGTCGTATTCCTCGAGCACATGAAACTTTACCGTTCATTCCGTGGCGAAGTTCCAGAAGGCGAATACACGATCGAGCTTGGAAAAGCAGACGTGAAACGCGAAGGAACTGACGTTTCGATCATCACTTACGGTGCAATGGTCCACACGTCACTCAAAGCGGCAGAAGAGCTCGAAAAAGAAAACATCAACGTCGAAGTCATCGACCTCATGACAGTGAGCCCGCTTGATATCGATACAATCGTCGAGTCTGTTAAAAAGACTGGCCGTGCAATCGTCGTTCAAGAAGCACAACGTCAAGCAGGTATTGCGGCTAACGTCGTAACTGAAATTCAAGAACGCGCAATTCTTCACCTCGAGGCACCAGTGCTTCGTGTAACTGCACCAGACACAGTCTTTGCTTTCGCACAAGGTGAAGACGCATGGTTACCTGACCATAAAGATGTCGTTGCAAAAGTTAAGGAAGTTATCAACTTCTGATCGTGTTCATTTAACGATGAGGGAGAATTGTCTCCCTCATTGTGTTTACATGATTAATTGATGGGAGGAAAAACCAGTGGCAGTATTTGAATTTAAATTACCAGACATCGGTGAAGGAATTCACGAAGGTGAAATCGTCAAGTGGTTCGTAAAAGCAGGGGATACAGTAAAAGAAGATGACATTCTTCTTGAAGTACAAAACGACAAAGCCGTCGTTGAGATTCCTGCTCCAGTTGATGGAACAGTTAAAGAAGTCAAAGTCTCTGAAGGTACAGTTGCGGTCGTCGGCGACGTCCTCATCACGTTCGATATCGAAGGTGACGCACCAGCCGGTGAAGAAGAAGCAGCTCCTGAACAGCCTAAAGCTGAAGAGAAGACTGAAGATGTGAAAGAAGACGTGAAAGAAGACGGCCCGCGTGAAGTTCAACTTCACAAATCGGAGCGCGTCATCGCAATGCCTTCAATCCGCAAGTACGCTCGTGAAAAAGGCGTCGACATCCGTGAAGTCCAGGGTTCTGGCGACAACGGCCGCGTCTTGAAAGAAGACATCGATGCATTCGCAAACGGAGAAGCACCAACAGCAGAAGCTACAACAGAGAAAACAGAATCTGTAGCTCCAGCAGCGGCTGCGAAAACGGAAATCAAACCTTACGAGTCAGCAACGCCTGAACTCGAAACGCGTGAGAAAATCCGTGGTATCCGTAAAGCGATCTCGAAAGCAATGGTTAACTCGAAGCACACAGCTCCACACGTTACACTCATGGACGAAGTCGACGTCACGAAACTCGTCGCACTCCGTAAAGAGTTCAAACAAGTGGCTGCTGACCAAGGCGTGAAACTCACGTACTTGCCGTTCGTCGTTAAAGCATTGACTGCTGCAGCGAAAGCTTACCCAGCGATCAACGCGTCAATCGACGATGTGAACGAAGAAATCGTCTACAAAAACTACTACAACATCGGTATCGCTGCTGATACGGACAACGGTCTCGTTGTTCCTGTCGTCAAAGAAGCGGACCGTAAATCAATCTATGCACTCGCTACAAACATCAATGAGCTTGCCGGTAAAGCACGTGAAGGCAAACTTGCTGGGGACGACATGAAAGGCGGATCGATCACAATCACGAACATCGGTTCAGCTGGTGGACAATGGTTCACACCTGTCATCAACCACCCAGAAGTTGCAATTCTCGGTATCGGTCGCATCGCTGAAAAAGCTGTCGTTAAAGACGGTGAAATCGTCGCAGCTCCAGTCCTCGCGCTTTCATTCAGCTTTGACCACCGCCTCATCGACGGTGCAACAGCTCAAAACGCACTCAACATGGTGAAACGCTTGCTTCAAGATCCAGCACTTCTAATGATGGAGGGATAAGAACATGGTAGTAGGAGAATTCGCACAAGAAACTGATTTGCTTGTCATCGGCGCCGGTCCTGGTGGATACGTCGCAGCCATCCGTGGCGCACAACTCGGCCTTAAAGTCACGATCGTCGAAAAAGGAAACTTTGGTGGCGTCTGCTTGAACGTCGGTTGTATCCCATCGAAAGCATTGATCACTGCTGGTCACAACTTCCAGCACGCTAAAGGTCACTCTTCAATGGGGATCACGTCTGATAACGTGTCAGTCGACTTCACAAAAGTCCAAGACTGGAAACAGTCGGTCGTCAATAAATTGACTGGTGGCGTCAAAGGCCTTTTGAAAGGTAACAAGATTGAAATCGTTCAAGGTGAAGCTTTCTTCGCATCTGAAGACACAGTACGTGTCATCACAGAAGATAGCTCGACTCCTTACAAGTTCAAAAAAGCGATCATCGCGACTGGTTCAACACCTATCGAGATTCCATCGTTCAAATGGTCAAAACGCGTCCTTTCTTCAACTGGCGCATTGGCTCTTCCTGAAGTACCGAAGAAACTCGTCGTCATCGGCGGCGGCTACATCGGTATGGAGCTCGGCACAGCGTACGCGAACTTCGATACAGAAGTCGTCGTCGTTGAAGGCGCAAGCGACATCTTGTCTGGCTTCGAGCCACAAATGACGCAAATCGTCAAAAAGAAACTCAAACAAAAAGGCAACGTCACGATTCACACGAACGCTCTTGCAAAAGGCGTCGAGGAAACAGAAGACGGCGTCACAGTTAAGTTTGAAGTGAACGGCGAAGAGCAGTCTGTTGAAGCGGACTACGTCCTCGTCACAGTCGGCCGTCGTCCAAACACTGGCGACATCGGTCTCGAAAACGCGGAAGTTAAAATCAGCGACCGCGGCATCATCGAAATCGACGACCAGTGCAAAACGTCGAACGAAAACATCTACGCAATCGGCGACATCGTACCAGGACCACCGCTCGCGCACAAAGCTTCTTACGAAGCGAAAGTCGCAGCGGAGGCAGCTGCCGGTAAGCCAGCTTACCTCGACTACTCAGCAATCCCAGCGGTCGTCTTCACTGATCCTGAACTTGCAACAGTCGGTTACACAGAGCCACTCGCAAAAGAAGAAGGACTTGAGATCACAGTATCGAAATTCCCATTCGCAGCGAACGGCCGTGCCCTCGCTCTTGACGAGCCAGACGGCTTCATGAAGCTCATCACGCGTAAAGAGGACGGTCTCTTGATCGGTGCTCAAATCGCGGGAACTGGCGCTTCAGATATGATTGCCGAACTTGGTCTCGCCATCGAAGCAGGCATGACTGCAGAAGATATCGCGCTTACAATCCATGCTCACCCATCACTCGGTGAGATGGCAATGGAAGCGGCAGAAATCGCAATGGGTATGCCAATCCACGTCGTTAAATAAGTCAAAAGCTCTCTCGCTTACTCGCGAGAGAGCTTTTTTTTTACGTAATGGACGGTCCGTTCGACTTCTCGGAAGCCGATGCGTTCATGGAACCGTTGGCTGCCGTCGTTCTCGACTTCCGTATCGGAGGCGAGCTCGTCGCATCCTTTCGACCGGGCGTAGGCGGAGGCGGCTTCGACGAGCCGTGTCGCCAGGTCTTGCTGCCGCGCGGTTTCGACGACATAAATCCTTTCTAAAAAGGCGGTCGGGGAAGAGGTCGTTCCGGGGACGTAGTCATGACGGAAGCTGAGCTGGCAAAAGCCGACCGCTTCATCCGTTTCCGCGATAAAATAGTGCATCTTGCCGGAACGGATGCCGAGCCGGACCTCAGGTGTCAGTTCGGCGACGGGCGCGTCTGGCCACAGTTGCCGCATGAGAGCTACCAGTTCAAGGCAATCTTGTTCGTTCGCTTTTCGAATCTTCATAAGTCGTCCTCCTTATGTTTCGTACGTTCAGTATAAAGGAAAATAAGGAATGAAGTGAGAAAGGAGGGAACGATGATGGCGTTCGATGAAGAATTGTTATATACCGTCTCTGAGACGAGCCGTGTCCGCTTCACGGGAATCGAGACCGAGACGTCACGTTATGATTTCGGCTTTGTGTATACGCATCAATTCATGGGAAAAGTGCTCGTCGTCTGTATGCAGACCGGGCAGTCTGCCCTTCTTGACATCCATGCGCTCGAAGAACCGAGACAACTGTATCCGATGCTCGGGATCGCGTTGCGTGATACAGATCACGTCGCCGAGTTTTTACGACTCTGTCTGGACGAAAGTGGGCAAGAACAAGAACAATCGCCAAATTCTACCCTTGAAAAAATGTAAGCGTTTTCTTATAATGGTACGTAGGGGAAGCAATTCGATCATCATAAGCACCTTTTCTTTTGATGACACAAAGCGAGCCGGTCCATGTGGACCGGCTCGCTTTCGTCTTAACGGATGGCTTTCGTCTGTTGGATGACTTTAATCATTTGAAGCGACTCGTCTTCAAGACCTTGGACTGGAAGACCGGCCTCGATGTTCGCCATGATATAGTCGAGCGTCGATGTCGTGATCAACTCACCCGGGATGATGATTGGGATTCCTGGCGGATACACCATGATGAACTCGGCCGAGATGCGTCCGACGGCGTTCTCGAGCGGAATCGTTTCCGTCTCCTCGTAGAACGCGTCACGCGGGCTGAGCGCGAGCGGTGGGATCTCAGGGAGCATGATCGATAGCGAATCGTTCCCGGACTGGTCGTACACGGATACGACGTCTCGCATGCCGTCAATCAACGCTTGAATCGTCGACTCGTCGTCGGCGCTCGTCACGATGAACAGCACGTTCAACAGATCCGACATCTCGACTTCGATTCGATGCGTCTCGCGCAAGTACTTCTCGACTTCAAAGCCGGTGATGCCGAGCTCGCGGACAGAGACGAGGATTTTCGTCTCGTCGAGCGCGTACGTCGACTCTGAGTGAAGTTCGGCGTGACCGTATACCGCTAAGTGCGGCATGTTGTCGATGGCCGTACGAGCCGAGCGGGCGAGCGTGAGGGCACGTTCGTTCATCGCCTCTCCTTTCGTCGCCAATTGACGACGGGCCGCGTCGAGCGACGCGAGGAGGAGGTAAGACGTCGACGTCGTCGTGATCATCGACAGCATCGCATGAATCCGTTCCGGCGAGACGAGACCACGGCGGACGTTCAAAATCGAACTTCCCGTCATCGAGCCGCCGAGTTTGTGCACGCTCGTGGCCGCGACGTCCGCTCCGGCTTGCATCGCCGAGAGCGGGAGCTCGTCGTGGAACGGCAAGTGGACACCGTGCGCCTCGTCAACGAGGACCGGTACGTCTTGGGCATGGGCGACGGCGACGATGCGCTCTAAGTCACCGGCGATGCCGAAGTAGGTCGGGTTGATGACGAGGACCGCTTTCGTGTCCGGGTGCATCTCGAGGGCGCGTTCGACGGCGCTTGCTGTGATCCCGTGGGCAATCCCGTACGTCTCATCATATTCCGGATGGATGAAGACCGGATGGGCGCCGGTCAAGATGAGGGCGGACATGACGGATTTATGCACGTTCCGGGGAACGATGATTTTCTCGTTCGGACCGACGACGCCCATGATCATCGCCATGATGGCACTCGACGTCCCTTGGACCGAGAAGAACGTCTCGTCGGCACGGAACGCCTCGGCGGCGAGGCGCTCGGCCTCGGCAATCGACGCTTTCGGATGATGGAGATCGTCGAGCGGCGCGATGTTGATCAAATCGATCTTCAAGGCGTTCTCGCCGATGAAGTCACGGAACTGAGGGTCCATCCCTTTGCCGCCTTTATGGCCAGGGATATGGAACGCGATCGGGTTCGTATCCACGTGCGTGAGCAACGTGTCAAAGAGCGGTGTCTCGAGCTGTGTAGCACCTTTAAGTTTCAATAGTAAGTCCTCCTTGATAACAGTGTGTATATAGGTTGTCGGTTTAGTTTCAAACTTTGGGCAATCTGAACATTTCGATTCAAAAACAATGCAACAAAAAAACTATAGTGATTTCTATCCCAACTTGCAATAGTTTTTTTTGTTGATACAATGGTTGTCGAGGTGAAGAATATGCAAATCAACTATCCGATCAATCCGGACTGGACGACAGATGAACTGATTGAAGTCGTCGAGTTCTATAACCAAGTCGCCTTGGCCAATGAAGGCGGTGTCGACCGCGAGTCGTTTTTGGACGCATATCGGTCGTTCAAACAGATCGTGACGTCGAAGTCAGAAGAGAAACAGCTGAGCGCCGTTCACGACGAGCAAACCGGATACTCTACCTATCGTACGGTCCAAGCGGCCCTAAAATCAAATGCAAAGATTATAAAGTTGTAATGGTTGGAAAGCATGGGAGAACGGAACCGTTTTCTCGTGCTTTTTTTGTTATTTCTCTTATAAATAGGGTACATATCATTAACAGTTCAATCAGGTTTAGGCTTAGTTGAAATGGGAATATACTCACTAAGATAAAAAATTCAAAATAGTCAGACAATTCTCTTTCTTTTTTGAATCTCATCTGATATACTCAATTCAACTCACTAAACCGTAACTTGTAGCCCAACTAAAGGAGTGTGGCATCTCATGAAACAAGTGATCGAGGCATTCAAAAGAAAAGACGCAGAAAAACGGATTCCGGTGCTGCGCTTAGAGATTGATTATGAATTGGCAACGCTCTTCGATGCAATGGCGTCACAAGATGATGCCACTGTCCAGGCTAGCAAGCATCGGTTAGAGAAATATCGCCAAGAACTATTGCGTCTCGAAGCCTGACCCACAACCACCCATTCAACCAGTATTCCATGCGGATACTGGTTTTTGTTTGGTACAATACATAATAGAGGTGATAAACATGTTGGAATGGTTCGCGATTGACTTGATTAAACAGGCAGGGGAGTATATCCGCTTACAGATTGACGAGAGCTATCGAATCGAACGCAAGACGGGGAAAGGTGATTTGGTCACGGAAATCGATCGGGCCGTCGAACAGTTGATTGTCGACCGGATTCGTGAGTCGTATCCCGAGCATCATATTATCGGGGAAGAGGGTATCTCGACGGAACCGGATGATTTGTCGGGAACGGTCTGGTTCGTCGACCCGATTGACGGCACATTGAACTTCATCCATCAAAAGCGGATGTTCGCCATCTCGATTGCCATCATGGTCGATGGGGTCGTCGAATACGGCTTCGTTTACGATGTGATGGCGGATGAGCTGTTCGTCGCACGCCGTGGCGTCGGGACGACGCTGAACGGCCGGAAACTCCCGACCATCAAAGAGCATCACGTCCGGGACGCTTTCCTTAGTATGAATGCGACATGGGTGACGCCGAACCAGCAAATCGCACCGGAAGTGCTCGCACCGATCGTGCGCGACTCGGTCGGCACGCGGGCGCACGGAGCCGCCTCGCTCGAGCTCGCCTGGCTCGCAGCGGGACGGGTCGACGGCTATATCACGATGCGCAATATGCCGTGGGACTACGCCGCCGGTAAACTGCTCGTCGAAGAAGTCGGCGGACGCGTCGTCTCGATTTATGGGGAGCCGGTCCGTTATGACGGCAAGACGTCCGTCCTCGCGGGAAGCGAGACGTTCGTCAAAGACGTCGTGAAGCATTACGTCATCGCCAAGGGCGCGACCCCTGAAGTGAAGCCGGACTTGCAAATTGGAATCAACGGGTCTTACGACCGCGTCCGTGACTTGCTCGTCCTGGCCAACCCGAATGAAACGATGGTCCGCGATCAATACAAAGCCGGGACGACATATGAGGCCACGCTCGGCGGGGAACGTGTCGGGGCGTACATGCTCGTCAAACGCAGCGAGACGTTAATCGAGCTCGTCAATATCGCCGTCAAACCGGAACGGCAGAACCAGACGATCGGGCAACGCCTGCTCCAAGACGCGATTCGTCGGGCCGAGAGCAGCGGGGCGAAGCAAATGCTCGTCTGTACGGGCAACTCGAGCATCGTCCAGTTGCGCTTCTATCAACAAGCCGGTTTCCGCTTTGAATCAGTCGAGCGGGATTACTTCCCGGACCACGGTTATCCGCCAATCGAAGAGGACGGGCTCGCCTTGCGTGACCGCATCTGTCTGAAGCGCGACCTATAAGCGTGGGCGCAAAAAGGACAAAATCATAAAGAAGGCCCGGGCGTTTTGCCCGGGCCTTGTGTTATGGACGTCGGTTCGAGAGGACCCGGCGGCGCAAGTTGATTCCAAAAAATGTGGCGATGCCGCTCAAGGCGAGACTGCCGATGATGATGGCGGCACTTCCTTCAGCGACACCGATGCCGATACCGACGAAGCCGGCGACGACCGCGGTCGCGATTAAAACGAACATGAGTTGCATGGAGATTCCCCCTTCTTTCGCTAGTCTTCTTCATTGTAGTCAAAAATGATGCGTTTGAAAACGTTAACAGTTGATAACACTCGACAAAGGTGGTGGGACGTGTGCTATACTCTTAAAGTTGAATAAAAGATGAAACTTTTTTAAATAAGAGAGGACTAACTACATGAATGTAAGAACTAACCTTCGGAACGTAGCCATCATCGCCCACGTTGACCACGGTAAAACAACGCTCGTCGATGAATTATTGAAACAGTCTGGTACATTCCGGACAAACGAAATGGTCGCAGAACGCGCCATGGACTCGAACGACATCGAACGTGAACGCGGAATCACGATTCTCGCGAAAAACACGGCAATCGATTATAAAGATACACGCATCAACATTGTTGATACACCAGGTCACGCCGATTTCGGTGGTGAAGTAGAGCGTATCATGCGTATGGTTGACGGCGTTATCCTCGTTGTCGATGCACGTGAAGGCTGCATGCCGCAAACGCGTTTCGTATTGAAAAAAGCACTCGACCAAGGTCTCCGTCCAATCGTTGTCGTTAACAAAATCGACAAGCCGATGGTACGCCCACTCGACGTCGTCGACGAAGTTGTCGACTTGTTGATCGACCTTGGAGCAGATGAAGATCAACTTGAATTCCCTGTCGTCTATACGTCTGCTGTCAGCGGTTCAAGTTCGTTCGATCCTGATCCAGAGAAGCAAGAAGATACAATCACGTACGTGCTCGACACGATTCTTGAGAACACACCGGCACCAATCGATAACTCGGATGAGCCGCTTCAGTTCCAAGTCACGATGCTCGACTACGACAACTACCTCGGCCGAATTGGTGTCGGTCGCGTCTTCCGTGGGAAAATCAAAGTCGGCGAATCAGTGTCACTTTGCAAAACAGACGGATCAATCAAACAATTGCGCGTCACTAAATTGTTCGGTTACTTCGGCCTCAAACGTGTTGAAATCGAAGAAGCCAAAGCTGGTGACTTGATTGCCATCGCTGGGATGGAAGACATCAACGTCGGTGAGACGGTCACGCCAGTCGGTAAAGAAGAGCCACTTCCGCTTCTCCGCATCGATGAGCCGACGCTTCAAATGCGTTTCATGACAAACAACTCACCGTTCGCAGGACGCGAAGGCGATTTCGTGACGGCACGTAAAATCGAAGAGCGTTTGATGAAACAACTCGAGACGGACGTTTCACTCCGTGTCGAGAACACTGATTCACCTGACCAATGGGTCGTTTCAGGCCGCGGTGAGCTTCACCTCGGGATCTTGATCGAGAACATGCGTCGTGAAGGCTACGAACTTCAAGTTTCGAAACCACAAGTTATCATTCGTGAAGACGAAGATGGTACGAAAATTGAGCCGTTCGAACGCGTCATCGTTGACGTGCCAGAAGAGTACACAGGTTCAGTCATGGAATCAATCGGTCTCCGTAAAGGTGAACTTGCCAACATGAACACGAACGACAACGGTCAAACACGTATGGAATTCATCGTTCCTTCACGTGGTCTCATCGGCTATCGTAACGAGTTCTTGTCAGCGACACGCGGATACGGAATCTTGAACCACACGTTCGAAGAGTACCGCCCGTTCATCGCTGCTGACATCGGCGGACGCCGCAGTGGTGTCATGGTTTGTATCGAACCTGGTAAGTCGACGGCTTACTCGATCGGTGCCCTTGAAGACCGTGGAACGATCTTCATCGAGCCAGGTGTAGAAGTATACGAGGGAATGATTATCGGTGAATGTAACCGTGACGTCGACCTCGCAATCAACGCCGTCAAAGGGAAACAGTTGACGAACATGCGTGCTTCAGCAAAAGACTCGACACAAGTCTTGAAACGTCCACGCGTCTTCTCACTCGAAGAATCGCTCACGTTCTTGAACGATGATGAGTACTGTGAAATCACGCCGGAGTCAATCCGTCTCCGTAAAAAAGTCTTGAATAAGAACGAACGCGAGAAAGCTGACAAGCGTCGTAAACTTGGTAAAGAATAAGTCTTAAAAAAGGGAGCGCCTAGGCGTTCCCTTTTGTTTTGGATAGTGTAGAATGGTTGTGTAGGAAATAAAGGGGGATTATCAGCTTGAAAGCTTCTCAAACGATGGACATCACACAAATTGATGTGCCGTGGATTGCCTCGCTACTTGGTGTCGGCAGTGACGCGAACGACTTCTCGGTCGGGTTCAACGCGTTAATCATCACGGTCATCTTATTAACGATCCTTGTGTTTAAATTAGGTTTTGCGAAACAATTGACGTGGTGGAAATCACTCGTCGTCTATATGCTGCTCGCACTCGGGGCAGGCACGATGGCGCTCGTCTTCTTCACATGGCCGATTCCAGAAGTTCTCCTTGTCATGGCTGTCGTCTTGGCAATCTACCGGGGCCGCCTTTGGTGGAACCGTCGACAAGGCATCGAATCACATTAAAAAATGGACGCTTCGCCCTCGGGCGAAACGTCCATTTTTGCTTACCATCTCCGTTTTTGGCGGAACGATGGATATAGGTGGAATTGGCCGGTCGCGGCACGCTCCGCTGTTCGCGCGGTGATGCGTTCTTGACACGTCTGGCACATATACGTTTTAGCAGGTTTATTACGAAGTCGTTTCGCTTCGAACGACCACGAATCAATCGTATCGATTTTGTCACAAAGAGAGCACTTTACGCGCATGGTCTCACCTTCCTCTTCGTTGATTATAGCATGATTTCAGGAGAGAAAAGCAGGGAAAGAGGTTTGTAAGGGCGAATCCATTTCGTATACCCGTTCGGGAGGAGGGGAGTCTATGGCGAGTAAAGCTGCGTTCGAACTTTCGAGGGCGCAACAAGACGTATTGAACGAGATGCCGTTGACGTTCTTAGTCACGTTTGATGAGCCGAAACGGTGGCCGATCACCCATGCGATCAGCTGGGTGCAAGCGCCGAACGAGAGGACGATTCGCTTGGCGTTGACGAAGAATTCGCATGTGATCACGTTGCTCTCGTATGAGAAGACAGCGAGTCTCATCTTTCTTGAAGGGGGACTTGCCTACAGTATCGCCCTGTCACACGTACACGAATTCGAGCCGAGCGTGAAGCCGGCGTTACACCTTCGCTTTTTTGAAGGGAAAGTCGAAGAGGTCCGTAACATTTCCTTTTACGGGGCAACCTATGGACAACCGGACATCGTCAAGACGTACGATGTCGAAGCAGCAGAAAAGTTGGACCGTGAAGTCAAGGAGAGTTTGAATTCTTGATCACCAACAATTTTCGAGGGGCGGCAAAGTCTATGAAAAAAACGTATGTGCTCGATACGAACGTACTCTTACACGACCCACTATCCTTGTTCCAATTCGATGAGCACGATGTCGTCATTCCCGCCATCGTTTTAGAAGAGCTTGACGGTAAAAAACGTAATATGGATGAAGTCGGCCGCAACGCCCGAGAAACGGCGCGCGTGCTCGATCAATTGCGGACGACCGGTAAACTGCACGACGGGGTCCCGCTCGAGAACGGCGGACGATTGTTCGTCGAGATCGGTCACGAGCATACTGTCGATTTCCCCTTCGACGTCATGACGAACGACAATCGTATCCTGACCGTGGCACTTGGACTGATGAAACAATACGAGCACGACCGGACCCGTAAAGTCGTGGTCGTCTCGAAAGATATACTCGTCCGTGTCAAAGCGGACGCCATCGGCATTGAAGCCGAGGATTACTTGACCGACCATATCGTCGATACGACGAATTTATACGCCGGCTATCGTGAAATCGAAGTCGATCAAGCCATCATCGATGAATTTTATAAAGTCCGACAGCTTCCGCTAGAAGCCGTTTCAAAAAATCAGCTATATCCGAACTCATTCGTCGTCTTAAAGAGTAACGTCTCGAAAGCGAGCGCACTCGCGGTCGTCGATGGGTTGCAACCGATCCTCCGTCCGCTCTCGCTAGACGTCGAACACGTGTGGGGCATCCATCCTCGTAACGTCCAGCAACGGATGGCGCTCGACTTGTTGTTGCGGGACGATATTCCGTTCGTGACATTGCTCGGGAAGGCCGGTACCGGGAAGACGTTGCTCGCGCTCGCGGCAGGCCTGTCGCTCGTCGAAGACGAACGTCGCTTCAACAAGCTCGTCGTGGCCCGACCGGTCGTCCCGATGGGGAACGATATCGGTTATTTGCCCGGTGAGATGGAAGAGAAGCTCCGGCCATGGATGCAGCCGATTTATGATAACTTGGAGTTCTTGTTCAACGCCAACTCGAAAGACGAACTCGGGAACATCTTGGCCGGCATCAAATCGATTCAGCTCGAGGCGCTCACGTATATCCGTGGCCGCAGCATGCCGGATCAGTTCATTATCATCGACGAGGCCCAAAACTTGACGAAACATGAGATTAAGACGATTCTGACCCGAGTCGGCGAGAACTCGAAAATCGTCCTCGTCGGGGACCCGTATCAAATCGACCATCCGTATTTGGACGAGTATTCGAACGGTCTCACGTACGCCGTCGAACGCTTCAAAGGTCAAAACGTATTCGGACACGTCCAACTCATCAAAGGGGAGCGCTCGTCGCTCGCCCGGTTGGCCGCCGATTTACTATAACGAAATAAACGCCGAGCGGCCGCTCGGCGTTTATTTCGTATTTGGATGGAGTGCCACTTGCACGTTCGATTTTTCCAGGAAGGCGTTCATCAGCATAATCAGACCGGTCACGATAAACAGTGCCGAGAATCCGAAGTGGGCGACGACTTGCGAACCGAACAACGGTCCGAGCAAGTTGCCCATGAACTGGGCCGATTGGTTATAAGAGAAGATGCGGCCGGTCGCCCGGCTCGGCGTATGTTGGCGGAGTAACGACTGTACCGACGGCATGAGTGCCGCCGTGGCGAAGCCGAGGCCGAATCGCATGATGACGAGTTGTGTCGTCGACGTCACGAATGCCTGTGGAATCAAGAAGGCGCTATAGACGATGAGCGCCCAGAACAGGATGCGTTCGGCCCCGTAGCGGTCGGAGAGCCGACCGAGACGTTGTGCGGAAATGAGGGCGGCCACACCAGGAGCTGAGGCGACGATCCCTGCGATAAAGGCGAGCGACGTCGTATACGGGTTCAATTCCCGGACATACAGCGTCAACAGCGGGCCAATCGATTGGGCCGAGAACGTGATTAAGAACGTCGTCAGAAACAGACTAAATATGAGTTGCGGGTTACGGAGCGAGGCGATCATCGATCGCGTCGAATCAAGCCGCTCGCGCGCCACCGGCACAAAGTCCTCTTTGACGAACACGAGTGTGATGAGGAACGTGATGAATAAGGCACTGCCGGTCAAGAGAAAAACGGGTCGAAGCCCAATCAAGTCTGCGAGGAGTCCTCCAATCAAGGGACCGAGGAGTCCGCCGGTGATGCCACCGGTCGACAGTGTGCCGAGCGCCCAGCCACTTTTCTCTTTAGGCGTTTGTGAAGCGACGAGGGTGATCCCCGCCGAGATAAATCCGGATACGGCACCCATTAAGAGCCGTAAACCGACGAGCTGATACACGTCTTGGACGAAACTGATGAGCGTCATGACGACGGCCATACCGAGACTAGCGCGGATGAGCATCAATTTGCGGCCTTTTTGGTCGGCGAGCCGTCCCCACAGCGGGGAGACGATGGCAGCCACGAGGAAAGTGGCGCCGAATGCGACCGCGGACCACGTAACGACTTGGTCGGAATCGGTGACCCCGAGTTCTTCGATGAACAAGGGGAGGAACGGTAGGACTAGACTCATCGAGGCCGCCGTCAAAAAGCTACCGATCCAGACGATGATTAAGTTTTTCTTCCATAAAGGGTACGTAAGCGTCACGACCTTTCGAGATTGAAGTTTTTCGATACCCTATATGTTACACTTTATGAAGTAAAAAGTCTAAAAAAAGAGAAGGCGCTGTGCCTTCTCTATCATGCCTCTGTTCGCACGGCGATGTGATGGACACCGCGCCATACTTGTTGATTGTGCAAGACGTACACCGGACCGTCCGCGAGTACTTTTCCGTCTCGAGAGAACTGTAAGTAAACGCTTCTGGCCTCGTCGATTGGCAACGTGAGCACCGTCTCCCCATAAAAACTGACGTGCGTCGCCGTGGCGATCGGTTCGGCATTTTGAAGGAATGGCGCGAACGGCATCGCGAACGAGTCGCGCAGCGCCGCATCCTTATCAGCCCGAGACATCGGTTTGTTATGGTCGACGCGTGACCCTTGCGTCAAGCCGTCATCCCATGCCTTCCCCATCTTGGCATAGTATGCGTCGTTGTCACTTTCTACCGCGCGGTCGAGATCCTCGACGTTTCGCTTGCGGTCATCAAAAATCCATACGGTCGGGTCGATCGTCAGCGCGTGACGAACCGCTCCGTCTAGTGGAAAAATCATGGATACGCCCCCTTTATTCACAATACACTGTACATTATACAGCTCTTTCTCAGAAAAAGGGAAACTGCGAGAAACTCGCCGCGAATCCAGACTGTTCATTGAATTATGATGAAATATAATGTACAGTTGAGTTATGACAAACAGTCTGTCATTGTACGGAGGAGGGGTCGTAGTGGCGACAAATTTGGCTGCAGTCCAACGGGAGCAAGCGCTTCAACTATTAGAGGCAGACGCAGAAAAAATCCGTTGTTTGATTGAAGTGCAGTTAGAAAACCTAAAAATGCCGAAGTGCCCGCTTTATGAAGAGGTGCTTGATACACATATGTTCGGTCTATCACGCCAAATTGATTTTGCGGTCCGTCTTGGACTCATTTCAGACATTGAAGGTAAAGGACTGCTCGATTCATTGGAACAAAAGCTGTCCGCCCTCGCGGAAGCTTCAGATTTATGAACCTTATACTCAAACTGTGCAAGCGGCGCTGTTTGAGTATTTTTTTATAATGGGTCAGTGATTGTTGTACATAAGGAAGTGAAAACATGAAAACTCGGTTTCGGTATTTTGATTTCTCGTTGTTCATTGCAGTGCTCATGCTCGTCGGAATCAGTTCGATCATGATTTATAGTGCGAGCGTGTGGAATCGCGGCGATTACGCGAACAGCGGCTTGTTCTATCGCCAACTCGTCTACGCAGGAATCGGGATTGTCGTCTACTTCATTGCGACGATGTTCCGCTATGAGAACTTTAGAAAACCTAATATTTTGTACGGCCTCTATTTCGTATCGGTCGTACTGTTGTTCATCACGTGGGCGATGCCACCGCTCAACGGTGCGCGGGCCTGGCTCATCATCGGCAGCTTTACGATTCAACCGGTCGAGATCGCCAAATTCGTGTTGATTCTACTGCTCGCCAACTATTATCACCAGTTGTGGAATGGGGAGCTGAAAGGGTTGCCTGGTCGACTAGGGCGAGCCGCTATCACTAAAAAAGGAATCCGGGCTCAGTTTGGTGCCTTCTTCATGATACCGGTCATCTACTTCTTTTTCCCATACGCCATCGCCATCAACGGACAGCCGGATATGGGGGGCTTGTTCGTCCTCGGGGCCATCATGTTCCTCATGTGGCTTGCCGTCGGGGCGCCGCTTCGGATCATCGTGCCTGCTGTGCTCGCCGGGTTTGGACTTGTCTATCTGATGTTCACGACAATCTTCTCGGAGAACCAGCGCAGCCGGATCGAAGTCGTTTTCAATCCATTCATGGACCCTGAAGGCTACGGGCACCAATTGCTCATGTCGATCATCTCGATCGTCCATGGGGGCTTGACCGGCGTCGGTCTCGGGAACAGTTATCAGAAGTATGGGTACTTGCCGGAACCGGAGACGGACTATATCATGTCCATCATCGCTGAAGAGCTCGGCTTTATCGGGGTCGTCGTCGTCCTCGCCTTGCTGTTCTTCATCGCTTTCCGGGCCGTCAATATCGCCAACCATAGCGATAGTCATTTCGCGATGTTCGTCTCGTTCGGCATCGCCGCTCAAATCATGGTCCAGACCGGAATCAATATCGGTGCCATGTCCGGTTGGTTCCCGGGTACAGGTGTCACGCTCCCGCTCGTCAGTTACGGCGGGACGTCACTCATCATGACGATGGGGATTCTCGGTGTGCTCAGTAGCATCTCGATGCGAAATCGGCACCGGGAAGCAACGAAACGGGCAGAAATTCGGGAGAAATCCGCAGAAAACGTTCAAAGTTCATCATTGCATGTTGTAAGGTAAAAAGGATTGAACTACTTATATGGGGGGATTTATGTTGAAATCAATTAGCAAATTACTCGTAGCCAACCGTGGTGAAATCGCCATTCGCGTGTTCCGTGCCGCCACTGAATTAGGGATGCGCACGGTCGCCGTCTATTCTCAAGAAGACAGCGGCTCGTTACACCGCTTTAAAGCGGATGAAGCTTATTTGATTGGTCTCGATAAAAAACCGATTGACGCCTATCTCGATATCGAGGACGTGATCCGCATCGCGAAACAGTCGGGGGCTGACGCGATTCATCCAGGTTACGGATTCTTGTCTGAGAATATCGAACTCGCACGTCGTTGCCGTGAAGAAGGCATCATCTTCGTTGGTCCTAACGAATCGCACCTTCATGCGTTCGGAGATAAAGTTCGGGCCCGTCAAAGTGCGATCGCAGCCGGACTCCCGGTCATTCCAGGTTCGAACGGACCACTCACGTCTTATGAGGACGCTTTAGACTTTGCGAACGAGCACGGCTTCCCGCTCATGGTCAAAGCCGCGATGGGCGGAGGCGGCCGAGGGATGCGCGTCATCCGTACGGAAGCCGAGATGAAAGATTTGATTGAACGTGCCAAGTCAGAAGCGAAGCAAGCGTTCGGTTCAGACGAAGTGTACATAGAAAAACTAGTGGAACGCCCGAAACACATCGAGGTCCAAATCCTCGGGGATGACCACGGGAACATCATTCACTTGTTCGAACGCGACTGCTCGGTCCAGCGCCGTCACCAAAAAGTCGTCGAAGTCGCACCTTGTGTGACGTTATCGGATGCGTCGCGTCAAGCCATCTGTGACGCAGCCGTGAAACTGATGCGCCACGTCGGCTACATCAATGCCGGTACGGTCGAATTCCTCGTCACGGAAGACGAGTCGTTCTACTTCATCGAAGTCAACCCACGTATTCAAGTCGAGCATACGATCACCGAGATGGTGACCGGATTCGATATCGTCCAGACGCAACTCATGATCGCACAAGGTGAGTCGCTCCACGGCGACGTCATCCACATGCCGAAACAAGAAGATATCAAATTGCTCGGTTACGCGATCCAATCGCGTGTCACGTCGGAAGACCCGGCCAACAACTTCATGCCGGATACCGGTAAAATCATGGCCTACCGTTCTCCGGGCGGCTTCGGCGTCCGACTTGACGGTGGGAACGCCTACGTCGGTGCCGAGATTTCACCATATTACGATTCGCTCCTCGTGAAGCTGTCGACACATGGCATGACGTTCGAACAGGCCGCTTCGAAGATGGTCCGTAACTTGAACGAGTTCCGGATTCGTGGCATCAAGACGAACATCCCGTTCTTAATCAACGTGATGAAGCATCAGAACTTCATCAGCGGCGACTATAACACGTCGTTCATCGATGAGACGCCGGAACTGTTCGTCTTCCCGAAACGGAAAGACCGCGGGACGAAATTGCTCAACTATATCGGCGATGTCACGGTGAACGGATTCCCGGGCGTCGGTTTGAAAGACAAGCCGATCAGCCGCTCGGTCCGGATTCCGCAAGACCTGCCGGCTGAAGCCAAACCGGGCACGAAACAGATTTTGACGGAACTTGGTCCGGATGGCCTCGCCGACTGGATTAAGCGCCAGCCCGAACTGTTATTGACGGATACGACGATGCGCGACGCGCACCAGTCTCTGCTCGCGACACGGATGCGGACGCAAGACATCATCAATATCGCCGAACCGACGAGCAAGCTCATGCCGGAGCTGTTCTCAGTCGAGGCATGGGGCGGGGCCACGTTCGACGTCGCCTATCGCTTCCTCTCAGAAGACCCTTGGGTACGCCTCATGCGTCTCCGTGAGAAGATGCCGAACGTGTTGATTCAAATGTTGCTCCGCGGTGCCAACGCCGTCGGGTATAAGAACTATGCCGACAACGTCATCGAGAAATTCGTCCACGAAGCGGCCTATGCCGGCGTCGACGTGTTCCGGATCTTTGACAGTTTGAACAACCTCGAGTCGATTCAACTCGCGATTGACGCGACGTTACCGACCGGCAAAGTCGCCGAGGCAGCGGTTTGTTATACGGGTGACTTGTATGACGGTAGCCGTCCGAAATACCACTTGCCGTATTACGTCGACTTGGCGAAGAAACTTGAAGCGAGCGGGGCTCACATCCTTGCCATCAAGGACATGGCCGGCCTGCTCAAACCGGAATCGGCGTACGCGCTCGTCTCGGCATTGAAAGATGCCGTCGACTTGCCGATCCACTTGCATACGCACGACGCGTCGGGCAACGGGATCTTCACTTACGCCCGGGCGACAGATGCGGGCGTCGATATCGTCGACGTGGCTGCGAGCTCGATGTCGGGGATGACGTCACAGCCTTCAGGCGGCAGCTTGATTTATGCGCTTGACCATCACGCGCGTCAACCGAAAATCGATGCAAAGCATTACGAGGTCATCAGCGATTACTGGCAAGACGTGCGTCATAACTACGAGCCGTTCGAGAGCGACATGCGCGCTTCGAACCCGTCGGTATATGAGCACGAGATGCCGGGCGGACAGTACTCGAACTTGCAGCAACAAGCGAAAGCGGTCGGATTGGGTGACCGTTGGAGCGAAGTGAAGTCGATGTATGCCCGTGTCAACATGTTGTTCGGGGATATCGTCAAAGTGACACCGTCGTCGAAAGTCGTCGGCGACATGGCGCTATTCATGGTCCAGCATAACTTGAGCGAACAAGATGTGATTGACCGCGGTCACCAACTCGACTTCCCGGATTCGGTCGTCGAGATGATGCGCGGCGAACTCGGGACGCCTCCAGGAGGGTTCCCGACCGATGTCCAGCAAGCGATTCTTAAAGGTGAGAAGCCGCTTGACGTACGTCCAGGTAAGTTGATTGAGCCGTATGATTTTGAAGCGGCCCAGTCGAAACTGTTCGAGAAACTCGATCGTCCGGTAACAGATTTCGAATTGCTCTCGAACGCATTGTATCCGAAAGTGTTTGAAGACTATGTCACGCATTCGACGACGTACGGGGATGTATCGGTGCTTGACACGTTGACGTTCTTCTACGGATTGAACGTCGGTGAGACGATTCAAGTTGAAATCGAGACTGGTAAGACACTCATCATTAAACTCGTTCAAATCAGTGCGGCGAACGAGGACGGCATCCGTCTCGTCTCGTACGAGATGAACGGCGTCCCGCGTGAAATCGAGATTAAAGACGTGAACGTGAAGTCGGCGACGACGAGCCGTCCGAAAGTAGACCGGGCGAACCCGAAACAAGTCGGCGCTTCGATGCCAGGTTCAGTGTTGAAAGTGCTCGTCGAACCGGGTAGCCGTGTCCACCGCGGGGAACAGCTCCTCGTCACGGAAGCGATGAAGATGGAGACGACGGTCCAAGCCGCTCAAGACGGAGAAGTCAAAGCGGTCCATATTAAAGAAGGCGACACAATCCAAAGTGACGACTTATTGATTGAGTTTGTATAATGAAAAGAAGCATAGCCGCGCTATGCTTCTTTTTTAGATAGGAGTGGGAGAGATGAGACGAGTATGTTGGTTTCGATCGGATTTTCGATTGACAGATAATCATATGTTACACCGGGCCTTGAAAGACGCTGATTCCGACGATGAGATGGAGTTCGTCTTTTGGCTCAACCCTAACTATTGCGAGCCGTTCGAGACGCGCCACGATTACTTTTTCGCGACGATGCGTCAGTTCATGGACGAGTTGGAAGAACGCGGGCTCGGACTTCGAGTCATCGTGGCCGACACGGCCGAACAGTTCGTCGAAGCGCTCGGTGAGCTCGATGTGCTCTACTTCAACGCCGAGTATGTCGAACCGTTCAAACAGCGGGACGACGCCGTCATCCAGGCGCTCGGGGAAGCGGTCAAAGTCATCCGCCTGCTCGATCGCCATTTGTTCGCCCCGAACGCGTTCACGAAAAAAGACGGCGAGCCGTATAAAGTATATACGCCATTTAAAAAAGCAGCCTATGCCGAGACACCGCCCGCGCCGTATGAGGTCGACGTGAATGCGTTGAAGCGTCATTTGACGACGGGGCATGAAGTCCCGGCAGCATTGAAGCGTCAGTTCGACCGCTGTGAGCGTTCGTGGAAAGCGCTCGGCGAAGCGGCCGCGAAACGTCGTTTGAGCGACTTCGTCGCGAAGCGAATCGATGCGTACGATGAAGACCGCGACATCCCGGCCATCGCCGGCACGAGCCGTCTGTCTCCGTATCTCCGGACCGGGGTGCTCTCCATCCGGACCGTGACGGAAGCGGTGTTGAAGGCGCCGAAATCGAGCGGACGCGACACGTATTACGATGAGTTGTTATGGCGCGAATTTTACTATATGATCATGGTCCAATTCCCGGGACTGAAAGACCGTCCGTTCAACGACAAGTATAAGCATCTCGATTGGGAGAACGATGACGAGAACTTCCAGGCGTGGTGTGACGGAAAGACGGGCTACCCGATCGTCGACGCGGCGATGCGGCAATTGAACGAGACGGGCTGGATGCATAACCGGCTTCGCATGATTGTCGCCTCGTTCTTGTCGAAGCATCTGATGATCGACTGGCGGAAAGGGGAACGCTATTTCGAACAGAAGCTGATCGACTATGAAGCAGCCTCGAATATCGGGGGTTGGCAATGGGCGGCCTCGGTCGGGACGGATGCGGTACCGTACTTCCGTATCTTCAATCCGACGACGCAGTCCGAGAAGTTCGATGGGGACGGGACGTTCATCCGGAAGTACGTGCCCGAACTCGCCGATCTCGACAAAAAAGCGATTCATTTCCCTGACTTGACCGAGCGGGACGGATACGTCGACCCAATCGTCGACCATAAGGAAGCGCGGGCCCGGGCACTCGAGCGGTTCAAGGACGCGCAGTAAATAGGCATCAAAAAAAGGAGCGATGCCGTCGCTCCTTTTTGTGTACGTGATTAAATGGATTGTTGTCGTGCGGCCTCGGTCGTCTGTTTCTGACTCCGATACGCATGATATGCCAAGTACGAGATAATCCCGAAATAGCAGGTAATCAAGAAGGCGTGGAGAAGCGGGACGTACGTGGCGTGTCCCCCAAGGACGATCCACGCACCCGTGCCGACTTGAAGCAGGATGAAGAACAGCGAGGCCCACATGCCGGTCTCGACGAGTCGGTTCGTCTCCCGACGTGCCAAGTAGAGGACGTATAACGTATAGAAGACGAGCAGTCCGGCCATGATGCGGTGCCCCATTTGGACGTATGACTCGAACGTCCACACGTTCTGGTCGCAAATCGGCCAGCCGACACAGGCGTACGTCGCGCCGAGGTGACGGACGTAAGCGCCCGTATAGACGACGACCATCGTATAAATCGTCAAGCCGTAAAGGTGAACCTTCAATCGTTCGGAGACGGCCCGATGCACGCGTTCCCCTTCGAACAAGAGAATCGTCAAGATGAGCAGCGATGCGAACGAGACGAGCGAGATACCGAAGTGGAGCGCGAGAATCGCGTCCGACTGTTGCCAGATGACGGCCCCGGCACCGATAATCGATTGGATGAGCATGAAAATGAACGCGAGGAACGCGAACACTTTGACATCATACCGGTTCTTGACGACCGCAAACGTCCAAATCGTCAAGGCGATGATGAGCAGTCCCTCGATGCCAGAGACGACACGGTGACTGTACTCGATCATCGTTTCGACGCTCGGATTGGTCGGGATCAGTTTCCCGTGGCAGAGCGGCCAATCCGTTCCGCACCCGTCGCCGGAGTCCGTCTTTGTCACGGTTCCACCCATGATCAGGACGAGCATCATCCCGAGCGTGACGAGCGCTGAAAATAGTGCGAGTTTTTTATGCATTCGTTTCCACCTGCTTTTGAGAAAAATCACTAGAATTGTGCCTTGTAAGTTTATATTTTTTTCGCCATACTTATTATACGGCTTTACGTCGTAAAAACGAAACGGAAAAGCTTGCAATCGCTATCAAAATCGTTATTCTAGTATTAACATGGCGTTTTTACTGTGACAATTATCACACGTTTGTCACAAAAAACTAGCTATTTTACAAGCATAAACGACGTATTCTTTTTGAAAATATGGTATCTTTGTTATGAGTTAGGTGAACTTTGTTCATATTGTGTTTTTTCTGTGAAAAGAATACGTGGATTTCGTGATTAGTAGGGGGGTCAGTATGACAAAAGTCAACCCAGGAACAATGGCAGAAGTAGAATATACAGAATCCGCCTCATTCCGCGACTATGTTGCTCTGGCAAAAATGGGAATCGTTCGCGCCAACTTGTTGTTGGTATTCGCCGGTTTCTTTGTAGCAGCAACATATCAGAGTGATACGCCAGTCTTTTATTTATTTGAGGTTTGGCCGCAGCTCTTATTAACGATGTTAGGAAGCGCACTCGTCATCTCCGGGAGTTGTTACCTAAACAACTTCGTGGACCGTGATATCGATTACTTGATGGGACGTACAGACAATCGGCCGAGTGTCACCGGTAAAATTTCGGGAGAACGGATTTTGCTCCTTGGATTAACGCAGCTTGCGATCGGGACATTGCTCTTATTGATCGTCTCGTATGTGGCAGCAGTCTTCGGTTTAATCGGGGCATTTTTTTATGTCGTCATTTATACGATGTGGCTTAAACGGACGCACACGTTGAACACGGTCGTCGGTAGCATCTCCGGAGCGGTACCGCCGCTCATCGGTTGGGCAGCCATCGATCCCGCGCTTCATATCGACGCGTGGCTCATGTTCCTCGTCATGTTCTTGTGGCAACCGCCACACTTCCTCGCGCTCGCCATGCGGCGTACCGAGGAGTATCGAGCGGCCGGCATTCCGATGCTACCGGTCGTCAACGGCTTTGCGATTACAAAGCGTCAAATCATCTGGTGGATTGCGACGCTGATTCCAGCATCGCTCTTGTTCATGCATTACGGGTTAGTCTACGTAATCATTGCAGCCGGTCTTGGGGGCTACTGGTTATATCTCGGGTTGAAAGGTTTTAAAGCCGAGGATGAAATCAAGTGGGCAAACAAAATGTTCTTTTATTCATTAATTTATTTAGTCGTGTGGATTGTCGCGCTGATTTTGACGGCAGCACTAGCGTAATCACACTCACTATATAGAAACCATTACACATCATTTTGGGAGAAAGTGGGGATTGTTGTGAAATCATTTAAAAAGCTTCTGTTTGGCATCGTCCCGATGATGATGTTCGCACTGCTATTATCAGGGTGCGGCGTTGAGGGATTGTCTGCATTGAAGCCGATGGGAGAAGGCGCTGAAATTCAGCTCCGGATCATTATCATCAGTTTGGTACTTATGCTCTTCGTACTCGTCATCGTATCGATCATTTACGTTTACGTGCTCATGAAGTTCCGTCGTAAAGACGATTCGATTCCGAAGCAAGTCGAAGGAAGCAGCACGCTCGAGATGATTTGGACAGTCGTACCAATCATCTTGCTCATCATTCTCGCTGTACCGACAATCACGACGACTGTCGAACTCGCGAAAGCGAAAGAAGCGAAAAAAGAAGAAGAAATCAATGTTACGGCTAACTTGTACTGGTGGGAGTTTGAATATCCGAACGCAGGCGTCGTCACGGGACAAGAACTTGTCATCCCGGTCGGCAAACGTGTCGGCATCAACTTGACATCGAAAGACGTCATCCACTCGTTCTGGGTACCGGCTTTATCTGGTAAAACGGATACGAACCCAGGCCTTGATAACGAAATGTGGTTGCATGCAAATGAACCAGGTACGTTCTTTGGGAAATGTGCCGAGCTTTGCGGACCGTCACACGCGCTCATGGACTTCAAAGTCATCGCACTCGAGCAAGAAGATTACGACCAATGGCTCGAAGACATGAAAGCACAGCAAGACGCGAACACAGAAAACCTTGTTGCAGATAACCAAAACTTGACGACAGGTGAGGCCGTGTACGTCGAGAGCTGCTTGAGCTGTCACGGGGGCGGGAAAGTTGCGCCTAGCTTGACAAACTTTGGTGATCGCGAATGGTTGATCGGTTACCTCGAAAACAACGAGGACGACTTGAAAAAATGGATTCGTGATCCACAAGAATTGAAAGAAGGCGCGCTCATGCCTGGCTTCAGTGAAGGCCAAATCAGTGATGAAGAGTTAGATGCACTCGTTGACTTCTTGTACGATCAGAAGATTGACTAACGGGAAAAGGGGGATTTCACGTGGCACAGACCACTGCATTGCAGCAACCGCGTAAATACAATGGCATCATGGATTGGGTTACGACGGTTGACCACAAAAAAATCGGTATTTTGTATTTGTTCTCAGGAATCTTCTTCCTCCTTCTCGGTGGAATTGAAGCATTACTTATTCGGTGGCAACTCGTTCGTCCGATGAACGACTTCGTCAGCGGCGAAACGTTCAACCAATTGATTACGATGCACGGGACGACGATGATCTTCCTAGCGGCCATGCCGATGTTATTCGGATTCATGAACGCCGTCGTACCACTTCAAATCGGGGCACGCGATGTCGCGTTCCCGTTCATTAACTCACTCGGATTCTGGTTGTTCTTCTTCGGTGGTGTCATGTTGAACCTTAGCTGGTTCTTCGGCGCTGCACCGAACGCAGGCTGGACGGCGTACGCGCCGCTCTCGACACAACCGGAAGCATCAGGGGTCGACTTCTACGCCCTTGGTCTTCAAATTTCAGGTTTCGGTTCACTCATGGCCGGGATTAACTTCCTCGTCACGATTTTGAACATGCGTGCTCCAGGTATGAAACTCATGCGGATGCCGCTCTTCACGTGGACGACGTTCGTCGCTTCGGCGTTGATCGTCTTCGCGTTCCCACCGCTCACAGTCGGCTTGTTCATGTTAATGTTCGAGCGCTTGTTCGGGGCCGTTTACTTCGACCCGGCAATGGGTGGTAACGTCATCATCTGGGAACACCTCTTCTGGATCTTCGGACACCCGGAAGTATATATCTTGATTTTACCGGCGTTCGGTATTTTCTCGGAAATCATTCCGACATTCGCTCGTAAACGCCTATTCGGTTACACAACGATGGTCTTCGCAACGATGCTCATCGGTTTCCTCGGATTCATGGTTTGGGTCCACCACATGTTCACGGTCGGTCTTGGACCGGTCGCCAACTCGATCTTCGCTGTCGCAACAATGGCCATTGCCGTGCCGACAGGGGTCAAGATCTTCAACTGGTTGTTCACACTATGGGGCGGACAAATCAAGTTCAACGTCGCGATGCTCTACTCGGTCGCATTTATTCCATCATTCCTCGTCGGGGGGATGACAGGGGTCATGCTTTCGGTCGCACCGGCCGACTATCAATACCATGATAGTTACTTCGTTGTCGCTCACTTCCACTACGTTATCGTAGGTGGGGTTGTATACGGTCTATTTGCAGGACTTTACTACTGGTTCCCGCTCATGTTCGGCAAAGCGCTCTCTGAGAAGCTTGGCTACTGGCAGTTCTGGTTGTTCTTCATCGGGTTCCACTTGACGTTCTTCCCGCAACATTTCCTCGGATTGTTCGGGATGCCACGCCGCGTCTTCACATATCTTCCGAACCAAGGGTTTGAGACGATGAACTTGCTGTCGACAATCGGTGCCTTCTTCATGGGTGTGTCGACGATTGTCTTGCTCGTCGCTGTTGTGAAAGCATTCTTGTCGAAACAACGCGTCAAGCCGGACCATTGGGAAGATGGACGTACGTTGGAGTGGACGCTTCCTGTACCGACTCCAGAATACAACTTTGCACAAACACCGCTTGTCAAAGGTCTCGATACGTTCTGGCTCGAGAAGATGGCGGGCAACAAACGGGTATCTGTCGCTGAACCAGTAGCAGACATCCACATGCCGAACAACTCGATTATCCCGTTCTTCATGTCACTCGGCTTGTTCATCGCCGGACTCGGAGCGATTTTCCAAATGGATAACGCAGTTGTCGGTTGGTCACTCATCGTGATCGGATTGCTCATCACATTCGTGTCGATGTTCCTCCGTTCATGGATTGACGATCATGGCTTCTACATTCCAAAATCGAAGATCGAAGCGGATTTGAAAGCGATTCGTGAGAAAGGAGACCAATAAATGGCACATGCAGTCGAAAAACACCCGGTGACCGGAATTCCGGCCAATCCAGAGAAAGCCACGCTGGAAGGGAAAAATAAATATGTAGCCTTCTGGTTCTTCCTCGGTGGAGAGACCGTTCTCTTCGCCTCGCTCTTCGGAACGTATGTCGGTCTACTCAACTCTGGTGCGCCAGAGGAACTTCGTTCATACAATATCTTTGAGATGGGGCTCGTCTTCTTAATGACGATGCTCCTCCTCACAAGTTCGCTCACAAGTGTTCTCGCCATGATGAACATGAAAGCGAACAATCCAGGCCGCATGAAGTTTTGGTTGGTGATCACGCTTCTCCTCGGGGCAGGTTTCCTTGGAGCTGAGATTTACGAGTTCATCCACTACTACCATATCGGTCACACGTTCACGTCGAGCGCGTTCGGATCTGCGTTCTACACGCTCGTCGGTTTCCACGGCGCGCACGTCACGTTCGGTCTTCTTTGGATTACGACGTTGTTAATTCGTAACTGGAACCGTCCGATCGATGTGTACAACGCACCGAAGTTTTACGTGTCGAGCCTATATTGGCACTTTATCGACGTCGTCTGGGTTTTCATCTTCTCAATCGTCTACCTCTTAGGGATGGTGAGCTAACATGGAAAAACAACCAATCAACGAATCACACAAACAGTTAGAGCTCGAAGTAAAAGCCGAGTCACGCCGCGAGTATCAACTCCAGTTGATCAGCTTCGCGATGATGATCTTGCTCACATTCGTCGCGTTCGGCGCCGTATACGCTGAACTCATGCCGGTGTGGGCAGCAGGTGGTTTCTTAATCATCCTCGCCATCATCCAAGTGTTCTTGCAGCTGTATATCTTCATGCATATGAACAACCGTGGCAACACGTGGATCGTCGGAATGATGTGGCTTGGCATCTTTGTCGCCATCATTACAGTCGCTGCACTTCGCTTGCTCATTTGGTAAATGTGACAAAGGATTGAACATCTGTGGAAACACAGATGATTCAGTCCTTTTTGCTTTACTTCAAAAATAAAGGAATAGTAATCTTGAAGTGAACGGTTTCATCGGTTTGGGAGAGAAAGAAAAGGGGTGAAGGGATGCTCTGGAATACATCAGAGCTACTCAAACAGTTCGATTGGATGACACTTTGGAGTCCATGGTTCGGATTGTTGATGGTAGGGTTGTACGTCCTCTATGCGGTCGTCACAGAGAAAATGGCGAAGCGAGGGTACGAGTCGACCACGTTACTACAAAAGTTCAGCATGTTATCCGCCATTGTATTGTATTATATCGGTTTCGGAAGTCCGGTCGATGTCCTTGCACACATCATCTTCTCGGTGCACATGTTGCAGATGGTGCTCGTCTATGTGCTCGCACCGGCGCTCGTCGTGTACGGGATGCCATATTGGGTGTTCGAGAAATTATTTGGCTATAAGGTGATTGGGCCGACGCTCAGATTTATGTCAAAACCTTTGATCGCCCTCGTTTTGTTCAATGCATTGTTCACCTTGTATCACATGCCATTCATCTTTGACTACGTCTTGACGAACTATGAAGTGCATCGTATCTTCCACGGCGCTCTCATCGTCTTCAGTTTGACGATGTGGTATCCGGTCATCGCACCGTTCCTCTCAGAAGAAGAGGAAGGGATGTCGGATTTGAAGCGGATGGTGTACATCATCGCGAACGGCGTGCTGTTGACACCGGCCTGTGCACTCATCATCTTCAGCCAAGGAATTCTTTATGACGCCTATACGGACGCCGAGACGTTCGCGACGGTGCTCGGCTACTGTATGCCGAACGGCGATGTGTCAGGTCTCGATTTGAATGCGCTCATGGGAGCAACGAACAGCGCTCTTGAAGACCAACGCTTCGGCGGGGTATTGATGAAGCTCGGTCAAGAAGTCGTATACGGTTTCTTCTTCGGCTGGACGTTCTTCGGTTGGGTGCGCCGGACGAAATCGCTTGCGCTTGACGAAGGCATGTCGTTCACACCGCAAGAACCAAAAGAGAAAAAATGAACTAAATCAAAGGGGAAACTACGATGAACTATCTTGCCTTGATCAGTGTGACATTCATTGTCATCAGTGCTATTTTAGTCGCAATCGGATGGACGATCATTGCGCGCGATCGTCGCAACGTCGACAAACATAAGAAAGTCATGACGGCCGCCGCGATCGCCGCGACGACATTCTTCATTCTCTACGTCTCACGGACGATTTTCGTCGGCAATACCGCCTTCGGGGGACCGGATTCAGTGAAGCCTTACTATTTGGCGTTCATGATTTTCCATATCCTGCTCGCGACGACAGGTGGGGTCCTCGGATTGATCACGCTTTACCTCGGCTATAAAAATAAAGTCGAGAAACACCGTAAAATCGGACCGAAAGCCTCAGTCGTCTGGTTTTTCACAGCGATTACAGGCGTGACGGTATACGTCCTCCTTTATGTCGCCTATGACCCGGGTGAGACGACAAACGTCTTCCGTGCCATTATCGGTGGGTGAATCGAGAGAGGGGGATGAGGATGAAACGGAACAGCTATATGACGGTCGGCTTGACGGTCGCCATTCTGGTGGCGATCGGTGTGGCCTCGTACTTCTTATTCTTTAAAGAAGAGGACCTGCCCGTCATCCAAGAGCCGACCCCGTTCACGTTGACGAATGCGCTCGACGGTCAGTCGTACAATTCGGACAATGGCAAAGTCAAAATCGTCACGTTCTTCTATACGAACTGTCCGGACATCTGCCCGCTCACGTTGCGTGACTTCATGAAGCTCGAGCAAGAGTTGAAAGCGAACGACTTGTACGGGACGGACGTCGAGCTCGTCGCCATCACTGTCGACCCTGAAGTCGATACGGTGCCGGTCCTAGAGAATTACGGGGAGGCGTTCCAAGCCGAACCAACGGGCTGGAAGATGTTGACCGGTGACCAGGCCGATATCGACCGCATCACGCGTCAGCTTCAATTCTATTATTCGAAAGCGAACAGCGGACTCGTCACGCATGCGACGACGATGTATATCATCGACCGTCAGCACGACGTCCGTGCGGTCGCCCAAATGGCCACGGCAGGAGAAAAACCCGTCGATATCGAAACCATTATGGAGGACGTGTTAGTACTCGCGGCAGAAAAGGAGTGAAGAAGATGAATGATACGATGGCTGTCATCGGAAATGATTATTCCTATGGAGATGTGACGATCGCTGAGCGGGCGATTGAGGATTTGATTGCTTGCAGTGCAATCGAATTCGGATTGCGTGAAGTGAAGGTCGTGTCCGTCTCGAAAGAGCGATACGATTATCAAATCGTTGCACCCGTCTCACTCGTTGAGGCTGAACGCTTATATCGGTACGTGCGCGACCAGTTCGACTTGTTGCTCGGACAAGTCGATGTGACGCTCAACGTCATCGCGACATGACAAAAGGGAGGCCCTCGGCGGGTCCTCCCTTTTTTGTCTGTTGATGATGATTGTTGTCTATATTTTCCAGTGGTGAACTCTGGTATGATGAAGGCAGTAGTCACGATACGCGACTCATCGAGGGGGAAATCAGATGCAACAGCAAGCATTGGTCGTCATCGACATTCAGAATGACATCACGAAAAATTACAAAGCGGTCATCGACAACATCAACACATCGATCGATTGGGCGGTCGACAAGGGGATTCCCGTCGTCTATATCCGACATGAGAACTTATCTGCGGGGACAAGAACGTTCAAAACCGGGACACGCGGGGCGGAATTAGCGCCAGATTTGAAGATCGTGTCCGATCACGTATTCACCAAATACAAGGGCAACGCCTTGACGAGCGAGGCGTTCGCGGCGTTCATTGAACAGCATGGCATCGACACGTTCTATATCACCGGTGCCGATGCGACCGCCTGTGTGAAGTCGACGTGTTACAATCTGCGGAAATCCGACTATACGGTCAGCGTCCTGTCGGATTGCATCACGAGCTATGACTTGAAGAAAATCGACGACATGATCGCGTATTACGAGGGTAAGGGCTGCACCATCATCCAATCAGAGGACTTGTCGGCGTAATCTGCTCTGCCGATGCTTACCTCGGTTCGTTATATGTGTCCATAAGAAAAACCCCTTCGCTTATGCAAGGGGTTTTACTTCGAGTGTCTCAGCGAGTGCGGCTAGACGACGCTCGCAATCACGGACGATTTCTTCTGGGAACTCTTCGTCGTACTCGACGCCGTGCGGGTAATAATGTTTTCCGAGAATCGGTGTCAACATTTTGACGACCGCATGACGGTCCTCGATTTGGCCTTCGATTGCATATACCGGTAAGCGAAGGTAGAACGTCTCGCCTGTCGATTGTTTCTCGTACTTCATGTCATACGTTGCACGCTCATAGTCCCAAGCGCCTTCACGGATGAAATGATGATGATCCATGATCGTCTCGAGCAAACCGAAGCGGATCTCTTTTCCCTCGATGTGGAACTGCTCAAATTTCATCATAATCCCCCTTTTCCCTAATAAACCTCATATGTCATCATATCATATTCGAAAACGTTCTTGGAATAACGTGTGTTCAAATTGTGAAAAAAAGATGAACGCCTCAAGCGCGGGGATCGAGGTATTGGGCGATCTTGTCCGAAAGCCTCACTCCGAGCGGCATGAGTCCCTCTGAGCCGAAGAAAACGTTGAACTCTAAAATGTAAAATTCACCGTCGGCGACGATGACATCGAAGGCCGCGTGATTGATGTGGAGCGTCTTGGCGATGTCGAGCACTTCCGCGACGACGTCTTCCGGGATATCGTCATATGAGAACTGGGCGCCTTGGGCGACGTTGTTCAAGAACGCCTCGCTGACACGCCAATACGAACCGACGACTTCTTCACCGATGACGATGATCCGCAGGTCGCGGTCGTTCGGGATGTATTGCTGGACGTAGAACGTCTCATGCTTGTCGACGTACTCGAGCCAATCCTGTTCATGCTTGATGAGCCAGACGCCTTGTCCCATCGACGACTTGGCCGTCTTGGCGACGAACGGATACTCGAACTCTTCCAAAACACGCTCGATCGTATATGGGTTTTTCCCGTAGATGAGCGTCTTCGGGATTCGGTGCGGGAACGTTGCCTTGAAGGCGCGCGTCATCTCGATCTTATCGTGTCCGAGATGATACGTGGCCGGGGACGGGAAAATCGGTTTGTTGAGTCCATAGATGATTGAGTTGACCATCCAATATTCAGGGAACAAGACGAGGTCGGCTGCTCTTACTTTATCGAGCTGGTCGTAATAATATTCAGATTTCGCATAGTCGGTTTTAATGCCGGCCGAGCGAATCATATTGAATGAGACTTTTTTCATAGCGAGGTGCAGGTGCGCACCTGTTCACTTCCTTTCTGGTTGGACGCTTGACAGTCACGTTCAATTATAAAGCCGATTGCTTACAGAGGGAATCAAATGTGTTAAAATCATGGCAGAAAGGGTGAAAGCCATGATTATTACTGAACAGACGATCGCCCTGCTCGATCAAACGGAATCGTTAGCCGATTTGATTGAAGCGAGCGAGTCGTTCCAAACATATATCGCCACGAAACAAGCGCGAGCCCAATCAGAGGAAGCGCGCCTCGTGGAACGTGAGTTCTTGCGGATGAAAGAAGATTACGAGTACGTACAGCGGTTCGGGAAACATCACCCGGACCACGATCGCATTAAAAAAGAGATGCATCTCGTCAAACGGCGTCTCGATGTCCAGCCAGAAGTGGCCGCATTTAAAAAAGCGGAACGCAGTTTAGATAAACTGCTCGGGGAAGTGAGTGAGCTGTTGGCCTTCTCGGTTTCTCCAAAAATCAAAGTCCCGACCGGAAACCCGTTCTTCGACGAAGGCGGATGTTCAGGCGGAGGAAGTTGTGGAGGCGGAAGCTGTGGATGTGCCATCTGAGACGTTTGAGTTGAATGGTCGAATCGGGTTCGTCGTCTACGTCCAATCGTTGAAACAAGTGAAGGCGTTGCGTCGCTATGCGAACCTGTATTACGTGTCAAAGCGGGAGAAGTACGCCTTCTTGTATACCGACCTTGATGGACATGAGGCGATTCTCGAACAAGTGAGCGCGTTGCCGTTCGTCGAAGCGGTCGTCCGCAGTGAGCGGCCGTTCGTCGCGGAGACGTATGAATCGAAGCAGAAATAACACAGAGATGAAGGCGGCACCGCCTTCATCTTTTGTGGTGAAGGAGAACGGATATGCGAGTGATTTCAGGAGAACGAAAAGGGACCCGACTCAAGACGGTCCCGGGGTCGGCCACACGACCAACGACAGATAAAGTAAAAGAATCGTTATTCAACATCATCGGTCCTTATTTCGCCGGGGGCGATGCGCTTGACCTATACGCCGGGAGCGGCGGTCTAGGAATCGAGGCGTTGTCACGGGGGTGTGACCATGCCGTGTTCGTCGACAAGCAACGGAAGGCGGTCCAGACGGTCACAGACAATTTGCAGACGACACGTTACGAGTCGAAAGCGACGGTGCTCCAACAAGACGCCCGCTCGGTTCTCGACCAACTCGTCCTCAAAGGTCAGCCGTTCAAACTGATTTTCATGGACCCTCCGTATCATGCGGAGGAACATGTGCCGTTTTTACAGATCATTGAAACGAACCGGCTGTTGACGGACAACGGCGTCGTCGTCTGCGAGCATGGCAGCGACGTGACGTTGCCGGACCGAGTCGGCCAGTTGGAAAAAATCAAGGTGCAACGCTACTCGGACGTGATTACGATCAGCTTTTACGAGTATGCAGCGACCGAGGAGTGAGAACATGTCAAAACGTATCGCGATTTGCCCGGGGAGCTTTGACCCGATTACGAACGGCCATTTAGATATCATCGAGCGGGCGGCGGCCATCTTCGACGAAGTCATCGTCGCCGTGCTTGAAAACTCGAGTAAGGCACCTCTCTTTAACGTGGAAGAGCGTCTGTCGCTCATTCGTGAGGTGACGACACATTTACCGAACGTCACCGCCGACGCGTTTGGGGGTTTGCTCGTCGAATATGCTGCCAAGCGTGAGGCAGCGACCATCGTCCGTGGCCTGCGTGCCGTCTCGGACTTCGAGTATGAGCTTCAAATCGCATCGATCAATAAAAAGTTGAATGAGAACGTGGAGACGTTGTTCATGATGACGAACAGCCAGTACTCGTTCCTCAGCTCCTCGATCGTGAAAGAAGTTGCCAAATACGGGGCGTCCGTCGCCGAGCTCGTCCCGGAGCAAGTCGAACTCGCGTTGCGGCAAAAATATGAAGTGAGTCACGGACAATGAAGTCGCTCAAAATCGGTTTCGGTCTGCTCGTGGCCGTCCTGATTTTCTTGTTCGTGCCACTCCCGTATTACATCACGTATCCGGGCGAGGCGACGACGATCGAAGAGTTCATGACGGTCGAGGGCGGGGACAAAGAACCGGGCGAACTGAAGATGGTGACCATCTCGCAACGCCGGGCGACACCGCTCTGGCTCGTCGGCAGCTGGTTCACCCCGTTCACGGAGGCGAGTCCGGCCAGCCGCTATCTGTATGACGGGGAAAGCGAGGCGGACTACGAACGCAGACAAGAGTTGTTGATGTCGTCGTCGCAACAAGCGGCGATTCAATACGCCTATGAGTTGGCGGACGCCGATGTGACGGTGACGTTTGACGGCATGTACGTCTCGGCCCCAATCACGGGGTCGCTCGCCGCGAACGTCTTGAAGCCGGGTGACATCATCACGGCGCTCGATGGGCAATCGTTCGCGTCGCGCCTTGACTTTATCGAACGCGTCGCCTCATTTGAAGCCGGCGATGAAGTCTCTGTCACGCTTGAACGTGACGGTCGCGAACGTGAGGTCGATACGCTGATTCAACCGATTGACCGGAGCGGGGACCGGGTCGGGCTTGGGATTTATGAGCCGCTGCCCGTCCAGGACGTGCGCACGGACCCGGACGTCTCGTTCGAACTGACGAACGTCGGCGGACCGTCGGCCGGCCTCATGTTCACGCTCGAGATTTTTGATCAGTTGACGCCGGGCGATTTGACGGGCGGTGCCGTCATTGCCGGAACGGGAACGGTCGATGAGTTAGGGAACGTCGGGCCGATTGGCGGGGCATGGCAAAAAATCGTAGCTGCGGACGAGGCTGGGGCATCCGTGTTCTTCGTGCCGGCCGGGTCGAACTACGACGAGGCGATGGAGTCGCTCGACCGACTCGAGAGCGACATTGAAGTCGTTCCCGTCAAGACGGTCGAGGAAGCCATCGATTATTTAGAGTCGATGAATTGAGGAGTTTGCATATGTTCGACGAGTGACCGATTTCCGAGCGGAAGGCGATACGCCTCGGTCACTCGAGCCTCGAACGCAAGATCGGGATGGTACTTGCTGAGGAGCGGTACGTCTTTTTTTATGTCCTTTAACACAGTGCGCCCGATTGTGTTGAACGCGAGCGGTCGGATATACGGTACGTCGTCGAACCGTTCCGGCAACTCGTCCTGTCGCCAATGGATGAGGATGGCGACGAGCGCGCGTTGGATGGACGTCCGGGTATAACGTCTCGTCAATAAGCGGGCGAGCGCCTGTTCGAATGTCGGCTCGAGCCCGGCTTGAATCAAGCGGGGCGACAGCGAGCTGTCGATACCGACGAGTTGCTCAAGTACGTCTTTCGGGGTCGTCCGCAGCTTATATTGAAGGACGGGCCAATAAAGTGACCAATGCGCCATCGGATTGTCCTGAAACAGCGTTCTCGTGGCGTCAGGGACGGCCCGGACCATACCTGACTCTAAGTAGTGGGCGCGCACGCCCGTGGCCGACATGACGTCTGAGACGCTCGGGTCATGGTATCCGGCCCCGAGACGGCGAATCGTGTGCAGTTCGATGGACGTCGCCGCTTTCGCGTAGTGATAGGCGAGAATGTTGTTCGGGAGCGTCAAATCAAAGTCGGGATAGAGTGACCCGAACGCCTCGCTCGACGCCTTGGCGGAAGAACGTCCATTGTCCAACGCTTCTTTGAACGCCGTCTGATAGGCTGGAGTCGCTTCGATGTTGGCCGCCGCCGCCTGGGTAACGGCGCTGATGTCGCCGCTCTCGCTACCGAAGGACAGCGTTTGACAACGTACGCGCTCGGCGATGGCGACCGCGGCGCTCGCGAACCGGTCGGCCCGGTGCACGCCGAAACGCGTCGGGAGTTCGATGACGAGGTCGATCGCGCCCGTTTGGACGGCGGCGCGGGCCCGGCTCCATTTGTCGAAAGCTGCCGGCTCGCCGCGCTGGGTGAACTGGGCACTCATGACGGCGATGACAGCGTCAGCGTCGGTTTCGATCCGGGCTCGTTCCGCCTGATGGAGGTGCCCGTTATGGAACGGATTGTACTCGGCAATGATGGCCGTTTTTCGCATAAAATTACTCCTTTGCATTGTCGATTGGATTGGTGTAAGATGGATAAGTACGCTTTGGCAAAGCGCCGTCGTCAACTGATTTTAGTGTAAAGAAAAAACATTGACAAAACAAGTTGGCCTATCTATAATTCATATTGTTGCAATTGAGGTGATTCGGATGAAGTGGTCTATTGCACAGCTACTTAAGCTACGAAACCAGGGTGACAGTTTTACCATCGATGAGATGGTCGAACTACCAGAGCTTACTCAGCTCCATCCGGATATCCGTTCGATTCGTCCGGTGCATGTGCACGGGAATGCGTCGTTCACATCTAATCAAGTTACATTCAATCTGAAGATTCAAGGTGACCTGACGTTGCCAGATGCGCGTACGTTGGATGATGTCATTTATGAATTCGATATTGAATCGCTCGAGCCTTTCTTTTTGGAGAATGGGCGTTATACGGAGCAATTCGATGATGTCAATTTGCCAGAAGGAAATACGATTGATCTGCGACCGATCGTAAAAGAGCTCATCATGTTAGACGTCCCAATGCAAATCTTTGGGAACGAAACAGACAAAACTCAGGTTGAAGGGGAAGGCTGGTCCGTCATTGACGAGCAGCCGGACGACCAACCAAAAATTGACCCGCGCCTCGCGGGGCTCGCTGACTTGTTCTCTAAAAAAGAGGACGAGAACGGCTAACTTTTCAAGGAGGTGGACAACGATGGCAGTACCATTCCGTAGAACGTCGAAAACTCGCAAACGTCTTCGTCGTACTCACTTCAAACTCAACGTACCTGGTATGAACGAGTGCCCGAACTGTGGCGAAATGAAGCTTTCTCACCGTGTATGCAAATCTTGCGGACACTACAACGGTAAAGAAGTAACAAGCAAATAATGCGAAAAGAAGCGGTCTCCTCGGAGGCCGCTTCTTTTTTTATTTTTGGGTCGTGGAAACAGATTGTGGTAAACTTTTCAGTGCAGACTAGACGTGGAGGGATGGCCAATGAAGCCGATTAAACGAATTGGGATTATCGGGAACGGCGCCGTCGGCATGTTGATGGCTTCGCTGTTCGAACCGGACTATACGGTGACGCTCTATGGCCGTGTCGACGAGGCATCGACTGTGACGATCGAACGTACCGGCGTCACGCAGGGAACGGTTCAGGTTCGCCTCTGTCCGGTGACGAAAATCATTGAGACGGAGCAGGACGTGTTCTTTGTGACGACGAAAGCGCATCAGGTCGAGGCGGCGACGGAACGATTGTCCGGCGACGTGCCCGTATTCATCTGTTCGAACGGAATCGCGCATCTCGACTATGCACGTACGAAAGGATTCCACCTCGGTGTGGTCGAACATGGTGTGAGCCGCGACGGCGATCGGCTCCAGCATACCGGGCTCGGGCGCATCCGCATCGGCAGCCTCGGCTCGCTCGAAGAGATGTCGTTCAACGCATCTCCACTCGATGTCGTCTGGGAGACGGATATCGAACAAGTCGTCACCGAGAAACTATTCGCCAACGCAATCATCAATCCGATTACGGCGCTCTGCCGTGTCGAGAACGGTGCGGTCGCCATACCGCCTTGCCGCGATATCGCGACGGCGCTTTACGAAGAACTGACGATGTTGTTCGACCGTCACGTCCCGTATACATATATCGACACGATTATCGACAAGACGGCACACAATCGTTCTTCGATGCTACGTGACATCGAGGCGGGGCGCCAGACCGAGGTCGATGCCATCTTGACGCCGCTCTTGAAACGGGCCGATGAACGAGGCGTCACATTGACCGTCATTCCGGTCATGCAAAAATTAATTTTAGGAGCGAGCGTATCGTGCTAGTGTATATCGTTTCATTTCCACTCGTCATTTGGTTTATGGTGTATATGATACTTAGAAAAATTATGCCGAAATCGGTTAATACGTTCAAACTCGCCTGTGATGCCGGCGTCATCCTTTGGTTTTATGCCTGTGCGGTGCTGCTCGAAGCGATCGTCGGGGTCGATTTGATTTGGCTGTTGCTTGCGGTCTGTGCCGCCATCTTTCCGGCCAACGCGATTTGGCAACGGATTCGCCATGAGGATGTCGTCTATTCGAAGATGTTCGTGCACGGGTGGCGCCTATTGTTTTTGGTGCTCGTCCCGACCCACATCGTCTTGTTTACGATCGGCATCGCACGAGAGATGATGTATTAATCGTTTGAAAGGAAGTCGTTATACGTGAGGATAGAGTCGCTAGATGCCATGTACGCCCCGTCGTCCCCGATGATACAAGTGGAGACGGGCTATTCGAAATGGCTGGACTATACAGGGATGGATGAGCTCGAGGTGAGGGCGGACGAATTGACGAACCGTCCCTTCACGCATTTGCCCGCGCTCGTCGACATTTTGCGAGACCAACAAACCGTCCACGGTCCGATTTCTCCGGCGCTCGAATCAAAACTCGAAGCGTTGGCCGCCGGTGAGGCGTTCACGATGGTGACCGGGCAACAAGTCGGGGTGTTCGGCGGTCCGTTGTTCGCGGTGTATAAACTGTTGACCGTGCTGAAGAAGGCCAAGCAGGCGGAAGCGAAATTGAATAAACCGGTCATCCCCATCTTTTGGATGGCGACGGAAGATCACGACTACGCGGAAATCAACCACGTCTTCGTCAGCCAACCGCTGTCGCGTCAACTGCGCAAAGAGGCGCTCTCGACCGTCCCGCTTGCCGGAAAGGCGTCGGTCGGGGAATTGGAGTTCGACCGCCTAAAAATCGAACTCGTGCAAATGTTGCAGCACCTCTTGTTATCCGAGACGGAGACGCGCTACACGACGACGCTCTATCATGAGCTCGTCGATGTGATTCAAGCGAGCCATTCGTTCGCGCAATTCTTCGGTCAGATGATGCGCCGGTTTGTCGGCACCGACTTCATCTTGTTCGACCCGCATCAACCGGACGTTCGGGCTCTCGAGCGCGATGCGTTCAAACGGTTGATTACGGAACACGACCGCTTGCATGCGGCGCTGCACGATGCGTTCGAGGACGGGATGCCGACCGTCGAGCTGAACCGGGAAGCGGCCCATCTGTTCTATCACGACGGGACGCGCGAACTGTTGACGAAGCAGGACGGGCTCTTCACGACGAAACGGGGACACCGCTTCACCGAGGCCGAGCTGATCCAGCAAGTGGAGGCGCACCCAGAGCGGTTCTCGAACAACGTCGTGTCCCGTCCGCTCATGCAGGACCACTTGTTCCCGACGCTCGCCTATATCGCCGGTCCCGGTGAAATCGCCTATTGGCTTCAACTGCGGCCTTTGTTCCACGTCCTCGATTGGAAGATGCCGCTGTTGATTCCACGGCTCGGGGCCGTGCTCGTCTCGGCGAACGATGAGAAGAAGCTCGCCCAAGAAGGCGTGACGCTCGTCGACTATTTGGCGGACCCGTTACCGGACCACACGTTCGACGACGAAACGTTCGACCAAAACCTGTATGCGTACCGGACGCTCACGGAAGCGATCGGGCGCGAGGCAGGCAAGCAGGGGCACCGGTTTGATGCCAAGGCGCGCCATGTGCTCGAACGACTCGCCGATGAGATGCGTGCCGAAGCGAAGCGCGACCAGTACCGCTTGAACAGTCGCCGGATTCATCTATCGACACGACTCTTGCCGATGGACGCCCCGCAAGAACGGATATGGTCGATGGTCCCGTTGTTGAACCGTCACGGCCTCGATTTGTTCGAGCGCTTGCGCCGGTCTTATGAACAAGTGGATTTCGAGCGATGTTTGGTCAAATTGTAAGCGAAATGAGTGCGATGGAGATGGTTCCCAGAAATTTGTGGGAACCATTTTTTGTTTGTTACCTTTTTGTTTCCTCTTTTCGCTAAAAAGCTATGCGGCGCTTGACATTTTTATGATAAAGTAAACGTAATAAAATAGTTGAAAAATGTAGGTTGAGAGGATTTTTGTATGTTTGAGCATGAAACGGTATTAAAAATGGAGTCCATTGAGGGATTAAATATTAAGCCAGACGGGATTTATGTCGATTGTACGTTAGGAGGAGCCGGTCACAGCGAAGAGATCGTCAAGCGTTTGACGACAGGCCATCTGTACGCCTTCGACCAAGACGACGTCGCGCTCAAGCACGCGAGTGAGCGGCTGGCTCCATATGAGGACCGGGTTACGTTCATTAAAAGCAACTTCGTCCATTTGAAAGACGAACTGTTGGCGCGGGGAATCACTCAGGTCGATGGGGTATTGTTCGACCTTGGCGTGTCGTCGCCGCAGCTCGATGAGGCCGAACGTGGCTTTAGCTACAATTACGACGCACCGCTCGATATGCGTATGGACCGTTCACGCGAGCTGTCCGCATATCACGTCGTCAACGAATGGCCGTTCGGAGATCTTGCCCGCATCTTCTTTACATACGGGGAAGAAAAGTTCTCCAAACAGATTGCGCGCAAGATTGAGCAGGCCCGTGCCGTCAAACCGATCGAGACGACGTTCGAACTCGTCGAATTGATTAAAGACGCGATTCCGGCGCCGGCCCGACGCAAAGGCGGTCATCCTGCGAAGCGGACGTTCCAAGCCATCCGCATCGCCGTCAACGATGAGTTGAACGTGTTCGACCGTGCCGTCCAAGACGCGATCGACATGCTCGCCATCAACGGACGCATTTGCGTCATCACGTTCCACTCGTTAGAAGATCGAATTTGTAAACAAGTGTTCAAAGAGAAAAGCCAGCATCCGCCGTTACCGCCCGGATTGCCGGTCATCCCGAAAGAGTTTGAACCCGAACTGAAATTGATCACGCGCAAGCCGATCACAGCCGGGGACGACGAGCTCGAAGGCAATCGCCGGGCCCGTTCTGCCAAACTCCGGGTCGCAGAAAAACAAAAATAGACTGTACGTAGGAGGGATACCTGATGCCAGAAGCTGCTCGCAAGGCTCTGCAGCCTCAAGTTACGCCGAATCGAAATCCGATTCCGCAAGAACGACCAATACCAGCTCCAAAACGACGTACGTTGACTTTGTTCGAAGCCATCCTGTACCCGACCATGATCTGTTCAGTTGTCCTGTTCGGTGGCATCACGGTATCGAAACATAACGAAGCGTACAACATCATGCGCGATACGGCTCTGATCACACAAGAGACGAACACGATCGCCAAAGAGAATGAAGAATTGAAGTATGAGATCGCCCAACTAAGCTCACCTGAGAGAATCTATGCGATTGCTGAAAAGCTCGGAATGCAATTCAATGAGAACAACGTCAAGGTGATTGACTGATGAATTCTCTACAACAGAGTAAAAAAAGAGTGGCGTGGGTGGCGATTGTTTGCTTCACACCGCTCTTTTTATTTTTTGTCGGTTGGTTCTTCTATTTGTCCGTCTTCCAGACGTATAAAGGAGAGAACATGCTCGCGTTCGCCGAGGAAGAGCGTTGGAAAGCGGTCAGTACGCTAAAAGCGGAGCGTGGTGAAATCTTTGACCGATTCGGACAGCCGATCGCCATCAACATCCCGTCGTACCGCATCGTGGCCGTGTTGAAACTCGGCGGCGAGCGGGTCGAGGACAAGACGCTCATGCCCGATGAGTTCGCCGAAGCCGCCTCACAGCTCGCCACCGTCATTCCGATGACCGAGGCCGACATTTTGAAGCGGCTCGAGCAGAACAAAGATCGCGGTCAAATCGAGTTCGGCGTACCGGGCCGCGATTTGACGGTCGATCAAAAGGAAGAGATTGAGGCGTTCGAGATTCCAGGGATCACGTTCGTCGAAGAACCGAAGCGCTACTATCCGAACAAAGTGTTCGCATCGAGTGTCGTCGGTTATGCCCAGAAAGTCGACCAGAACGGACGCATCGAACTCGTCGGTGAACTCGGGATCGAAAAATCACTCAACGATGTCTTGAGTGAGTCGTATGGGTTGTACCGGTTCGAGAAAGATTTGGCCGGACGCCAAATCGTCTCGAGCGACGAGCAATTGAAAATCGACCCGGAAGACGGGGCCGACGTGCAACTCACGCTCGACCACCGGATTCAACAGCTGCTCGATACGAAAATGGAAGAGCTGTATCAAGAATACAAGCCGAAGAATGCGACGGCGATCATTATGGACCCGAAGACCGGCGAAATCATCGCCTTGTCGGACCGTCCTTCGTTCGACCCGAACACGCGCGAAATCAGCTCGTATAGTAACTTCTCGGTGTCGTCTCGTTTCGAGCCGGGGTCGACGATGAAAATCTTCACGTTGGCCGCCGCCATCAACGAAGGCGTCTATAATCCGAATGAACTGTATAAATCGGGTTCGTATAAGTATGGCAAGACCGTATTCAATGATTACAACATTACCGGATGGGGTACGATTCCTATGGTAGAAGGCGTCTGGCACTCGTCGAACGTCGCGTTCTCGATTCTCGCGAACGAGCGTCTCGGCCTGGGCCGCTATGAAGATTATTTCAACGCCTTCAAGTTCGATCAACGCACGGGCGTCGACTTGCCAGGAGAGGTCAACAGTCAATACGACTTCGAGAGCCCGTTGAACGTCTTGATCACGGCATGGGGCCAATCGACGGCCGTCACGCCGATGCAGATTTTACAAGCGACGTCGGCCATCGCGACCGATGGGACGATGAAACAACCGCACGTCATCAAGAAAGTCGTCAACCGTGAGACCGGCGAGACGATTCGGACGACGAATCCGAAAATCGTCGGACAGCCGATCACGGCCGAGGCGGCCAAACAGACGCGGGAAGCGCTCGATGGCGTCGTCAACAGCGACGTCGGGACGGGGCAACTGTACGCCCTCGACAACTATCGCGTCATCGGGAAGACCGGGACGGCGCAAATTGCCGAGAACGGGAAGTACTTGAGTGGACAATACATCCACTCGTTCGTCGGTATGGCGCCGGAGGATGACCCGGAACTCGTCATGTATATCGCCGTCGACCGCCCGAACAGTGACTCGTCGACGACGGGACCACGCATCATGGCACCGCTGTTCAAAGATGTGATGGACGTCGCGCTCCGCTATCGGAGCGTCGAGCCAAACAAACAAGCGAAATCGATTGACGCCTCGACGAAAACGACGGCCTCGTTCGTCGACCAAGGCCGTGAAGACGCCGTGAAGGAAGCCAAAGCGGCCGCGTTCACACCGGTGGCACTCGGCAACGGGGAGACGGTGACGGCGCAAAGTCCGGTCGAAGGCCAACCGTACGTCGTCGGTGAGCGGTTGCTGTTAAAGACGGAGGACTCGTTCACGATGCCGACGCTCAAGGGCTGGTCACTTCGTGATGTGAAACGACTGGCGACGCTGTATCAATTGAATTTAGAAATAGACGGCACCGGCTTCGTCACGTCCCAATCGATTGGGAAAGGCAAGCCCGTCAAGACGGGAGCGACACTCAAAGTGAGGCTCGCGTCACCGTCGAACTAACGCAAAGGGATGAAGAGGGCCTCGGCTCTCTTTTCCTTTGTCACAGGAGGAAATGGTTATGGAACAGTTGACGATTCAAACACTCGCATCTTGGTTTGGGATGGAAATACAGGATTCGCGTGAGGTACGCCACGTCGCGACCGACTCGCGAGACGACAATGCCGACGGCTTGTTCGTCCCGATTATCGGGGCACGCGTCGATGGACATGATTACATCGAGGCTGCCATCAAGCAAGGGGCGATCGTGACGTTTTGGGAACAAGACCGTCCGTTACCGGAAGGGATTATCGCCATCCCGGTCGCATCACCGTTGACAGCGCTCCAAGAAGCGGCGGCCCGCTATTTGGCGGAAATCAATCCGAAAGTCGTCGCCATCACCGGCTCGAACGGGAAGACGTCAACGAAAGACATGATTGCCGTCGTGCTCGGTGAGACGTTCAAGACGCACAAGACGGCCGGGAACTTCAATTCGGACGTCGGATTGCCGCTCACCGTGCTCCGGATGCCACGGGACACCGAAGTCGCCGTCCTCGAGATGGGCATGAACGGATTCGGGCAAATCGAACTGTTATCGAAACTCGCCAAACCGGATATCGCCTTCGTCACGAACATCGGCGAGTCACACGGTGAACAAGTCGGGGGGCGCGAGGGGATCGCCAAGGCGAAGCTCGAGATTAAAGCCGGGTTGAAACCGGACGGCGTCTTAATCGTCGATGCCGACGAGCCGCTCCTTAATGAAGCGGGCGGGTACCGCGTCGGATACGACTCGACCGCGGACGGTAAGCTCGAAGTCGTGGAGGCGACGTTTGACGCCTCGATTTTCCGCTACAATAACGAGCTGTATGAATTGAAAGTGCTCGGGGCCCACCAAATCCGTAACGCCGCCTATGCGATCGCCTGCGGTCTCAAGTTCGGATTAGGACATGACACGATTCAACGCGGTCTCGACCGCGTCCAGTTGACGTCGATGCGGATGGAGAAACGGATGTTCGGCGACGCCCACTTGGTCAATGACGCCTATAACGCGAGCCCGACCTCGATGATTGCCGCCGTCGAGACGATTAAAACGCTAGAAGGGTTCTCACGCCGCGTCCTCGTCCTCGGGGACATGTATGAACTCGGGACGGAAGAGGTCGCCCAGCACGAACAAGTCGGCCACGCCATCACGGCACCGGTCACGGATTGCGTGCTCATCGGAGAGAAAGCGAAATGGATTGCGGCAGGCATCACCGACCCGCGTGTGAACGTGACGATGGTGCCGACGGTCGAGGAAGCGAAAGTCCTCCTCGGCAGTTATCAACGCCCCCAGACTGTGATATTGTTAAAAGCATCGCGAGGACTGGCGCTCGAGCGTCTAGTTCAATAAACAGAGTAGTGAGGTACGAACATGTTAATCAGTTTAATCGTCTTAATCAGTTCATTATTGACCGTATTGGTCGTCATGCCGCGGGCCATCCCGGCACTGCATAACTTAAAGTTTGGCCAAGAAATCCGTGACGTAGGTCCAGATTGGCATCAAAAGAAATCAGGCACGCCGACGATGGGCGGAATCATCATCTTGCTCGCCCTTATCATCGGATTCCTCATCTCAGTCGTCTTCGGTGAAGACGTCGCTGGGTTTGGCACGCTCTTGTTCGTGACTCTCGCCTTCGGGGTGATCGGCTTCCTCGACGACTACATCAAAGTCGTCAATAAACGCAACCTCGGTTTGACGTCGCTTCAGAAATTGATCGGTCAAATCGTCGTCTCGGTCTTATTCGTTTGGTTCCTCTCCCTCGGTGGGGCACTCGATACGACGATTCAAATCCCGTTCACTTCGATCGCGTTTGATACGGGCTGGTTGTATGTCGCCATCGTCATCTTCTGGCTCGTCGGCTTCTCGAACGCGGTCAACTTGACAGACGGCCTCGACGGTCTCGTCTCGTTCTCGGCCATCCCGACGTTCGCCTTCTTCGGCATCTATGCGCTCGGACAAGACGAAGCGGGCATCGCTTGGTTCGCCTTCAGTGCGGTCGGCGCCTTGCTCGGCTTCCTCGTCTTCAATAAATACCCGGCGAAAATCTTTATGGGTGACACGGGATCGCTCGCCCTCGGTGGTGCGGTCGCCGGCCTCGCGCTCATGCTCAAGCTCGAGCTGTTGCTCGTCTTCGTCGGAATCATCTTTGTCATCGAGACGCTTAGCGTCATCTTGCAAGTGCTCTCGTTCAAGACGACGGGCAAACGAATCTTTAAGATGAGCCCGATTCATCACCATTTCGAAATGGTCGGTTGGTCAGAATGGCGCATCGTCTTGACGTTCGGTGGAATTAGTTTGATCACGGCAGTCTTGTCGTTACTACTCATGTAATGGATGGTGGAAGACATGCAACAACAGTGGAACGATAAACGAGTCCTCGTACTCGGCGCGGCACGGAGCGGCATCGCCGCAGCCGCTTACTTAAGAAATGTCGGCGCGGACGTGACCCTCAATACCGGGAGCGAACCGTCAACGGAAGAACGGATGAAAATTGAAGCGCTCGGCATCAACGGCGTTTTCGGTGCCCATCCGCTCGAATTGCTCGACACGACGGACATGATTGTCAAAAACCCGGGAATCCCGTATCACATCCCGCTCCTTCAAGCAGCGCTTGAGCGGAACATCCCGATTTATACAGAAGTGGAACTCGCCTACTTGGCGACCGATGCCACGTTCGTCGCCATCACCGGCTCGAACGGGAAAACGACGACGACCACGCTCGTTCATGAATTGCTCAAAGGGGGAAGTCGTCCTGTCCATGTGGCAGGGAATATCGGTTTCCCGGCAATCGAAGTCGCATCGAAAGCGAAGCAGGGCGACATCATCGTCATCGAACTATCGAGCTTCCAACTGATGGGCGTTGAGCAGTTCCATCCGCAAGCGGCGGCACTGTTGAACTTGTCACCGGCGCATTTGGATTATCATGGTGACTTCGAATCGTATGCCGACGCCAAAGGGAACTTGTTCCGGAACATGACGGCATCAGACCGTGTCGTCGTCAAAGGCAGTGACACCGAAGTGATGAAACGCGTCCCGGCCGATCTCGATGCTTCGACGTTCGGTTACGACAGCGGGGATGCGCATGTCACCGACGGCTGGATTACGTTGCACGGCAAGCGGGTCATCCGGGTCGAGGATCTCGCCCTCGGCGGGGCCCATAACGTGGAGAACGTGTTGGCAGCCTTGTTGCTCGTTGAACCGTTCGATATCCCGGCCGAACATATCGATCGTGTGTTGCGCACGTTCGGTGGCGTGGCCCACCGAACGGAAAGTCTTGGCCAAGTGCTCGGACGCCGGGTTTATAACGACTCGAAAGCGACGAACAACGTGGCGGCCGAAGCGGCATTGAGCGGATTCGATGCTCCGATCGTTTGGGTGTGCGGGGGACTTGAACGTGGAGCCGAATTGGATTCACTCATTCCGGCGCTCGGACGCGTCAAAGCCATCGTCTCGTACGGTGAGACGGCAGGGCGTTTCCAAGCACTCGGTGAAGCCGAGCAGATTCCATCGTTCGCGGTCGATACGCTCGACGCAGCCGTCCCGCTCGCATTTGAACAGTCAGCCCCAGACGACGTGATTTTATTGTCACCGGCCTGTGCGAGCTGGGACCAATATAAGACGTTTGAAGAGCGCGGCGAACATTTCGTCCGCCTCGTCCATGCATATGAGGAGGCCAATCGATGAAAATCATGATTTCTGGTGGAGGAACGGGTGGTCATATCTACCCGGCACTCGCTCTCCTTGATACGCTCAAACAGCGCCATCCGAACCTCGAGGTGCTCTACATTGGCACTGAGAACGGTCTCGAGGCCGATCTCGTCCCACGCGCTGGTGTGCCGTTCAAATCGATTCGAATCGCCGGGCTCAAACGGTCGTTGTCGCTAGATAACGTCAAGACGGCCTATTGGTTTGTCCAATCTGTCCTGACGTTGCGTAAAGAGATGAAGACGTTCCGTCCGGACGTCGTCATCGGCACGGGCGGATTCGTCTCAGGTCCGGTCGTCTTCACCGCACAACAACTCGGCATCCCGACGATTCTGCATGAACAGAACAGCATCCCAGGCTTGACGAACAAGTTCTTGTCGAAGAAAGCCGACCGGGTCGCCTTGTCGTTCGCCGGTTCGGAATCACAGTTCCCTGATGCGAACGTCCGCGTCATCGGTAACCCGCGCGGGAGCGAAGTGTTGAAGACGACGGTGAACGAAACGTCCGTCCGGGCCGAATATGGTATCGATGAACGTCCAATCGTCTTGATTTACGGCGGCAGCCGCGGAGCCGAGGCCATCAACCGGGCCGTCATCGAGGCCATCCCGGAACTTGCGACCGAACCGGTGAACGTGCTCTACGTGACCGGGAACGTCCATTATGACAACGTCGTGGCGAAGGCGCCAAAAGCCGATAACGTCCATGTGTTGCCATACGTTTACGACATGCCTGAACTGCTCGCGTGTGCGAGTCTCGTCGTGTCGCGGGCCGGTGCCTCGACCATCTCGGAATTGACGGCGCTCGGTTTGCCGAGCATCTTGATTCCGAGTCCGTACGTGACGGCCGACCATCAGACGAAAAACGCCTCGGCGCTCGTCGAAAGCGGCGCGGCCGAACTGATTAAAGAAGGGGATTTGTCGGGCGAGACGCTCGTTCGCTCGATCCGACACGTATTGGCCCATCATGATGAGATGGCCGCAGCCTCGAAACGGTTAGGATTCCCGCACGCCGCGGAGTCGCTCGCCGACCTCGTCGAAGAAGTCCGCGCTTGAAAGGAGAGTAGCCATGGAGACACGTCAGAATACCGTTCGTAGTTTGGAAGACCGAATCCCGTATATGAAAGATCAACGTCGTAAGAAAGCGAACCGACGTTTGTCGACGATCCTGTTGTTGTTCGCGGTGTTGATTGCGCTCGTCGTATATATGCAGACATCGGTGTCTGACGTGAAAGCGGTGAACGTGAAAGGCCTGTCCTGGTTGACAGAAGCGTATGTGCTCGCCGAAACGGATATCGACACGTCCACGAAAATCGTTCAAGTGTCGCCGAACGGGATTGAACGGGAACTTCGTAAAGTGCCTGGCGTGAAAGACGTCTCGGTCGATCGCTCCTGGTATAACGTCGTGACGATTGACGTCGAAGAAGAGAAAATGATCGCCTATTCACGAACGGACGAAGAGGAAGTCGTCGTCCTCGCTGACGGTTCTTTGCACCCGACTGGATCGATTACGGATCCAGAGAAGCTAAAAGACGGTCCGTTGTTGCGTGAATTCACCGATGCGGCGGAACTCGAGAAAATCGCGAGTGAGCTCGAGCAAGTCGATGACGCGATGCGGGCCAGGATGTCAGAGATTGTCTTCTCGAAACAGAAAGGCGAACCGACACGATATGAGATTTATATGAACGACGGCAACACGATTCAGACGCCGACGTTCAAGCTCAGTCAAACGGTATCCAAGTACGGCGAAATCTATGAGAATATTCCAAAAGGACAGCGGGGAACCGTCGTCATGGATGGCGGATATTATTTCGTTCCGTACGAAAAACCGAAAGAATAATCTGAATTTTTACAGCCCTTAGACACATAAGGGCTGTTTTTTTATCGATTGTAATCGAATTGACACCCCAAAACCGCGTAATTTGTAGGATTCTACCTTTTCTCACTATCTTATTTGTTGTAAACTTAGACGTGAGATATCTTGCCGGACCTAACAATATTTTTGGATATCTGTAACAATGTAACGGAATTCAAGCACAGAAATTAAAGCGCGGAGGTGTTTCCCTTTTGGAAGCGAATGGTTATGTGGCCGCATTGGATATAGGAACGTCAGAAATTAAGCTCGTCGTGGGTGAACTACTCGGGGGAACGCTTAACATTTTGGCGGAGGGGTGTGCCCCGTCTGCAGGAGTAAAACGTGGCGCCGTCGTCGACATCGATAAGACGGTTCAAGCCATCAAGCAAGCCGTCGAACATGCCGAAGCGGCGCTCGGTGATCAAATTCGGTCGGTATACGTTGCCATCGAAGGGGAACATATCCAAATCGCCCCATGTCATGGAATTGCATCGGTCAAACGAGAAGACCAAGAAATCACGGACACAGACGTCATCGAAGTCATCAATTCGGCGCAAGTCATGCGCTTGCCGGATGAGATGAGTGTCATCGATGTGATTCCGTCTTCCTTCACGGTCGACCAACAGACAGGTGTCGTCGATCCCCGGGGCATGCTCGGTTATCGCTTAGAGATGCACGGCAAGATGGTGACCGGTTCGAAGACGATTTTACATAGCATTCGTCGTTCCATCGAACGGGCGGGACTGAAACTAGAAGGTTTCGTCCTCGGCAACTTGGCGCTCGGCATGAGTGCGGCATCGGTCGATGAAATCGATTTAGGCATCGGCTTGGTCGATATCGGTCATGAAAAGACGACCGTCTCGGTCTTCTATCGAGGCGACCTCGTCTACTCATATATCCTTCCGGTCGGAGGCGATCATATGACGCGCGACTTGGTGTACAAGCTCAACTGTAAATACCAAGACGCCAAAGTGGCGAAAGAAGAGTACGGACTTGCCCTCGAAGAGATGGCGGACGCCTCAGAAGGGTTCTCGTTCACGAACATCAACGGGGAAGTCACGTTCGAACCGCAGTCAGAAATTAGTTACGTTTTAGAGGCAAGAATAGAGGAAATGTTCACGCTTGTGTTGAATAGAGTGCAAAAGGTAGGCGTTCCAACGCTCAGCGGAGGTTATCTCCTCTGTGGTGGGGCCGCTGCTTTACCTGGCATCCAAGAACTAGCGACTCGTGTCATGGGTCAAAAGACGAGACTGTATCAGCCATCGTCGATTGGCGTCAGACATCCGAAATACGCGACCGCGGTCGGCGTCCTCAAGTACGTGCTCATGAGCGATCACCACGTCTCGAAGTCACGACTTGAAAAGCCGGATGACCGTGTGGCCGTCGCAAAACCAGACGGCACGTCTCAAACCGGGAACGTCCAAGACCACGACGATGATGTGGAACCGGACGACCGCGAGACGAAAAACGGTTTCGGTCGATTAATGGAAAAATTATTTGGCGTGTAAATTTGACGTTGTGTTAACAATTGGAAATTACGTAGGGGGATACCTGAAATGATGTACTTTGATGAGGCGATTGACGCCGTAGCAAAAATTAAAGTAATTGGAGTCGGGGGCGGCGGGTCAAACGCTGTCAACCGCATGATCGAGCACGGAGTACAAGGTGTCGAGTTCATCGCCGTCAACACGGACGCGCAAGCACTCAACATGTCGAAAGCGGACGTTAAGCTTCAACTCGGAGCGAAATTGACGCGTGGCCTCGGTGCCGGCGCGAATCCGGATATCGGTAAAAAAGCGGCGGAAGAGAGCCGCGAGCAGTTGATTGAAGCGCTCGATGGCGCGGATATGGTCTTCGTCACAGCTGGTATGGGCGGAGGAACCGGAACGGGGGCAGCACCTGTCATCGCCGAGATTTCAAAAGAAATCGGAGCGCTCACGGTCGGTGTCGTCACGAAACCGTTCATGTTCGAAGGACGCAAACGGATGCAACACGCCCAACACGGGATTCAAGCGTTCAAAGAAAAAGTCGATACACTCATCGTCATTCCAAACGACAAGTTGCTTGAAATCGTCGAGCGCAACACGCCGATGATCGAAGCGTTCCGTGAAGCGGATAACGTCCTTCGCCAAGGTGTCCAAGGGATCACGGACTTGATCGCCATTCCTGGTCTCATCAACCTTGACTTCGCTGACGTCAAGACGATCATGACGGAAAAAGGTTCGGCACTCATGGGTGTCGGTGTCGCCACTGGCGAGAACCGTGCCGTCGAAGCAGCGAAGAAAGCCATCTCATCTCCACTTCTCGAGTCTTCAATCGAAGGCGCGAAAGGTGTCTTGATGAACATCACAGGCGGACTTAGCCTCAGCTTGTATGAAGTCACGGAAGCAGCTCAAATCGTTCAAAGTGCCGCAGATGAAGAAGTGAACTTGATTTTCGGTTCGGTCATCAACGAAAACTTGAACGACGAGATTATCGTTACCGTGATCGCAACTGAATTCGCAGAAGAAGCGCAAGGGACGAACCCGTTCCTTCAACAACCGAAGAAACAACCGGAAGCTGAAGTGAACCGTGAGGCTCAACCGAAAGCGCAAGAAGCTGCGCCACAAGATGAAGGGAACTTCCATAGACCGGTCTATGGTGGGGACGTCCCAGACGAGACGATCAACATCCCAGCGTTCGTAAGACAACGCCGTAACTAAACAACAGGGGGTGCCGGTTCTCGGCATCCCCTTTTTCTAAAAAAGGAGAATCATATGCGACTGTTACATACATGGGAAACCGAAACGTATCGCTATCAGGCTTATGTGACGACCCGGACGGACGGACATAATGAAGGCAACGTCGGACTCCACGTCGGCGATGACGCAGATCAGGTCGTCGCCAATCGGGAGTACTTCTTTGACGCGGCCGGTCTTGCCCTCGCGGATTCGGTGTGGGCCGACCAAGTCCATCAGACGAACGTCGAAGTCGTCGGTGACGCCGACCGCGGCAAAGGCGCGTATTCCTATGACGAGACGATTCCGGCGACGGACGGCCTCATCACGACGGCCGACGCGTTGCCACTCGCCCTCGTCTTTGCCGACTGTGTCCCGCTCTTCTTCTGTGCCGAGGACCATGGCGTCATCGGTGTGGCCCATGCCGGGTGGAAAGGGACGGTCGGGAATATCGTCGCCGCGATGACGGATGCGTTCGCCACGCTCGGCGTTCCGGCCGAAGCCATCGACATGTTCGTCGGGCCGGCCATCACAGCCGAACATTATGAGGTCGACCGCCGCGTCCTGGATGCGGTCGAAGCGGTCTCACCGGCTGCGTATGCATCAGCGGTCATGGACGAACGAGCGGGCCATGCCCGTCTATCCCTGCAGCAAGTGAACGAGACGCTCGCTGTGGAACGAAATATCGAGGTCACCCAATCGAACTTGTCGACCGTTTCTGATCAGACGTTTTTCTCGTATCGGAATGGAGACGCCAAGCGTCGTTTTGCGGCCGTCCTCGTCAAGGAGAAGAAATCGTGAGTATAGCCAATAATGTGAAGCAAGTCAGACAGACGATCGACGCGCATCGGGCCGATCAAGCGGTGACGCTCATCGCGGTCACGAAATCGGTCGGTCCCGACGTGGCGAACGCCCTCTATGCAGAAGGCATCCGCGACTTCGGCGAAAATCGTCCCGAAGGATTGCTTGAGAAAGTCGAGCAGTTGCCGGCTGATGCCAAGTTCCATTTCATCGGCAGCCTGCAGACACGTAAAGTGAGACAAATTATCGACCATGTGGCAGCGATTCATTCGCTCGACCGCATCTCGCTCGCCGAAGAGATCGATAAACGCGCCCAAGGCGTGATCGATTGTTTCGTGCAAGTGAACGTATCGGGCGAAGCGTCAAAACATGGTCTCGAAAAAGAGGAAGTCATCCCGTTCATCGAGAACTGTAAACAGTATCCTCACGTGCGGATCATCGGCCTGATGACGATGGCCCCGTTCACAGAGGACGAGACGGTGATTCGGGAGACGTTCCGAAACTTGAGACAGTTGCGCGATGACGTCGCGCGTCATGCCTATGCGCATGCACCGTGTACCGAACTGTCAATGGGTATGTCGAACGACTACACGTTGGCAATCGAAGAAGGCGCATCGTTTGTTCGTATTGGAACCGTACTTGTGCAATAATATATTTTAAGGAGGAATCCGTTATGTCAATCAAAAACAAAATGAAGGACTTCTTTGGACTCGAGGAAGATCCGAACAACCAGTTCGAAGGAGACGAGTATGCTGTCGCCGAAACGAAGACACAACCGATGACGGAGGCAATCGTCAAAACGGAGGACCGTCCGAAAACATCGAACAATATCGTCGCGTTGAACACGAAGAAGAAAGAACGTTCAAAAGTCGTCTTGGCCGAGCCGCGTGTATTCGCTGAGGCCCAAGACATCAGCGACCAGTTGAAAGAAAACCGGGCCGTCATCGTCAACCTTCAACGGATGTCGAAAGAGCAGTCTCGTCAAGTCGTCAACTTCTTGTCAGGTGTCGTCTATGCGTTAGAAGGGACGATGACGTCGATTGGACATAACACGATTCTATGTACTCCGAACAACATCGAGTTGACGGGGTCGATCTCGAACTTGATTTCGGAGGACGAACTCAATAGTAAAGGGTGGTAACTGAATGGAAAATGCTATACCTGCGTTAGGCAACACGATCGTTACATTGCTTGGATATTATAGCTGGGTCTTGATTGCCTATATTTTATTATCGTGGTTCCCGAATGCGCGTGAATCAAAATTTGGTCAAATCTTGTCGTATCTGTGCGAACCGTTTTTGAATCCGTTTCGTCGCATCATCCCACCAATCGGCGGGATGCTCGACATCTCCCCAATCGTCGCTTTATTTGTGCTACGGATGGCGCAATTTGGAGTGCGTGCGATTTTCGGTATTTAAATGAGCGTCTTCGATCATTATCGACCGAATGAACGGGCATTTATCGAGCAAGTGCTCGATTGGGTTCAACAAGTCGAGGACAACTATATGTTGAAAGTGACGGACTTTTTAGATCCACGCGAGCAACAAATCGTCCGGCAACTCGTCGGCAAGCAGCTCGCGATTTACGAGGATGGCGGATTTGTCGGCGCGGAACGGCGTCGTCTCATCCTGGCCCCGGATTATTACGAGCTCGACCCGAACGACTTCGAGATTGCGATTCGTCAAATCGACTATCCGACCAAATTCGTCGAATTGACGCACCGTCAAGTGACGGGGACGCTCTTGAACGCCGGGTTGAAGCGGCAGAAGTTTGGAGACGTCGTCCTCGACGAGGGCATCGCGCAATTCGCCACGACGCGTGAGGCGGCCGGTTTCATCGAGATGAACGTCGATCGGGTCGGCAAGGCCCGGATTCGCATCTCAGAAGTGGCGCCCGAAGCCGTGCTCGTCGTACCGGAAGTCAAATGGAGCGATGAGTTCGGCATCGTCTCATCACTCCGATTTGACACGGTCGTCAGCGAAGTGCTCGGGTTATCCCGACAAAAAGCCCAGGCGCTCGTCAAACATGGAGACTGTAAAGTGAACCATAAACCGATCGATGATCCGAGCTTCATCCTTGAACCAGACGATTTGGTCTCGATCCGAGGGTATGGCCGTGTCAAACTGACGGCGATTCTCGGCTCGACAAAGCGTGAGAAAATAAAAATCCAGTATGGCATCATACGTTGAACTTAGGAGGAAAGTCGAATGGCGTTGACACCGATTGATATTCATAATAAAGAGTTCTCGACTCGTTTTCGCGGGTACGACATCGATGAGGTCAATGAATTTTTAGATCAAATCATTAAAGAATTTGAACTATTGATTCGTGAGAATAGAAGGTACGAAGAACTCGTCAACGATATGCAAGCTCGCATTGACTACTTCTCCTCGATGGAAGACACGTTGAACAAATCGATTATCGTCGCCCAAGAGGCAGCCGAAGAAGTGAAGACGAACGCGGCCAAGGAAGCGAGTCTCATTTTGAAGCAAGCTGAACGTGAGGCGCTCGCCCGTGAGGAAGAAGCGTCACGCAAAGAGCAGCTCGCCGAACGTGAAGTCATTCAAATGCTCAAGAAAGTCGAATTGTACCGGACCCGGTTCCGCGTCCTCGTCGATGCTCAGATGGAGCTCTTGAACAGTACAGAATGGGACACGATTGTCGGGGAGCCGCCGGTCCAGACGGTTCTTGACGATACGACCGAACTTGCGTATAATGACGACGAAGTCATACCAACAAAACATCACGGATAATACACAATACGTCGATTAGGACACGTCGATAAAGTCATACCTACGAAGCGACTTAGGGAAGGTGCAAGCCTAAGAGAAAGACTTTATCGGTATCCCCTATGAGTGTCGGGCTGAAGTTAGTAAGCGCGACCGCCTGACCTCGTTATCGGTTACCAAGAGCGGTCTCGAGGGTTTCCTTGAGATTAGTAGGGTGGTACCGCGAGTCGACCAACTCGTCCCTATTAGGGGCGGGTTTTTTTGTTGTCAAAAAAAAGTTGCAGGAGGAGTTTCAATGAACTACAAAGACACACTATTGATGCCTGACACAGAGTTCGCGATGCGCGGAAATCTGCCAAAACGTGAGCCAGCGATGCATGAGGCTTGGGAACAAATGGACCTATACAACCGCGTCCAAGAGAAAAACGCCGGGAAACCGCAATACATCCTTCACGACGGACCTCCGTACGCGAACGGCGACATCCATATGGGCCACGCGCTCAACAAAGTATTGAAAGACATCATCGTCCGTTTCAAATCATTGAACGGCTACCAGTCACCGATGATTCCGGGCTGGGACACACACGGTCTCCCAATCGAGAACGCGCTTCAAAAAGCGGGTGTCAACCGCAAAGAAATGACGGTCGCCGAGTTCCGTGAGAAGTGTGCAGCGTATGCGATGGAACAAGTGAACTCGCAACGTGAACAGTTCAAACGCCTCGGGTTGCTCGCTGACTTTGACAACCCGTACATCACGCTCCTCCCAGAATACGAAGCGGCTCAAATCCGTCTCTTCGGGACGATGGCCGAAAAAGGCTACATCTATAAAGGGAAGAAACCGGTCTATTGGTCACCTTCTTCTGAATCGGCGCTCGCTGAGGCGGAAATCGAATATTATGACAAGAAGTCACCGGCCATTTACGTGGCGTTCCAAGTCGTCGACGGGAAAGACGTTCTTCAGACGACCGATCATTTCGTCATCTGGACGACGACACCATGGACAATTCCAGCCAACCTCGGGATCGCGGTCAGCGACGAGTTGACGTATACGCGTATCGAGCATGACGGCAAAGGCTATATCGTCGCCGAATCGCTCGTGGAAGAAGTGACGACGGCACTCAAGTGGACGGATTACACGGTGAGCGGTTCTTGGAACGGACGTGAGTTCGAACACATGACGGCGCAACACCCGCTTTACGACCGGACCTCGCTCGTCATGATTGGCGATCACGTCACGGCTGATGCGACAGGTCTCGTCCATACGGCACCTGGACACGGGGAAGACGACTATCGTGTCGGACAAGCGTACGGACTCGACGTCTTGTGCCCGGTCGACGACCGTGGTTATATGACGGATGAGGCGCCAGGTTTCGAAGGCTTGTTCTATGAAGACGCGAACAAACAAATCGGGATGAAGCTCGAAGAGAACGGCTATCTCCTCAACTTGAAATTCATCAAACACTCGTACCCGCACGACTGGCGTACGAAGAAACCGGTCATCTTCCGCGCGACACCGCAATGGTTCGCCTCAATCAAAGACTTCCGTGCCGATATGCTCCGTGAAATCGAAGAAGTGAACTGGGTGCCGGAATGGGGCATGACACGTCTTTACAACATGGTCCGTGACCGTGGGGACTGGGTCATCAGCCGTCAACGTGCCTGGGGTGTTCCAATCCCGATCTTCTATGCCGAAGACGGAACGGAGATCATCACGAACGAGACGATCGAACATATCGCCAACTTGTTCCACGAGCACGGATCGAACGTCTGGTATGAGCGTGAAGCGAAAGACTTGTTGCCAGCAGGCTTCACACACCCGAACAGCCCGAACGGCGAGTTCCGTAAAGAGCTCGACATCATGGACGTTTGGTTCGACTCAGGTTCGTCACATGCGGGCGTACTCGAACAGCGCGACAACTTGCGCCGCCCGGCCGACTTGTACCTTGAAGGATCGGACCAATACCGCGGCTGGTTCAACTCGTCACTCTCGACGGCTGTCGCGACGACTGGCAAAGCGCCGTATCGCAACGTGCTCAGCCACGGTTTCGTTCTCGACGGAGACGGACGCAAGATGTCGAAGTCACTCGGTAACACGATTGCACCGAACGACCTCGTCAAACAGTACGGAGCAGAAATCGTCCGTCTTTGGGTGTCGTCGGTCGACTATCAGTCAGATGTCCGCGCGTCACACGATAACTTTAAACAAGTGTCGGAAGTATACCGGAAAATCCGCAACACGTTGCGCTTCTTGCTCGGTAACTTGAACGGATTCGACCCGTCGATGCGTGTCGCGTTCGAAGACATGCCGGAAGCGGACCGCTTCATGGCGACAAAACTCAAACAGCTTCAAGCGAAAGTCGTCAAAGCATACGACACGTTCGACTTCATGGCCGTCTATCACTTGAGCCATAACTTCTGTGTCAACGAGTTGTCGTCATTCTATCTCGACTTCACGAAAGATATCCTGTATATCGAGCGCGAAGATGATGCGCGTCGTCGTGCCGTTCAAACGGTCATGTATGACACGGTCGTCACGCTCACGAAATTGCTCGCCCCAATCCTTCCGCACACGGCGGATGAGGTGTGGCAAGAAGTGCCGGCGAAACAAGGGGATAGCGTCTTCTTGACGGACCTTGACGAAGTAGCGGCATTGTCGGAAGACGAGAAGGCGTTGCTTGCGAAATGGTCGAAGTTCCTCACGTTCCGTGACGACGTCTTGAAAGCGATCGAGATTGCACGTGGTGAGAAATTGATCGGGAAACCGCTCGAAGCGAAGTTGCTCGTCGCGCCGAAAGGTGAGACGAAACAGTTGCTCGAGACGATCGACAACGTGCGCCAATTGCTACAAGTGTCACAGCTTGATTACGTCGACTCGGCTGATGTCGATTATGCGACAGCCGAAATCAGCGTCTTGAAAGCTGATGGTGCCGCTTGTGCCCGCTGCTGGACGTACTCGATTGAACTTGGTCAAGACGAACAGCACCCAGAGCTTTGCCCGCGTTGTACAGAAGTCATCGCATAAGCCGGACCGGAGTGGCGATCGTCCACTCCGGTTTCTTATGACTTGAAAGGAGAATCTGATGAAACGTTACTACGGATTAGCACTTTTCCTCATTTTGCTCGACCAAGTGACCAAATGGATCGTCGTCCAGACGATGACGATCGGACAGTCGATTGAACTCATCCCTGAGTTGCTTTATTTGACGTCTTACCGTAATAAAGGTGCGGCTTGGGGCATGCTCGAAGGGCAGATGGTGTTCTTCTTTATCGTCACGGCCATCGTCGTCGTCGGTTTGATTTACTTCTTGCATAAAGAAGTGAACGGGTTCGATTTGCTCGGTTATAGCGTCGGGTTACTACTCGCCGGTGCCATCGGGAACTTTATCGACCGTCTCTTCCGCGGAGAAGTCGTCGACTTTGTCGACACGTACCCGTTCGGATACAACTTCCCCATTTTTAATGTCGCCGATATGGCGCTCACGTTCGGGGTCATCTTTATGATCATCGGCGTCTTGTTCGAAGAAAAATTAAACAAAGAAAGGGGACAATCGTAATGGAAACTTACACATTTGTCGCCGAAGAAAAGGCTCGTATCGATAAATGGATGAGCGAACAAAGTGATTGGTCACGTTCGCAAATCCAAGACTGGATCAAGGCGGGAGACCTGCTCGTCAATGGACAGATCGTCAAGCCGAACTATAAATTGCAAGAAGGCGACGAAATCGTCGTGACGGTCCCAGATGCCGTCGAACTCGAAGTATTACCTGAGAATATCCCGCTCGACGTCGTCTATGAGGACGAGGATGTCATCGTCGTCAATAAGGCACGCGGCATGGTCGTCCATCCGGCGGCCGGCCATACGTCAGGGACGCTCGTCAACGCGCTCCTTTACCACTGTGACGATTTGTCAGGCATCAATGGCGTCAAACGTCCAGGCATCGTCCACCGCATCGACAAAGACACGACCGGTCTTCTCATGGTCGCGAAAAACGATGTGGCCCACGAATCGCTCGCGAGCCAGTTGAAGGATCGTAAAATCAAGCGTGAATATATCGCCCTCGTCCACGGCGAAGTCGCCCATGAACTTGGGACAATCGAAGCGCCAATCGGGCGTGACACGAACGACCGTCAACGGATGACGGTGACCGACAAGAACGCGAAAGAAGCGATCACGCACTTCCGTCTGCTCGAGCGGTATAAAGATTTCACGCTCGTCGAGTGTAAATTGGAGACGGGACGGACGCACCAAATCCGCGTTCACATGCGTTATATCGGCCATCCGCTTGCTGGTGACCCGAAATACGGTCCACGCCGTACGATTCAATTGAACGGTCAGGCGCTCCACGCGGCGACGCTCGGTTTCTTCCATCCGCGCACGAACGAATGGCTTGAATTCGAGGCGAAACTCCCAGCCGACTTCGAGGCGGAGCTTGCCAAATTAGACAAAATCGAGAAAACGCGTTGACTTTCAACCGATTCCGATTTATAGTCTAGGAAGCATAACACCTTTAAACCCAGTCCAGAGAGGCTGTGAAAGGATTGTGGCCGCGGCCACGACACGTCGATTATTTGAGGCAGAGGTCTGCCCTCACATATGAAGACTTCCTTTTCCAGCCGGATGAGGAAGTCTTCTTTTTTTATATAATTTGTGAGAGGGGGGAACTAGTTGAAACGTTCCACCATTTTAGACGAAGCGGCCATCCGCCGCGCACTTACCCGAATCGCCCATGAGATTATCGAGCGAAACAAAGGGACGGACAACGTCGTACTCGTCGGGATTAAAACCAGAGGCGAGACGCTCGCCGACCGGCTCGCCCGCCGAATCGAAGAAATCGAAGGCAAACCGATTGCCCTCGGCAACTTAGACATCACGCTCTACCGGGATGACTTATCAAAGAAATCACTCGACCCGGAAGTGAAAGCGACCGAGTTACCGCATGATATCAACGGCAAGACGGTCGTCTTGATTGACGACGTCCTTTATACAGGCCGGACAGTGCGGGCTGCCATGGACGCGCTCGTCGACCACGGTCGGCCGGATTATATCCAGCTCGCCGTCTTGATCGACCGCGGACACCGCGAGTTACCGATTCGCCCCGACTTTGTCGGCAAGAACGTCCCGACGTCGAAGTCGGAACAAGTCGTCGTCAGACTCAGTGAAGTCGATGCGACAGACGAAGTATTCATCAAACAGCAATAATCAAAAAACCTTTAAGGTGGTCCAGAGAGGCCAGGAAGGAGAACCACATATGAAACCCATCCTCAACATCCACGAGCGTCCCGCTCACTTACCGCAATGGCTGCTCTTCAGCCTGCAACACGTCTTCGCCATGTTCGGAGCGACGATATTAGTCCCGATTTTGACGGGCCTAAGCACGTCCGTCGCCCTCGTCGCTTCCGGTGTGGCCACGCTCTCATTCCTAGCAATCACACGCTTCAAAGTCCCAACTTATCTCGGATCGAGCTTCGCGTACATCGCGCCGATTATCGCCGTCAGCCAACAATGGGGTGTCGAAGCCGCCTTGTTCGGAGGCATCATCGCCGGTTCCGTCTACGGCGTCGTCTCGCTCGTCATCTATAAGACCGGCGTGAACTGGTTGCTACGCTTGCTGCCGCCGGTCGTCGTCGGTCCAGTCATCATGGTCATCGGCTTATCGCTCGCACCGGTCGCCATCGACATGTCGATGAATAAGGACGGGGCATACAACGGAACGTTCATCACCGTCGCGTTGCTCACGCTCGGTATTACGATTCTCGCCATGACGACGCTCAAAGGAGTATGGGGCGCTGTTCCGATCTTGTTCGGAATCATCGGCGGTTACCTCATCGCCGCACTGTTCGGAATCATCGACTACTCGGCGCTCGGACAAGCGAGCTTGTTCCAACTGCCTGACTTCACGATGGTGTTCGTCGACTACATGCCGATGTGGCAAGTCGGGGCACTCCTCGCCATCGTCCCAGTCGCACTCGTCACGATGACGGAACATATCGGCGACCAGATGGTCACGTCGAAAATCATCGGCCGCGAGACGATGAAAGACCCAGGTCTCCATCGGACCCTCCTCGGCGACGGGGTCGGGAAAGCGGTCGCCTCGGCACTCGGTGGTCCACCGTGTACGACTTACGGTGAGAACAACGGGGTCATGGCTATCACGAAAGTGTATAGCGTCTACGTCATCGCCGGAGCGGCGCTCATGGCCATCAGTTTCGGATTCCTCGGACACGTCGAAGCGTTCATCTCGACGATTCCGAACCCGGTCAAAGGCGGCATCTCGATCCTCTTGTTCGGGGTCATCGCCTCGAACGGTCTCCGGACGATGGTCGAGAGCAACGTCGATCTCGCCGAGAAACGCAACCTCATCATCGCCTCGGTCATCCTCGTCATCGGACTCGGTGGGGCGATGGTCCAACTCGGTAGCTTCCCGGTCCAAGGGATGGCGCTCGCAACGGTCGTCGGGATTCTCTTGAACGCCTTCTTGCCAAAAGCGGAAAGCGTGGAAGAACCTGCTGCCGAAACAACTGAAGACACACGACAAGCAAGTAACTTTTAATTCGATCCCGTGAGGTCGGCAAAGTGAAGGCTCGTTTATTTGGGTGTGTTCTGCCCAGATAAAGGCGTCCCTTCACGTAGGTGAAGAGACGCCTTTTCTCTTTGCCTTCACATAAAAGGAGGAGACGAACATGAACATCATCAAACAACAACCGAAGCATTTTGTCAGCCTGGACACGCTATCCCTCGACGAGATTATGGGTTTAATCGAGGAGTCGCTCCGCTATAAACAAGGGAACATGCCCCCATTGTTCGATGGGAAGACGGTCGCGAATTTATTCTTTGAAAACTCGACGCGAACGAAAAATTCGTTTCAAATGGCCGAACGGCACTTGAAGGTCCAGGAGATCCCGTTCGACGTGGCGACGTCATCGGTGACGAAAGGTGAAACGCTCTACGACACGTGCAAGACGCTCGAGGCGATCGGGGTCGATGCCCTCGTCATCCGCCATCCGGAGTCGGGCTACTACCATGAACTCGTCGAAACATTGAATATCCCGGTGTTGAACGGCGGTGACGGGAGCGGGGAACATCCGTCCCAGTCACTCCTCGACCTCGTCACGATCTTTGAAGAGTTCAAGACGTTCGAAGGATTGAATATCGCCATCTGCGGTGACCTCGTCCATAGCCGTGTCGCCCGCTCGAACGCCTCGGTGCTCAAGCGGCTCGGCGCGAACGTCGTCGGCTGCAGTCCCGCCTCCTGGTGGGACGAGTCGATGGGGCTCGAGCATCGTGACCTCGACGACGTGTTGGCCGACTGTGACGTCATCATGTTGCTGCGCGTCCAGCACGAACGCCACATTATGGGCGATATCTTCTCGAAAGAAGATTACCATGTACGCTACGGCTTGACGCCGGAACGCGTCGAGCGGATGAAACCGCAAGCCATCATCATGCATCCGGCCCCGGTCAATCGGGACGTCGAGATTGCCGGCAGTTTAATCGAACATCCACAGTCGCGTATCTTTCCACAGATGACGAACGGTGTTTACGCCCGGATGGCCATCTTAAATCGAGCATTAGGGGGACAATTATGATACTTCAACACGCAACTTGGTATGACGGGAACACGAAACGGACGACGACGCTATTGATTGAAGACGGCGAGATCCGCTCGGTCGACTATAACGGCACGACTGAAGGACACGAAGTGATTGATGCGACAGGGATGCTACTCATCCCAGGACTCGTCGATGTCCACGTCCACTTGCGCGAACCGGGTGGGGAGAAGAAAGAGACAATCAAGACCGGGACAGAGGCGGCTGCAGCCGGCGGATTCACCACAATCTGTGCGATGCCGAACACGCGTCCGGTCCCAGACGACCGCGAAACGATGGACCAGCTGTTGGCTAAAATCGAGCAAGACGCCATCGTGCGTGTCCTGCCATACGCCGCCATCACGAAACGACAGCTCGGTACCGAGCAAGTCGACATGGCCTCGCTCGCAGATTCATTCGCCTTCACCGACGACGGAGTTGGCGTCCAATCGGCAGCGATGATGCGCGCGGCGATGCGGGAAGCGAAACGACTCGACAAGGCGATTGTCGCCCATTGCGAGGACAATACGCTCAAGGCCGGTTCGGTCCACGAAGGCCGGTTCAGTGAAGAACATGACATCCAAGGCATCCCGAGCCTCGCCGAGAGCATCCATATCGCCCGGGACGTTTTGATCGCCGAAGAGACAGGCTGTCACTATCACGTCTGCCACGTCTCGTCACGACAGTCGGTGCGCGTCATCCGCGACGCCAAACGAGCCGGCATCCGGGTCACGGCCGAAGTGACACCGCATCACCTCATCCTCTGTGAAGACGATATCCCAGGCCTCGACCCGAACTTTAAAATGAATCCACCGCTCCGGAGTGCGGACGACCGGGAGGCGCTACTCGAGGGCTTGTTCGATGGCACGATCGATATGATCGCGACCGACCACGCCCCGCACACGGCCGAGGAGAAAGCGGCCGGCATGGAACGGGCCCCGTTCGGGATCACCGGTTTCGAGACGGCGTTCCCGCTCTTGTACACGACGTTCGTCAAAACGGGACATATGGAAGAGGCGGCGCTCATCGAGTGGATGACGAAACGACCGAGCGACGTGTTCGGGTTGCCGTACGGTGTGATTGAAGTCGGCCGGGCGGCGGACCTCGCCCTCATCGACCCGGAGACGGAGCGGGTCGTCGATCCGACGACGTTCCGCTCGAAAGGGAAGAACACACCGTTCGCTGGGAAGAAACTAGTTGGCTGGCCGGTGATGACCATCGTGGCTGGAAAAATCGTATATAAGGGGAGATTCGATGAAACGAACATTATGGCTTGAGGACGGTACTTCATTTGTAGGAACAGCGTTTGGTGCAAGTGTGGAGACGATCGGGGAAGTCGTCTTCCAGACTGGGATGACCGGATATCAAGAGATGTTGTCTGACCCGTCTTACTGTGACCAACTCATCGTGTTGACGAATCCGTTGATCGGGAACTATGGCGTCAACCGCGAAGATTTCGAGACGACCGTTCCGATGGCGAAAGGGCTCATCGTCAAAGAAGTGTGCGACACACCGTCGAACTTCCGCTCGACCGCGACGCTTCATGATACGCTCAAACGCTTCAACATCCCGGGTCTAGCAGGAGTCGACACACGCATGTTGACGCGTCACTTGCGCTCACTCGGCGTCATGCGCGGTGTCATGGTCGACGGCGACTCGACGTGGGAGACGGTCCAACATCGCTTCGATGTTCTCCTGCCGACCAATCAAGTCGAGCGTGTCTCGACGAAGCGGGCGTATGTCAGCACCGGCAGCGGTCCACGGATTGCCCTCATCGATTTCGGCGCGAAGCTCGGCATCATGCGTGAACTCGTGAAACGCGACTGTGAAGTCGTCGTCTTGCCGCACGACGTGACGGCAGAAGAAGTGATGCGCTATGAGCCGGACGGCGTCATGCTGTCGAACGGACCGGGGGATCCGAAAGACGTCCCGACGGCGTTACCGCTCATCGAGCGCCTCATGCCGACACTCCCGATCTTCGGAATCTGTCTCGGCCATCAGTTGATTGCACTCGCGAGCGGTGCCAACACGTTCAAACTCCCGTTCGGTCATCGCGGTGCCAACCATCCCGTGGTCGAACTAGAGACCGGAGCGGTGACAATCACGTCCCAAAACCACGGCTACGCAGTCGATGAAGCGTCGCTCGCGACGACAGGACTCGTCGTCACGCATCGCGCCGTCAACGATGGCACGGTCGAAGGTGTGAAGCATCTACATCATCCGACGTTCTCGGTCCAATACCATCCCGAGGCGGCACCGGGTCCATACGACGCCAACGATTTATTTGACCGTTTCATGCAACTCGTTCAAGAAAACAAACAGAAAGTAGGAATGTGACATGCCAAAACGACCAGATATTCAGAAAATCCTTGTAATCGGATCCGGCCCAATCGTCATCGGACAGGCGGCAGAATTTGACTATGCTGGTACCCAGGCGTGTCTTGCCTTGAAAGAAGAAGGATATGAAGTCATCCTCGTCAACTCGAACCCGGCGACGATCATGACCGACCCGACGACGGCGGACCGTGTCTATATCGAACCGCTCGAACCGGAGTTCGTCGAACGGATTATCCGTCAAGAGCGACCGGACGCGCTCCTGGCCACACTCGGCGGCCAGACCGGCCTCAACTTGGCGATGGAACTCGATCGTCGCGGCGTGCTTGAAGATTGCGGCGTCGAATTGCTCGGGACAAAATTATCGGCCATCGAACAAGCTGAGGACCGGGAACAGTTCCGCGACCTCATGTATAAGCTCGGCCACGGGGTCCCGGAAAGCGAGATCGTGCAGTCGCTCGAGTCGGCTTGGGGCTTTGCCGACCGGATCGGCTATCCGATTATCATCCGTCCGGCGTACACGCTCGGAGGAACCGGTGGCGGGATTGCCCATGACCGGAATGAATTCGAACAGTTCGTCGAATCAGGGCTGAAAGCGAGTCCAGTGACACAAGTGTTGCTCGAGAAATCGATTGCCGGCATGAAAGAAGTCGAGTATGAAGTGATGCGCGATTCGAGCGACCAGGCCATCATCGTCTGTGCGATGGAAAACTTTGATCCGGTCGGGGTCCATACGGGCGACTCGATCGTCTTCGCTCCGACGCAGACACTGTCGGACCGCGACTATCAGATGCTCCGCAGCGTCTCACTCGACATCATCCGCGCTCTCGGCATCGAAGGGGGATGCAACATCCAGTTCGCCCTTGACCCGGACAGCTTCACGTACTACGTCATCGAGGTCAACCCACGTGTCTCCCGCAGTTCGGCGCTCGCCTCGAAAGCGACGGGATATCCGATCGCCAAGTTGGCTGCGAAAGTAGCGGTCGGATACAAGTTGTCAGAATTGAAGAACCCGGTGACGGAGACGAGTTACGCCTCGTTCGAACCGGCGCTCGACTATGTCGTCGCTAAGATTCCGCGCTTCGCTTTCGATAAGTTCGAGACGGCTGACCGCCGGCTCGGCACTCAGATGAAAGCGACCGGGGAAGTGATGGCGATCGGCCGCAACTTGGAGGAAGCGCTCCTTAAGGCTGTCCGTTCGCTTGAACTCGGGACAGAAGACTTGGCCGTACCACGGCTCGCACAATTGACGACGGATGAGCTCAATCGCGAGTTGACGACGCCGACTGATGAGCGACTCTGGATGCTTTATGAGGCACTCCGTCGCGGTTATTCGACGGAACAGTTGCATGAGCTGACGAAAATCGACCGTTTCTTCCTATCGAAACTCGCACGGATTTGGCAACATGAAGAGACGCTCCGGCTTGAGCCGCTCACGAAAGAACGACTCGTCGAAACGAAGCGTCTCGGGTTCAGCGATAAGATGATCGCCCGCATCATAAACGAGAACGTGGAGACGGTGACGTCGCTTCGGAACGACTGGGGCATCCGTCCGGTGTACAAGATGGTCGACACGTGTGCGGCTGAGTTCGCCTCGGAAACACCATACTTTTACGGGACGTACGAAGTTGAGAACGAGGCCGTGAAGACGGACAAGCCGTCGATTCTCGTCCTCGGTTCGGGCCCGATCCGCATCGGTCAAGGTGTCGAGTTCGACTACGCGACCGTCCACTCGATTCAGACGATTCGTGACGCAGGTTATGAAGCGATCATCATTAACAACAACCCGGAGACGGTGTCGACCGACTTCTCAATCTCGGACCGACTCTACTTCGAACCGCTTACGACCGAGGACGTACTCGAGGTCATCCGCAACGAACAGCCACTCGGCGTCATCGTCCAGTTCGGTGGCCAGACGGCCATCAACTTGGCAGCCTCGCTCGAAGCAGAAGGGGTCCAGATTTTAGGGACATCGCTTGAAGACATCGACCGCGCCGAAGACCGGAAAGCGTTCGAAGCGACGCTCTCGGCCGAACAGCTCGCCCAGCCTCCAGGCAAGACGGCGGTCACGGTCGAAGAGGCCGTCGCGTGTGCCGACATGCTTGGCTATCCGGTACTCGTCCGCCCATCATACGTCCTCGGCGGCCGGGCGATGGAAATCGTTTATGAGCGCTCGGAGCTCGAGCGGTATATGCGCCACGCCGTCGTCGCCTCGAAAGACCGTCCCGTCCTGATCGACCGCTACTTGACGGGCATCGAGATTGAAGTCGACGCCATTTGTGACGGGACGGACGTCTACATCCCGGGCATCATGGAACATATCGAACGGGCCGGGGTCCACTCGGGCGACTCGATTGCCGTGTACCCGCCGCAGCGGTTGAGCGAAGCGTTGAAACAGAAGGTCGTCGATTACACGATTAAACTCGCCAAGGCGTTCCGGATCAAAGGGTTGCTCAATATCCAGTTCGTCTACGCGGACGACTTATACGTCATCGAGGTCAACCCGCGGGCGAGCCGGACCGTCCCGTTCATCTCTAAAGTGACGGGCCTTCCGGTCGCACGCATCGCCACGCAGACGATTCTCGGAACGAGTTTGAAAGACCTCGGTTTAGGGACCGGCTTACATCCGGAAGCGGACGCGATTTCGGTCAAAGTCCCGGTATTCAGTTTCGCGAAACTGAAAGAAGTCGACCCATCACTTGGGCCGGAGATGAAATCGACCGGTGAAGTCATGGCGACAGATCGCACGCTCGAAAAGGCGTTATATAAAGGACTCGTCGCCGCCGGCATGACGATCGCCTTGAAAGGGAACGTCCTGTTGACGGTCGCCGACCAAGACAAGGAAGAGGCGCTCGACATCGCCCGCCGTTTCAACCGACTCGGATTCCGCCTGATGGCCACGTCTGGCACGGCGCAGGCGCTCTCGGCAGATGGCTTGCCGGTCCACCCGGTCGGGAAAATCAATGAGGCCGGAGAGACGATGCTGAGCGTCATCGAACGAGGGGAAGTCGATATCGTCTTGAACACGACGACGCGTGACGCCCTTGCGACGAAAGACGGGTTCATCATCCGTCGGGCCGCGGCCGAGCAAGGGGTGCTCTGCTTGACGTCGCTCGACACGGTCGAGGCGCTGCTCCAAGTCATCGAGAGCCTGTCGTTCCAAACGACGAGTTTACCGGCCTTCACGACATTCGGGGTGACCGTATGAGACAACTCGCGACCATTTTATCGAACCGATTGATTGCGACGGCGACGATGGAGATGAAAATCGAGATCGCACCGCAGGCCGTTGCGCCGGGCACGTTCTTCCATGTGAAGACGTCAGAGCTGTTGCGCCGGCCGCTCTCGGTCGCGAACGTCGAAGACAACGTCGTCACATTCCTGTATAAAGTGATCGGCAGCGGGACGGCAGATTTGGCCGCGCGTCGGACGGGAGACGTCTTAGACGTCCTCGGACCGCTCGGCAACGGTTTCCCGCTTGAACAGACGGGTAAACGGGTCGTGCTCGTCGGCGGGGGCATCGGGGTGCCGCCGCTCTACTACACGCGGCGCCTGCTCGCCGCCCGTGGCATCGAGACGGTAGCAATTCTCGGGTTTGATACGAAAACAAGCATTTTTTATGAAGACGCGTTCCGTGAACTTGGGGAGACGATCATCACGACGGTCGATGGAACGTATGGAGAAATGGGATTTGTGACCAGTCCGCTCGCGCGGGTCGACGCCGATGTCTTATTCAGCTGCGGGCCGGAACCGATGCTGAAGGCGGTCGCCGCGTCACATATCGAAGAGCGATATATCTCGATTGAGAATCGGATGGGGTGCGGCATCGGCGCTTGTTTCGCTTGCGTGTGCGAAGCGCCAGGCGGTTACGTCAAAGTGTGCAGTGACGGACCGGTATTTCGGGCAGAAGAGGTGACGCTATGAGACTACACGTCGATTTGCCAGGCTTACAGTTAAAGAATCCGATTATGCCGGCATCAGGCTGTTTCGGATTCGGGGAAGAGTTCGCCAAACTCTATGACTTATCGATGTTAGGCGGTATCATGATTAAGGCGGCGACAGGCGAGTCGCGATTCGGCAACGGGACGCCGCGGGTCGCCGAGACGGCACAAGGCATGTTGAACGCCATCGGCCTCCAAAACCCGGGTGTCGACGCCATCATCGAACAAAAACTACCGTTCTTGTCCGCGTTCGATACCGAGATTATCGCCAATGTGGCCGGTTCGACGCCCGAAGAGTACATTCATGTCGCGCGAGAGCTCAGTGCCGACCCGACCATCAAGGCGCTCGAACTGAACATCTCGTGCCCGAACGTGAAGTGCGGCGGGATGCAGTTCGGGACCGATCCCGACATGGCGGCGGAATTGACCCGACTCGTCAAAGCAGCATCAACAAAACCGGTATACGTCAAACTGTCACCGAACGTCACGTCAATCACAGCGATGGCGAAAGCGGTCGAAGCGGCTGGGGCCGATGGCATCACGATGATTAACACGCTCGTCGGGATGCGCATCGACGTCACGACCGGGCAGCCGATTCTCGCCAACCGCATCGGTGGTTTGTCTGGACCGGCCGTCAAACCGGTCGCCATTCGGATGGTCTATGAGGTCGCCCAGGCCGTCGATATCCCCATTATCGGGATGGGCGGCGTGCGGACGGTCGACGACGTCTTGGAGTTCATTTATGCGGGTGCTTCGGCAGTCGCGGTCGGAACGGCCAATTTTGAAAATCCTTACGTCTGTCAGGAAATCATCGAAGCGTTGCCAGGGCGGCTCGACGAACTTGGGATTGATCAGATTTTAGACATCAGGGGGAAAGCTTATGAACAGACTGTATCTCGCGCTTGATGTCGAAACTGGCGCCGACGCGTTCCGTTTATTGGAACGAATCGAACAAAAACCGGCCGTCAAAGTCGGGATGGAACTGTTCTATCGGGAAGGGGGCCGCTTTGTCGAGCAACTCGTCGACAGCGGGTACCCGGTCTTTTTAGACGTCAAAGTTCATGACATCCCGGAGACGGCACGGCGGACGCTCCGTCAAATCGGGCGCCTCGGCGTCGAGTTGACGAACGTCCATACGCTCGGCGGCGAGACGATGATGCGTTACGCCTTGGACGGCTTACGCGAGGTGACCGATACGACGAAATTGATTGGGGTCACCCAGTTGACGTCGACCGATGAACGAATGCTCGCCGAAGAGCTACACATCGAAGGGGGATTGGAACAGGCCGTCCTTCGCCAGGCTGCTATGGCCGACCAAGCCGGGCTCGACGGAGTCGTCGCGTCCGTGCATGAGGCCCACTCGATTCGCCAAGCGCTCGGCTCGTCATTTTTGACCGTGACGCCCGGTATCCGCATGAACGAGACAGCGGACGATCAAGTCCGGATCGCCACGCCGAAAGCGGCTCGTGACGCAGGTGTGTCGGCCATCGTCGTCGGCCGACCCATCACCCGGGCCGAAGATCCGAACGCTGCCTATGCATACTACTTACAAGAATGGAGTCGAACTTATGAGACAAATCGCTGAAGCTTTATTACAAATCGAGGCCGTGACCCTGTCACCGGAAAACCCGTATACGTGGTCGAGCGGGATGAAGAGTCCGATTTATTGTGACAATCGCTTGACGCTCAGCTATCCTGACGTCCGCAACCTCATCATCGACGCGCTCGTTGAGGTGGTCCGTCCGCTCGATGTCGACGTCATCGCCGGGACAGCGACAGCGGGAATTCCCCATGCGACGCTTGTCGCCGACCGGCTCGGGTTGCCGCTCGTCTACGTCCGTTCGAGTGCGAAAGGACATGGGAAAGGGAATCAAATCGAGGGTCGGTTTGAACCGGGGGCTCGTGTCGTCGTGATTGAAGACTTGTTGTCGACCGGCTCGTCGAGCATCGAGGCCGCCAAAGCGATTGAGGAAGCCGGCGGGGAAGTCGTCAAGATTCAAGCGATTTTCTCCTACAGTCTGAGCCGCCTCGCCATCAATCTGTTAGACTCCGGCTTCACTGCGCATGCACTGATTACACTTTCGGATTTGCTCGACGTTGCCGTCAAGAAGCGAATCATCAGTAAAGAAGAATATGCTTCCTTACGGGACTGGCGAAACGATCCGACAGGTTGGAGCGAACGTGTCTTATCTTCATAATCTGTAACGAGAATCCACCTCCGGGCGGATTCTTTTTCTATTCGGTACATGGCATACTGAACATGTTAGAATAGGGAAAGCAGTCAATAAAGGAGATGTGTATGGCGTATTCTAGAATGAAGGGAAAATCCTTGAAAGTCCGTTTTCAAGCGATCCCGAAACATCGTAAACTTGCGTTCGGACTCGTCCTCACCGTCTTGCCCCTCATTTTCTTCTTGAATTTATTCATATTCAGTCACGTGTTGGCACTTGGGGACACGTACGAGGACCGCTATCAAATGAAGAAACTTCGGTTCGAGACGGCGCACGGCAATGTCGAATTCGTTCGTAGCACGAATGAGAAAGTCCACATTGATGTGTTACAGACGAACTCGAAAGAACGTCGCATCAAAGTCAAATCGGTCGGCGATACGATTTCGGTCGTCGAGCGCTACGGCCAATTCAGTCAATTTGGTAGTCGGGCGAGTGCTGAACCATCCCGTTATAAAATCCGAGTCGCCTTGCCGAGCTCGATGACATCGATTGAAGTCGAGGCCGAGCAAGTGACCGGCCAAGGATTGATTGCCAAGACGATTGTCTTGGAGGCGAACGCCGTTAATGTAAAAAAACTCGAAAGTGATCGGCTTCACGTCGAAACACGGAGTGATACGACACTCGAAACCGTCCGTGTCGTCACGGGAGATATTCGTTCATATCGGAACGCGACCGTGAGCGACATCGTCGTCAATCAAAGCATGACGATTCAGACGGAGGCGGGGACGCTCGCGTACGCGCCGCGTAATGCGACCGGACAAGTGAACGTCACGACCACAGGCAACGTGACGGCGTCGGAACGGTTCAACGAAATCGGGGGCGGCGTGTACCATCTGTCGAACTCGAACCGACCAAACATCGAACTCATTTCCGAGACAGGAAAGGTCGAGCTTAAATGATGAACAAACGTTACATCCCAAAAGTCGGACTTCGAACTTTGAAAACCGGCATCGCCGTCGCCATCACCATCGCTTTGTCCTGGTACGTGTTCGGCATCTATTCAGGCATGGGGGCCATCGCGGCCGTCGTCGCGATGCAACCGACCGTGAAGCGGTCATCGAAAATCGTCTTCAGCCGCATCTTCGGAACGATGGTCGGGCTCATGTGCGGTCTCCTGATCGTCTATGCGTTCGGGGTCAACCCGATTTCAATCGGGCTTGCCGTCATCGTCGCGCTCACGCTCAATACGACGTTCGATAAGACGCACATGTCGACGTATGCGGCGTTCGCGATCGTGCTCATGCTCGAGAATCCGACGACCGACTTCTTCCACTATGCGTGGACCCGTTCCCTGTTGACGGCCGTCGGTGTCTTCGTCTCGCTCGGTGTCAACTATGCGTTCATGCCGCCTCGTTACGAGGAGCGGTTGCTCAGTGAGATTCGGAAGACGTCGGCGTATATGTTCCAGCACTGGCGCGAGCTCGTCGGGTCCCCGTCCGAGTTGCTCGAGACACGGGCCCGTATCCTCGGCCATCAGGAGCTGCACATGATGCTCCAAGAGGATATGAAAGTGACGAACGTGAAATTGAAGCATTTGACGATGAAGCAATACCGGTTATTGATTCACCTTGAGGACAAGCTCGTCTTGTTGCTCGAGAGTCTCGCTGAACATCGGGAGGCGCTATTGGTCATGGACGAGGAAGAACGCCGGGTGTTCGAGTCCGAGTTTTTATACCTCCTCGCGCATCACCACGATATCCTTTATACGTGTGACAAGCCGCATGCGCTGTTCACGTTGCCGCATGAGGATTTATCCGTTTCTGAAATCTTACACGGGCACTTGCTCGACTATCATGAACAGCTCGAAGCGTTCAAACATAATCCGAAATAAACGAAGGCCCCATTTTAGCGACGGGGCCTTTATTTGTTGTCAATGTAAGTGGACATGTCATATTTACACATGCCTTTGGCGACACCCTCCGTTCCTGGGGCGATGCGGCTCCGGGGTTGCCTGCGGAAAGCGTAGGCGCCGAGAGGACGAGTGACCATGGGCTAACAAGAAAAAGCCACGTCATGTGACGTGGCCAGAACTCATTGCTGGAGTGATTTGACGAGCCGCTCATCCGGCGTGACGTACACCGTCTGCTGGTCCGTATAGATGACGAATCCAGGCTTGGCACCGCTCGGCTTTTTCACGTAACGTGCTTTCGTGTAATCGACCGGCACACCGCTCGAGGCACGGGCCTTCGAGAAATAAGCGGCGACGGTCGCCGCCTCGAGCAACGTCGTCTCGTCAGGTTCGCCCGAACGGATGATGACGTGAGATCCGGGTATGTCTTTCACATGGAGCCAAATCTCGTCGCGACGGGCGAACTTGAACGTCAAATGATCGTTTTGTGTATTGTTCTTCCCGACGAAGAACTCTGTCCCCGTCGACGACGTATACGCCTCGAGCGAAATTTTCTTCGTCTGTTTCTTCTTTTGATTCCGTTGCTTCATGTAGCCGCCTTCGGCCAACTCTTCTCGAATCTCGACGATATCGGCCGGTGAGGCGACGTCGAGCTGGGCGACGAGCGTCTCTAAATACTCAATCTCGGCGTCGTTCAATTCAATTTGTTTCTGCACTTCGACTTTGGCGACTTTCAACTTGTTGTATTTCTTGTAGTACGCTTGTGCGTTTTCGTTCGGTGTCTTGAGCTTGTTGAGCGGGATGTCGATCATGCCGCCTTCCTCGTCGTAATAATCGACGACGTGGGCGACGGTCATGCCTTTCTCGAGCTGGAACAAGTACGTTGTCAACAGCTCCCCGTATTTCTGAAGCTCGTCGGACCGTTCCGTCGCCTTCAAATCGTCAAGCAGTCGCTTACGCTTCAACAGGTTTTTCTCAAGCTCGGACTTGAGCAGACGCTCGACATCGTGGGCTTGTTGTTTGACACGGTCGCGGTTCGCTTTCTCATAGAAGAAACGGTCGAGCACGTCTTTGCTCGTCTCATAGCGCTCTTCAGAGGTGATCTCACCGGACGTGAGCACGATCGGACTGAAGCGCTCTTTGCCCGACGCGAGCTGTTGGAAGACGTAAGGGCCTTCGAGGTCGCTCATCACGCTGACGAACGACTCCTCGATGCTGGCCCGGTTCGGGAGTTTGGCCCGGTGGACGATCTCTTGGGCGATTTGCGGGCTAAGCCCGGCGAAACTGGACACGAGCTGCTTGTCGAGCGAGCCGGCGTTCCAGTCGATACGTTTCAAACCGGCTTCACGCTCCGTCAACGGATCGCACTTGTCTTGGGCCGGTGGCAGTAAGTACTCGCTGCCCGGCATGATTGTCCGGTACGTGTTTTGTGACGGCGGGAGATGTTTGATGGCGTCTAAAATCTTGCCGTCCTCGTTCGTCAAGACGACGTTCGAGTGACGCCCCATCAGTTCGATATACACTTTCTTATTCTCTTCGTCGCCGAGCTCGTTTCGTGAACGGATCGACAGGACGATGACACGGTCACGTCCGACTTGTTCGATTGCCGTGATGAAGCCGCCTTCGATGTGTTTTCGGAGCATCATACAAAACATCGGCGGTTCTTGCGGGTTCTTGGTCGGGTTGTCGGTCAGTTGGAGCCGTGCGTACATCGCATTCGCCGAAACGAGCAATTGGACGCTTTGGCGGTTCGAGCGGACTTGAATCATCAAATCGAGCGAATACGGTTGGTGCACGCGATTGATGCGCCCCCCGACGAGCGCTTGTAATTCTGTTACGACACGATATGTCATTAATCCATCATATGCCACTAGTCTCATCACCTTTGTTCTTTTTCTGTCTCTACGTTATCAGATTCACGGAAAATATGGTACGATGAAGTAGGAAATCCGAACTTCTTCTTGCCGGAACAATTGATTGACTGCTATTATAATTAAATGTGATGTTAGAAGATGGAGGTCTTGCAGTGAATTTTAAAGAACGAGGATTATTAATCGTCTTGTCTGGCCCGAGCGGCGTCGGGAAAGGTACCGTTTGTCGAGTACTCCGTGAAGAGAAGGACAACAACCTTCAATATTCGGTCTCGGCGACGACCCGCAAACCGCGCGAAGGAGAAGTGGAAGGCGTACACTACTTCTTTAAGACGAGAGAACAATTTGAACACATGATCGAGCATAAACAATTGCTCGAGCACGCTGAATTTGTCGGCAACTATTATGGGACACCGGTTGAATGGGTTCGTGAGACACTCGAAAGCGGGAAGGACGTCATCCTCGAGATTGAAGTCCAGGGCGCTTTCCAAGTGAAAGAGCGTTTCCCGGAAGCGGTCTTTTTATTCTTGGCTCCGCCAAGCCTGCAAGAACTACGTAACCGCTTAGTCGGTCGAGGCACGGAATCGGAAGACGTGATCAAGCAACGCTTGCTCGTCGCCCGGGAAGAAATTGAATTGATGGATGCATACGATTACGTCGTTACGAATGATGAAGTGGATAAAGCGATCGATCGTATCAAAGCGATCGTGACGGCCGAACATTGTAAACGTGAACGTGTCGCGTCTCTCTATAAAAAAGCCATGATGGAGGTCATTTAATGTTATACCCTTCGATTGATGCCTTACAACGTATCATCCCGTCGAAATACACAATCGTCACGGTGGCCGCGAAGCGGGCCCGCCAAATCCAGGACGGAAAAGCAACAAAAATCGCCGCGCCAAAATCGTATAAGCCGGTCGGTCAAGCGCTAGAAGAATTGTATTCGGGTGACACGACAATCATCACGAACGAAAAAAACAACGGATGAAGTGTGACCCAAGTCGGATGCGACTTGGGTCTCATTGTCTATAAGGGGGAGAATTGTGAATGTTGAACGATCGGAATATCTTGCTTTGTGTGAGCGGCGGTATCGCGGCGTATAAGGCGTGCGCGCTCACGTCGAAACTCGTCCAGGCCGGTGCGAACGTTCGAGTGGCGATGACCGCGTCAGCCGAAGAATTCGTCGGCAAAGCGACGTTTCAGGCGCTCAGCCGAAATCCGGTATACACCGACGTGTTCGAGGAACACGATCCGACCAAAATCGCCCACATCGACGTCGTCGATACGAGTGACTTGATCGTCGTTGCACCCGCCACGGCGAACATGATTGCGAAACTCGCAGCCGGTATTGCCGATGACTTCATCACGACCTCGATTTTAGCGGCCAAATGTCCCGTCATCGTCTCACCGGCGATGAACGTCAATATGCTCGAACATCCGGCCACGCGCCGCAATATCGAGACGCTCAAAACGTTCGGCTATCAAATCATCGAACCGGGCGTCGGCAATCTCGCGTGCGGGTGGATCGGTGGCGGACGCCTTCCGGAACCGGAAGACCTCGTCCGTATCGTCGAGAGCCAGTTCGTCCCGAAACATCTGCTCGGGAAACGCGTGCTAATCACGGCCGGTCCGACGGTCGAACGCATCGACCCGGTCCGCTTTTTATCGAACGACTCCTCTGGCAAGATGGGCGTCGCGCTCGCCGCGGCTGCCCGCGATATGGGCGCACACGTCACGCTCGTCCACGGACCGCTGCAAGTACCCGTACCGGACGGCGTGACCGCCATCGCCGTCGAATCAGGCACGGATATGCTCGAGACGGTGCTCGCGCGTTTCGATGACCAAGACCTCGTCATCAAATCGGCCGCCGTCGCCGACTATCGCCCGAAGACGGTCCATAGCGAGAAACATAAAAAAGTGCACGGCCCGTTGACGATCGAACTCGAAGAGACGACCGATATCTTGAAGACGCTCGGGGAGAAGAAGACGCATCAGCTCCTCGTCGGTTTTGCGGCCGAGACGGAGAATCTCGAGCAACACGCCCGCGATAAAATCGCCCGTAAACGGGTTGACTATCTCGTCGCCAACGATGTGTCCCAGCCAGATATCGGCTTCCGCGCCGATGACAACGAAGTCACGTTGTTTCGGGCGGACGGGGCTTATGTCCGCTTACCGCGACAGAGCAAACGTGAACTCGCTGTCGAGTTGCTCACACATTTTAAGGAAGATTTGCGATGATCGCCCACGTCCATGTCGATGCGCCCGTCATCACGATCGACCGTCCGTTCGATTATGAAGTGCCGCCCCAGTTCGAGACGTTAATCGAACCGGGCATGCGTGTCTCGGTCCCGTTCGGCTCACGACGCCTGCTCGGAATCGTCACCGGTGTCTCAGAAGGGACGCGCGAAGGGTTGAAACCGCTCGAAGCCCTATTAGATGAAGAATCATCACTGACGGACGAGTTGCTCGACTTATCGACCCATGTGAAAGAGACGACGCTCTGTTTCCGGTCGTCGGCACTCCTCGCCATGTTGCCGGCAGCGCTGAAAGTGAGTTACGACAAAGAGATTAAAGGCGAGACGCTCCCGGACGGCGTTCGAGCCGGCACCCATCTTTCGGAGTATCCGAAAGAGACGCAGTCCATCATCTTGGCGCTCGCCAAAAAAGGGGACATCTTGCTCGCGCCGGTGTTAAAAGAGAAACGGACGGTGAAGACGGACCTCGTCATCGAACTCATCGATGCGACGCTCATCCCGGCCCGGGCGAAGAAACAACAAGAAGCGATTCAGTTGCTAAAGGACGTCCCGCGGATGTATTGGTCGTCGTTACGTCAAATTGGCTTGTCGCGCGCACAACTGCAAAAGATGGAGTCGCTCCGTGCCGTCAAAGTGACCGAGGTCGAACTGAACCGCGACCCGTACGCCACGATTGAACAGGTCATCGAGACGGTCGAACTGAATGAAAGTCAAGCCACGGCTGTCCATGCCATCCGCGATGCGGAAGCCGGGGAGACGTTACTCTTGCACGGTGTCACCGGCAGTGGGAAGACCGAGGTCTATTTAGAAGCGATCGGTCAAGTCGTCGATGACGGCAAGCAGGCGATTTTGCTCGTCCCGGAAATCTCGCTCACGCCGATGATGGTCAAACGATTCAAACGTCGCTTCGGAGACCGGGTCGCCGTGCTCCATAGCGCCTTGTCACAAGGAGAGAAATATGACGAGTGGCGCAAAATCAAACGACGTGAAGTCGATGTCGTCGTCGGGGCACGCTCGGCGATTTTCGCACCGCTCGAAAACATCGGCCTCATCATCTTGGACGAAGAGCATGAGACGACGTACAAGCAAGAAGAGAACCCGCGCTATCACGCGCGTGACGTCGCGATTTGGCGGGCCGAGTACCACGAGTGCCCGGTCGTCCTCGGAAGTGCGACCCCGTCACTCGAGTCTTACGCCCGCGCCCAAAAAGGCGTCTATCGCTATTTGCAACTGAGCGAACGGTACGGTGGCGAGATGCCGCCTGTCCATATTATCGACATGCGGCGTGAGCTCGCCAAAGGCAACACGACGATGTTTTCAGAAGATTTATTTGTCGCCATCAACGACCGCATCGCGAAAAAAGAACAGTGCGTCATCTTGCTCAACCGTCGTGGTTTCACGACGTTCGTCATGTGTCGCGACTGTGGGGAAGGGCTTACCTGTCCGCACTGCGCCGTCAACTTGACGTATCACCAACACGGCGACCGGCTCAAATGCCACTACTGCGGCTATGAGATCGGTATGCCGTCGAAGTGCCCGTCGTGTGACAGCAAGAAAATCAAACAGTTCGGCACCGGGACGCAAAAGATCGAGACCGAGCTGTTGAATCGCATCCCTGAGGCGCGGATCATTCGGATGGACCAAGACACGACGTCACGCAAAGGGTCGCACGAACAACTGTTGAAACGCTTTGAGGATGGGGAGGCCGACATTTTGCTCGGTACCCAGATGATCGCCAAAGGGCTCGATTTCCCGAACGTCACGCTCGTCGGCGTGCTCGCGGCGGATGCGACGCTCGGCATGCCCGATTTCCGGGCGACCGAGCGTACGTTCCAACTCGTGACCCAAGTCGCCGGTCGGGCCGGACGCGGTAGTCTGCCGGGTGAGGCGTACGTTCAGACGTACAACCCGGACCATTATGTCATCGAGACGGCGAGTGAACATGATTATGAATCGTTTTACGCCCGGGAGATGCAACTGCGCCAAGTCGGTAATCATCCCCCATATTGGTACGTCACGCTCGTCACGTTCGCGGCGGAAAGTCCGCTCGTCGCCCAAGCCGAGGCCGAGCTGTTCGCCGCCGATTTCGTCGAGGCGCACGTGGCCCAGTCGCGACTGAACGGGCCGATGCCGGCACCGTTGTCGAAACTGAAGAACTTGTTCCGCTATCAGTTGTTCATCAAGACGAAACATCCGGAAGCGTTATATCCGGTCCTCGCCACGCTGCAACAGGCACGGGCAAAGGCGATTAGCAAAAAAGAATATCAATTGAGTATCGACGTAAACCCATACGTATTCATGTGAGGTGGAACCAGATGTATAAAGTAGTAGAGATTCCAAATGAGATTTTACGGGTCACGTGTGATCCGGTGACAAAGTTTGATAAAAAATTGCGTCAGACGGTCGATCGACTGTTCGACACGATGTATGAATATGATGGGGTCGGCGTGGCCGCCCCACAGGTCAATTTGAATCAACGGCTCGCTGTCGTCCATACGGATGATGAGACGGGACCGCTCGTGTTGATCAATCCGGAAATCATCGAGACGTCCGGGACCGAGATCGGTCTTGAAGGCTGCTTGAGTATCCCGGGTGAGTTCGGTTTCGTCGAACGGCATGAGACGATCGTCGTCAAGACGCAGGATTTGAAAGGCCGCACCCAACAAGTGAAGGCGAGCGGATTCTTCGCTCGGGCGATTCAACATGAGATCGACCATTTGGACGGAGTATTGTTCACGGACAAGCTCGCCGTGCCGGACAAAGGGACGGATCAGCGTATCGTCTTCATGGGGACGCCGACGTTTGCCGTATCCGTACTTGAGCGCTTGCTCGAAGAAGGATACAATGTCGTAGGTGTCGTCTCGCAACCGGACAAACCGGTCGGCCGTAAACGCGAACTGAAACCGACGCCGGTGAAAGAGTGTGCCCTGCGCCACAATATCCCGGTGTTACAGCCTGAAAAGGTGCGGACCGATTTCGCGGATATCTTGGCACTCGAACCGGACTTGATTGTGACGGCGGCGTACGGACAAATCGTCCCGACCGAACTGTTAGAAGCACCAAAACATGGCGCCATCAACGTCCATGCCTCGCTGTTGCCGAAATATCGAGGTGGCGCGCCGATTCATCAAGCCATCCTCGATGGGGACAAAGAGACGGGTGTCACCATCATGTATATGGTCGATAAGCTCGATGCTGGCGACATGATTGCCAACACGGTCGTCCCGATTGAAGAATTGGACACGGTCGGTACGTTGTTCGACAAGCTCGCGGTCGCAGGATCAGACTTGTTGCTCAAGACGCTTCCTGCCTTCCTCGCTGGTTGGATTGAAGCCGTACCGCAAGACGAGCGTGACGTCACGTTCGCACCGAACATTAGCCGAGAGCGGGAACAGATTGACTGGACCCGTGCCGGTGCAGATATTTATAACCACATCAGAGGGATGAATCCGTTCCCGACGGCGTATACGACGATTGCCGGGGAACGGGTCAAACTGTTCTTCGGGTCGAAAACGACAGGGACGGGTGAACCGGGAACGATTGTACGACTTGAAGAGGATGGATTTGTCGTCGCGACAGGCGACGCGGTCGCCATTAAAGTGGTCGACTTGCAACCATCTGGTAAAAAACGAATGGACGGGGCCACATTTATGCGTGGGGCCGGCCAAAAGTTACAAGTCGGCGATCGACTAGGAGGATAATATGAACGTACGAGTTGCAGCACTGGATACGCTAATCAAAATCGAACAAGGCGGCGCCTATTCGACGATTGCGGTCAACGATTTATTGAAACAGAAGAAATTGGCGACGAAAGATGTCGGCCTATACACAGAGCTCGTCTATGGGACGCTCGGCCGGAAACGGACGCTCGATTATATTTTAGAGAAGCGGGTTCAAAACCCGAAAAAATTGGACCGTTTCGTCTTGCCGCTCTTACGGATGAGTGTCTATCAACTGTTTTACCTCGACAAGATTCCGGATCGGGCCGTCTTGCACGAAGCGGTCGAGATTGCGAAAAAACGGGGCCATTCGGGTACCGGTAAGTTCGTCAACGGCGTGTTGCGCAACGTCATTCGGGACGGGTTCCCGGATTTGAGCACGCTTCCGGACGCTGAACGGATTGCCATCGAACATAGCCATCCCGATTGGCTCGTCGCCGAATGGGTGGAAACGTACGGTGTCGAAGCGACCGAGGCGATGTGTAAATTAAACAATGAGCCGGCTCCGGTCACGGTTCGGGTCAACCGCCAGCGCGTCACGGTCGAAGAGATGATTGAACGGCTCGCCGAAGTCGATGTCGTCGCGACACGCTCGGAGCTGTCAGCGGACGGACTCATCATCGAATCCGGAAACGTGCACTCGACAGCGTTCATCGATATGGGCTTGTTGTCGATTCAAGACGAGAGCTCGATGATCGTCGCCGATGCGCTTCAAGCCGGGAAAATGGAACGCGTCCTCGATGCGTGTGCCGCACCAGGTGGAAAAGCGATGCATACGGCAGAACGCATGGACGGTGGAACGCTCGTCGCCCTCGACTTGCATCCGCATAAAGCGAAGTTGATTGAACGTCAAGCGAAGCGTCTGCATATCGATGGAGTGACCGCACTTGCCCTCGATGCCCGCCAGGCCGGGGACAAATTTGAACCGGAGAGCTTCGACCGGATTTTACTCGACGTCCCATGTTCGGGACTCGGTGTCATCCGTCGCAAGCCCGATATCAAATGGACGAAAGACAAGTCCGCCCTCGCTGGACTGCCGAAAGTCCAACGTGAAATCATTGACGCCGTCTTGCCACTGCTTAAACGAGGTGGTACGCTAGTGTACTCGACATGTACCATCGACCCTACTGAGAATGAACAGCAGGCCGATTACATTTTGTCGAACGGATTGACGTGGGATGAGACACTCCAAGACCGTCTTCCACAAGTATTGCACCCGATGATGTCATCGGACCGCGCTGAACTCAAATTACTCCCGACGTCGTTCGGGACGGACGGTTTCTATATCGCCGCATTCAAGAAAGAGGTATAAACATGAATCCAAAAGCAGTTGAAAAAAATCCATTAGTCGGTGCCAAGCCGTCACTCTATTCCCTCACGTACTCAGAGCTCGAACAATGGCTGATTGAGGCAGGAGAAAAATCGTTCCGCGCGAAACAGTTATATGACTGGATGTACGTCAAGCGTGTGACATCGTTCGACGATATGACGAACGTCTCGAAACCGCTCCGCGAGAAATTAGACGCGGCGTTCCAATTGACGACATTGAAAGAACTCGTCCGTCAAGAATCAAAGGACGGGACAATCAAGTTCTTGTTCGAGCTTCAAGACGGTTATTCCATCGAGACGGTACTCATGCGCCATGAGTACGGAAACTCGGTCTGTGTCACGACGCAAGTCGGCTGCCGCATCGGTTGCACGTTCTGTGCTTCGACGCTCGGTGGTTTGAAACGTAACTTAGAGGCCGGTGAAATCACGGCCCAAGTCCTCGACGTCCAGCGCGCGCTCGACGCGAGCGAAGAGCGGGTCGACTCGGTCGTCGTCATGGGAATCGGCGAACCGTTCGATAACTACGACGAATTGATGCGCTTCTTGCGCACGGTCAACCACGATGACGGCTTGAACATCGGTTCACGTCACATCACCGTGTCGACGAGTGGGATCGTACCGAAGATTTACAAGTTTGCCGATGAAGGCATGCGCATCAACTTCGCGATCTCGCTTCACGCGCCGACGACGGAGATTCGGACACGCCTTATGCCAATCAACCGTGCTTACAACTTGGACAAGTTGATGGAAGCCGTCAACTACTATACAGAGAAGAGCGGTCGCCGCATCACGTTCGAATACGGTCTATTCGGCGGGGTTAACGACACGGAAGAACACGCGCATCAACTCGCTGACTTGTTGAAAGGCGTCAAATGCCACGTCAACTTGATTCCAGTCAACCACGTGCTCGAGCGCGATTACGTCCGCACACCACGTAAACAAATTTTTGCCTTTGAAAAAGTGCTCAAAGATCGAAAAGTGAACGTGACGATTCGTCGCGAACAAGGTTCGGATATCGATGCGGCTTGTGGGCAGCTTCGAGCGAAGGAGCGCGAACAAGAAACGAGGTAATCACGAAGATGGAATTAGCATACCGAACCGACCGAGGCCAAGTGAGAGCACAGAACGAGGATGCCGTCTTGATTTTAGGGGACGAACATGCCGGAATTGCTCTCGTGGCCGACGGGATGGGGGGACATGAAGCCGGGGAGGTCGCGAGTCAGCTCGTCATCGAGCAGTTTCGCCGTGCCTTCTCGACGCTTCCGGCCTCGCCGATGGAGATGGAGAATTGGTTCCGCCAAAACGTGGAACTGGCCAATGATCAAGTGCTCGATTTCTCGAAACAAGCCAACCTCCTCATGATGGGGACGACGATTGCCGGTGTCTGTTGGCACGACGAGACGATCGTCATCGTCCACGTCGGGGATAGTCGTGTATATGCCTTGAGAGATGATAAGCTGCAGCAATTGACGGAAGATCATTCCTACGTGAACGTGTTGAAACAACTCGGCGAATTGACCGAGGAAGAGATGCGCGTCCATCCGAAACGTAACATTATCACCCGTTCAATCGGCTCGAATGAGCATGTCGAACCTGATCTGCAAGTGTTTGCCGAACCCGAGTTTGACACGATTTTAATCTGTACGGACGGCTTGACGACTCATTTGACTGATGAGGAAATCAAGCAAGTCTTGAAACGTCCCGTCTCGGCGGACGTCAAGGCGGATCAATTGATCGATCAAGCCAACCGTTTGGGTGGGAGTGACAACATCACCGTTGCCCTCGTCCAGTTCACAGATAGAAAGAGAGGATGAATCCGATGCGAAGTGGAGAACGAATCAACGATCGTTATCGGATCGAACAGCAAATCGGCAGCGGCGGCATGGCAAATGTCTACCGGGCTCACGATGAGATTTTAAACCGAACCGTCGCCATCAAGGTGTTGCGATCTGAATTCTCGCATAACGAACAATTTATACGCCGGTTCGAACGGGAAGCCCACGCGGCGACTAGTCTGAACCATCCGAATATCGTCGCCATCTACGACGTCGGAGACGAGCGTGACATCTATTACATCGTCATGGAACACGTCGATGGGATGACGCTCAAACAATATTTGCAAGAAGAGTACATATCTGTCGACGAGGCGCTTCGCATCATGGGACAGATTTGTGATGCCATCGACCATGCCCATGCGAATCGAATCATTCATCGGGACATCAAACCGCAAAACATGATGATTGATCAGAGCGGCAACGTCAAAGTGACGGACTTTGGGATTGCGGTGGCCATGTCGAACGCGACGCTGACCCATACGATGTCAGTGCTCGGCTCGGTCCATTACTTTTCTCCAGAACAGGCGCGCGGAAAGTTCGCCGATGAGAAGTCAGATATTTATTCACTCGGTGCCGTCCTGTATGAACTCGTGACCGGACGCGTTCCGTTCATCGGGGAGACGCCAGTCGCCGTCGCACTTCAACATTTGCAAGACGACCCGATTCGACCGATGGATTTGAACCCGAACATCCCGCAAGCGCTTGAGAACTGCATCATGCAGGCGCTGGCGAAATCACCGGGCGCCCGTCACACATCGGTCGCCGCCTTTAAGAAGGATTGCATGACGGCGCTCGACCCGGAACGTGCGAACGAACCGAAACGCCTCAGTACGGAACAGGACGCATTCGATCAGACGCTCGTCATGTCACCGGTCGTCCCGGACGAACCGAACGTCAAAGAGACACCGGAACAACCGGTCGCACCGACCGAACCTGAGACAGCGAACCCGAAGCCGAAACGGAAGAAGAAGTGGTGGCTTTGGCTCCTACTCCTCTTCTTGTTGATTGGCGGCGGAATCGGGGCATATGTCATCGCCGATGAGATGTCCCGTGCCGTCGTGCCAGACGTCGTCGGGATGACGAACGACGAAGCGACGACCGAACTCGAAACAGCCGGTTTTGTCGTCGAAGCGACAGAGCGGGCGAGCGATAACATCGCCGCTGGCGACGTCATTTCGCAGACACCGCAAGCCGGTCGGAAACCGAAACGCGGAACGACCGTGACGATTGTCGTGTCGGCCGGGAAAGAGACGGTCGCGATGCCGGACGTCGAAGGATTGTCTCAGTCGGCGGCCGAGCGGACGCTCAAAGACCTCGACTTTGCGGATATCGAAATTCAATCCGAGGCGTCGGAGACGGTCGATAGCGGCGATGTCATCTCCCAGTCGATTGCTCCGGACAACGAGGTCGTCCCGTCTGAAGAGACGGTGACGCTCGTCGTCTCGACCGGTAGCAATAAAGTCGAACTCGCCAATTTAGCCGGGTATACGTTTGAGGAAGCGACGACGTACGCCGAACAGAATAGCTTGAAAATCGTCAAACGAGACGAGTATTCAACGAGCGTGCCCGCCAACCAAATCATTCGTCAGTTACCGACGGCCGGAACAGCCGTCGACCCGGGGACGGAATTGACCGTCATCGTGTCGCAAGGGGTCGAACCGACCGACGTCTCGATTGAACGGGAAGTCAACGTCGAAATCGATCCGCCTGCTGAAGGCGAAGAACCTGTGGCACTCGAGGTCGTCATTCGGACGGTAGACGCCCGTGGCGAAGTCGAAGTGTTGCGTGATAAGATAACGGAGACGACGACTTACTCGTATACGCTCGTCATTGCACCGGACGAAGTCGGAACCGCGACGATCGAAGTCGACGGGGAAGTCGTCCGGACGGATACGGTGACGTACGCACAAGCAAAAGATTCACAATGAAGAGGTGGCGCGCGCGTCGCCTCTTTTTCTAAGGAGGTCATAGGATGAAAGGTACGATTATTCGATTACAAGGCGGGTTTTATGATGTCATGACGGAAGAGAAACAAGAGATCCGTTGTCGCGCCCGCGGCAATTTCCGCAACCGGAACATCTCGCCGGTCGTCGGCGACGATGTCGATATTCAAGACCAAGGGGACGGCACAGGCTATATCTTGGCCGTCGATGAGCGGTCGAACCATCTCGTCCGCCCGCCGATCGCTAACATCGATCAAGCGTTCTTGCTGTTCTCGGTCAAGGAACCGGCGTTCTCGTTCCATCTGCTCGACCGTTTCCTCGTCTTAATCGAATCGAAGCAAGTCCATCCGATTATTGTCTTAACGAAAATGGACTTGTTGACGGAGTCGGAACTCGAAACGATTCAAGCGGCAGCGGCCTTATATCGGTCAATCGGCTATGAGGTCATCGAGACGTCGACGGAGACCGGGTCGGGGATTGAACAAATTCGTGGGTCGTTTAAAGAGAAGACGAGCGTGTTTGCCGGACAGACCGGAGTTGGCAAGAGTTCGCTCTTGAACGCGGTCGCGCCGGAACTAGAACTCGCGACCGGGAAAATCTCGAAGTCGCTCGGCCGAGGCAAGCACACGACGCGTCACGTCACGCTCATCACGCTCGCTGACGGGCTCGTCGCTGACACGCCTGGTTTCTCAAGCCTCGAGTTCCCAGAAGAACTCGAAGTCGAGGAGATGCGCTGGTGCTTCCCTGAGTTCGTCGAGCGGCATGACGACTGTAAGTTCCGAGGCTGTGCCCATTTGAACGAACCGGGTTGTGCCGTCAAAGCGGCCGTCGAGGCGGGAGAAATCGCTTCCACCCGTTATGAGAATTATGTTACGTTTATGGCAGAGTTAAACGATAGACAACGGAGGTACTGACATGATTAAAATTGCACCCTCGATTTTAGCGGCGGACTTCGCCAACCTAGAGGCAGAAGTGAAGGCGGTCCAAGAGGCCGGCGCGGATTATATCCATTTTGACGTCATGGACGGTCAATTCGTCCCGAACATCTCGATCGGTCTCCCGGTGCTCGCGAGCTTACGGAAGAAGTCGGACATGGTGTTAGACGTCCACTTGATGATCGACCAACCGGAGCGCTTCGTCGAAGACTTCATCAAGGCGGGAGCGGACATCGTCACCGTCCACGTCGAAGCGACGAACCATTTGCATCGCGTGCTTCAACAAATTAAGGCGGCCGGAGCCAAGTGTGGCGTCGTTCTCAACCCGCATACGCCGCTGTCATTGATTGAACACGTGCTCGGTGACGTCGACATGGTACTTCTCATGACGGTGAACCCTGGCTTTGGGGGTCAGAAGTTCATCGAATCGGTCGTGCCGAAAATCGCGGCGTTGAACGAGATGCGCCAAGCGCGCCGTCTCGACTTTGAAATCGAGATTGACGGAGGCGTCAACGCGGAGACTGCGAAATTATGTATCGATGCCGGTGCTGACGTGCTCGTGGCCGGCTCGGCCATCTATAACGAGCCGAGCTATAAAGACGCAATCGATAGCATTCGCAACGCATCTCGTGTATAATCGTCCATAGAACAACAAATATTGTCGCAAGGGGTGTCACATTCTGTGGCTGAGAGGCATACGCTAACCCTTTGAACCTGTTCCGTTCACACGGACGTAGGGATGTGGCGAAAATGCACGTTGCTACTCGATAGCAGCATGGCGTTTACGTCATGCTGCTTTTTGTCGTTCGCTCATATTTTAAGGAGGGAAATAGATGAAACAACGTTTAAAATTACAGGCGCTCATTGAAATCTCATTGTTCGCCGCACTCGGTTTGATTTTTGATTTGCTCATCCCGTTCCGGATGCCGCAAGGCGGGTCAATCAGCTTGGCGATGTTGCCGATTTTCGTCATGGCGTATCGTCACGGTTTGAAAGGCGGACTTGCGACCGGTGCACTTGTCGGAACGCTGCAACTGCTGTTCGGGGCCTATATCTTCACGCCGGTCCAGTTCCTGCTCGACTACACGTTCGCTTACGGTGTCGTCGGGATGGCGGGGCTGTTCGCTGGTCAAGTGAAACGAGCCGCCAAGGATGAGGCGAAAAAGACGCTCGTCGTTTATTTGGTGCTCGGCGCGCTCCTCGGTTCACTGCTTCGTTACGGGGCCCACGTCTTGTCGGGGATCGTCTTCTTCGCCGAATACGCGGAAGGTCCGGTCGTCGCCTACTCGTTCGCCTATAACATGACGTACATGCTCCCGTCCTTCCTCGTGTCGGCCGTCGTCCTCGTCCTCTTGTTCGTCTCGGCACCGCGCTTCGCGACGCTCGCGACCCGGGACGTCCGCTAATGCGGGTGTTGATTGTGGCGGCCAGCCCGGAACCAATCTCGGGACTCCCGCGTGACGTCGATTACATCATCGGCGTCGATGGGGGGTACGAGACACTGTTGAACCACGGGCTGAACCCAGATCTCGTCGTCGGCGATTTCGACTCCTTCACGGGCGAAGTGCCGATCGACGCCGTCCGTTATCCATCTGAGAAAGATGTGACCGACCTCGAGATCGCTCTCGAGGCGGCACGGGGGCATGGCGCGACGGAAATGCTCGTCTACGGTGCGCTCGGCGGCCGGCTCGATATGACGCTCAGCAATATCGGTCTGCTCGAGGCGTATCCTGAGATGCGTCTCGTCACGGCAGGGCAGACGGTACGACTCGTCGGGTCGGGACGCTATGAACTCCCGCGTCAAGACGGTCACTATTTGTCGCTCATCCCATGGAAGCAGGCGAACGTGACCATCCGCGGCGTCAAATATCCGCTCGACCGTCACGATGTCGTCAGCCATGAGGCGCTCACCATCTCGAACGAATGGGACGATGAAGCGGCGGACTTGATCGTGCACGACGGTATGGTGCTCGTGCTGTCTATCAAAAAATGAACACAAAAAAATCCCATCGGCGAATGCCGCTGGGATTTATTTCGTTCGTGTATAAAAATTATACGCGTTCAACGAGACCTGATTTAAGAGCGCGAGCTGAAACCCAAACTCGTTTAGGTTTACCGTCAACGAGAATACGAACTTTTTGTACGTTTACACCCCAAGTGCGTTTTGTCTTGTTGAGTGCGTGCGAACGGTTGTTACCTGATTTAGGTGATTTACCTGTTACGTAGCATTTACGTGCCATGCGTTTCCCCTCCTTTTTTATGTGGGTTCGTCCTAATAGACACTCGTTTATATTAGCACGGGTTTTTTCACGATGCAACTAGAAAATCATAGGATGACAAGAAAAAAACTTGACATTACTGGAAAGGATTTTAATAATGAATGAGGGTTACGGCTACAATTGACCGAGTTTATGGAGCAGGTTCTTTTAATAACTAGGTACTTATTGTAGAATGTAGTGAAGGAATCATTCCGAATAAAGGAGGCTACTCCATATGGCAATTGAAATGAAGACAACATATGGCAATATTGACATCACGAACGACGTGGTCGCGACACTCGCAGGCGGTGCGGCGATGGAATGTTTCGGCGTTGTGGGAATGGCGTCTCAAGCTCAATTGAAAGACGGGATCGCAGAACTATTGAAACGTGAAAACTACGCCCGAGGCGTGGTCGTACGTCAAGATGGAGAAGACGTACATATCGACATGCACATCATTGTAAGCTACGGGACGAAAGTGTCGGAAGTCGCATACAACGTGCAAAGCCGTGTAAAATACACGCTCGGTGAAACTTTAGGATTAAACGTTTCGTCGGTAAACATATTCGTACAAGGCGTTCGTCTGACGAATGACTGACGAGAACGAAGGAGGATTTGGTGTGGGTTTAAAACGTTTAGATGGATTGGTGTTCGCGAACATGGTCGCGAACGGTGCAGCCAACTTGAGCCAGAATGCGGATTATGTAGATTCGCTTAACGTCTTCCCGGTGCCGGACGGCGACACGGGGACGAACATGAATTTGACGATGACATCGGGTGCGAAAGAAGTGGCCGCACTCAACTCGGCGAATATCGCTGACGTCTCATCGAAGTTTGCACGCGGTCTCTTGATGGGGGCACGTGGGAACTCGGGCGTTATTTTGAGCCAGTTGTTCCGTGGTTTCGGTAAAGCAATCGAAGGCAAGACAGAAGTGTCGACAGTCGATTTCGCCGAAGCGTTGAAACGTGGCGTCGATACGGCATACAAGGCGGTTATGAAACCGGTTGAAGGAACGATTTTGACGGTTGCTCGTGAAGCGGCCGACGAAGCGCTCCGTGCTTCAGAGTCGACGAGCGACTTCAACGAGTTCATGGAACTCGTGATTGTCGAAGCGAAAGCTTCACTCGAACGGACACCGGACTTATTGCCGGTCTTAAAAGAAGTCGGCGTCGTCGATTCAGGCGGCCAAGGCTTGCTCGTCATTTATGAAGGGTTCCTCGCTAGCCTCGAAGGCAAAGAACTTGAGAAACCACATGCACCGGTCATGGATGCGCTCATTGAAGCTGAACATCATGCCCACGCTGCACAAGGATTCATGTCGACGGAAGACATCGAGTTCGGCTATTGCACGGAAATCATGGTCCGGTTCCAAGACGAGAAATTGAAGGACGCGCCGTTCAACGAGGACGCGTTCCGCAATGAATTGTCTGAACTCGGTGACTCGCTCCTCGTCGTCGCAGACGAAGAGTTGCTCAAAGTTCACGTTCACGTCGAGACGCCAGGTGACGTCATCACGAAAGGACAGCGTTACGGGGAACTCGTCGCTGTCAAAATCGAGAACATGCGTCAACAGCACTCGACCATCTTAGAAGAAGAGCATGGCGCCAACCAGCACGGCGTTCAAACGGCTGCTCCGACGGCTCCGAAGGCGAAAGCGCCGTTCGCGATCGTTACGGTCGCGATGGGCGAAGGTGTCAGCGAATTGTTCCGTTCACTCGGGGCGGCCCACGTCATCGAGGGCGGTCAGACGATGAACCCATCGACGGAAGATATCGTCAAGGCGATTGAAGCGGCCAACGCGGATCACGTCTTCATCTTCCCGAACAACTCGAACATCATCATGGCTGCTGAACAAGCGGCCTCGGTCGCACCTTGCGGCGTCTCGGTCATTCCGACGAAGACGGTGCCACAAGGACTCGCGGCAGCGATCGCCTTCAATCCGGAAGCGGATGTGGAAACGAACGAGAGCGTCATGAAGGCTGCGGCAAGCGCCGTCAAGTCTGGTCAAGTGACGTATGCGGTTCGTGATACGAGCATCGACGGTGTCGAGATTCGTAAAGACGACCACATGGCGATTGCCGAGAAGAAAATCGTCGCCTCATCGGCTTCGAGCCTCGAAGCGGCGAAAGCGCTTGTCGACGCGCTCGTGGATGCCGATGACGAAATCATCACGATTTTGACGGGCGAAGGTTCGTCAGCGGAAGACGTCGCAGCACTCTCGGCGTATATCGAGTCGAAGAACGACGAGATTGAAATCGAGGTTCATGACGGGAAACAACCGCTCTACTCCTACATTTTTAGTGTGGAATAAGCTGTAACTCAGCCCTACCTTCTGTATAATGAAGGTAGGGTTTTTTTGAAAGGGGGAAATGCGATGAAATATCGCAGTGTGTTTGATATCATCGGTCCGGTCATGGTCGGTCCTTCGAGTTCGCATACGGCCGGAGCCGCACGCATCGGCCTCATGGCTGGGAAGTTGTTCGGGCGTACGCCACGGCTCGCGCACATCACGTTTTATGGGTCGTTCGCCGATACGTATCGGGGGCACGGTACCGATGTCGCCATCGTCGGCGGCATCATGGGCTTCGATACGTTCGATTTGCGCATCCCGCAAGCACTCGATATCGCCAAAGAGCGCGGCATCGAGGTCGTCTTTGAGACGAGCGATGCGTTGACAGACCATCCGAACACGGCCCGGGTCCACCTCGAGGACGAGGATGGAACGTTCGAAATCGTCGGGATTTCAATCGGCGGCGGGACGATCGAGATTACCGAGTTGAACGGATTCCCGCTCAAACTGTCAGGCGGTGGTCCGGCACTCGTCGTGTTGCACCATGATCGCTTCGGGGCGATCGCGGCCGTGACCGGCATCTTGGCCCGGCATGAGTTGAATATTGGGCATATGGAAGTGAGTCGTCACGAGAAAGGCAAGCAAGCGCTTATGGCGATTGAGATTGATGAACATCTGTCAAAAGACGTGTTAGCGGAAATTGAACGGTTACCTCAAATCGAGCGGGTAGCCATCTTTGGGGAATAAGGAGAAACCAATATGTTTAAATCAGTAGAAGAATTAGTCAGAACGGCAACAGAGCGAGGCATTCCGATTTCAGAAGTGATGATCGAGCAAGAAGTGCACGTCAGACGCTCGACGCGGGAAGAAGTCGTCGGCATGATGGAGCGCAATCTAGAAGTGATGGAAGAAGCGGTCGCCCGGGCACTCGAAGGCGTGACGTCCGTGACGGGTCTCACGGGGAACGATGCCGTGCTCATGACCGACTATATCCGTTCCGGCAAATCGCTCGCCGGAGACTTGATTTTAGATGCGGTCGCAAAAGCGATCGGCACGAATGAAGTTAACGCGGCGATGGGACGCATCTGCGCGACCCCGACCGCCGGAAGCGCCGGCGTCGTACCGGGTACGTTGTTTGCGGTCAAAGAACGTCTGGAGATGGACCGTGACGCGATGGTCCGCTACTTGTTCACGTCAGGAGCGTTCGGCTTTGTCGTCGCAAACAACGCCTCGATTTCAGGAGCGGCTGGTGGTTGTCAGGCGGAAGTCGGCTCAGCGACCGGGATGGCCGCCGCGGCCATCGTCGAAGCGGCCGGCGGGACGCCGGAACAATCGGCGACGGCGTTTGCAATCGCACTGAAAAACATGCTCGGTCTCGTCTGTGACCCGGTTGCGGGGCTCGTCGAGGTGCCGTGCGTCAAACGGAACGCCATGGGCGGGGCGAACGCCATCGTTGCGGCCGATATGGCACTCGCCGGGATCACGTCACGGATCCCTTGCGACGAGGTCATTTCCGCGATGCATGAGATTGGCCAGATGATGCCGACCGCGTTGAAAGAGACAGCGCGTGGTGGTCTCGCCAATACGCCGACGGCACGCCGTCTCGAACGAAACATCTTTGGAGAGAAAGAAAATGTCCAGAAGTGAGGCGTTGACGACGCTGAAAGGGGTCGGGCCAGAAATGGCCAAAAAATTAGAGACGATGGGTCTCGAACGAATCGAGGACGTGCTGGAGCACGTCCCGTTTCGTTATGAAAATTATAATAGCGGCACGGTGACGACGGCCATTCACGGCGACCTCGTCAAATGGAGCGGCACCGTCCAGGCGGCACCGCTCGTACGCTATTACAGTAAAGGCAAGAACCGTCTCCAATTCCGCTTGTTGCTCGAGGAGCGCTACGTCGTCCACGTGACGATGTTCAACCGGGCCTTTTATAAAGACAAGCTCGCGCTCGGCGCCACGGTGACGGTCAAAGGGAAATGGGATATGAACCGGATGACGATCAGTGCGACCGACCTCGAGTTCGGTGAGCTCTCGGATGGGTTGCAACCGATTTATTCGCTCCGGGCCGGACTGACCCAAAAGAATTTCGGACGCATCGTCAAACTCGCATTCGAACAGACGACCTCGTTCGAGAATCGCCTGCCCGAATCGATTCGGCAACGTTATCGTCTCGAGGACCGGGAGACGATGTTGAAAGGGATGCATTTCCCTGATTCGGTCGAGACGTATAAACAGGCACGCCGAAGTTACGTCTATGAAGAGTGTCTGCTCTATCAATTGAAACTCCAGGCGTTCCGTAAGATGGAGCGGGCGGGGAAAGGGCGCGCGCTCACGCTCGACAAGCAGCGGTTGAACGAGTTCGTCAAACAGCTCGCGTTCCCGTTGACAGGGGCACAGACACGTGTCATCCGGGAGATTGTCGGCGACTTAGAAAAGCCAGAACGGATGAATCGGTTGTTACAAGGGGATGTCGGGAGCGGAAAGACAGTCGTTGCCGCGATCGCCTTGTATGCGACGGTGTGCGCCGGCTATCAAGGGGCGCTCATGGTCCCGACGGAGATTTTGGCCGAACAGCATCTCGCCTCGTTGCAGGCGCTGTTCGAACCTTACGGGATGCGCGTCGGGCTACTGACGAGTTCGGTCAAAGGCAAGGCTAGGAACGAATTGCTCCAGGCGATTAAAGACGGCGACGTCGATATCATCGTCGGGACGCACGCCTTGATTCAAGGGCCGGTCGAGTTTTCGCGTCTGCATCTGGCCATCACCGATGAGCAACACCGGTTCGGGGTCGAACAGCGGAAAATGCTCCGTGACAAGGCGGAACTCGCCGACGTGCTCTATATGACAGCGACGCCGATTCCACGGACGCTCGCCATCAGCGCTTTCGGGGAAATGGACGTCTCGACGATTGATGAGTTGCCGGCCGGGCGGAAGCCGATTGAGACGTATTGGGCCAAGACCGATCAAATTGACCGGGTCCATGCGATGGTGAACCGTGAGCTCGCCCTCGGACGTCAAGCGTACGTCATCGCGCCGCTCATCGAGGAATCGGACACGCTCGAAGTCGAGAGCGCGACCGCGCTCTACGACATGTTACGGGAGCGCTTCCCGAATTATGCGGTCGGTCTCATGCACGGTAAACTGTCGAGCACCGAGAAAGACGAGGTCATGAAGGCTTTCGCTAGCAACGCCCTCCAAATCCTCGTCTCGACGACGGTCGTCGAGGTCGGGGTGAACGTGCCGAACGCCTCGCTCATCATCATCCACGACGCCGAACGATTCGGCTTGGCGCAACTGCACCAGCTGCGTGGGCGTGTCGGTCGAGGCGCCGATCAATCTTATTGTATATTGGTAGGGGATCCAAAGTCCGACGTCGGGAAACTTCGTTTAAAGACGATGACCGAGACGAATGACGGATTCGTGCTCGCCGAGAAAGACTTGGAACTCCGCGGGGCCGGTGACTTCTTTGGGACGGCCCAGAGCGGTCTGCCAAGCTTCCGCGTCGCTGATCCAGTACTCGATTTAAAAGTGATGGAAGTGGCGATGCAAGACGCCGTCCGGCTGCTCGGGAGCGAGGCGTTTTGGAACGAGGCGACGTATGCCCCGCTCCGACACTATTTGAAACGACTCGACTTACTCGTCGGAGAACGATTGGAATGACAAACAACACTTGAAAATAAAATCTAAAGAATATATACTGCTATTAGTACCAGGTATTAAGTTCTTTAGCATAGAGTTTAGGAGGGAACTGAATGCGGGTACCTAAGAAAGAGCGGCAACGCTTATTGCAAGAAACGATTGATCGCAACCCGTTCATCAAAGACGAAGAGCTGTCGAAACAGTTTGCAGTCAGTATTCAAACGATTCGACTCGATCGGATGGAGTTAAAGATTCCGGAAGTGAGAGAACGGATCAAGCACGTTGCCTCAGAACACCTCGATGAAGTGAAGTCGCTCGCCATGAGCGAGGTCATCGGTGATATGATTGACTTGAAGCTCGATGAATCGGCCATCTCGGTTCTCGACATTGAGAGAGAACACGTCTTTAGCCGCAACGAGATCGCCCGGGGACACGTATTGTTCGCCCAGGCCAACTCGTTAGCGGTGGCGCTCATCAATGATGAATTGGCGTTGACCACTAAAGCGGACATCCGGTTTAGTCGCCAGGTCCATCTTGGAGAGCGAGTCGTTGCCAAGGCTCGTGTGATCAAACTACGTCGGGACGGAAGAACGGACGTCACAGTGGATAGTTATGTCGGCGAAGAGTGTGTCTTTAGCGGAGACTTCACGATCTATCGTCGCGGTGAGGAGGAACAGGCATGAAATTAGCAATCGATGCAATGGGCGGGGATCATGCCCCGAAAGCGATCGTGGAAGGCGTCAAACAGTTTGCCGACGCGTTCCCGAATGAGCAGATGGAACTGTTTTTAGTCGGAGATGAGGTCAAACTCGCCTCTTATGGGTTGACCGACCCGCGAATCAAAATCGTTCCGGCAAGTGAAGTCATCACCGGAGACGATGAGCCGGTCCGGGCCGTCCGCCGTAAAAAGGACAGCTCGCTCGTCGTGGCGGCCAAACTCGTCAAAGACGGAGAGGCCGACGCCCTCGTCTCGGCTGGGAATACCGGCGCCCTCATGGCGGCGTCACTATTCGTCATCGGACGGATTCCCGGCATCGAGCGTCCCGCGTTGTCACCTACGTTCCCTACATATACGGGTAGCGGTGTCGTCATTTTAGACGTCGGGGCCAACCCGGACGCTAAGCCTGAGCACTTGGTCGACTATGCGATCATGGGCTCGCTCTACGCTGAGCACGTCCGCGGCGTCAAGCGCCCGCGCGTCGCGCTACTGAACATCGGGACCGAGGCTGGGAAAGGAAACGCCCTCACGAAAGAGGCGTACCCCCTCCTTGAACAAGCACCGGTCCACTTTGTCGGCAACGTGGAAGCACGTGAGGCGATGTCCGGTGACGTGGACGTCATCGTCACCGAAGGGTTCGCCGGAAACATTTTGCTCAAAGGTGTCGAAGGTTCGTCATCGATGCTCATGAAGATGATGAAAGAGCAGTTCACGAGCGATTTCGTCTCGAAGCTCGCCGCTCTCGTCTTAAAACCGAAGTTGAAACGATTGAAACAAACATTAGATTATCGGGAACACGGTGGAGCCGGGTTATTCGGCATCAACGCCCCGGTCATTAAAGCGCACGGTTCGAGCGATGCGCTCGCCATCATGAGCGCGCTCAAACAGGCGAAAATCATGGTCGATCACGACGTCGTCGCGAAGATCAAGCAAGCCAAAGCCACAAACTAATTCAAAGAAGGTGAGTACATGGGGAAAACAGCATGGGTATTTCCAGGACAAGGGTCACAAGCCGTCGGCATGGGCCAAACGTTCCTCGACAATCCTGAGCAACTGCACGCGATCGGCCGTCGCCTCGGATTTGATTTACTCGACGCCATGGCGGCAGGATCAAAAGAAGAGCTTCAACGGACAGAACTGGCCCAACCGGCCATCGTGGCGCATGCGGCATCACTCGCACAAGCTCACGCCAAAACAGGGGCCGCGCCAGACATGGTGATCGGTCACAGCGTCGGAGAATATGCGGCACTCGTCATCGCCGGCGTCATCGATTTGGAAGAGGCGAGCGTGCTCGTCCACGAACGCGGTAAGCTCATGTCAGAAGTGAAGGATGGGGCGATGGCAGCCGTCATCGGGATGACCGATGTCGACGAGGCGTTCCATGTGACGGAGAAAATCAGTGCTAGCGGGAACCTTGTACAAATCGCCAACTACAACTGTCCGGGTCAGTTCGTCATCTCGGGACACGTCGACGCGGTCAAACAAGCCGAGACGGACTTGAAACAGGCCGGCGCGAAACGCGTCTTACCGCTCAACGTCTCTGGTGCGTTCCACAGCTCGTACATGATGCCAGCCGCGACGCGGTTCAAAGACGTGCTCGCTTCGTCACCGTTCAAACCGGCGGCGATCGGGGTTATCTCGAACGTCGATGCCGAGGTCCACACCGACCCGGAGAAATTGAAAGCACTCCTCACCGAGCAACTGTACGCATCGGTCCGATTCGAGGCGTGTGTCCGCAAAGCGATCGACGCTGGCGTCGACACGTTCATCGAATTCGGTCCGACGTCGCCATTGTCGGGTCTCATCAAGCGAATCGACGCGAACGTGACGATCAAACAGGCGACGACGCTCGAAGAGGTGGCCGCGTTAGGAGGAGAAGTACGTGCATGACCAAGTAGCAATCGTGACAGGCGCGTCCCGGGGGATCGGGGCCGCCATCGCGAAGCGTTTAGGGGAAGACGGCTTTCGGGTCGTCGTGAATTACTCGGGTAGTGTTGAGAAAGCAAAGGCTGTCGTCAGTGAGATTGAAGCGAACGGGGGCGAGGCCATCGCCGTCAAAGCGGACGTCTCAAACGCGGATGACGTGAAGGCGCTCATCAAGACGACGGTCGACACGTTCGGCCGCATCGATTGCCTCGTCAACAATGCGGGCATCACGCGTGACGGTCTACTCATGCGCATGAAAGAGGCTGACTTTGACGATGTCTTGTCGACGAACTTGAAAGGTGCGTTCTTGACGTCGCAAGCCGCGACGCGGACGCTCTTGAAATCGAAGTCGGGCCGCATCATCAATATCGCCTCGGTCGTTGGTATCACGGGCAACGCCGGACAGGCCAACTATGCGGCGGCGAAAGCCGGGCTGATCGGCCTGACCAAATCAGTCGCGCGTGAACTCGCCGGACGCCATGTCACGGTGAACGCCGTCTGTCCTGGATTTATCCAGACGGATATGACCGATGCCTTGACCGACGCCCAGCGTGAGGCGACGCTCGGACAAATCCCGTTCAACCGCTTCGGCCAAGTCGAAGACGTGGCGAACGTCGTCTCATTCCTCGCTTCACACCAAGCGGCTTACGTGACGGGTCAGACGATCGCCGTTGACGGCGGGATGACGATGGCTTAAAATCAGAACTTTACCAATCGAATCACATTTTATATACTTTAATTTGGAGGGATTTTATCATGACAACAGAACAAATCTTAGTAGACGTACAAGCAGCAGTGGCAGAGAAACTCGGGAAAGATGTATCTGAGATCACAGCCGACAAATCATTCAAAGACGACCTCGGTGCGGATTCGCTCGAAGTTATGGAAATGGTCATGGACCTTGAAGACAAATTCGATATCACAATCGAAGATGAAGATGCAGAGAAACTTGCAACTGTCGGCGACGTTGTCGCTTACATCGAAACTAAATTGTAATCAAGCCTCCCACCGCTCGTCATGAGCGGTGGGCTTGTGCTTATTCACGGAGGGAATTATGACAAAGGACAAGCGACGGTTTGACCGTCAAGGGTCGGCGCAACGACGCCGACGAAATGAGCTCGAACGGTCTCGGATTCTCGAGCAGTTCAAGACACTTGAAGAACGGCTATCTGTTCGATTCACGAATCAAGATTTATTGATGCAAGCGTTCACCCACTCCTCATACGTCAACGAACAACGCGGTCTGAAAAAAGACAATGAGCGCTTAGAGTTTCTAGGCGACGCGGTGCTCGAGTTGACGGTGTCTCGGTTTTTGTATGAGACGTATCCGGAGCGCTCCGAGGGGGAATTAACGAAGTTGCGGGCGGCCATCGTCTGTGAGCCGTCACTCGTCAACTTCGCGGAAGCCTATGCTTTCTCTGATTTTATCTTGCTTGGGAAAGGCGAAGAGTTGACCGGCGGTCGCAAGCGTCCGGCGTTACTCGCCGATGTGTTCGAATCCTACATCGGTGCGCTCTATCTGGACCAAGGGATTGAACCAGTCGAACAGTTCCTCGCCGAAGCGGTTTTTCCGAAAGTCTTAGCCGGTGTGTTTGAAGAACAGACTGATTATAAGAGCCAGCTCCAAGAGAGCGTGCAACGCGAAGGGCTCGGGCCCGTCTCGTACACGATTATCGAAGAGCGCGGGCCGGCCCATAGCCGGGAGTTCGTCGCCCACGCCCGTCTGTCTGACGACATCGTCGGGGAAGGCATCGGCCGATCGAAGAAAGAAGCCGAGCAGCTTGCGGCGAAAGAAGCGTTAATCGAATTCAATCGGCAATACGCCGGCCTCTAATACAAAAGGAGTGGACCTCTCAACGGGTCCACTCCTTTTTGTATCATCTAGTTACGTCAATTGCCCGAGTTCTTCGACGATTCCATCCACTTCAGAAATCGACAACGATGAACGATTCATCACGTAGTCGTAAATCTCTTTGACGGCCGAGGCGTCGGCACGGTTATATTCTTCCGCTTTGATAGCGCCGCGGTTGATGATGTTCATTTTGTCGAGAATTTCCTCAATCATTTGTTCGTTAGTCATCGGTCGTACCCCTTTCTACAGTTCTTTTTAGAATAGCATGATTCTAGCATTTTGACGAACTGGCAACTGTGGTAAAATAAACAAATGAATGCTTACTGAGGATAGGATGGTCACGATGCACTTAAAACGAATCGAACTCGCTGGCTTTAAATCGTTTGCCAAGCGGATTGAACTGGATTTTCGTCCCGGCGTCACAGCCGTGGTTGGACCGAACGGGAGCGGAAAATCAAATATATCGGACGCTGTTCGCTGGGTACTCGGTGAGCAGTCGGCCAAATCGCTCCGCGGAGCGAAAATGGAAGATGTTATCTTTGCCGGCAGTGAAGGGGAGAACCATCGTAACGTCGCCGAAGTGACGCTCGTGTTGGACAATACGGACGCCCATTTGCGGCTGCCGTATGAAGAAGTGAGCGTCACGCGCCGCGTCACGCGGAGCGGCGACAGCGACTACTTTATGAACAAGAAGCCGTGCCGTCTCAAAGATGTGATTGACCTGTTCATGGATACGGGTCTGTCGCGTGATGCGTTTGCCATCATCGGCCAAGGCCGGGTCGAGCAGGTCATCTCCGGGAAACCGGAAGACCGCCGGGCCGTCATCGAAGAAGCGGCCGGTGTCTTGAAATACCGCCAGCGTAAAAAACAAGCGGAACGGAAACTGCAGGACACTGAATTGAACTTGTCCCGCGTCGACGATATCTTGTATGAACTCGCCGACCGGGTCGAACCGCTCCGTGAACAAGCCGCGCTCGCCCGTGAGTATCAAGTTGCAAAAGCTCGGCACGATGAGCTCGAGACAGGTATTCTCGGTGCCGAGATTACGGAACTCGGAACAGGAATCACCCGTACGAACGAACAACTCGGGACGGCGTCCGCCCATCTCGCCGAGCAAGACGGCGCGTTGAACGCGATTGTGGCGGAACGGACGGAGCTCGAGGCGACACTCGCCGTCGATCGGGAAACGCTCGATACGCTCCACCAGGACGAACGGACGCAGGCGACCGAACTGGAACGATTGACCGGCGAAATCAAGCTCGCGAAAGCCCGGGAAGAGCACGGGGCGGAAACGAAAGAACGTCTCGAGCGCCAGCGGGTCGAGTTGGCCGAAGAGGCCGAACAGTTGACGCAGAAATTGCACGTGGCCGAGGCGGATTTGGCGTCTCAAACCGAGGCGTTACATACCGTCGAATCGGCACGCGTCAAACTCGACACACAATTGACGGCAGCGACACGCGATTTTAACGCGGAAATCGAACAGCTCCAAGGTGAGGCGTTCGAACTGGCGACGACTCGCGCCACGCTCAGCAATCAACAGAAGCGGGAACGCCGGGATATCGAACAAGCCGAGGAAGCGAAAGCCCGCCTCCTGCGTGAGAACAAGGATCGCCTCGATGTGCGGACCGAACAGACGGCTTCGCTCGAGGCCGAGCAGGCTCGTCTTGACGAAGCGCGTACGACGTGGGAAACGCTGCTCGCGCAAGAAGCCGATTTGACCGAACAAGAGACGACACTGCGGGACAAGCTGGCCCGGGCCGAGCAGTCGTACCACGACCTCGACCGCCGGCGTCAGAAGACCGAGGACCGCATCGAATTGCTCGAGCGGATGAAGCAGTCATATGAAGGCTATTTCCATGCCGTTAAATTCGTGTTGAAAGAACGGGGGCCGGGCGTGCTCGGTGCGGTCGCGGAATTGATTCGCGTTCTCCCGTCCTACGAGGCCGCCATCGAGACGGCGCTCGGTCAGACGCAACAACATATTGTCGTCGAGACGGATGTGGTCGGTCGCCGAGAAATCGACCGGCTACGGAAGGCGAATGCTGGACGGGCCACGTTTGTGCCGATGACGAGCGTGAAGGAACGTTACGTCCCGAGTGAAGTCGCGCACCGGCTCGAATCGCTCGACGGATTCGTCGGCATCGCCGCCGACCTCGTCGAGACGGACCCGGCCTACGACAAATTGAAACGGTCCCTTCTCGGTGCCGTCATCGTCGCCAGCTCACTCGAAGTCGCCAACCGGATCGCCCAGACGACCGGGTATCGCTATCGCATCGTCACGCTCGACGGGGACATCGTCAACGTCGGCGGTTCGATGACCGGGGGTAGCCGGAAGCAAGGCGTCGCCTTGTTCACGCAATCGCGTGAACTCGATGACTTGAAGCACGGATTGACGCAAGGGCTGGCCATGCTCCATGAGCAACAGTTGCGCGTGACGACGTATACCGATGAGATGTCCCGGTTGCGGGAGTCGCTCCAGTCAATCAGGCTCAAGAAACGCGAGGCCGAAGAGACGCTCCGGTCGACGGAACAGGCGTACCGAAGCTTGGAGAGGGTGTCACAAGACGCCAAGGCGCAACTTGAACTGTTCGACCATGAAATGGCCCGCTATGCCCATACGATTGAAGCCGCGACGAACGAATTGACGCGGCTCGCACAAGAGCTCGAGGCGACCGATGCGTTGCAAGCCTCGATTCGGACCGAGCTCGAGGTGCTCCGCGGTGAGCAGGCGAAAGGTGCCGCGACGACGGGGCAACTGCAAGAAGCCATCCGTCAAAACGAACTCGATCGCCAACGGCACACGCTCGACCTCGACCGGGTCCGCTCGGAAGTCGAACGACTCGAGGCCGAGGTCGCCAAACAGACGGCACGCCTTCATCAAATCGAACGTGAGCTCGAACATGTGGCGAGCGGCCGGGTCGTCTCTTCAGCCGAACTCGAGCTCGAACATGTCGAGGCGGTCAAACAGATGGATGCGCTCAAAGCGCGCCTGACGCAACAGTTGAACCAGCTCCATGCCGAAGAAGAATCATATCGGATTCTAAGGCAGCGCGAACAACAGGCGACGGACGTGCGCCGTCGACTCGATGCGGACGTCCGTAAACTCGAGACCGACGTGAACGAACTGGAGTTGAAACGGAAGTGGAAACTCGATGCGCTCGATGAACGTGGACTCGTCTTCGATTTGCTGCCGACGCTCACGATCCCGCTCGATGAGGCGAAAGAGGAGTTCAAACTGCTCGTCCGCCAAATTGAGGAGATTGGTCCGGTCAATTTGAATGCGATTGAGGAGTTCGACCTCGTCAATGAGCGGTTCATGTTCTTGTCTGAACAGCGGGACGACCTCGTCAGCGCCAAAGAGGATTTGTACGACATCATCAACGAGATGGACCGCGAAGTGACACGATTGTTCAAAGAGACGTATACGCTCGTCCGCGGTCACTTCAAACAGACGTTCCAGGAACTGTTCGGTGGCGGCGAGGCCGATTTGAAATTGGTCGATGAATCCGACTTGCTCAATACGGGCATCGATATCGTCGCCAAACCACCCGGTAAGAAACTGCAGACGCTCAGTCTGCTCTCGGGGGGAGAACGGGCCTTGACGGCGATCGCGCTCTTATTCGCGATTTTGAAGACGCGTCCGGTGCCGTTCTGTGTGCTCGATGAAGTCGAGGCAGCGCTCGATGAGGCGAACGTCCATCGGTTCGGGGAGTATATCCGGACGCTGTCGATTGATACGCAGTTCGTCATCATCACGCACCGGAAAGGGACGATGGAGGCGGCGGATACGCTCTACGGCGTGACGATGCAACAAAACGGGGTCTCCGAGGTGCTTTCGGTCGAACTATCTGAAGCGAAGCGCGTCGTTGAGACGGAAGAAGAGATGGAGGAATTAAGTTGAGTTTTTTTAAGAAGCTAAAAGATAAATTGACGACCTCGACGCAAGAAGCGTCACAAAAGTTTACCGATGGATTGACAAAGACCCGCGACGGGTTCGCGAATGCCGTCAACGATCTCGTCTATCGGTTCCGCGAAGTCGATGAGGATTTCTTCGATGAACTCGAGGATCTGCTCATCCAGGCGGACGTCGGGGTGACGACGACGATGGACCTCGTCGAAGATTTGAAAGAAGAAGTGAAGCGCCGCAACTTGAAAGATCCGGTCGCTGTCCGCGATGCGCTCGTCGAAGTCGTGGCGAAGCGACTCCAAGAGGACGAGTCGGACCGTGAGTTGAACATGCAAGACGGATTGACGGTCATCTTGTTCGTCGGCGTCAACGGCGTCGGCAAGACGACGACGATCGGCAAGCTCGCCCATCAATTGAAGTCGGAAGGCCGTTCGGTCATGCTTGCGGCGGGCGACACGTTCCGGGCAGGTGCCATCGACCAGCTCCAAGTATGGGGCGAACGCGTCGGAGTCCCGGTCATCCGTCAAGCCGAAGGTTCGGATCCGGCCGCGGTCGTGTTCGACGCCGTCCAGGCAGCGAAATCACGCGGTGTCGACGTCTTGATTTGTGACACGGCCGGACGTTTGCAAAACAAGGTCAACTTGATGAACGAGCTTGAAAAAGTGAAGCGGGTCATCGAGCGTGAAGTGCCGAACGGACCGCATGAAGTGTTGCTCGCGCTTGACGCGACGACAGGGCAGAACGCGATGGTCCAGGCGAAAGCGTTCAAACAAGCGACGAACGTGAGCGGCATCGTCTTGACGAAGCTCGATGGCACGGCCAAAGGCGGTATCGTGCTCGCGATTCGAAACGAGCTCGATATTCCGGTCAAATACGTCGGGCTCGGCGAGAAAATCGATGATTTACAAGCGTTCGACCCGGAACAGTTCGTATACGGATTATTCGGGGACATCTTCGAAGAAAAACAACAGACAAACGATGACCTCGCCTAAGTTTCTCTGTTAAGAAAAAAACTTGACAAGAGCTAGGGACGGCTGTACTATTGGTAGTTGTAAAGGGATTTCACTTAACATGTGGAGGTGGAGGTCATGTCGCTCGAAAAGACGAATCGAATGAACTACTTGTTCGATTTTTATCAAGCACTACTCACACCGAAACAGCGCAACTATATGTCTCTTTATTACCTAGATGACTACTCGCTCGGAGAGATTGCGGAAGAGTTTGAAGTCAGCCGTCAAGCGGTCTACGATAACATAAAGCGTACCGAAGCGATGCTTGAGCAGTATGAGGAAAAGTTGGCCTTGTTCGAGAAGTTCGAACAGCGGCAACAACTGCTTCAGACGCTCAAACGTCAAGTCGAGCATTCGCCCGACGCGACGGAAACGATTTCGGCGCTTGAGAATTTAGAGTAGGGGGCTGAAGCATGGCATTTGAAGGATTATCCGAACGGTTGCAATCGACACTGGCGAAAATGCGGGGGAAAGGTAAAATTTCCGAAGCAGATGTCAAAGAGATGATGAGAGAAGTTCGTCTCGCTCTCCTTGAAGCCGATGTCAACTTCAAAGTGGTCAAACAGTTCGTCAACGACGTGAAAGAACGGGCCATCGGCCAAGACGTCATGAAATCGTTGACACCGGGCCAACAAGTTGTCAAAATCGTTCATGAAGAGCTAACGACTTTGATGGGGAGCGACGTCGTCCCGATCACATTTAACCCAAAACCACCGACAGTCGTCATGATGGTCGGGTTACAAGGTGCGGGGAAAACGACGACGACCGGAAAGCTCGCGAACTTGATTCGCAAAAAGCATAACCGGAGTCCACTTCTCGTCGCGGCGGATATTTATCGGCCCGCGGCCATCAAACAGCTCGAGACACTCGGCAAGCAACTCGATTTACCGGTGTTCTCACTTGGCGACCAAGTGAAGCCGGAAGAAATCGTCACAAAAGCGCTCGAGTACGCCAAAACCAATCATCACGATTTCGTGTTGATCGATACGGCCGGTCGCCTTCACATCGACGAGACGCTCATGGGCGAACTCGAAAACGTGAAGACGATTGCCAAACCAAATGAAATCTTCCTCGTCGTCGATGCGATGACGGGTCAAGATGCGGTCAATGTGGCCGACAGCTTCAATGAGAAACTCGGAATCACCGGCGTCGTGCTCACAAAGCTCGACGGTGATACACGTGGTGGGGCAGCCCTTTCAATCAAGGCAGTCACGGGAGCGCCGATTAAGTTCGTCGGTCTCGGTGAAAAGTTGGATGCCCTCGAACCATTCCACCCGGAACGCATGGCGTCACGGATTCTTGGGATGGGGGACGTGCTCACACTCATTGAAAAAGCCGAGTCACAGATGGACCAAGATGCTGCGAAGGAGCTTGAAAGCAAAATTCGCGATGCATCGTTCACGTTCGATGATTTTATCGAGCAGTTGGGTCAAGTGAAAAACATGGGCCCAATTGATGAATTGCTCTCGATGTTACCTGGTGCAGGTAAGATGAAAGGGTTGAAGAACGTCCAAATCGACGAGAAGCAACTCGATCATGTCGAGGCGATCATTCGCTCGATGACAAAGCATGAGCGCTCCAATCCTGAAGTGCTCAACGCGAGTCGTCGCAAGCGAATCGCAAAAGGGAGCGGTCGTTCCATCCAGGAAGTGAACCGTCTCATCAAACAGTTCGATGACATGAAGAAGCTCATGAAGCAGATGTCAGGACAAATGAAAGGGAAGAAAAAAGGTCTCGGCCTTCCGTTCTTCTAAGAAAACTTTTGTCAGTCGGGCAAAAAAACAGTATACTATTAAAGTTGTCAATTCTTAAACACATGATGGAGGTATATTACCATGGCAGTTAAAATTCGTCTCAAGCGCATGGGCGCAAACAAATCACCTTTCTACCGGATCGTTGTAGCTGATTCACGTTCACCACGTGATGGCCGTTTCATCGAGCAACTCGGTCACTACAACCCGGTTGCAAAACCAGAAGCAGAAGTTCGCATCAACGAAGAACTCGCTCTCAAATGGTTGGCAGACGGCGCGAAGCCATCTGACACAGTACGTAACTTGTTCTCTAAAGCAGGGATCATGGAGAAATTCCACAACGCGAAAAACGCGAAGTAAGGATGTGGCCGACCTTTTATGAGGTCGGCCCATTTTTTTGAGGAGGCATAACAATGGAATGGTTACACGTAGGTAAGATCGCCAATACCCACGGCTTGAAAGGGGAACTGAAGTTGCTCGCCGCGACCGATTTCCCGGCCGAACGCTTCAAGAAAGGCGAGACGCTCTATTTGGACGTCGATGGCAAGAAGCTCCCGTTCGAGGTGACGACGTATCGTCCGCATAAGCAGTTCCATCTCGTGACGTTCAAAGGGCTTGAGAATATCAATCTCGTCGAGAAGTATAAAGGGATGAAACTATACGTTCACGTCGAGCACGTTCACGAGTTACCGGAGCATGAGTTTTACTATCATGAGATTATCGGTTGCGAGGCCGTCGTCGACGGTGAGGTCATCGGTGTCGTCGACGATATCTTCGAGACTGGTGCCAACGACGTCTGGGTCATCAAACGCCCTGGCAAGTCGGACGCCCTCATCCCGTACATCGAATCGGTCGTGAGCGACATCGATGTCGAGGCGAAACGTGTCGTCATCACCCCGATTCCGGGAATGATTGACGATGAAGATTGATGTTTTAACGTTATTCCCCGAGATGTTCGCCCCGCTCGATCATTCAATCGTCGGACGGGCCCGTGCCCTCGGACAAGTCGAGATGGCGTTCACGAACTTCCGTGACTTCTCGACGAACAAACACCATAAGGTCGACGACTACCCGTACGGAGGCGGGGCGGGCATGTTGCTCACCCCGCAGCCGATCTTTGACGCCTTCGACGCCATCGACAAGAAGCGTCCCCGCGTCATCGTCACGACGCCGACCGGACGCCGTTTCGACCAACAGATGGCGGAAGCATGGGCGTCCGAGGAACACTTGATCTTTTTATGCGGCCATTATGAAGGGTTCGACCAACGGATTCATGATGAGCTCGCGACGGACGAAGTGTCAATCGGTGACTTCGTCATGACCGGCGGTGAGCTCGCCGCGATGGTCATGATCGATGCGACGGTCCGTCTCATCCCGGAAGTACTCGGCGATCAGGCGAGCCATGAAGATGACTCGTTCTCGACAGGGCTACTCGAATATCCGCACTATACACGCCCAGCGGAGTTCCGTGATCTGAAGGTGCCTGACGTCCTCTTGTCGGGCAATCACGCCAAAATCGAAGCGTGGCGCCGAGAGCAGTCGCTCCTGCGCACGTATCGCCGGCGACCGGACCTGCTCGAGCGCATCGAACTGTCGAAGGCAGATAAAAAATTCATTGAATCGTTGCGCGATTGACCGAATTGTGCTATGTTTGAGCATGTGGGTTAACCCCACCAATTACCGATGTTCCGCTGTTGGATGCTTGGGCAGATGAAGATATGAACATTGAAGAAAAAGGAGAACTATTCATGAACACACAAAAACTGTTCCGTGAAATCACAGAAGAACAATTCAAATCAGACGTACCTGCTTTCCGTCCTGGTGACACAGTACGTGTCCACGTTAAAGTCGTAGAGGGAACGCGCGAGCGTATCCAGATCTTCGAAGGCGTAGTCATCAAGCGTAAGGGTGGCGGCATCGGCGAAACATTCACAGTTCGTAAGATTTCTTACGGCGTAGGTGTTGAGCGTGCATTCCCGCTTCACTCACCACGTGTCGCGCAAATCGAAGTCGTTCGTTACGGTAAAGTCCGTCGTGCGAAACTCTACTACCTCCGCAACCTTCGCGGTAAAGCAGCACGTATTAAAGAAATCCGTCGTTAAGATGGGGATTAAGCTTGTCGCTTGCGACAAGCTTCTTTTTTTCTAGTACAATAAGTTCAAACGGACAGAGGAGTGAGGCAAGTTGAAAGAAGTGTTCAGTTGGCTTAAGGCGATCGTCGTTGCGCTCGTCATCGCGTTCGTGATCCGGACGTTCATCTTTGTACCTGTCATCGTCGAAGGAGAGTCGATGATGCCGACGCTCCAAAATGCCGATCGCATGATCGTCAGCAAAATCTCGAACTACGTCGGTGAGCTCGACCGAGGCGATATTATCGTCTTCCACGCGACAGAATCGAAAGACTATATCAAACGCGTCATCGCCATTCCTGGCGACACGCTCGAATATCGGGACGACACGCTTTATTTGAATGATGAGGCGGTCGAAGAACCGTATTTAGAGGATTTCCAGGCACAGATGAACGGCTTTCCTCTTACCGAAAACTTTACGCTCGAACAAGTGACGGGCGAGACGGTCGTCCCTGAAGGCTCGTACTTCGTCATGGGTGACAATCGTCAAAACTCGAAAGACAGCCGTGAAATCGGCTTTGTCCCGAAAGAGGACGTCGTCGGCAAAACGAACTTCGTGTTCTGGCCGCTCGGTGATTTCGGGACCGTACAAGAATAAGGTGGTGTTTGTTTGGCAATTCAATGGTTCCCTGGCCACATGGCCAAGGCACGAAGACAAGTAACAGAAAAGTTAAAGCTCATCGATGTCGTCATCGAACTCGTCGATGCACGTGTTCCACAATCGAGCCGTAACCCGATGGTCGATGAGATCACGGAAGGCAAACCGCGTCTCATCGTCTTGAATAAAGCCGATATGGCCGATCCGGTCGTCACTGACGCCTGGCTCCGCGCCTTGAAGCGCGATGACATCGAGGTCGTCGCCGTCGACGCGAAACATAGCAAAGGCTTGAAACAGCTCATGTCGGGCGCCGAGAAGCTCATGCAAGAGAAGCATGACCGCATGCGTGAGAAAGGCCGGAACCCCGGCCCGATCCGCGCGCTCATCATCGGCATCCCGAACGTCGGCAAGTCGACGCTCATCAACCGTCTCGCCGGACGTAACATCGCTGTCACCGGCGACCGTCCGGGTGTCACGAAGCGTCAGCAATGGATCAAGATGAAAGGCGGCGAGATGGAATTGCTCGATACGCCAGGGATTCTTTGGCCGAAGTTCGAGGACCAGATGGTCGGCTATCGCTTGGCGGCGACCGGTGCCATCAAGGATGATATCTTGAACCTTGATGATATCGCGCTCTATACGGCCCGCGAACTGTCGGCCCGCTATCCGGACCAGTTGAAAGAGCGATTCAAAATCGATCAACTGCCGGAAGATGCCGTCGAACTGCTCGAATTGATCGGGAAGAAACGTGGACTCGTCAGCGGCGGTTACGTCGATTTCGAGAAAGCGAGCGAATTACTATTGAACGAACTGCGTCATGAGAAAATCGGACGCGTCTCCCTCGAGACGCCGGCCGACCATGACATGGCGTGAAGTCCTGTGCAAACAGGGCTTTTTTGAATAGGAGGAACGGAATGACGATTCAAGCGATTAAACAACGGCTACAGACGGTCCGATATGAAGAGTGGGAGCAGGTACGGGCCGAGTTGAAAGACGACCCGCGGACGGGTGTCCAGACGCTCATCCGGCAACGGGAGCGACAGTTCGCACAAGAACATGCCCTCCGTGCCGACTATACGGCCCGTAAGGCGTTCGAAGACGATTGGAAGGCCCAAGGGTTCCGTCTCATCGGCGGCGTCGACGAGGTCGGTCGAGGGCCGCTCGCGGGACCAGTCGTCGCGGCGGCTGTCATCTTGCCCGAAGGGTTTTATCATCCCGGCCTGAACGATTCGAAAAAGATGTCGAAACGGGCGCGGGAACTGGCATACCGCATCCTCATGGACGAGGCATCGGTCGGTGTCGGCATCGTCGACGCTGACGTGATCGACCAGGTCAATATTTATGAGGCGACGAAACTGGCGATGGTGGAAGCGGTCCGGCAGCTCGGAACGGTCGATGCGCTGTTGATTGACGCGATGCGCCTCGATCTCGACATCCCGCAGCAGTCGCTCATCAAAGGGGATGCCCGGAGTGTCTCGATTGCGGCGGCGAGCGTCGTCGCCAAAGTCGTGCGCGACAACATGATGGAGGATTACGCTATTCTCTATCCCGGGTACGGGTTCGAACGGAATGCGGGTTATGGCACGAAAGACCATTTGACCGGCCTCGCGGAACACGGCATCACACCGATTCACCGGAAGTCGTTCGCACCGATTAAACAGATGTAGGAGGGGAAACGATGCGCATCGATCACCAAGGCGTCCTGCCGTTCAAGGTCACCGAACAAAATTCACGGCAACTGCTCGTCGGCAATACGGTCGTCGGCCGGGTGCTCCAACTGTTGCCGGGAGGCGAGGCGGTCATGCAGCTGCCGCAAGGCATGTTCCGGGTCGGGGTGAACGCCGACGTCAAAGAGAACGTGACGTACAAGATGGTCGTCACCGAGCTCGAACCGAAACTCGTCTTGAAGGTCGTGCCGCAACAAATCGAGGCGCAGCAGGCCCAACGGTCACCGCTCGCCCAGCTCGGCAGCGAGCTCGGGCGCCTGGCTCGCCAACCACTCGCTACGCCCGAGCCGCTCCAGGCGCAAGGCCGGCAGCTGCTCGAGAGCGGGGCCGGTGCTGACGTGAAGCAACTCGTTGGCGAGCTGTTCAAAGCGAAAGGCGACCCGAAGTTCGAACAGTTCGTCCGGGCCCAGGAGACGTTCAACGCCGTGCAGACCCCGCCGTTCGTCGTTCAAGCATTTCACATACCGCATTTAGGGCCGTTTGAACAAGTGCGGTTCCGTCTCGAGGCGCCGAAAGGCGAGGTCATCGACTCCGACCACGCCCGTATCGTTCTATTCCTCGAGACCCCGAAGTATGGAGAGACGGGCATCGATTTGCTCGTCCAGAAGCGGCACGTGTCGGTTAAAGTGTTCAACGAGCAACATGACTTGAGTCCGTTCGTCAACGCCTACGAGCCGTTGCTCGGTCGGGCACTCGAAGCGAGCGGCTATGAGCTGTCCCGCTTCTCGTTCGAAGCAAAGCGTGAAACGGTGCCGGACACGTTCGCCCCACTCGGAAAGGTGGACCAACGCGTATGACCGATCGCAAACAAGCCATCGCCTTGTCCTATGAGCAATCGATGGAGTCACCGCGCGTCGTCGCCAAAGGGGGCGGACTCGTCGCCGAGCGCATGCTCGCGCTCGCGCAAGCGAACGGTGTGCCGATTCATGAGGACCCGGCCTTACTGTCACTCTTGTCCGCGCTACAGATTGAAGAGCAGATTCCAGACGACCTGTACCAGGTCATCGCCGAGCTTTTCGTGTTTCTTTATCAGATGGAACAAGGAAAAATCGAGGATGTCTAGGGGTAGATGTGAAAAAAAGATGAAAACTTAAAGCAAGAACGATAGACAGCGCTTTCAGTTTTTCGTTACAATAGACGTGCCGATATTAAAGGGGACTAAGGGGGAAACGAAATGAATATCCATGAGTATCAGGCGAAAGAATTGCTTCGGGCGTTTGGAGTGGCCGTACCTACGGGCTATCCAGCGTTCACGGTTGAAGAAGCAGTCTCAGCCGCCGCCAAGCTAGACGGTGAACTAAAAGTTGTCAAAGCTCAGATTCACGCAGGAGGCCGCGGTAAAGCCGGCGGTGTCAAACTTGCGAAGTCAGATGAAGAAGTCAAACAGTACGCGTCAGAGATTCTCGGCAAGACGCTCGTCACGCATCAGACTGGACCAGAAGGAAAAGTCGTGCAACGCCTTTACATTGAAGAAGGCTCTGCCATTGACCAAGAATTTTACTTAGGACTTGTGCTTGACCGTTCGATCGGCCGAATTGTCATCATGGGTTCATCAGAAGGCGGTATGGACATCGAGGAAGTCGCTGAACATACACCTGAAAAGATTCATAAAGAAGTCGTCGACCCAGTCGTCGGACTCCGTTCGTTCCAAGCACGCCGTCTCGCGTTCAAGATGGAAGTGCCGACCAAACTCGTCAACAAATTCAGCGACATGGTCATGAAATTGTATAAAGTGTACGTCGAGACAGATTGCACGATCGCGGAAATCAACCCGCTCGTCACGACGAAAGACGGCAACGTCATCGCACTCGATGCGAAGCTCAACTTCGACAGCAACGCGCTTTATCGTCATAAAGACATCGTCGACCTTCGCGACACGACAGAAGAAGATCCGCGTGAAGTCGAGGCGTCAAAACACGATCTTAGCTATATCGCGCTCGACGGCAACATCGGTTGCCTCGTTAACGGGGCTGGCTTGGCGATGGCGACGATGGATATCATCAAGCATTACGGCGCCGAACCCGCTAACTTCCTTGATGTAGGCGGCGGTGCAACGAAAGAAAAAGTAACGGAAGCGTTCAAATTGATTTTGTCAGACGACCAAGTCAAAGGAATCTTCGTTAACATCTTTGGTGGCATCATGAAGTGTGACATCATTGCTGAAGGTATCGTCGCGGCGACGAAAGAAATCGGTCTCGATTTGCCACTCGTCGTCCGGTTAGAAGGCACGAACGTGGATGCGGGACGACGCATTCTCGATGAATCTGGACTTGCGATCACTTCGGCGAGCTCGATGGCTGACGGTGCAGAAAAAATCGCGGCACTCGTTCGATAAGGGGGAAACGACATGAGTATTTGGGCGAATCAAGATACAAAAGTGATCATTCAAGGGATCACGGGGAAACAAGGTCTGTTCCACGGCGAACAGATGCTGGCATATAACACGAAATTGGTCGGAGGGGTGACACCTGGTAAAGGTGGCACGACCGTCCTTGACGGCGTACCGGTCTTCAACACCGTATCCGAGGCAGTCGAAGCGACTGGCGCGAACGCGTCAATCATCTACGTGCCACCTGCGTTCGCAGCCGATTCGATTATGGAAGCGGCCGATAGCGGCATCGAGTTGATCATCTGTATCACAGAAGGTATCCCGGTCATCGACATGATTCAAGTGAAGCGTTACCTCGAGGACAAACCGGCCCGTCTCATCGGACCGAACTGCCCGGGGATCATCACGCCAGGGGAAGCGAAACTTGGCATCATGCCAGGCTATATCCACACGAAAGGGCACGTCGGCATCGTCTCGCGCTCAGGGACGCTCACATACGAAGCGGTCCATCAGTTGACGACTGCCGGAATCGGACAATCGACAGCTGTCGGGATTGGTGGAGACCCGGTCAACGGAACGAACTTCATCGACACGCTCCAAGCGTTCAATGAAGACGAGGACACGAAAGCGGTCATCATGATCGGTGAAATCGGTGGAACGGCTGAAGAAGAAGCTGCTGAATGGGTGAAAGCGAACATGACGAAACCGGTCATCGGTTTCATCGGTGGACAAACAGCCCCTGAAGGCAAGCGGATGGGCCATGCCGGCGCCATCATCTCAGGCGGAAAAGGTACAGCTGCTGAGAAAATTAAGACGTTGAACGCCAACGGGATTGAAGTCGCCGAGACGCCTGCCGTCATCGGAGAGACGCTCATCCGGGTGTTGAAACAACAAGGTTTGTATGAAGCTTGCGTGACGGGTCAACCGACAACGTAAACCATTCGGAATGAGGGATGCGCGGCATCCCTCATTTTTTTAGAGGTGATTGTGATGAATCAAACAATCGCTCGATTCGCAGCCGAACGGTTGCCGGTCGAGTTCGTCCATCATTACTTGTCGCACGCGCATATGAACATGCAGCAGTTCCATCCGAGCGTCCGAAGCAAAGCAGAACGGGCGCTTCGTTCCACGGTCACGTACGACCGTTTTTTGACGTGGGAGGATGAATTGTTCCCGTCCGCGCTGCTCCATATCCCGAATCCGCCATATTGTTTGTTTTATCGAGGTGATTTAGAGGTACTACATCAACAAACGACCGCATTGGTCGGAAGCCGTGAATTGAATCGTATCAGCCGTCGACTCGTCGAACATTTCCGTCCTTTAATAGAAGAAACTGTCTCCATCTCGGGTGGGGCGCTCGGCATCGACGGTCTCGTCCATGAGCTGTCGCTCGAACATGACCGGCCGACCATCGCCATCCTCGGAGCGGGCTTTTCGCACTTGTATCCACAGATCCATTTGCCCTTGTTCGAGCGGATTTCGCGACACGGGTTACTCCTCACGGAATACACACCGGAAACACCTGTCAAAAAATTTCAATTTTTAGAACGAAATCGTCTCGTCAGCGGACTTGCCGATCGTCTCGTCGTCATCCAGGCCCGTCAAAAGAGCGGGACGATGAATACGGTCGGACATGCCCTCGAGCAAGGAAAGACGGTATTCGCGGTGCCTGGTAGCCCGCTCGATCCGCTCGCGGCCGGTCCGAATCAATTGATTGAAGACGGGGCGATTCCATTGACGACTGCCGATCAAATTCTAACATGTTCAAGGATTGGACGTTGACAAACCATCGACAACATGAATATTATGGTAGGGATTTAAATGACCTCTAAAAGGGGAGCAGATGTATGGCAAAATACTTGGTGATCGTCGAATCACCCGCGAAAGCGAAAACAATTAAACGTTATTTAGGATCGAATTACACGGTCAAGGCATCTATGGGTCACGTCATCGATTTACCGAAGAGTCAACTCGGTGTCGACGTGGAACATGACTTCGAACCGAAGTACATCACGATCCGTGGCAAAGGCCCAGTTTTGAAAGAATTGAAGACGGCAGCCAAAAAAGCGACGAAAATCTTTCTCGCGGCTGACCCGGATCGCGAAGGGGAAGCGATTGCTTGGCATTTAGCACGTGCCCTCGGTGTCGACGAAACGACGGAATGTCGCGTCGTCTTTAACGAGATCACGAAAGATGCGATTAAAGAGTCGTTCAAACACCCGCGTAAAATCAACCATGACCTCGTCGACGCCCAGCAGGCGCGTCGAATTTTGGACCGTCTCGTCGGATACGGGATGAGCCCATTACTATGGAAGAAAGTCAAAAAAGGATTATCGGCCGGACGCGTTCAATCCGTGGCCGTTAAAATGATTATCGACCGGGAGCGGGAGATCAATGCCTTCGACCCAGAAGAGTATTGGACCATCAAACTCACCCTCAACCATGAAGGCGAATCGTTCGAGACTTCGTTTTATGGTAAAGACGGGAAAAAAATGGAGCTCAAGAGCGAGGCAGATGCCGACGCGGTGCTCAAAGCGATTGACGACTCATTCAAAGTCATCGACGTCACGAAGAAAGAGCGGAAGCGCAACGCGTCGCTCCCGTTCACGACGAGCTCGCTCCAGCAAGATGCGGCTCGTAAATTGAACTTCCGTGCCAAGAAGACGATGATGCTCGCGCAACAGCTATACGAAGGGATCGACCTCGGGAAGAAAGAAGGCACCGTCGGTTTGATCACGTATATGCGTACCGACTCGACGCGTATCTCAGATTTGGCGAAAGCGGAAGCGAAAGAGTATATCGAATCCACATTCGGAGAAGAGTACGTCGCGTTGCAGAAGCAAAAAGAGAAGAAAGCCGCGAACGCCCAGGACGCACACGAAGCGATTCGTCCGACTTCGGCGTTACGCGACCCGGCCTCGGTGAAAGCGTACTTGTCGCGTGACCAGCTCCGCTTGTACAAGTTGATTTGGGAGCGCCTCGTCGCGAGCCAAATGGCGCCGGCCATCCTCGACACGGTGAAAATCGACGTCGAGTCGAACGGCATGATTTTCCGTGCCAACGGGTCGACCGTCAAATTCCCTGGTTTCATGAAAGTGTATATCGAATCGAAAGATGAAGATATCGAAGACACGAACCCGGAGAAAGAAGGGTTGCTCCCACCGCTCGAAGTGGATGACCTCGTCAAGTTCGAGACAATCGAACCGAAGCAGCACTTCACACAGCCGCCGCCACGTTACAGTGAGGCGCGTCTCGTTCGGGCGATGGAAGAACTCGGAATCGGTCGTCCGTCGACGTATGCACCGACGCTCGATACGATTCAAAAACGCGGATATGTCGTCCTTGAAGAGAAGAAGTTCGTCCCGACAGAACTTGGCGAACTCGTCATCGAGATGATCGATGAGTACTTCAACGACTTTATCACCGTCCAGTTCACGGCCGACATGGAGACGCTCCTCGACTCGATTGAGAACGAGGAAGTCGAATGGACGGAAGTCGTCGCTCCAATCTATCGCAGTTTCGAGAAACGTCTGAAACGAGCCGAGTCAGAGATTGAGAAAATCGAAGTGAAAGATGAACCGGCCGGCATCGACTGCGAAGTGTGCGGTTCGCCGATGGTCATCAAGATGGGCCGTTACGGGAAATTCATGGCATGCTCGAACTTCCCGAACTGTACGAACACGAAACCGGTACAAGTCGAAATCGGCGTCCCATGTCCGAGCTGCAAAGACGGACAAGTCGTCGAACGACGCAGTAAGAAGGGTCGTCTGTTCTACGGTTGCTCGAACTATCCAGACTGTGAGTTCGTCTCATGGGACAAGCCGGTCGCGAAACCGTGTCCGGAATGTGGTAAGATGATGGTCGAGAAAAAAATTAAAGACGGTGTGAAATATCAATGTACGAACTGTACCCATGCCGAGGTACATCAGTTAGAGGAGGATTAACTTTGCAGCAACGTGTAACTGTGATCGGAGCGGGCCTCGCCGGCTCCGAGGCGGCTTGGCAACTCGCGAAACGCGGAATTCAAGTCGATTTGTATGAAATGAGACCGGTCCGAAAAACACCGGCACACCATACGGACCAATTCGCTGAACTGGTCTGCTCGAACTCGCTTCGAGCGAACGGGCTACAAAACGCGGTCGGCGTCTTGAAAGAAGAGATGCGCACGCTCGACTCGCTCATCTTGAAAGCGGCCGACACGGCAAGTGTACCGGCCGGCGGCGCTCTCGCCGTCGACCGTCATGACTTCGCCGGATTCGTGACGGACACGTTGAAGAACCATCCGAACGTGACCGTGCACAACGAAGAGATCACGGCGATTCCGGACGGGATCGTCATCATGGCGACCGGTCCACTCACGTCACCGGACCTCTCGGCTTCGCTCAAAGCGTTCACAGGTGAAGATTACCTTTACTTCTACGACGCCGCGGCGCCGATTTTGGACGGCGAGACGATTGACCGGGACAAGGTATACTTGAAATCACGTTACGACAAAGGTGAGGCGGCGTACCTCAACTGTCCGATGACGGAAGAAGAGTTCGACTTGTTCTACGACGAGCTCGTCAAAGCAGAGGTCGTCCCGCTCAAAGAGTTCGAGAAAGAGATTTACTTCGAAGGCTGCATGCCGTTTGAAGTTCTTGCCCAACGCGGCAAGAAGACGCTCTTGTTCGGACCGATGAAACCCGTCGGCCTCGAAGATCCGAAGACGGGCAAACGTCCGCACGCGGTCGTGCAGTTACGGCAAGATAACTCGGCCGGCACGCTGTTCAACTTGGTCGGTTTTCAAACCCACCTCAAATGGGGGGAACAGAAACGGATCCTTCAACTCATCCCGGGTCTCGAGAACGCGGAGATCGTGCGCTACGGTGTCATGCACCGGAACACGTTCATCAACTCACCGAGCCTGTTGAAACCGACGTATCAGGCGCGGACACGCGACACGTTGTTCTTCGCCGGGCAGATGACCGGTGTGGAAGGGTACGTCGAATCGGCGGCGTCAGGACTTCTCGCTGGGATTAACGCAGCGAAACTGATTGCCGGTGAAGACCTCGTCGTCTTGCCACGCGAGACGATGCTCGGTTCGATGGCGCACTATATCACGACGACGGACGGCAAGCACTTCCAACCGATGAACGCAAACTTCGGTCTCGTGCCGTCGCTCGAGGATGCACCGCAGAAGATGAAGAAACAAGAACGGTACGAACGTTACGCGAACCGTGCCCTTGAAACGATTCAGCAATATAAAGAGATTTAAGGGAAAGGAGCCATTTTTTGGCTCCTTTTTTGTGAATTTAAATTTCAATTGTGTAATTTGTACAACACTTTGAAAATTTTCAGATTATTGAGGGGCTATCTATTGTCACCTCTGACGGGGTATGCTATGCTAATTTCGATTTGACGAGAACATGCGTTTTTAAGTTGAAAACGAGGGGGCGAGAGAATGGGATTCGGTGACGATCAACAGTCATTTTTGCGCTATTGCCAAGTCGAACGCCGGCTGTCTCCTCACACGAAACGCTCTTACGAGCAGACGCTCGACCAGTACGCCGCTTATTGCCAATCGACACATCAAAATCCGTATGATGTGCAGTCGGCGCGGCGTTATTTATATGCCCTTTATGAGACCGACAGCGCCACGACGACGGTCGCCCAAAAAGTATCGTGCCTCAAGCAATTCGGGAAATTTGTGGCACGTGAGACGGGTGTCGAGCCTCTGTTCCACGGACTAACGTCTCCGAAACGGCGCAAGACGCTGCCGACGTTCGCCGTGCCTAGCGAAGTCGAACAGCTCATCGCGACCGCGGACGGACAAGATGATCCGTTCCTGCGGGCCCGTGACGTCGCCATCGTCGAGATGTTGTACGGGACGGGCATGCGCGTCGCTGAGTTGTGCGGGATGGACGTGTCGTCCTACGATGCCGACCTCGCCTTCGTGCATGTCGTCGGGAAAGGGAAGAAAGAACGCTACATCCCAATCGGACAGTTCGCCATCGCGGCGCTCGATCGTTACCTCGACGTGCGCCAAACATGCGCTTCCCCCCAAGAAACGGCATTATTCCTCAGTCAAAAAGGGAATCGAGTGACAACAGACCAAATTCGCTACGTCATGAAGCGTCTGAGGAAGCAAGGCGGCCTGCATAAGCCGTTGACGCCTCACTCGCTCCGTCATAGTTTTGCGACGGACCTGCTCGAGCGCGGGGCTGACCTCCGTGCCGTCCAAGAGTTGCTCGGTCACGAGTCACTCTCGACGACGGGTCGTTACACTCACGTCTCGACGGAGCGCTTGCGAGCGGTCTATCAAGCCACACATCCGAGAAAGTAGGAGGTCATCAGATGTTTCACGCAACCACGATTTTCGCAGTCCGCCACAACGGGCAGGGTGCCATGAGCGGGGATGGACAAGTCACGTTCGGAAACGCCGTCATCATGAAAAACAAGGCCAAAAAAGTACGACGTCTCTACGGCGGTAAGGTCGTCGCCGGGTTCGCCGGAAGCGTGGCCGACGCATTCACGCTCTTCGAGAAGTTTGAATCGAAGCTAGAGATGTACAACGGGAACTTGCCGCGTGCGGCCGTCGAGCTGGCTAAAGAGTGGCGCGGGGATAAGATGCTCCGTCAACTCGAAGCGCTTTTGATCGTCATGGACCGTGAGCACCTACTGCTCGTGTCTGGGAACGGCGAAGTGATCGAACCGGATGATGGCATTTTAGCGATTGGTTCGGGCGGGAACTATGCGCTCGCTGCCGGGCGCGCCCTCGTACGCCATTCGCCTGAGAAATCAGCGGAAGACATAGCCCGCGCCGCTCTCGAGATTGCCGGAGAGTTGTGCGTCTATACAAACGACCAAGTCATCGTAGAAACGATCGGAGGCGATTCTGAATGAAACGTGAACTGACACCACGCCAAATCGTAGCGGAACTAGACCGCTTCGTCATCGGACAAAAGGATGCCAAGCGCGCCGTCGCGATCGCACTCCGCAACCGTTATCGTCGCCAAAAATTGAGTGCCGACCTGCGTGATGAAGTGACACCGAAGAACATCTTGATGATCGGCCCGACCGGTGTCGGGAAGACGGAAATCGCACGCCGCTTGGCCAAACTCGTTGGCGCGCCGTTCGTCAAAGTCGAGGCTACGAAATTCACTGAAGTCGGCTACGTCGGCCGCGATGTCGAATCGATGGTCCGTGACCTTGTCGAGGCGTCGGTCCGTCTCGTGAAGGAAGAGAAGAAAGAAGGCGTGAAAGAGCAAGCGGAAGTCGCTGCGACGGAACGCATCCTTGACGCTTTGCAAGGCAAGGCCAAAGTCGAACCGACCGCATCGAACCCGTTCGAGGCGTTGTTCGGCGGCCAAGCTCAAAAGACCGAAGAGCCGACTAACACGCAGTCGTCCGACCGCGCACAGTTGCGTCGCTTGCTCGAGCTCGGTGAACTCGAAGAACGATTAATCGAGGTCAATCTCGAAGAAAAGCAGACCGTCGACTTGTTCCAAGGGCAAGGCATGGAAGGTTTATCGAACTTGCAGGACATGCTCGGTCAAATCGTGCCGAAGAAACGGAAGAAACGCAAGTTGCCGGTCCGCGAAGCACGTCCGCTCATCGTCGCCGAGGAAGCAGAGAGTTTGCTCGATATGAACGAAGTTCATGACGAGGCCGTGCGCCGTAGTGAGCAGATGGGTATCATCTTCGTCGATGAGATCGACAAGATTGCGACGAAGTCGCAAGATCATGCCGGCGTCTCACGAGAGGGCGTCCAACGTGACATCTTGCCAATCGTCGAAGGATCGACCGTCGTCACGAAGTATGGACCGGTCAAGACGGACCACGTGCTCTTTATCGCCGCCGGAGCATTCCATATGGCGAAGCCGTCCGACTTGATTCCTGAGCTCCAAGGACGTTTCCCGATTCGCGTTGAACTGAGCAGCCTGACCGAAGAGGACTTCGTCAAGATTTTGACGGAGCCGTCCCAGGCGCTCATCAAGCAGTACACGGCACTCCTCGAGTCAGAGGAGATTAGCGTCGAGTTCACGCATCCAGCCATCGAAGAGATTGCGCGCATCGCGACGCACGTCAACCGAGAGACGGATGACATCGGGGCCCGCCGTCTGTATACGATTATGGAGCGCGTCCTCGAGGACTTGTCGTTCGAGGCGGCCGACATGCCACAAACGCATGTTCAAATCACACCGGCCTATGTGAAAGAGAAAGTCGGCTCGATTGCGGAAGATCGAGACCTTAGCCAATTTATACTATAAGATTCTGTATGCACATACAGGGAGGAAAATAAGAATTATGAACTTACTAGACAAAACACGCCAATTGAACACGATGCTTCAACAAGAGGCAAGCGCGCACGTAGACTTTAAAGAAATGGCGGATAAGATGCGCGAAGTACTCGAAGCAAACACGTTCATCGTCAGTCGTCGGGGCCGTTTGCTCGGCTTTGCCATCAAACAACAAATCGAGAACGAACGCATGAAGGCGTTCTTGGTCGACCGTCAATTCCCGGAGCCATACGCCTCAAACTTGTTCAACGTCAAAGAGACGACGGAAAATATCGGCATCGACAGTGAGTATACGGCGTTCCCGGTCGAGAACCGTGAGTTGTTCCTCGACTCGATGACGACGATCGTTCCAATCATCGGTGGTGGCGAGCGTCTCGGTACACTCGTGCTCGGTCGGCTCAACAACGAGTTCACGGAAGATGACCTCGTCTTGGCCGAATATAGCGCGACCGTCGTAGGGATGGAGATTCTTCGTGAGAAAGCGGCCGAAGCGGAGGCGTCAGCCCGTAAAAAAGCGGTCGTCCAAATGGCGATCAACTCGCTCTCGTATTCTGAGCTTGAAGCGATCGAGCACATCTTCGAAGAGCTTGGTGGCAACGAAGGTTTACTAGTTGCTTCCAAAATTGCCGACCGTGTGGGAATCACTCGTTCGGTCATCGTTAACGCACTCCGTAAATTGGAAAGTGCGGGTGTCATCGAGTCACGTTCTCTCGGTATGAAAGGAACGTATATTAAGATACTGAATGACAACTTCTTGTTCGAATTACAAAAGTTGAAATCGAATTGAAATAAACTAGATTCAACTGACGAATACTAGAAAGTCTATCGAATTAGGACTTTAGACTTACAAAGTCGCTCCCGACGTAATGGGAGCGACTTTTTTTAGTGCAAAAGTAATTATTTTCAGAATTCGTCGTAAATTCGACAAAAACAGAAGACAGCATTTACCTGTTTTAATAAAAATATCTTTCAACACTGTTACAGATTTGTTTCAATGAAATAGTGGATTTTCCAAATAAGGTATATACATGCATTCTTTTAGTGAAAGCGAGTGAAACGCATGAACTGGATCGGTAGCGACTATCAATTAATGAAGCAAGCGATCAATCATTCGGTCGTAAATCAAAAAGTCATCAGCCATAACCTATCGAATATCGATACCCCGAACTTCCGGGCGAAGCAGGCCGTGTTTGAACAGACGCTGAACAACGAGATGCGTCTCAAGCTGGCAGGCGGTCGTCCGAGTGAGCGCTCGGCGACGACGATCACGGACCGGGCCGGAGGCGCGATGCGAAGTGACGGCAATAACGTTGATCTCGATTACGAGATGAGCGAGTTGGCACGGAACCAGCTTCAATACGAAGCGGTGATGGAACAGTTGAACCGCCGGCTCGGCGGACTCAAAACCGTCATTAGAGGAGGACGTTGACGATGGGCATGTTTGATAGTTTTCATATCTCGGCGACGGCACTGACGTCGCAGCGGTTACGGATGGACACGGTGTCCGCGAACATCGCGAACGCCCAGACGACACGCGGCAAGTTAGTTGACGGGGAGTGGCAACCGTACACGCGAAAGATGACCGTGATGCAGGAAGCACCGTTTCGCCAACAGCTGTCCGCTGTCAGCGGCGGGGTCGAAGTCTCACAGATTGTGGAAGATGAGAGCCCGTACAAGCTCGTCTATGACCCGAGCCATCCTGATTCGGATGACCGGGGCTATGTCCAGATGCCAAACGTCGACCTGTTGAAAGAAATGGTCGATTTGATGGGAGCGACACGGTCGTACGAGGCGAACATCGCCGCGATGAACGCCACGAAGGCGATGCTCGTCAAAGCGATGGAAATTGGTAAAGGATAAGGAGTGATCGAGGATGCAGATTAACCCCATTCAATTGATTGGCACACAACCGACAGTCGCGCCGGCTGTGAAAGAGACGCCATCCCAGTTCGGAACGTATTTGAACGAGGCGATGCGCTCATTAAATGACGTCCAACAAGCGACGAGCTCGGCCCGAGCCGATCTTGCCGTCGGCAAAGCCGATTTACATCAAGTCATGATTCAAAGCGAAGAGTCATCGATTGCGATGCAGCTCGCCATAGAGGTGCGGAACAAAGCGGTCGAGGCCTATCAAGAAATGATGCGAATGCAAGTTTAAAGTAGAGGATGACGAGTAGCGATGAATGAAAAGTTAAAAGAACGATTCGGTTCACTGACCGGTTCGCTTCAAACGATGAAAACGAACCGAAAAATCATTTGGGGTCTCGTCATCGTCGGCGTGATTCTTGTCGCGGTGCTCTTGACCGTCTGGCTGTCGCGCCCGAACATGGCCCCGCTCTATACGAACCTGTCCGCTCAAGAAGCGGGCGAGGTGACGGAACAGTTGACGGCCGACGGAGTAAAGGCTGAGATTAAAGCGACTTCGAACGGTGTCAGTGTATACGTACCGAGTGAGCAAGTCGACCAACTGAAAGTCAGTCTGGCGGCAGCAGGCATCCCGAAGTCGGGTGCAATCGATTATAGCTTCTTTAGCGAGAACGCTGGCTTCGGAACGACGGACCGTGAGATGGCCGTCATCGAACGGAGCGCGATGCAGACCGAGCTCGAACGGTTGATTACGCAAATCGAAGGAATCAACCAGGCGAAAGTCATCATCTCGATTCCAGAGAAATCGGTCTTCTTGGCCGAAGATCAAGGTGAACCGACGGCCTCCATCGTCTTAAATTTAGGAGCTGGTACGAATCTCGAGCCGGCGACGGTGAAAGGGCTCTATCATTTAATCAGTAAGAGCGTACCGAACTTGAAACCTGAAAACATATCGGTCATGGACCAATATTTCACGTATTACGATTTAGACCAGACGACGACGGCCGGTGGATCATCGACCGACCCGCTCGTCTTGAAACGCCAAGTCGAGAAAGATGTCCGTCAACAGATTCAACAAATGTTGTCGGTGTTGCTCGGCGAACGAAGCGTGCTCGTCTCGGTCACAGCCGATATCGACACGACGCAAGCGGCTGAAGAGCAAAACCTCGTGACACCTGTCAATGAGGACAGCATGGAAGGCATCGTCACTTCGGCCGAGCGGATTGCTGAAGCGTATACAGGCGGAACCGGCGCAGCAACTGCTGCCGGGACGGCCGAGAACGATACGGTCAATTTCCCGGCCGCTACGGGCACTGGGGAAGAAGAGAGCGAAAAGAATCATGAAATCATCAATTATGAAGTCAACCGAATCACGAAACAGATTCAGAACGCACCGTACTCGATTCGTGACCTCGGCGTCCAATTGATCGTCGAACCACCGAACGGGGCGACGACAATCGACCCTCAACTCGAGGGTGACCTCGAGACGATGATGTACTCGATTATCCGGACGTCACTCGCCAAGACCGGAGAGGCACTCACTGAGGCGGAACTTGAACAGAAAGTCGTCGTCGTCTCACGTCCGTTCGCAGAAACGGAAGAAGCGGCCGTGGTCGAACAACCGACCCAATGGTGGATGTATGCCGCCGCAGCCGGTGCCGTCGTCTTGCTCGCGCTCTTGTTCTTCGCGATGCGCAAGCGCAACCGCGAACCAGTCGCCGAGTCGAACGAGTGGGAAGTCCCATATGAAGACGAAGTGCCGGACCTCGACCTCGAAGAACGGGGCGAAGGGGCCGTCAAGAAGAAACAGTTGGAGAAATTGGCAGAGAGCAACCCTGAAGAGTTCGCCAAACTTCTCCGTACATGGATGTCTGAGGAGTGAGTACTGTGAATTACGCCAAACAACCGAACCGAGAAAAAGCGGCCATGCTCATGATCTCGCTTGGACCTGAAGTGGCAGCAAGCGTCTACAAGCATCTGTCCGAAGAAGAGATGGAGCAATTGACGCTACAAATTTCGGCGTTGAAAAAAGTATCATCCGAACAAAAAGAAGCCATCATGGGCGAGTTCCACGAGCTCGCCATGGCGCAGAGCTATATCACGCAAGGGGGCATCGGATTCGCGAAAACGGTGCTCGAGAAAGCGGTCGGAGAAGAGAAGGCGATGGCCCTTATCCACCGCCTCACCTCGACGCTTCAAGTCCGACCGTTCGAGTTCGCCCGCAAGGCCGACCCGAAACAGCTGTTGAACTTTATCCAAAACGAGCATCCGCAAACGATCGCCTTGATTTTGGCGCATCTCGAACCGGTCAAGTCAGGACAAATTTTGTCTGAGCTCCCGCCTGAGATTCAGTCGGAAGTCGCCAAGCGGATCGCGACGATGGACCGACTCAACCCGGACGTGATTCATGAGATTGAACAGATTCTCGAGAAGAACTTGTCCCAAACGGATATGCAAGATTATGCCCAGTCTGGTGGCATCGAGGCGGTCGTCGAAGTGCTCAACGGCGTCGACCGTACGACCGAGCGCACGATTCTCGATGCGCTTGAAATCGAAGACCCGGAATTGGCCGAAGAAATCAAAAAACGGATGTTCGTCTTCGAGGATATCGTTACACTCGATTCACGGGCGATTCAGCGGATTATCCGCGAAGTGGCGAACGACGATCTCTTGCTCGCCCTCAAAGTCTCGTCCGACGAAGTCAAACAGATCATCTTCAAAAACATGTCGCAACGAATGGTCGAAACGTTCAAAGAAGACATGGAATTCATGGGGCCTGTCCGGTTGCGTGACGTCGAAGAGGCACAAAGCCGTATCGTCGGCATCATCCGTCGCCTAGAAGACGTCGGAGAAATCGTGATTAGCCGCGGTGGAGGAGATGACATCGTTGTCTAACGTAATCAAACGCCACTATGCGACACCACTCGAGCCGCAACGGATTGATTCAAAGCCGTTCCTCGAGCCGGTGAGTATGCTACACCAGGATGAAGAGCGGGAGCGGTTGGCCCAAACGCGTGCGAAACTAGACGAGCAAGCAGCCACACTCGAAGCGCGCCGCACGGCGATGGAACAAGAACTCGCCGACTTACGGGAAGAAGTGCTCGTGTCGGCTAGACAAGAAGGCTACGACGCAGGCTTTGAGCAAGGAAGACGGGACGGCAAGGCCGAGTATGAGGAATTGACGACCCGCTTAAACACGGTCAGCGTCGAACTCGAGCAGTTGTTTGACACGAAATGGCGGGACGCCGAGCAACAGCTCGTCGCCCTCGCCGTCGAGGTCAGCGCTCGCGTGACGACAGAACTCGTCCGAAACGATGAGGCGTTGTTCGCCGATCGTGTCCGTGAACAGTTGCTCCGTCAACTCGATGCGGAATCATTGACGGTGTACGTCCATCCAACGCGACTCGCCTCGATCCAACGCTTTGAAGCGGACTGGGTCATTCCAGACGGCCCGGGCATCAAATACCGGGCGGATGCAGGCTTGGATGAGACGAGCGTAAGGATTGAGACCCCTCATCACGGGGATGAGCTCGATTTGAGCTATAGCTTTGATCGCGTACGTTCCAAAATCGAGGAGGTCCTGGCCGATGGCGCTTATTGACCGCGTGCTCGAGTCGATTGTGTCCTCGCCCGATGACGAGTACGTCCGAAAAGTCGGACGCGTCTGTCGGGTCGTCGGTCTGATGATCGAGTCGAATGGACCGAGTGCTTTTATCGGAGAACGTTGTTTGATCGAGCTACCATCCGGTCAACACGTCGAAGCCGAAGTTGTCGGATTCAATGAGGCACGCGTCCTCCTCATGCCTTACGGCGAAACGACGCAAATCGCACCGGGATGTATGGTCAAAGGGACAGGCCGGATGCTTCAAGTGCCGGTCGGCGACGAGTTGATTGGCCAAGTGCTCGACGGTCTCGGCCGTCCGTTGTCCGGTGAGGGTGACACGCCTGGCGCACGTTACGACGTGCTTCGTAAGCCGCCGAACCCACTTGAGCGGCCCCGCATTTTAGACGTCCTCTCGACAGGCGTTCGCGTCATCGACGGTCTCTTGACAGTCGGGAAAGGACAGCGGGTCGGATTGTTCGCAGGTTCCGGCGTCGGGAAGTCGACATTGCTCGGCATGATTGCCAAACGATCATCGGCCGACATCAACGTCATCGCCTTGATCGGAGAGCGTGGCCGGGAAGTGAAAGAGTTCATCGAGAAAGAACTCGGACCAGAAGGGATGGCCCGCTCGGTCGTCATCGTGGCGACGAGCGACCAACCGCCGCTCGTGCGGTTGAAAGGAGCTTATACGGCGACAGCCATCGCCGAATACTTCCGCGATCAAGGTAAAGAAGTCGTCCTCATGATGGATTCGGTGACCCGGTTCGCCATGGCGCAACGTGAAATCGGACTCGCCACAGGGGAACCACCGACGTCTAAAGGGTATACGCCTTCCGTCTTCGCGATGCTGCCGCAACTGTTAGAACGAAGCGGGACCGCCGTGACAGGATCGATTACTGCGTTCTATACCGTCCTCGTCGACGGGGACGATATGAACGAGCCGATTGCGGATGCGGTGCGCGGGATTTTAGACGGACACTTCGTCATGGACCGCTCGCTCGCGAACCGTGGACAGTTCCCGGCGATTCACGTCTTGAAGTCGATCAGCCGCGTCATGAACCAAATTGCCACGCCGATGCATCGGGAGGTCGCGCAGACGTTCCGGGGTTGGCTGGCCACGTATTTGGATGCCGAAGACTTAATCAATATCGGTGCTTATAAAAAAGGGACGAACCCTGCCATCGATACCGCCATCGAGCAGTATCCGAACTTGTTGACGTTTTTAAAGCAATCCATCGAAGAAGAGGCCCCGCTTGAGGAATCGTTAGAGCGCCTGGCCCAAATCGTGCGAGGTGAACGATGAACAGATTATTGTTAGAGCGCATCATGCCGATCGCAGAACATGAGAAAGAAGAGTCGGCGACGGAGATGAGACAACATAAAGCGCGGTTCGAGACAGAGATGGAGACGCTGTATCGGCTCGTGTTGACGTACGAGTCGCTCATGAAGAGTCAAGACGAACAAGCTGGCGTCATTGATTTGCTCATGTCGCAATACCGTGAACAGACACGCGAACGGTTGAAACGCCAAATCGAGACACAACAACTCGTCGTCCAGCAGGCGCGTAACCGCTACCATTTGTCGCAGGAACGTCTGCTCGGAAAAGTCGTCGAGGAAAAGAAATATGTAACGTTGCATGAAAAAGTCAGTCAAGATGAAGTGGCCGCGACAAAGCTCATCGAACAGCATTTCATCGATGAGTTGGCAGTGATTCATCACGGGAAAGGGAAGTAAACCGATGGAAAAAGACAACACGAAGCGAGGCAGACAGCTATTGGTCGCGCTCGTTCTCGTCCCGGCCATCTTTCTACTCGTTGGAGGGATTGTCGTCATGAACTATGCGATGGACCGTCCGTTGTTATCGGTCCCGTTTCTAGAGACCGGTTCAAAACAAGAGCCGGAAGAAAAAGTGAAGACGAACGTGAACGTGACCGGTGTGGATACTGATGCCGCGAATCGCTTGAAAGTGGCGAATGCCGAGATTGAGAAGCTTCGGGCCGATAACGCCGAGTTGACGAACGAAGTGAAGGCTAGACAAGAAGAAGTCTCGAAGTTGATTCAGGAACGTGACCGACTCGTCGCGGAATTGGCGACGGCCAGTGCGGTCGAAGAAGAAACCTCGGACGTGTCTCGTGTCTATGAGGAGATGTCAGCGAAACAAGCTGCTGCCATCATGAACGAACTCGAGAGTCCGCAAGTGGCGAACCTATTGAAGGAATTGTCGCCGAAGCAACAAGCCGACATATTGGGACGGATGGATGCCCAACAGGCCGCCGTCGTCACCCAGTTGCTCCAGTGACTGGAAAGGAGGACATGATGATGAATATCGCCTTACTGGCCCAATCGATGCAAGGGGCACCACAAAAAGGCGGGGACGCGAGTGCGACCCCGACCGGACAGTTTTTAGAATTGCTCTCGGCCATGCTCGGAACGACGCCGACCTCGTCGCCTGAAGCTATGGCTGTTCCGGAAGACGAAGCATCACTCCCGCTCGAGAACGTATCGAATCGGTTAGAGCAGTGGCTGCAACAGCCGGATAGCCTGCAATGGTTGAAGTCGTTGCCGGCCGATGCGTATCGCAAGTTCATGGATGCCTATATCGGAATTTTGAATCAAGTCGCCCCGGAGCCTGCAACGGCCAAGGCCCCGGACGCAATCCCTGCACTGATCACAAGCCAAGCGGCAGCGCCGACGCTCTCGTTTACGCTCACGAAGAAAGAGACGGACACACTCGTCCAAACGGTGCCGGTCGATCAAGTAGAGGAGAACGTGCGCATCATCCAGCAAGTCGTTGCGCAGTTTAAAGGGACGCTCGGACAGACCCCAAAACCTTTACCCGGTATGACACAAACTGAAACGCAACCCGCACAGATGCAACAGCCGATCAAAGAAACCGACTGGATGCCGAAAAGCATGACGTGGTCGAAACCGAATATCGATTCTGAGATGGTGATGTACGCCTCGAAAGGCTCATTACCTGAAAACATGCAGGCCCGCATCGAAGCGGCCTTGCACCGGGCACCGTTCAAGAGCGGGGCCGATGGGTCGAAAGTGTTCACGGTCCGTCTTTATCCGGAACAGTTAGGGGAACTCGTCGTCAAACTCGAACGGCAGAACGGAGAACTCGTCGTCAAGCTGTTTGCGAGTAACCAAGAGGCGAAGCAGTTATTGCAATCACAACTAGGACAGTTGCAACAGACGCTCCAGCCCGCGAACCCGAACGTCCGCGTCGAGGTCAACTTGACCCAACAAGCGCTAGAGACGAAAAACTCGAGCTTCAATGAGTTCGACCAACCTGAACCGGAACACCATGAACAACCGAAAGGAGACCCTGACGATGACGACAATCCAGCCGAAGACGAATGACTATACGCTACCGGATCAATCGATGCCGAAAGCGACGAACCAATACGATCAAAGCATGTTCTTGAAACTGTTGCTCGCCCAACTCGCCAACCAAGACCCGATGTCACCGATGGAAGACCGTGAGTTCATCTCTCAGATGGCTCAGTTCTCTTCACTCGAACAGATGCAGACGATTTCGAAACAACTCGATTCCGCGCTCGTCGATCGACAAATGGCCTCGATTTCGGAGTTCAGCAATATGATCGGGCAAACGGTCGCTTATACAAACGAAACGGAAACCGAGACGATTAAAGGCTCGGGACGTGTTCTCTCGATTTCGAAGACCGAAGCCGGCTATGTGGCCGACCTTGAAGACGGAACGTCCGTCAACGTGTACAACATCACTTCCATCAAACAAGCATAGGAGGATTCATCATGTTAAGAGCAATGTACTCAGGAATCAGTGGTTTAAAGAACTTCCAATCGAAGCTTGACGTCGTCGGGAACAACATCGCCAACGTCAACACGTTCGGCTATAAAAAGGGCCGGGTCACGTTCAAAGACCTCGTCAGCCAACAAGTCGGTAGTGCGACGGCGGCGAACGGTGTCAGCGGTGGGGTCAATCCGAAAGAAGTCGGTCTCGGGGGCACGATGGCGACCGTCGATAACGTCTATAACCAAGGCGCCATGCAAAACTCAGGGAGAGCGCTTGATGTCGGGATCTCAGGAGAAGGATTCTTCGCCTTGGACGTGAACGGCCAGACACAATACACGCGGGCAGGTAACTTCTATACAGATAACACAGGAGACCTCGTCAACGGAGACGGTGCGTATGTCCTCAGCATGACAGGAGACCGAATCAACATCCCTGCCGGTGCGAAGTCGCTCTCAATCGGGAAAGACGGACAAGTCAGCTACGTCGATAACGCCGGAGCTTCGACAGTCGTCGGCCAAATCCAAGTCGTCACGTTCGCCAACAACGCCGGATTGTCAAAAGTCGGCGCGAACAACTTCATTCAATCGCAAAACTCAGGTGAGCCGAACATTGGTATCCCTGGACAAGATGGGCGTGGCGAACTCGTCTCGGGTGCGCTCGAGATGTCGAACGTCGACTTGTCGGAAGAGTTCACAGAAATGATTGTCGCGCAGCGTGGTTTCCAAGCGAACACACGAATCATCACAACATCGGACGAGATTCTCCAAGAACTCGTCAACTTGAAACGCTGATGATTCGCGTCACGACGCTCCGGGGTGAAGAACTTGTGCTGAACGCCTTGTTCATCGAGACGGTCAAAGCCGAGCCCGATACGATCATTCACTTGTATAACGGAAAGACGTATATCGTCCGCGAGACGAAACAACAAATCATCGACCGGACGACGGCGTTCTATGCCTCGGTCGGTCTGGTTGGAACGATAGGCATACGAGGTGAAGAAGATGAGTGAAGAAAAACAAAAAGGCGGCGCCATGAAGATGGTGCTCATCCTGCTAGTCGTCCTGCTCGTCATGGGCGGGGCCGGATTTATGACTTATAAATACTTGTTCGGTGACAACGTGACGGCGAAGACGAAACCTGTCACCGCCGAAGAATTGGCCGAACGCAGCTTCACGACGGACGATATGACGACGAACATCCAAGATGAGCGTTTCATCAACGTCCAGTTCACAATCGTGACGGATGCTGCGGAGACGAAAGAAGATCTCGAACTTCGAAAGTTCCAAGTGCATAACGTCATCCTCGGCGATTTGGCCGGCATGACGAAAGCGAAGCTCACGACGAAAGAAGACATGCAGAAGTTTGAGCAGTCGCTCCGCAAACAACTAAACGGACTGTTGGAGTCAGGTGAGGTCCAACGAGTCTACATGACGAAGAAAATCATACAGTGAGGTGGCATCATGGGAGAAGTCTTATCTCAACAAGAAATTGATGCCTTGCTATCGGCGTTAAGCAGTGGCGACGTCGAAGCCGACTCCTTTTTGGCCCAGGAAGAAGAGCGGAAAGTCCGGCAGTATGACTTTAAACGGGCGGTCCGCTTCTCGAAAGACCAAATCCGAAGCTTGACCCGGATTCATGAGCATTTCACACGGATGCTGACCACGTTCTTCTCGGCCCAGCTCCGGACATACGTCCAGTTCACGGTCAACTCGGTCGAGCAGCTTCCTTATGACGAATTCATTCATTCCATTCCGAGCATGACGATGATCAACTTGATTGAAGCGCCGCCGCTCAACGGCCGTTTCATCATCGAAGTGAATCCGAACATTTCGTACGCGATGCTCGATCGCCTACTCGGCGGTCCCGGGGTCGAGATTGAAAAAGTCGAGAGCTTCACGGAAATCGAGATGCGCATCTTGACGCAATTATATAAACGAGCGTTTGCAGGATACGGAGACGCCTGGGAATCGATTGCCGAGATCAAGTCAGAGATGACAGCGGTCGAGGTCAATCCCCAGTTCCTCCAACTCGTCTCGCCAAACGAGACGGTCGTCCTCGTCTCGATCGGTGTCACCATTGGCGAAGTGAGCGGGACAATCAACGTCTGCTTACCGTTCGTGACGATTGAGCCGGTGTTATCGAAACTATCGAGTCATTACTGGATGCAAGAGGCCAATCGCCGTAATGCGAGCGGGAACAGCAAAGAACCGCTCAAAGCCCAGTTGATGAACTCGTCGGTCGAGGTCGTGTCCCTGCTCGGGGAGACGACGATCACGTTCGGTGACTTGTTGCATTTAGAGGTCGGGGACTGTTTGACCCTCGATCAATTGGTGAAAGACCCGTTATCGATCATGGTAGGGGAAAATAAAGTGTTCAGAGGGCAAGTCGGTGTGAGCGGGAAGCGGATGGCGGTCCAAGTGCTCCACCGGGTGAAGGAGGAAGAGCAATGAGTGAGATGTTGTCACAAGATGAAATAGACGCGTTATTGCGCGGGACGAGCGAGTCGTCAAAACCGGAGGCGAATCCTGAAGAACATCTTGATTCGATGGAAAGCGACGCCTTAGGGGAAATCGGGAATATTTCGTTCGGTAACTCGGCGACGGCGCTATCGACGTTACTGCAACAAAAAGTAGAAATCACGACTCCAATCGTCAGTGAGGTCACAATCGATGCGCTCCGTGAGCGTTATCCGACGCCGCACGTGGCACTTCGAGTCGGCTATACGGAAGGCTTGAAAGGCGAGAACGTGCTCGTATTGACACGTGAAGACGCCGCCATCATCTCAGACTTGATGCTCGGTGGAACTGGGATTGGCGTCGATCCGGAAGGACTCGATGAAATTCGACTCTCGGCCGTGCAAGAAGCGATGAACCAAATGATGGGTGCGGCAGCGACATCATTGTCGACCGTATTCTCGAAAAAGATTGATATTTCACCACCGCTCGTCGAAGTGTTCGATGCGACGAAGAACCAGACGATTATCGACCGCCTCGAGCTTTGGGAGACAATGGTCTTAATCGAGTTCAACTTGAAGGTCGGTACGTTAATCGATTCGAAAATCGTTCAAATCGCCCCGGTCCAGTTCGGGAAACAACTTGTCAACGAACTGATGGCCGCCACATCGCCAGCCCCTGTCGCACCAGCTCCGGCAGCTGCCCCGGCCGCGCCGAAGCAGGAAGCGCCGAAGGCACCGGCTCCCGCCGCCCAACAACCGGTTCGTCCGGCAGCGAAGTCGGTACCGGAAGTCGCGGTCAGCCAGGCCGAGTTCATGCCGCTCCACGCACCGGCGACGAACGACTCGATTCCAGCGAATCTGGGATTGTTGTATGACGTGCCGCTCAACGTGACGGTCGAACTCGGACGGACGAAACGTTCGGTCCGAGAAGTGCTTGAGCTGTCACAAGGTTCGATTATCGAACTCGACAAGTTGGCCGGTGAGCCGGTCGATATTTATGTGAACCAACAACGGATCGCCCGCGGCGAAGTCGTCGTCATCGAAGAGAACTTCGGCGTCCGTGTAACAGAAATTATCCAACCGCACGAGCGGATTGGCATCGTTTAAGGAGGAAGAACAATGAGTGCAAAAATTTTAGTGGTAGATGATGCGGCGTTCATGCGCATGATGATTAAGGATATCTTGACAAAGAATGGATTTGAAGTCGTCGGAGAAGCGGAGAACGGTGTCGATGCAGTCGCGAAATATCGTGAGCTCATGCCCGATCTCGTCACGCTCGACATCACGATGCCAGAAATGGACGGCTTGGCAGCCTTGAAGGAAATCCGCGGGTTCGATTCGAACGCGAAAGTAATCATGTGTTCGGCGATGGGACAACAAGCGATGGTCATCGATGCGATTCAAGCAGGAGCAAAAGACTTTATCGTCAAACCGTTCAACGCTGAACGCGTCGTCGAGGCAGTCTCAAAAACGGTCGCACAATGAACAAGTGGTGGTTGATTATCCTTCTCGTGGCTGGGTTATTCGTCCCGGCCACGGTCGAGGCCGCCACCGTCGACCAACAGTTCGAACAGCAACAACCAGACACGAAAGAGGAACCGGTCACATCGGCCGTCTCATCGGTCGGCACGGCCATCAAGCTCATCTTGAGCCTGGTCGTCGTCATCGGTGGGTTCCTCGTCCTCGTGCGATGGTTGAACGCACGGACACAAGGCGTGAAGTCGGCTCAGCATTTGACCCATCTCGGTGGTGTCCCGCTCGGCAAAGACCGTTCGGTGCAACTCGTCAAGCTCGGTGAACAAGTGTACGTGCTCGGTGTCGGCGACTCAATTCAATTGCTTGACCGGATTGATGCCGAAGCGATGGACGAGGCGGCGCTCGATGCCCCGACCTTGAACCAGTCGAACTCGTCGGCTTTCCTCGACACGTTTAAACAACAGTTGGCCCAGATTGAAGAAGTGAGGAAGAAACGATGACGACGATTGAACAATTAATCAACTTGGAGACGCCAGACAGTACATCGACCTCGATCAAATTGTTGGTCGTGCTCACCTTGCTCACGCTCGCGCCATCGTTTTTAATCTTGATGACTTGTTTCACACGGGTCGTCGTCGTGCTTTCGTTCATCCGCCCGGCACTCGGGACGCAGCAGACGCCACCGAACCAGCTGATTATCGGGCTCGCCCTGTTCATCACGTTGTTCGTCATGTCGCCTGTACTATCGGAGTTGAATGATCAGGCGTTGTCGCCATATATGGACGACGAAATCAGCCAAGACGAGGCGTTCGAAGAGGCGGGGAATACGATGAAGCGGTTCATGGCCCAATATACGCGCCAAGAGGATTTGCAATTATTTATTAAATATGGGAACTATGAGCAACCTGAGTCGGTCGAAGATGTCCCGCTGCTCGCGATGGTCCCGGCCTATGCGATTAGCGAGTTAAAAACGGCGTTCCAAATCGGATTCATGATCTTCTTGCCATTTTTGATTATCGATATGGTCGTGGCGAGTGTCCTCATGTCAATGGGGATGATGATGCTTCCGCCGGTCATGATCGCATTGCCGTTCAAATTGTTACTGTTTGTGTTGGTGGATGGATGGCACTTGATTGTGGAGTCCTTGCTTAGAAGTATGTAGGAGGAACGAATATGACGCAGGAAATGATCATTTATTTGGCGACGGAGAGTGTGTGGACGTTATTGAAAATCTCGATGCCGCTCTTATTGATCTCGCTCGTCGTCGGTCTCGTCATTTCGATTTTACAGGCGACGACACAAATTCAAGAGCAGACGCTATCGTTCGTCCCAAAGATTGTCTCGGTCTTTATCGGACTCGTCGTCTTTGGGCCTTGGATGCTGCAACAGATTGAAGGGTTCACCCGTTTGATTTTTGAACTGATGGTCGAGGTCGCCTCGAAATGAACGCGGTCGATTTCATCAGTCTCTATGGATTGACGTTTGCCCGTCTTTCCGGCTTTTTCGTGAGCGTCCCGTTATTTTCATCCCGGCAACTGCCGGTCATGCATCGCGTCGCGTTCAGTGCCTTTTTAGCGTACTATGCGATGTTCACGGTGACAGAGCCGCTCGATCTCGGTCAAGCCTATATTTTACAGGTGTTGTACGAGGTGTTGATCGGGTTAGTGCTCGGTATTTTGATTAACATTTTATTCTTTGCGCCTCAGATTGCGGGTGGCGTCATCGATTTACAGCTCGGACTCGCGATGGCATCGGCCTATGACCCGATGTTCGGAGGCCAGTCGCCGCTGATCGGTCGATTCTATTATATTTTTACGTTGTTTATCATGCTGTCGAGCAACTTACATCTGTTGCTGATTGATGGCATCTATTATAGCTTTCAAATTTATCCGCCGGGTCAGCCGATCATCGACTTTAGCGAAGCGTCACTCATGATGGCCGTCAAGGTCGTCACGATGACGATGATGGTCGCCTTGCAGCTTGCCTTTCCGCTCATGGCGTCGCTCTTGCTCGTCGACATGGCGCTCGGGTTCTTGGCGAAATCGGCGCCGCAGTTCAATATTTTTGCAATCGGATTTTCATTCAAGCTGATTGCGGGATTTTCGGTCATGGTCGTCATGATGGGCTTGACCTTGAACGGCATCAGCCAATTCATCCCGATTCTACAAGAAGTGTTACGTGATTTTATGACTGTGCTAGGAGACGCCTCATGAAGCCTCTATATACCTTATCGGTCGATCTTCAATTTTTTGCAGGAGAAAAAACCGAAAAAGCAACACCACGCAAACGAGAGGATTCGCGCAAGAAAGGCCAAGTGGCCAAGTCAGCCGATTTGACCGGTGCCTTCGCCTTGTTCGCGATGTTTCTCATGTTATCGTTCTTAGGACCGTATCTCGGCAAACAGTTGTTCAGTGTGACGAAAGAGTTGCTCGGTCCGAACTACTTGCTGTTCGATCTGTCCAACGGATTGTCCGGCATGCTCACCGACTTGTTGCTTCGGGTCGGACTGATTGTAGGCCCGTTCTTCGCGGTCGCCGTCGTGTTCGGGATTTTAATCAACTACCTTCAAATCGGGACGTTGTTCTCGGCGGAAGCGATTCAACCGAAACTCGAACGAATCGATCCGATTAAAGGGGTCAAACGGATTATCAGTATGAAAGCGGTCGTCGAATTTTTAAAGTCCTTATTCAAATTATTGATTATCCTGACGACTGCCGTCGCCGTGCTTTGGCAGAATCAAAAAGAGCTGTCCCGCATGGCGGTCGAACATATCCGTGAATCGGTCATCGCGCTCGCCCATATCACGATCGAACTCGGACTATGGGTGAGCGTGGCCTTGCTCGCACTCGCGTTGCTCGACTTCTTCTATCAACGATTCGACTTTGAGAAATCGATTCGTATGTCGAAGCAAGATATTAAAGACGAGTATAAGAACAGTGAGGGTGATCCGCTCATCAAATCGAAAATCAAACAACAACAGCGGGAGATGGCGATGCGCCGCATGATGCAAGAAATTCCGAACGCGGATGTCGTCATCACCAACCCGACCCATTATGCCGTCGTCATCCGGTACGACGACACGAAAGACTTCGCGCCGCTCGTCGTCGCCAAAGGGGTCGATCGCGTCGCCTTCAATATCCGTGACGTGGCCAAAGAACATGACATCCCGATTGTCGAAAACAAACCGTTGGCCCGTGCGCTGTACGCCCAAATGGATATCGGGGAAGTCGTTGACGAGTCGTTTTATCAGGCGATCGCCGAAGTGCTCGCATTCGTCTATCAATTGAAACAACCGTCTTGAGGAGGAGTATGTATTGGCTGTAAAAGCTAAAGATTTTGCGGTATTGATCGGCGTTCTGTTAATCGTCGTCATGCTCGTCATCCCGTTACCGGGGTTCATGTTAGATTTCTTAATCATTGTCAATATACTGGTTGCGTTGCTGATTTTACTCGTCGCGATGAATGCACGTGAAGCACTCGACTTCTCGGTCTTTCCTTCGCTCTTGCTGATCGTGACGTTGTTCCGGCTCGGATTGAACGTGTCGACGACACGTTCGATTTTATCGACCGGATACGGTGGAGAAGTCATCGAGACATTCGGTAACTTCGTCGTCGGCGGGAACGTGCTCGTCGGGTTCGTCGTCTTCCTCATCCTCGTCATCATCCAATTCGTCGTCATCACGAAAGGGGCCGAACGTGTATCCGAAGTGTCGGCGCGTTTCACCCTCGATGCGATGCCAGGGAAACAGATGGCCATCGATGCCGATTTGAATTCGGGCTTGATTGATGACAAAGACGCGCAAATCCGTCGGAAAAAGATTCAAAGTGAAGCCGACTTTTATGGGTCGATGGATGGGGCCTCGAAGTTCGTCAAAGGGGACGCCATCGCTGGGATTATCATCGTCGCCATCAACTTGATTTTCGGAATCATCATCGGTACCGTCCAAATGGGTCTTCCGGTCGGTGAGGCGTTCCAGACGTTCTCGCTCATGACGATCGGGGACGGGCTCGTCGGTCAAATCCCGGCGCTCCTCATCTCGACGGCAACCGGGATTATCGTCACGCGTGCCGTCTCGGACGGGAATCTAGGCGAGGACGTCGTCGATCAGCTCGGTCAAAACCCGACGCTGCTTTATATCGCCGGCTCCATCGTCATCATGCTCGGCTTTATTTCGCCGAGTCTGCTCCCCGTGACGCTCATCATTGCCGGCGCCACGTTCTACGGCGCCTATACGATGCGTCGCAATTTGAAACGGGTCATCGATACGCCGTTACCGGAAGAAGAACCGTCGGCACCGACCGAGACTGTCGTTTCGCTTTTACAGATTGATGCTATCGAGTTCGAGTTCGGTTACGGACTCATTCCGCTCGCCGATGAATCGCAAGGCGGCGACTTGCTCGACCGAGTCGTTATGATCCGTCGTCAGCTCGCGCTCGAACTCGGGTTCATCTTGCCGACGGTACGGATTCGTGATCATCTGCAACTGTCACCGAACGCATATCGCATCAAAGTGAAAGGCAACGTCGTCGCTGAAGGCGAACTCTTGCTCGATCATTACTTGGCGATGAGTCCTGGGATTGAAGATCCAGAAGTATATGGGATTGAAACGACGGAGCCGGCGTTCGGTCTCCCGGCGCTATGGATTGATGAAGAGACGCGCACCCGCGCCGAAATGAGCGGGTATACCGTCGTCGATCCGCCGTCCGTCGTGGCGACACATTTGACGGAGACGCTCAAGAAACACGCTACCGACCTGCTCGGCCGTGAAGAGACGAAACAGCTCGTCGAGCATTTGAAAGAGACACATCCGGTGCTCGTCGAAGACGTGACACCATCCGTCTTGTCGATTGGAGACATTCAAAAAGTGCTCCGTCATCTGTTGAAAGAACACGTCTCGATTCGCAATTTACCGCTCTTGTTCGAGACGATGGCCGACTATGGAAAAGTGACGAAAGACGCGGATATCCTCGGCGAATACTGCCGGCAAGGTCTGTCACGTCAATTGACGGATCAAGTCAGTCCGCCCGACGGACCACTCTACGTGGTCACCCTAGGCGGTCAGACCGAACAGCTGATTCAAGACGCCGTTCAAAAGACGGAGTTCGGCAACTATTTGGCGCTCGACCCGGAACAAGCGCGCGAGATTATCGAACGCTCGGGCGAGCAGCTGTCGATGTTCGAACGCTACGGGGCATCGGCCGTCATTCTTTGTTCGCCGACGATCCGCCTGTTCGTGAGACAATTGCTCGAACGGTATTATCCGGATGTGCCGGTCCTCGCCTACAACGAACTGCTCAGCTCGATTGAAGTGAAAAGTATTGGGGTGATTTAAGTGCAAATCAAAAAATATACAGGCAAGACGATGGCGGAAGCGATGGCGAAAGTCAAACAAGAGTTTGGCGACGACGCCGTCATCTTGAATTCGCGCCAAGTGAAGAAAGGATGGCTCGGCTTGTTCGCCTCACAACACGTCGAGGTCATCGCCGCGCTCGAGAAGGCGCCGCTCGCCGTCAAACCACGTACGGTTGCGAAGCCGGTCGCGGCAACGAAACCTGAGGCGACGCAAAAACGTCAACCGCAACCACGTAACGTCGCGTATGCTGCGCCTGAAATCTCGGGAGCGAGACGGTTGCCGGCACCATTGGCACACGTCGAAGCGCTGCTCGCGTCCGAATCGTTTCAAGGTGAAGCGTGGGACGAAGCGATTCAGGAACTGTATTACACGACAAAATCGGTCGACGCCGTCGAACGTTACGTCCGCGATCAAATCCAAAATTCTTTCTTGCCTGTACCGGAACCGAAACGGTACATGATGCTCGTCGGTCCGACCGGTGTCGGCAAGACGACGACGCTCGCGAAACTAGCCGCCCACTATAAGCTCGAGCATGGACTCTCGGTCGGCCTCATCACGACGGATACGTATCGAATCGCTGCCATCGAGCAGTTGAAGACGTACGCCGAGATTCTAGACATCCCGGTCGAGGTCGCCTACGATTTTGATGATTTCAAACGGGCGAAGCAGCTGTTCGCTCGAAAAGACATCATTTTGATTGATACGGCTGGCCGCAACTTCCGCGACGAGGCGTATGTTGAGCAGTTCGAGCGGCATCATGACTTTTCGGAGACGAGTCTCTCGCTCGTCCTCAGCTTGACGTCAAAGATGCGGGACATGGAAATGATATATCGCCAGTTCGAGCCGTTGCCGCTCGGGTCGCTGATCTTCACGAAAGCGGACGAGACGAGCGACATCCATGCGATGTATCGGATGGTTCGCGAAAGTGGGCTGCCGGTCGCTTGGCTGACGGATGGACAAGAAGTGCCGGACGACCTCGTCAACGGGGACCCTTCCCGGCTGACGGATCGGTTGCTTGAGAAAGAAGGGTGGACCCAATGGACCAAGCAAGACGTCTAAGGGCGAAAACAGAGACCCCACCGACGACGATCGCTTTCGCGAGCGGGAAAGGCGGGGTCGGCAAGACGAACGTCTGTGTCAATACGGCCATCGGCCTCGTCGAGCTTGGGAAGCGCGTGTTAATCGTCGATCTCGACATCGGGATGGCGAACGTGCATATCTTGTTGAACGCCTCGAGATCACGGACGATGATGGATTCGGTCAAAGCCCGAATTCCGCTGGCCGCCTCGGTTCAGAAAGGTGTGCATGGTGTCGATATATTACATGGGGGGAGTGGACTTGATGAACTAGTCCAATTCTCACATGCCGATATGCAATTTTTTATGCGTGAACTCGAAGTGCTCACTGAATACGATTATGTCCTGTTCGACATGGGGGCCGGGGCGACCGACACATCACTTCAATTCATTGAAGGATGCGATGAGATGTTTCTCATCTTGACGCCTGAACCGACCTCGCTCATGGATGGGTACGCCTATACGAAGCTGGTGCATCGACAAAGCCCAGACTTACCGCTCGGCATCATCGTCAATCGGGCCCAATCGGGTGAGGAAGCGCTGCAATGTTTTGAACGAATGGAAGTTGCGTGTGAGCAGTTTTTAAAGAAATCGATTCGATTCCTCGGGTATTTACCAGATGACGCCACGGTCAGACGAGCGGTCATCGCCCAAGTCCCGTTTTACCATTTGGACCGAAAAAGTGATATCAGTTGGCGGTTAGAGCGGATTTTAACGACATTGACCGGGACACCGCCGAAACCGCGTCATTTTATGGATCGCTTGATGGGGAACTTGAAACGTCAGTGGAACCGAGTCTAACGACAGGGAGGCATTATAGATGGACGTGAACGAATACTTAGGATTGTTTTTAGATGAGTCGCAAGAACATATTCAATCGGTGAACACCCAACTGTTAAAACTTGAACAGACGGGCAGCCAAGAAGCGATTCAAGAGATTTTCCGCTCCGCGCATACGCTCAAAGGAATGTCGGCGACGATGGGTTATGAGAGTGTGGCCAACTTGACACATGAGATGGAGAGCGCGCTCGACTTGGTTCGGGCCGGTAAGAAAGAGAGCAACCAGCTGTTGCTTGATACGATGTTCTCAGCGATGGAACAAATCGAAGAGATGATCGCCAATATCGAGACCGGCGGCCGAGGCGCGAACGTCGATGTCGCTGCGACGGTGTCTGCGTTCCAGTCGTTCATCGGCAGCTCGCCAAAGGCGGCTCCGACGGTCGAAGCCAACGTCTTCACGGCCGACCTTTATACGGATTCGGTCATCACCCAAGCGAAGGAGACGGGCTTCGAGGCGTTCCAATTGCACGTGAAACTATCCGATGCCGTCGTTTTGAAAGCGGCGCGTGCCTATATGGTATTCGATCGCCTGCAAGAACTCGGCGAGGTCGTCCGGACGTTACCGGAAACCGAGGCCATCGAACAAGAGCAGTTCGACCTCTCGTTTGACGTCTTGTTTGTGTCACAAGAGACGGCAGATGTGATTGAACACGCCGTGTCCCAAGTGTCAGAAGTCGAGCACGTCCTCGTGACGGTGTATACGAGTGCATCGAGTGAACCGGAAGTCGCCGTCAGTGCCGAGACCGTCGCCGTCGCTGAAGCGAAACCGAAAGTCGAGGCGGACGAGCCGAAAGAACAGGCTGTCGCCCAGGCGAAGACGATTCGCGTCAACTTGGAACGGATTGATCGTTTAATGAACTTATTCGAAGAGTTCATTATCGACCGCGGTCGTCTCGAGCGGCTCGCCGACGAAGTCGGACAGCCTGAATTGAACGAGACGGTCGAGAAAATCAAACGCGGGACGAACGAACTCCAATCACTCGTGCTGACGCTCCGGATGATGCCGATCGAGCAAGTGTTCAACCGCTTCCCACGCATGGTACGTTCGGTCGCGAAAGACATCCATAAAAAAGTCCAGCTTGAGATCACAGGCGCGGAGACGGAACTCGATCGGACGGTCATCGATGAGATTGGCGACCCGCTCGTTCACTTGATTCGCAATGCCATCGATCACGGCATCGAACTACCAGAAGTCCGTGTCGCAGCCGGGAAACCGGAGCAAGGGAGTCTTGCACTCCGGGCTTACCATGGCGGCAACCGTGTCTTCATTGAAATCGAGGACGACGGGGCTGGGATCCATGTCGATAAAGTCCGGTCGAAAGCGCTCGAGCGCGGCGTCATCACGCCGGAAGAAGCGACAGCGATGACCGATAACGAAGTCGCTATGCTCATCTTCGCCCCAGGCTTCTCGACGGCAGACGTCGTCACTGATTTGTCTGGTCGCGGTGTCGGTCTTGACGTCGTGAAAAACAAAATTGAATCACTCGGTGGGGTCGTCACGCTCGAGACGGTCGTCGGACAAGGGACGAAATTCCAAGTCAGCCTTCCGCTCACGCTGTCCATCATCTCGGCGATGCTCGTTCAAGCCGGTGAGGAGACGTACGCCATCCCGTTGTCATCGATTCTTGAGACGACACTTCTTGACGAGGCTGACATTTTGACGGCCCATCGCGAACGTGTCTTCGATTTCCGAGGTCAGCTCGTCCCGCTCGTCTATTTAAAAGAAATGTTTGCGATTGAGACGGAAACGAAGACGCAATTCCCGGTCGTCGTCGTCCGTAAAGGAAATAAACTCGTCGGCGTGGTCGTCAACGATTTGATTGGCCAACAAGAGATTGTCATGAAGCCGCTCGGTACGTATCTCGAGGGCATTCCGGCCATCTCTGGTGCGACGATACTCGGAGACGGGCGTGTCGCCTTGATTGTCGACAGCAACGATCTGTTCTAAGGAGGAAGAAGGATGGAACAAAAATGGGTAGTCTTTTCACTGGGAACGAACACATACGGGATCGATGTCCAGTCGGTCCGCTCGATTGAACGGGTACAACCGGTCACACGCGTCCCGAACGCACCGGCTCACGTCAAAGGCGTCATCAATCTGCGCGGTGTCGTCACGCCTGTCATCGACCTTCGCCTCCGCCTCGGGTATGAGGCGATTGAACCGACCGACGAGACTCGGATTTTAATCGCCTCGCTCAATCAAGGCGATGCCGGTTTTATCGTCGATCGCGCCAACGAGGTCGTGGAAAGCGAGGACGTTCGTCTCGAGCCGATTCCTGAATCGAGTCGAGACATGTTGTCGGCTCATTTGACGGCGATTGCGAAAGGGGAGGACAAACTGTTCTCGCTTCTCGACGCCAACGCGTTGTTCGAGGAACAACATGCTGAGTGAGTTCGAGCAAGATTTATTGAAAGAACTTGGCAATATCGGATCAGGCCACGCAGCGACGGCATTGTCGACGCTCTTGGCCAAGCCGGTCAACATTACCGTCTCCTCGGCCGAGATGGAACCGATCACGTATTTGCCGGAACGGGTCGGCGGTCCTGAGCGTCATGTGGCATCCGTGCTATTAGAGCTCGGAGGCGACATCAGCGGCATGATCCTCATCTTATTTCCGGTCGACGACGCCGAGATGATGGTCTCATCACTCATCGGGAGCGGGTTCACGTTCCAAGCGGCCGATGAACTCGGTCAGTCGGCATGGGAAGAGATTGGGAATATCATGAGCGGGGCATATGCCCGGGCGCTCGGCGATTGGTTGAATACACCAATCCCGATTCACGTCCCGGCGACAGCGGTCGACATGGCCGGTTCGATCGTCGAATTCGTCGTCACATCGGTCCAGCCCGAAGAAGATGCGGCGCTCTATATCGATACGACGTTCCGCATCGACGGAAAAGTAAGTGCCGGACATGTGTTGTTTCTACCGACGCATGGCTCGCTCGAACGGATTAAGCAGCGGTTGATGGGCCATGGCTGAAGTACTCAAAATTGGGATTGCGGAATGGAAGCAGACGACGGCGCCGAACAAGTTGCGGACGGCCGGACTCGGTTCGTGTGTCGGGGTCATCCTGTACGACGTCCGGCTCCAAGTCGCGGCGATGGCTCACGTCATGTTGCCGGATTCGGCGATTGCCCGCAAACATCAAACGATTGAAGTAGGGAAATATGCGGATACGGCCATCGATGCTCTCGTCGCTTCATTGAAACGGGCCGGGGCCGGTCGGTTGCAAGCAAAGATGGCCGGCGGCGCCCAAATGTTTCAATTCAAATATGAGAATGAGGCGATGCGCATCGGTGAACGAAATGCCGAGGCCGTCCGCAATGCGTTGAAAGCGCACCGGATCCCGCTCATCGCCGAGGACTGTGGCGGACATAATGGGCGGACGATTGAATTTGATGTGGCGACTTGCGTCCTCTCGATTCGAACGGTCAGCGTAGGAACAAAGGAAATTTAGGGGGGATCGACATGACGACTCAACTTACCGAGTTGTGGGATCGTTGGAATACTGACCGCGATATGGATACGGCGAATGAACTATTGACGCACTATGAGTTCCTGATCCATTATCACGTGCAACGAATGATCGTGACGCTCCCGAAGAGCGTCGAACGCGACGAATTGAAAAGTTTGGGTTACATGGGATTGTACGATGCCCTCATGAAATATGATCCAGAACACAACAACAAGTTTGACACGTACGCGGCGTTTCGGATTCGGGGCGCCATCATCGACGGATTACGGAAAATCGATTGGTTGCCGCGATCGGTGCGTGAACGGGTGAAGAAGATTGACCACGTCGCCGAACAGCTCGAACAGAAGTTGCATCGGGCCCCGACGAAAGAAGAACTGGCGCACGCGTGCGAGCTGCCGGTCTCAGAAATCGAGAAAGCGATGGCGGAAGGGTACTTTGCGAACATGTTGTCAATCGATGAGGCGGTGACGCTTCAAGAGGAAGGCAAGGTCATGTCCGTCACGTATTTTGACCCCGACTCCGAAAAACCGGAAGACACGCTCCTGCAGCGCGAGTTGCTCGATGTGTTGACGAACGAGATTGAGCATTTATCTGAGAAAGAACGGCTCGTCGTGTCGTTATTCTATTTCGACGAGTTGACGTTGACGGAGATCGGTGAAGTGTTGAAACTATCGACGTCCCGCATCTCACAAATTCATTCCAAGGCGCTGAAGACGTTAAAGCTTGCGCTCGGACGTTCCTATTTAGAAGAAAAGACATCGTGAAGGAGGGATGGAGATGACCGTCGTCTATATCGGAATCGCCTGTATCGTCGCGTACGGACTGTTGATTTTGTTTCGTCAAGTCCAGGCGCTGACGGCTCGTGTCACGCGGCTCGAACAGGAGAAGCGTGAGACCGAGGCCCTCCTGTTGTCGTTCATGGAATCGATGAACGATGTCGTGAAACACCCTGCGCCATCGAGCGAGGAATCGGCTGTGGAACCTGCATTTGAGGATTCGCCGATGGAGGCACCGTCGTCCCGTGAGCGCCAACAGGCACCGCACGTCGAGGACGTTTTACTGAACCATTCGGTCCGAGAGACGGCCCGACTGCTCGGAAAAGGTGAGGGAGAAGTCGCCCTTTATGCCAAACTTCGCAAAAAGTGAGAGTTGCCGGATTGGCTGACATATGCTATAGTAATTTTCGGTGTTAAACACATCACACACGTCTCGGGATGGTATTCCTCGGTGCCGAAAGGTCGGAATACAACGATGAACGAGGCGGAGGACTTTTTTAAACCACAAGGAGGAAATTTATCATGGCAGTAATCTCAATGAAGCAATTGCTCGAAGCTGGTGTACACTTCGGTCACCAGACACGCCGTTGGAACCCAAAAATGGCGAAATACATCTTCACGGAGCGTAACGGAATCTACATCATCGACCTTCAAAAAACGGTCAAAAAAGTAGACGAAGCTTACAACTTCGTTCGTGAACTCGCGGCAGAAGGCGGAAACGTCCTCTTCGTAGGTACGAAAAAACAAGCTCAAGACACGATCAAAGAAGAAGCACTCCGTTCAGGTATGTACTTCATCAACGAGCGTTGGTTGGGTGGAACACTCACAAACTTCTCAACAATCAAAAAGCGTATCAACCGCTTGAAGCAGCTTGAGAAAATGGAAGCTGACGGTACGTTCGAAGTACTTCCTAAGAAAGAAGTCATCATCTTGAAAAAAGAAATGACACGTCTTGAGAAGTTCCTCGGCGGAATCAAGGACATGCCAGGTGTTCCTGATGCCCTCTTCATCGTTGACCCACGTAAAGAGCGTATTGCGATTGCAGAAGCTCACAAATTGAACATCCCAATCGTTGCGATTGTCGACACAAACTGTGACCCAGACGAAATCGACTACGTCATCCCAGCGAACGACGATGCGATTCGTGCGGTTAAATTGCTCACTTCTAAGATGGCAGACGCGATCATCGAAGCGAAGCAAGGCGAAGAAGAAGTAGCTGAAGAAGCAGTAGCTCCAGAAGCTGAAGCGACAGAAGCTGAGTAATCGGTCAGACAACAGGTGATAAAGGGAAAGCCTTTTATCACCTTTTTTTAGGACACGTATATAAAGCCTTAGTGCTTTTTCTTAAAAATTCGTAAGTTTTACAAGGAGGAATTTCCGATGGCAGTTACAGCAGCAATGGTAAAAGAACTTCGTGAAAAAACAGGCGCAGGTATGCTCGATTGCAAAAAAGCACTCACTGAAACAAATGGTGACATGCAAGCGGCAATCGACTTCCTTCGTGAAAAAGGGATCGCTAAAGCAGCAGCTAAAGGCGACCGCATCGCAGCAGAAGGTTTGACGGCAGTAGCGGTTGACGGCAACAAAGCTGCGCTCGTCGAAGTTAACTCAGAAACAGATTTCGTTGCGAAAAACGAGAAGTTCCAAACACTCGTTTTTGACGTGGCGAATGCAGTTCTCACTTCAGGCGCGACTTCAGTAGAAGCGGCACTTGCTTCTGAATTCGTAGCAGGTAAAACACTTGAGACGCACATCCAAGAAGAAGCTTCGACAATCGGAGAGAAAATCTCACTCCGTCGTATCGCTGTTCTTCAAAAAGCTGACGATGCAGTCTTCGGCACGTACCTTCACATGGGTGGACGCATCGGTTCGGTCGTCATCATCGACGGTACAACGGACGAGACAGTTGCGAAAGACGTAGCTATGCACGTCGCAGCAGCACGCCCACTTTACGCGACACGCGACGAAGTATCGGCTGAAGAAGCAGATCGTGAGAAGAAAGTCTTGACTGAGCAAGCCCTCAACGAAGGCAAGCCTGCCAACATCGTCGAGAAGATGATCGCGGGACGTATGAACAAGTACTTCGAGGAAATCTGCCTCGTCGACCAAACATTCGTTAAAGACGCTGACTTCAAAGTTGGGAAATACGTAGAGTCTAAAGGCGGCCGTGTCAACTCATTCGTACGTTTCGAAGTTGGAGAAGGTATGGAAAAACGCGAAGAAAACTTTGCTGAAGAAGTAATGAACCAACTTAAAAAATAATCTGCATCACGCGTGATGCAATCAAAATTGGGAACACGTCTGTATAACCTTGAGTTAGTTCGTTAAGGGAGCGTGTTCCCTTTTTTCAAGCAAGAGGAGGCAAAGTATGGAACCGAAATATAAGCGAATTGTGTTAAAATTGAGTGGAGAAGCGCTCGCAGGAGATCAAGGGTACGGGATTGACCCGGCCATCGTCAACTCGATCTCTGGACAAATCAAAGAGTTGGTCGCCTTGGGCGTCGAAGTAGCCGTCGTCGTCGGAGCCGGAAACATCTGGCGCGGGAAGACGGGCAGCGAACTCGGCATGGACCGGGCGAATGCCGATTATATGGGCATGCTTGCCACGGTATTGAACTCGCTCGCACTTCAAGATAGCCTTGAATCGAACGGTGTCCAGACGCGCGTCCAAACCTCAATCGAAATGCGCCAAGTGGCTGAACCGTACATCCGTCGTCGGGCGATGCGTCACCTTGAAAAAGGTCGAGTCGTCATCTTCGCGGCAGGGACGGGGAACCCGTACTTCTCAACAGATACGACAGCGGCACTCCGCGCAGCGGAAATTGAAGCTGACGTCATCCTGATGGGTAAAAACAACGTCGATGGTGTCTATTCGGCGGATCCGAAACTCGTTCCGGATGCGGTCAAATACGACACGCTCACGTACTTGGACGTCTTAAAAGACGGACTCCAAGTGATGGATTCGACAGCCACATCACTATGTATGGACAACCATATCCCACTGATTGTATTCTCATTGCTTGAAGAAGGAAACATCAAACGTGTCGTACTCGGGGAACATATCGGGACGGTAGTAGGAGGAATCAATTCATGAGTGTTAATGACGTATTGAAAACTGCTGAAGAAAAGATGGAGAAAGCCCATTCTGCCTTGAAACGTGATTTCGGGACACTTCGTACGGGACGCGCGAGCGCGTCAATCTTGGACCCGGTCCAAGTCGACTACTACGGCGTACCGACTCCGCTCAACCAAGTGGCGAACATCAACACTCCGGAAGCGCGTCTACTCTTGATTCAACCATGGGACAAATCGATGGTGTCAGATGTCGAGAAAGCGATTCAAAAAGCAGACCTCGGCCTCTCGCCGTCTTCTGATGGGACGGTCATTCGTCTCGCGATCCCAGCTTTGACAGAAGAGCGCCGCAAAGAGCTCGTGAAAGTGACGAAAAAATATGCGGAAGAAGCGAAAGTAGCTGTCCGTAACGTTCGTCGTGACGCGAATGAAAACTTGAAGAAGCTTGAAAAAGATGGGGACTTGACTGAGGACGACCTTCGCGGTTACGCGGATGACGTTCAATCGTTAACGGATTCGTACATCAAAAAGATTGATGAATCTGCAGCGACGAAAGAAAAAGAAATCATGGAAGTGTAATCACGGAAGTGGTATACCAAAAAGCTGTGTGGGGACCCTTTTACTGAGAGGGTCCCTCTTTCATACAATCAGGAGGATAGAGTATGTTTAAATGGGTGAATCCTAAAACAAAAACCGAGGCGGAACTGAGCATTCCCGAACACGTCGCCATCATCATGGACGGCAACGGCCGTTGGGCGAAGAAGCGTGGGCTCCCTCGCATCATGGGTCACCGGGAAGGGATGAAGTCGGTCCGGGAAGCGGTGCGCACCGCCCAAGAACTCGGCATCCGTTCATTGACGCTGTATGCGTTCTCGACGGAGAACTGGACGCGTCCTGAAGAAGAAGTCAACTTCTTGATGAAATTGCCGAAGCAATTTTTAGAGACGGATTTAAAAGAATTGGATGAACAGAACGTTCGCGTGCTCGTCGCAGGCGATGTGACAAAACTGCCACGCGGGACGCGAGAAGCGGTCGATGAGGCACGGACACGGACGGCGACGAATACGGGGCTCGATCTCGTCTTTGCGCTCAACTATGGCGGACGTGATGAACTCGTTCAAGCGATGAAACAAATCGCGAGTGATGTGGCGCACGGTACGATCCAACCGGACGAGATCGATGACGTCATGATTGGTGAGCGTCTCATGACGAACATGCAAGACGTTGATTTGATTATCCGCACGAGTGGGGAACAGCGCCTCTCGAACTTCTTGCTCTGGCAAGGGGCTTACGCTGAACTACATTTCACGGACGTGTTGTGGCCTGAGTTCAAACGGGATCACTTCGTCGAGGCGATTGAAGCGTACAATGCGCGGACTCGCCGGTTTGGCGGGGTGTGACATGAAAACACGAATCATTACCGGTCTCTGGGCCGGCGCCATATTTGTCACGTTGATTGCCTTAGGCGGTAGCCCGTTCGTCATCTTGATGGGCGTGCTCGCCTTAATCGGATTGAGCGAGTTTACGTTGATGCGCAATCATAAATTGATGGCGTTCCCGTTTCTCGTGACGTCACTTCTCGTGGCGTTCCCGTTCATCTTGATGTTGCTCGAGCGTCGGCTCGTCCTCGAGGAACTGCCGATGTCGACGACGCAATGGATGGTGCTCGGTTTAATGCTCCTCTTGTTCTGGACGGTCGTCACGAAAAACCGGTTCACGTACGAAGATGCGAGCTTTTATTTCGTCTCTGCCGTCTATCTCGTCATCGGGTTCTCGAGTTTCGCACTCGTCCGCTTGTCAGAAGACGGGCTCGTCAAAGTGTTGCTCGTCTTGTTCATGATTTGGGCGACCGATTCTGGAGCCTATTTCACAGGGAAAGCAATCGGAAAGACGAAACTATGGCCGTCTATCAGCCCGAATAAGACGATTGAAGGTGCAATCGGCGGCATCGTGTCGGCGATCGTCCTCGGCATCGTCTACGTACTCATCGAGCCGGTGTTACCGATTCTCGAAGTATTGGTGCTCGCGGTCGTCGTATCAGTCGTCGGTCAACTCGGTGATTTGGTACAATCAGCATACAAGCGTCAATATAATGTGAAAGATTCCGGTCATCTGTTACCGGGACACGGTGGGATTTTAGACCGGTTTGATAGTATGATCGCGGTATTCACCGTCATTTGGGTATTTAATTTGTTATAAAAGAGGAGTGTCAAGATGAAGCGAATCAGCTTAATCGGGGCGACTGGATCGATTGGCGTACAAACATGCGACGTCATCGAACAGCACCCCGACTTGTTTGAACTTGAGGCATATGCGTTCGGAACGAACGTAGACGTGGCGGAAGAATGGATCAATCGCCTACGGCCAAAATACGTATCCGCTAAAAATATCGAGGTACTCGAACAGCTCAAGTCACGCCTTACATATGAACCACTCTTTTTCATCGGACTGGAAGGGTTGATTGCATGTGCGACCGCTGAACGGGCCGATGTCGTCGTGACGGCAGTCGTCGGCGCCGTCGGGCTTGAACCGACCCTTGCCGCCATCGAAGCGGGGAAAGACATCGCGCTCGCGAACAAAGAGACGCTCGTCACGGCAGGACACCTTGTCACCGAGGCAGTAAAAAAACACGGTGTTAGCCTGCTCCCGGTCGACAGCGAACATTCGGCCATCTATCAATGCTTGAACGGCGAACGCCGCGAGGACGTCTCGAAAATCATCTTGACGGCTTCAGGCGGAAGTTTCCGTGACAAGTCGCGGGAAGAGCTTGAAGGGGTTACGGTCGCAGAGGCGCTGGCGCACCCGAACTGGTCGATGGGGGCCAAAATCACAATCGATTCGGCGACGATGTTCAATAAAGGACTCGAAGTCATCGAAGCGCACTGGTTGTTCGATATCGATTATAATGATATTGAAGTGGTGCTCCATCGCGAGTCGATCATCCACTCGATGGTCGAATTCAAAGATGCCGCTGTCATGGCGCAACTTGGGAACCCCGATATGCGAGGTCCGATTCTCTATGCGTTATCGGCTCCGAAACGTCTTGAAATCGAAGGGAACAAGCGGTTAAACTTGAGAGAAATCGGAACGCTGCACTTCGCGGAAGCCGATTTGACACGTTATCCGGCGTTACGCCTCGCTTATGAGGCCGGGCGTGCCGGCGGTTCGATGCCGACCGTGCTCAATGCCGCCAACGAGGCAGCCGTCGAGCTGTTCTTGAACGGAGAGATCGCGTTCCTCGATATCGAACGCATCGTCGAGCAAGCGATGGAGACACATACGGTAATTGCAGAACCGACGCTCGAGGAGATTCTTCAAATCGACCGAGCGGTTCGAGAACAAATTCAGCAAGGAAAGTGAAGGTGGGGAATAGACAATGACGACTTTTATCGCCATCGTTTTGATGTTTGGGGTACTCATTTCGGTTCATGAATGGGGACACCTCGTCATGGCGAAACGGGCAGGGATTCTCTGTCATGAATTTGCAATCGGGTTTGGACCGAAAATCCTCTCATTCCGAAAAAATGAGACGCTGTATACGATTCGACTATTGCCAATCGGCGGTTATGTCAAAATGGCCGGGGAAGATTTTGAGCCGATCGAAGTGAAGGCTGGGCAACACGTCGGATTGCGTCTGACGAGTGCTGGGACGGTCGATCGCGTCTATTTCCAACCGGACCAGGCCCAAGACGTTCATATCGTCGGGACGGTCGACAAGTTTGACTCGGTCCGCGAATTGAAAGTACAACTGCTCGTCGATGATGAGGTCCGTGTCTATTCGCTCGAGCGGGACACACTTCTCGTCGACCAAGGCATGGAGATTCAAATCGCGCCTTACGACCGCACGTTCGGAGCCCAGTCTGTCTGGAAACGGGTGCTTGCGATTGCAGCCGGTCCGGCGATGAACTTCGTCCTTGCCTTCCTCCTCCTCGTCATCGTCGGTCTCGTCCAAGGGACACCGACGGACGATGGTCAAATCGGTACGGTCCAACCGGACTCGGCCGCTGATCAAGCTGGACTCGTCGCAGGCGACGAGATCGTCTCAATCGAAGGTCAACCGATTGACAACTGGCTCGATTTGCGAACGGTATTGGCGGATCGTGCCGACACGCCGACCGAAGTGACGTATATTCGTGACGACGTCGAGCAAACGGTGACGATTACGCCGCAAGCGGTCGAACAAAATGGGGAGACGGTCGGGATTTTAGGCGTGACGAACGCGCTCGAACGTTCACCGGCCAAAGCTTTTACAACCGGGGCCGAGACGACGTGGACGATGTCGACGCTCATCTTCTCCGCGGTCGGTGATTTGGTGACGGGTCAGGTCGGTGTCGATCAGTTGGCCGGTCCGGTCGGAATCGTCCGTATGACCGACGAAGTGGCAGCGAGCGGATTCATCATGCTCCTCAACTGGACGGCACTTCTATCCGTCAACTTGGCCATCTTCAACCTATTGCCGCTCCCGGCGCTCGATGGAGGACGACTCATCTTCCTCTTGTTCGAAGCGGTGCGCGGACGGCCGATTGATCCGAAAAAGGAGGGCTTCGTCCACTTTATCGGGTTCGCCTTGCTCATGCTGCTCATGTTGATTGTCACCTGGAATGATATCCAATCATTCTTTAAATAATTTGATCCAATCGAGTTACAGAAGGGAAACGTTGATACCTATGAAACAATCGAGACTGTTCATGCCTACATTAAGAGAAGTGCCGGCCGATGCGGAAGCCATTAGCCATCAGCTACTCGTCCGTGGGGGGTTCATGCGCCAAAACGCCGCTGGGATTTATTCATATCTCCCACTCGGCCATCGCGTATTACACAATATCCAAACGATTATCCGCGAAGAGATGAACCGGGCCGGAGCGCAAGAGTTGCTCATGCCTGCAATTCAACCGGCTGAACTATGGGAAGAAACGGGACGCTGGGGCATTTATGGTCCAGAATTGATGCGATTGACGGACCGTCATGACCGTCGTTTCGCACTCGGTGCGACCCATGAGGAACTCATTACGTCAATCGTGCGCGATGAACTCAATTCGTATAAAAAGCTACCGGTCAACTTGTATCAGATTCAAACGAAGTATCGCGACGAACGTCGTCCGCGTTTCGGATTGCTCCGGGGTCGTGAGTTCTTGATGAAAGACTCGTACTCGTTCCACGCGACGCAAGACGACTTGGACGAAGAATACAAAAATATGTATCAAGCCTACTCGAACATCTTTGACCGCATCGGCTTGAAATATCGTCCAGTCGTGGCCGATTCTGGTGCCATTGGTGGGAAAGATACACACGAGTTCCAAGCGCTCGCCGAAATCGGTGAAGATACGATCGTATATACGGATTCATCGACGTATGCGGCGAACATCGAGATGGCGGAAACGCTCGACCGCTATGACATGCAAGCGGCCGACGTGCTCGCACTCGACAAGGTCGACACGAAGGACAATAAGACGATTGAAGATGTGGCACGTTTCTTGAACGTCGATCCGAAGACGACGATCAAATCGGTTCTCTTCAACGTCGATGGCGAGACGGTCATGGCGATCGTTCGAGGTGATCACGAGGCGAACGACGTCAAAGTGAAGAACGCCCTCGGTGGACTCGACATCCAAATGGAAGAAGAAGCGACGATTATCGACTTGTTCGGCTGTGAGCCGGGCACGCTCGGACCGATTCATTCACCGGTCAAAGTCGTGGCTGATTACGCCGTCAAATATTTGGTCGACGCGGTATGTGGCGCTAACGAGGCAAACACCCATTATACGCACGTCAACGCCGAACGCGACTTGTCGCATTTGACGTATCACGACCTCCGTTTCGTCGTCGAAGGCGACATGGCACCTGACGAGTCGGGTCCGGTCCGCTTCGCCCGCGGGATTGAAGTCGGACAAGTGTTCAAGCTCGGCACGCGCTATTCAGAAGCGATGGGCGCGACGTTCTTGAACGAAGAAGGTCGGGCCGAACCGCTCATCATGGGCTGTTACGGCATCGGCGTCTCGCGGACGTTGTCGGCCGTCATCGAGCAACATCATGACGATCGCGGAATCGTCTGGCCGAAGAGCGTCGCTCCGTTCGATGTGCATTTGATTGCCATCAACACGAAAGACGAGGCGCAAGTCGAACTCGCGAACCGTTTATACGATGAGCTGTCATCGACGTACGATGTGTTGTATGATGACCGTAAAGAACGGGCTGGCGTCAAGTTTGCCGATGCTGATTTGATCGGTCTTCCGATTCGTATCAACGTCGGGAAAAAAGCGAGCGAAGGAATCGTCGAAGTGAAAGTACGTGCCACTGGCGAAGTCCTCGAGACGACAGTCGATGAGTTGCCACGTGTCATCACGACGCAACTGAACGAAGCCAAATGATCGATGAAGGTGACGGTTTCTTGCCGTCACCTTCATTTTTCGACATTGAATGATAAAAGGGGGGACTTCTTACCCGTGGAAGCTAATCAAAAAATGCAATTGCTTTTGGGTGACCTCGGCATCACGACCGAAACGGATCAGTTCGACGGAGCAGAGTTATCACGACTCGTCGTCAACAAGCAACGTCGGACGTGGACGTTTTATTTCCAATTACAACACGTGTTGCCGTATGAGGTGTACCAACTGTTCATGAGCCGACTCGAGAGTCGTTATGCGACGTTCGCGGACGAGGTGTACGCGCGGTTCACGACGACGTCAGGTGGGGGCGAACAGGACTATATCGACTATTGGCCCCGGATCGTCAGTGAGCTGAGTCAAGTGTCAGGCGCGATGCGCAGTTATTTCGCATCGGTCTCACCGCGCTTCGAGCAGAACAAATTACTCATCCCGGTGCGCTCGGCCCCTGAGGCGAACTATGTCGATAAAGAGCTATGCCAAGAAGTCCAAGCGCTCTACAGCGCCTACGGCTTTATGAAAAAACCATGCCAAGCGCTGTTCTCAGAAAATGAAGAAGCGAACCAAGCGTTGCGCGAACAAGTCGTCCAAGAAGATTTGGAACAGGCGAAGCTCGCACTCGCGGCGCAGTTCGCCAAGTCGACCGAGACGAACGATGAGCCGGTCACTGAAGTGCGGATGGGTGCCTTGATTAAAGACGAGATTGTCCCAATCAAGACGATTATCGAAGAAGAACGACGCGTCGCCATCCGTGGCCTCGTCTTCTCGGCCGAACGGAAAGAACTGAAGAGCGGGAAGAAACTGTTCACGTTCAAGATGACGGACTATACCGATTCACTCATCGTCAAAGTGTTCGCGCGCGATGATGACGATGACCGTATGCTAAGTGCCGTCAAAAAAGGCATGTGGATTCAAGCGGCCGGTCGGGTCGAGGATGACAGTTTCATGCGCGAACTGTGCATGATGGCGTCACAACTGCAAGAAGTGAAAGTCGAACCGGTCCGGGACGAATGGGCCGGTGAGAAACGTGTCGAACTGCACGCGCACACGCAGATGAGCCAGATGGACGCGGTCACGAACGTGTCGGCACTGGTCGCACGAGCAGCGAAATGGGGCCACCGTGCCATCGCCATCACGGACCATGCCGGTGTCCAGTCGTTCCCAGAAGCCTATTACGCCGGGAAAAAGAATGACATTAAAGTACTGTTCGGGGTCGAGGCGAACGTCGTCAATGACGGCGTACCGGTCGCTTATCATCCGACCGACGTCCCGCTCGACGATGCGACGTACGTCGTCTTCGACGTCGAGACGACGGGACTTTCGGCCGTCTACAATAAAATCATCGAGCTCGCGGGCGTCAAAATCAAGGACGGAGAGATTATCGACCGCTTCGAGGCGTTCGCCGATCCGAAGCATCCGCTCTCGGCCACGACGATCGAACTGACGGGTATCACCGATGACATGGTCCATGGCCAACCCGATCCGGAAGTCATCGCCAAGCAGTTCGTCGATTGGTGCGGGGACGGCATTCTCGTCGCCCATAACGCATCGTTTGACATGGGCTTCCTTGAGGCGACACTCCGGAGCGGTGGGCACGAGCCGGATGACTATCCGGTCATCGACACGCTCGAGCTCGCCCGGACGATTTTACCGACACTCAAGAACCACCGTCTCAACACGCTCGCGAAGCGATTCGATATCGAGTTGACGCAACATCACCGCGCCATCTATGATGCCGAGGCGACGGCGTATTTGCTCATGAAGCTACTCGAGCTCGCCAAACAGATGTTTGAGATGGAAACGCATCGCTCACTGAACGCGAAAGTCGGGAGCGACGTCTCGAAGATTCGTCCGTTCCACGCTACGATTTATGCGAAAACGAAAAAACCGGGTCTCCGGCATTTATACGAATTGATTTCCTTGTCACATATCGATTACTTGTTCCGCATGGCACGCATGCCTCGCTCGGAGATTGTCAAGCGGCGTGAGGGCCTCTTGATCGGTTCGGCATGTGACAACGGTGAGATTTTCGATGCCGCCTTGAACAAGTCGGACGAAGAGCTGGAGAAGATGATGGCGTTCTACGATTTCATCGAGATTCATCCGCCGGCTCTCTATATGCATCTCATCGATAAAGAGATCGTCGCCAACGAACTCGAGTTACGTGAAATCATCAAACGGATCATTCGTGTCGCTGATCAGGCCGGACTGCCTGTCTGTGCGACCGGCAACGTCCACTATCTCGACCGGACGGACCGCTCGTATCGGGAGATTTTGATTCGGACGCAAGGTGGCGCCAACTTCATCAACACGCGGAAAGAACTGCCGCACGCCCATTTCCGGACGACGAAAGAGATGATGGAGGACTTCAAATTCCTCGGGGACGAGCTCGCCCGTGAAATCGTCATCACGAACCCGAACGCAATCGCCGATCAAATCGAGTCGATTCAAATCATCCCGGACGACTTGTATACGCCGAAGATTGAAGGGGCCGACGATGAAGTCCGGAATATGAGTTATGATATGGCCCGCTCGATTTATGGAGAACAACTGCCTGAAATCGTCGAAGCTCGGCTCGAGAAAGAGTTGAAGTCGATTATCGGTCACGGGTTTGCGGTCATTTATTTAATCTCGCATAAACTCGTGAAGAAATCGCTCGATGACGGCTATCTCGTTGGGTCACGTGGTTCGGTTGGATCGAGTTTCGTTGCGACGATGACCGAAATCACCGAAGTCAATCCGCTGCCACCGCATTACGTCTGTCCGAAGTGTCAACATTCCCACTTCTTCGACGACGGATCGGTCGGGTCCGGGTATGACCTTCCCGACAAGCAATGTCCGGAGTGTGGGACTTGGTATACGAAGGACGGGCACGATATCCCGTTCGAGACGTTCCTTGGTTTCAAAGGGGACAAAGTACCGGATATCGATTTGAACTTCTCGGGTGAATATCAACCACACGCCCACGCTTACACGAAAGTGTTGTTCGGTGAAGAGTATGTGTATCGTGCCGGTACAATTGGGACGATTGCCGATAAGACGGCGTACGGATACGTGAAAGGCTATGCGACCGAGAACGATAAGATTTATCGGAATGCCGAGGTCGACCGTCTCGTCTCGGGTGTCACCGGCGTCAAACGGACGTCCGGGCAACACCCGGGGGGGATTATCGTCGTCCCAGATTATATGGACATCGCCGAAATTTCGCCGATCCAATATCCGGCCGATGATAAGTCGTCCGAATGGAAGACGACCCACTTCGACTTCCACTCGATTCACGACAACTTGCTCAAACTCGATATTCTCGGTCACGATGATCCGACCGCCATCCGGATGCTCCAAGACTTGTCCGGTATCGATCCGAAGACGATTCCGACGGACGATCCGACGGTCATGAAAATCTTTTCGTCGCCGGAAGTACTCGGTGTCACGCCGGAACAAATCGAATCGAAGACGGGTACGCTAGGGATTCCAGAGTTCGGGACGAAGTTCGTCCGGCAGATGCTCGAAGAGACGAAACCGTCGACGTTCTCCGAACTCGTTCAAATTTCGGGACTGTCTCACGGGACAGATGTCTGGATTGGGAACGCGAACGAACTCATCTATAACGGGACGTGTGAATTGAAAGACGTCATCGGGTGTCGTGATGACATCATGGTCTACTTGATTTATGCGGGCCTCGAACCGTCATTTGCCTTCAAAATCATGGAGTCGGTACGGAAAGGGAAAGGCTTGTCGGAAGACATGGAGACGGAGATGCGGGCCAACGATGTTCCGGAATGGTACATCTCGTCTTGTAAGAAGATCAAGTATATGTTCCCGAAAGCGCACGCCACGGCGTACGTGCTCATGGCCGTCCGGATTGCCTACTTCAAAGTGCATCATCCGATTCTGTATTACGCGACGTACTTCACGGTCCGGGCCGGCGACTTCGATTTGTCGGCGATGATCAAAGGGTCACAGGCCGTGCGTAAAGCGATGTCGGATATCCGTGAAAAAGGATTTGAAGCCACGGCGAAAGACAAAGGCCTCCACACCGTGCTCGAGCTCGCACTCGAGATGTTAGAGCGCGGCATGAAGTTCCAGAACATCGATTTGTACCGTTCGAGCGCGACCGAGTTCTTGATTGAAGGGAACACGCTCATTCCGCCGTTCAATGCCGTCGATGGTCTCGGTACGAACGCGGCGAAAGCGATTGTCGATGCACGTGCCGAAGGACAGTTTTTATCGAAAGAAGACTTGCGCAAACGGGCCAAGTTGTCGAAGACGATCGTCGAGACGCTCGATACGATGAAATGTCTCGAAGGCCTCCCGGATGAGAACCAACTCTCGTTCTTTGATTTTGGGGTGTAAGTTGCGAAAAACCGGGAAAATATGATATATTGGTATCGAACAATGTTGGATACTACGACGGAAAGGAGTAGGGAACCCTACTCCTTTCTTGTATGTAAAAGCCAGAAGGAGGGATGAGAGTGTCCAAAATAACAGAAGTCGTCGAAGCGATCGCGTTGCCGATCGTGGAGCGTGAGAACATGGAATTGGTCGATGTCGAATTCGTGAAAGAAGGGCCAGACTGGTTCTTGCGCGTCTATATCGACAAGCCGGGGGGCGTCGATTTAGATGATTGCGTCAACATCAACGAACAACTCTCGGAAAAACTAAACGATAGCGATCCGATCGAACAAGCCTATTATCTTGACGTCTCGAGTCCCGGTGCCGAACGACCGCTGAAGAAGCCGACCGACTTTGAACGCGCGATTGGAAAGAACGTCTATATCAAGACGTTTGCCCCGATTGAAGGTGCCAAAGAGTTCGAAGGGATTTTGACGGAATATGACGGCGAGACCGCCATCGTCGAGACACGCATCAAGACAAGAAAAAAAGCGATATCGCTACCGGTAGACAAAATTGCACAAGCCCGCCTAGCGGTCACGTTTAGTTAAGGAGAGGTAAAGATGGGGCCACAATTACTCACAACAATCGAACAGATTGCTAACGAAAAAGGAATCGAGAAGGAGATTATCATCGATGCACTTGAGCAGGCGCTCATTTCGGCATACCGCCGAAACGTCGCCAACCCGAATGAAAACGTAAAAGTTGAATTCGACCAAGTGACCGGTGATATTCGTGTCTTCGCACTTCTCGAAGTCGTTGAACGTCTCTCGCATCCCGAGCAACAATTGTCGCTCGAAGAAGCGCATGAGATTGACCCGAACTATGAGTTAGGGGACTTCCATAAAGAAGAAGTCACACCGAGCGACTTCGGTCGCGTCGCAGCGATGACAGCCAAACAAGTCGTCACGCAAAAGATGCGGGAAGCCGAGCGCGAGCGCATCTATAACCACTTCGTCGATAAAGAAGACGAGATCATGACGGGGATTGTGGAACGGTTCGACCCACGCAACTTGTATATCGGTCTTGAAAACAATATCGAAGCGGTGCTCACACCGAACGAGCAGATGCCAAATGAATCGTACCAGATTCATGACCGCATCAAGGTGTATGTCACAAAAGTCGATTCGACGACGAAAGGGTCTGGCGCAGCCATTCAAGTCTCGCGGACGCATCCAGGTCTGTTGCGTCGTCTGTTCGAGCTCGAAGTGCCAGAAATCGCGAGCGGAACGGTCGACGTCATGTCGGTCTCACGCGAAGCGGGTGATCGCTCGAAGATTGCTGTTCATTCAGACATCGTCGATCCAGTCGGCGCTTGTGTCGGTCCGAAAGGGCAACGTGTCCAAACAATCGTCGATGAGCTCAACGGTGAGAAAATCGATATCGTACGTTGGTCGAACGACCCGAAAGAGTTCGTGAAAAACGCACTCAGCCCGGCTCAAGTCGTTGACGTGTACGTCAATGAACCGAATAAATCGACGACGGTCGTCGTGCCAGACTATCAATTGTCACTCGCCATCGGGAAACGCGGTCAAAACGCCCGTCTTGCCGCTAAGTTGACGGGATGGAAAATTGATATCAAGAGCGAGACCGATGCAGAAGGCATGGACTTGTATGATACGTACGCCGAAAAAGTTGAACCGGAGCCAGAAATTGTTCACAATGAAGTTGAACAGACTGACTCGGTTGACGTCGCCCTCGAGCCGACAACGGTGAAAGAAGAGGAATGACCATGAAGCAAAAGAAACTTCCTTTGCGCAAATGTGTGGTCACGCAAGAAATGTTACCGAAACAAGCGTTGATTCGTGTCGTTCGGACGCCGGAAGGTGACGTCGTCATCGATACGTCCGGTAAATTGAACGGACGTGGTGCGTATTTGTCGAAAGATGCGGATGTGATTCGTTTAGCAGAGAAAAAACGGACACTCGATCATCATTTAAAAGTCAAGACGAGTGACGCGCTTTATGAGCAGCTGCTTCAAGCTGTCACAGGAGCTGAATCATGAGTCAGTGGGAATCATTGTTAGGCCTTGCCGCACGTGCGAGGAAAGTAACGATGGGAGAAGAGTTTGTGTTGAAGGATGTGCGAGCTGGCCGAGCCAAGCTTGTCATCCTTGCCGGAGATGCAGGAGCGTCTACGAGAAAACGGGTTACCGACAAGTGTACATCGTATGGTGTTCCATTGATTGAAGTGAGCGACCGATATACGATCGGGGCTGCTTTAGGTAAAGACATGCGAGTCGTCGTGTCTGTGACAGAATCCGGATTTGCGAACAAGCTTAAGCAACTTCTCTCTTAACTATTAACGGAGGTGGATGCTTTGGGAAAACGCGTCTATGAATTTGCAAAAGAACAGAATGTAACAAGTAAACAAGTCATTACTCAGCTCGAGAAAATGAACAAGCCAGTAAAAAACCACATGGCTGTCTTAGATGAGGAGTCGGTCAAGCAACTCGACCGTGTCTTCAATCCTGAGAAATACCGTTCGGCTGACAAGCAAGAAAAGCCAGCTGCAACGAAACCAGCTGAAACGAAGTCTGCCGAGTCAAAACCGGCTGACGCGAAACCTGCTGCCAAGCAAGAAGCACCGAAAGCACGCCCACAAGCGTCTGGCGGTCAAAGCAACCAAGCGGGCAACCGTGGTGGCAACCGTTTCGGCAACAACCGCAATGACAACCGCAACAAAAAGCGCGGTGGTAAATTCAAAGGCAAGCCTGCAAAAGCAGCCGTGCCATTAGAAGCGGATCCAAATTCGAAAACGAGTCAGCGTAAAGCAGCTCGTTTAGCGCAAGAGTCTGAAATGGGCAACGTCATCAAGTACGATGATGTACTCAGCGTATCGGACCTCGCTGCGAAGATGGATAAAAAGCCAAACGAGATCATCATGAAGTTGATGGGTCTTGGTGTCATGGCGACAATCAACCAAACACTTGATGACGAGACGATTGAGTTGCTTGCAACTGAATTCGGTTATGAAGTTGAGAAAGAAGTACTCATCGACGAGACGGACTTTGAAGAAGTAGAAATCGACTTCTCTCCGTATGAGCTTGTGGAGCGTCCAGCTGTCGTGACGATCATGGGTCACGTCGACCACGGTAAGACAACACTCCTTGACTCGATCCGCAACACGAAAGTCGTTGCTGGTGAAGCCGGCGGAATCACGCAGCACATCGGTGCTTATCAAGTTGAAGTCAACGGTAAAAAGATCACGTTCCTCGACACACCAGGTCACGCCGCCTTTACGACGATGCGTGCCCGCGGAGCCGAAGTGACGGATATCGCGATTATCGTTGTCGCAGCGGATGACGGCGTCATGCCACAGACAGAAGAAGCCATCTCACATGCGAAAGCGGCTAACGTGCCGATTATCGTCGCTGTGAACAAAATGGATAAAGAAGGCGCAAACCCTGACCGCGTCAAACAAGAATTGACAGAGTTCGGTCTTGTACCGGAAGAGTGGGGCGGCGAAACAATTTTCGTACCGATTTCAGCTTTGAAAGACGAAGGAATCGATGAGTTGCTCGAGATGATCTTGCTCGTTTCTGAAGTCGAAGAGTACAAGTCGACGCCTAAAATGCCAGCTCGCGGTTCGGTCATAGAAGCGAAGCTCGACAAAGGTCGCGGTCCTGTCGCCACGCTTCTCGTTCAACACGGGACACTCCGAATTGGTGACTCAATCGTCGTCGGTAGCACGTTTGGACGCGTCCGGGCCATGGTCAACGATATCGGTCGTCGTGTGAAAGAAGTTGGTCCATCGACACCAATCGAAATTACAGGATTGAACGATGTCCCACAAGCGGGTGACCAGTTCATCGTGTTTGAAGATGAGAAGAAAGCACGTGCAATCGGAGAAAAACGTTACCAACGTTACCTCGAATCACAGCGTCGCGAATCGGCTAAAGTTAGTCTTGATGACTTGTTCAGTCGCATTCAAGAAGGCGAAGTCAAAGATTTGAACGTCATCATCAAAGCAGACGTTCAAGGTTCGGCTGAAGCACTCGCTGGTTCACTCCGTAAAATCGACGTCGCAGGCGTTAAAATCAACATCGTCCACCAAGGTGTCGGTGCCATCACAGAAGGTGACGTCATTCTCGCTTCGGCGGCAAATGCGATCATCATCGGATTCAACGTTCGCCCAGATGGTAACGCCCGGTCGATGGCCGAGCAAGAGCATGTTGAAATGCGTCTGCACCGCATCATCTATAACGCAATCGATGAAATCGAAAGCGCGATGAAAGGGATGCTCGACCCTGAGTTCGTTGAAGAAATCACAGGACAAGTTGAAGTCCGTGACGTCTTTAAAGTCTCGAAAGTCGGTACGATTGCCGGCTGTTACGTCACAGAAGGTAAAATCTCACGCGACGCCGGCGTCCGCATCATCCGTAACGGGATTGTTGTGTACGAAGGAAAACTCGATACGCTTCGCCGTTTCAAAGACGACGTCAAAGAAGTCGCGACAGGTTACGAGTGTGGGATTAAAGTAGAGAAGTTCGACGACATCAAAGTGGAGGACGTTATTGAAGCGTTCATCATGAAAGAAGTCGAACGTAAATAAAGCGAGGAGGGAACACGTATGAACATTCGTGCCCAACGCGTCGCAGAGCAGATGCGTAAAGAGATTACAGATATCTTGCTCCGTGAAGTCAACGACCCACGTACGAAGAACGCTACAATCACGAGCGTTGATGTGACGGGAGACTTGCAGCAAGCGACAGCCTACTACACGGTGCTCGGAGACGACGCCACGGTGAAGGCTGAAACGCAAGCTGGTCTTGATAAGGCGAGCGCATTTATTCGCCGCGAGATCGGGAGCCGCATCCGTCTTCGGAAAACGCCAGAATTGTCGTTCGAATACGATTCATCGGTCGCATATGGTAGCCATATCGATTCATTGATTCGTGACTTAAATCGGAACGACCAATAAATTGAAGGGGGGACTCGCGTCTCCCCTTTTTTGATGGGAGGAATTCAGATGGAACCAACTGGCGTATTGATTTTAGATAAAGAGAGCGGCATGACGAGCCACGACTGTGTGTTCAAGCTCCGTAAATTGTTCCAAACGAAAAAAGTCGGACATACCGGCACGCTGGACCCGGAAGTGACCGGTGTCCTACCGATTTGCCTCGGACGGGCGACAAAGCTGTCTCGTTTTCTGACCGATGAAGGCAAACGGTACGCCGCCGAGATTACAATCGGAACAGCGACGATGACGGAGGACGCCCATGGCGAGGTGGTCGAGACGCGTGAAGTCGGTCCCGAGGTGTTCACCGCTGCGGACATCGATCGTGTCCTTGAGAAGCTGACAGGAAAAATCGAGCAAATCCCGCCTTACTTCTCTGCTGTCAAAGTGAACGGTAAGAAATTGTACGAATACGCCCGAAAAGGTCAGACGGTGGACCGACCGCGCCGCATCGTCGAGATTCATCGCCTCGTCCGGACGAATGAGCCGGTCATCGAAGACGGTGTCTGCCGTTTCCGTGTCGACGTCGAGTGTGGCAAAGGGACGTTCATCCGGACGCTCGCCGTTCAAATCGGGGAGCAGCTCGGCTATCCGGCCCATATGAGCGACTTACGGCGGACCCGGTCTGGTTCGTTTGAGGAAACGGCCGCCGTCACGTTGCAGCAACTGGCCGACCTCGAAACGGTCGAGGAACGAATGAACCACCTCATCCCGCTCGAAGAGGTCATCAAACGTTGGCCGGCCATGACGATTCCAGCCAATCGAGAACGGTATATTCGAAACGGAGGTCGTTTGAACGACGTCTCGCTCGAATTTGAACTGTTTACTGTCTATAATGAAGAAGGAATTCCACTTGCCCTCTATCGACGGCTTGACGGAACAACAGACGCAACTGTCGAGGTCATGTTGACTATCGACTAAAGGGGAGATTGAAGTATGGAAACGATCCATCTGACGTATCCTGAGACACCAGACCTGGTCCCTTCGGTCATGGTGCTCGGATTTTTTGACGGCGTCCACACCGGACATCAGGCCGTGATTCGGCATGCGCAGGCGCAAGCAAAACAGCTTGACGTGCCCGTGACCGTCATCACGTTCGACCCGCACCCGAAACAAGTGTTATCGAACAAACCGGATGCGGTCCGTTACATCACACCGCTCCAGCGGAAATTGAACCGGATTGCCGCACTCGGTGTCGAACGGTGCATCGTCATCACGTTCACGAAAGAGTTGGCGAGCCTGTCGCCACAACAGTTCGTGGATGACTATTTGATTGGTGCCGGTGCGGTCCATGTGACGGCAGGTTTTGACTACTCGTACGGTAAATTCGGCGAGGGGACGATGGAAACGCTGCCGTATCATGCGCGCGGTCGCTTCACGACCTCGGTCGTCGCCGAACAGACGAGCGGCGGCGAAAAAGTGTCGTCGACGCGGATTCGTCAGTTGCTCGGTGCCGGTGATGTCGATGTGGCGAGCGAATTGCTCGGTACGCCGTACGTTATCTGCGGGGAAGTCATCCACGGTGACGCCCGAGGCCGGACGATCGGCTACCCGACGGCGAACGTCGTCATGGACGCATCGTATGTCATGCCGCGTCTAGGCGTCTACGCGACGCGTGTACGGCTTCAGGACGGTCGGACGTTCGACGCGATGACGAACGTCGGTCGGCGGCCGACGTTCTATGCGACCGGTGACGTCTCAATCGAGAGCCACTTGTTCGACTTCTCGGAAGATTTATACGGACAATTGATCGAAATCGAATGGATGCACTATTTACGGGACGAGCGGGCGTTCGACGGACTCGACTCGCTCATCGCCCAACTCAAGCAAGATGAGACGGCCGCTCGGGCAATCCTGTCTTGACTTTGGATGGGTGGTACGGTATCCTATTTTGGTACGCAAAGTACACCGCTTCGCTTGGCTGATCGATTCACCAACGTCGGCTCGGCAACGCGGCAATTTTCTATTAAATGGAGGTGGAGAGGCAATGGCACTCTCAAAAGAACGTAAGAACGAAATCATCGCGGAATACGCGACAAAACAAGGTGACACTGGTTCACCGGAAGTTCAAGTTGCAGTATTGACTGAACAAATCAACACTTTAAACGATCATCTTCGTACACACAAGAAAGACCACCACTCACGTCGCGGTCTTTTGAAAATGGTTGGACGTCGCCGTAACTTGCTTACGTACCTTCGTAACAAGGACGTTACACGTTACCGTGAATTGATTCAACGCCTTGGTCTCCGTCGTTAATCCGAACGGACCATGTGACGGGCTGGGACACTTGTTCCTAGTCCGTTTCTTCTTTTTTAGGAGGAAAATCATTAGACATTCATATGAATGAGTTACATAATAAACTAGATAAGGTTTGAGAGGAGAATGTTCATGTTAGGTACGAAACAAGTATTTTCTACAGAATGGGGCGGGCGTCCGCTGTCTGTAGAAGTCGGGCAACTTGCGAAACAAGCAAACGGCTCGGCACTCGTCCGTTATGGGGACACGGTCGTGCTCGCCACGGTCACAGCATCGAAAGCGCCGAAGGATTTAGATTTCTTCCCGCTCACGGTCAACTATGAAGAAAAATTATACTCGGTCGGTAAAATTCCAGGAGGTTTCCTCCGTCGGGAAGGTCGTCCTGGGGAGAACGCGATTTTGACATCGCGCCTCATCGACCGTCCGATCCGTCCGCTTTTCCCGGATGGCTTCCGTCATGATATCCAAGTGATGATTTACGTCATGTCGAACGACCCGGACTGCCCAGCTGAGATGGCCGGTATGCTCGGAACGTCAATCGCACTCTCGATTTCAGACATCCCGTTCGATGGCCCGATCGCCGGTGCGACAGTCGGACGCGTCAACGGTGAGTTCGTCGTCAACCCGACGACGGCTCAGCTCGAACAGACAGACCTCGAACTCCAAGTCGCCGGAACGGCAACTGCAATCAACATGGTTGAAGCAGGCGCCAACGAAGTACCGGAAGACGTCATGCTCGAGTCAATCTTGTTCGGTCATGAAGAAATCAAGAAATTGGTCGCTTTCCAAACGGAAATCGTCGAAGCTGTCGGGAAACCGAAGTTCGAATACACGGTGTCGAAATTTGATGACGCCTTGACGGCTGAGCTCGAAGCAGCTCGTCCAGAAATCAACGCTGCGGTTCAAGTCGAAGAGAAGCATGCGCGTGATGCAGCAATCAACGAAGTGATTGCCAAGTACGTCGCCATCTACGAAGAGCGCCTCGTCGACGAGCCGGCCAAGTTGAAAGAAGTGTCTGGCATCTTGAACAAATTTGTCAAAGATGAAGTTCGCCGTCTCATCACGGTCGATAAAGTTCGTCCGGACGGTCGTCGCCCGGAAGTCATCCGTCCACTTGCGTCGGAAACGGGCTTATTGCCACGCGCCCACGGCGTTGGATTGTTCACACGTGGACAAACACAAGTCATGTCGGTGGCGACACTCGGCGTCATCGGAGATGCTCAAATCATCGACGGCATCGGTCTCGAAGAGAACAAGCGCTTCATGCACCATTACAACTTCCCGCCGTTCTCGGTCGGAGAAGCTCGTCCGGTGCGTGCGCCAGGTCGTCGTGAAATTGGTCACGGTGCTCTCGGAGAACGTGCGTTGCTCCCGGTCATCCCGAAAGAAGCCGACTTCCCGTACACGATTCGTCTCGTCTCGGAAGTACTCGAGTCGAACGGTTCAAGTTCACAGGCGTCAATCTGTGGCTCGACACTCGCTCTCATGGATGCAGGGGTTCCAATCAAGGCACCGGTTGCCGGGATTGCGATGGGTCTCATCATGGAAGGCGAACATTACACGGTTCTCACGGACATCCAAGGACTCGAAGATCACCTCGGTGACATGGACTTCAAAGTCGCTGGAACGAAAGACGGGATCACGGCGCTCCAAATGGATATCAAAATCGCCGGAATCACGCGTGAGATTTTGGAAGAGGCACTCGAACAAGCACGTTCAGGCCGTCTCCACATCTTGAATCATATGCTTGAGACGCTCGACGCACCGCGTCCGCAGTTGTCGAAGTATGCACCGAAAATCGTGACGATGACGATCAATCCGGATAAGATCCGCGATGTGATTGGACCGGGCGGGAAGATGATTAACAGCATCATCGACCAAACGGGCGTCAAAATCGATATCGAGCAAGACGGAACGGTCTTCATCGCGTCGACCGATCAAGATGGCATCGATATGGCGATGGCCCTCATCGGCGACATCGTCCGTGAAGTCGTCGTCGGCGAAGAGTTCGATGCAACGGTCCGCCGCATCGAGAAGTTCGGCGCGTTCGTCGAATTGTTCAAAGGGAAAGACGCGCTCGTCCACGTCTCTGAGTTCAGCTTAGAGCGTGTCGCGAACGTGGAAGACGTCGTTAAACTCGGCGATACAATCAAAGTCCGTGTGACGGAGATTGACGACAAAGGCCGAGTCAATGCCTCACACAAAGTACTCATCCTTGAAGGATTATCACCGGAAGAACGTGAAGCATACGAAGCAAAACGTAAAGCGCAGCGCGAAAGCCGTCCACCACGTGACAGCCGTCCGCCGCGTCGTGACGGAGACCGTCGTCCGCCACGCTCGACAAACTAATCATGATGGCCATCGTCTGGTGCGATGGCCTTTTTCATAGGAGTGATAACATGGAATGGATCACATTAGACAACGGCGTCCGCATCGTGATTGAGCCGATGGCGGATGTCCGTAGCACGTCGACCGGTGTCTTTATCAAAGCCGGAACTCGGACCGAAGACATGACCGAGATCGGCATCAGCCATTTGATTGAACATATGTTATTTAAAGGGACGAAGACGCGAACGGCAAAAGAAATCGCGTCGTTCTTCGATGAGCTCGGGGGTAGCGTCAACGCGTTCACGTCGAAAGATCATACGTGCTATTACGTGAAGACGCTTGACGAGCACGCGGTCATCGCGTTCGATGCGCTCGCCGACATGCTGTTCGATTCGTTATTTGATGAGACGGAGCTCGAGAAAGAGAAGCGGGTCGTCTTAGAAGAAATTAAAATGTATGAGGACACACCGGAAGACCTCGTCCACGAGCTGCTCGCGAAAGCCGTCTATAAGGACGACATCCTTGCCGAACCGATTCTCGGGACGGAAGCGAGCGTCCTCAGCCTATCGCGGGACCAACTGCTCCGTTACGTCGCTTCGACGTACACGGGCAATCGTGTCGTCGTTTCAATCGCCGGGCATGTGACCGATGAATTGATTGAGGCGGTCAAGACAAGGTTTGCCGACCTCCCATCAGGGGAATCTCCGAAAGAATCGACGACTCCGATTTTATACAGTGACGTGATGAAAAAACAGAAAGAGACAGAGCAAGCACACCTCTGTTGGAACTTTGAGGCGATTGCCGCCAAAGATGACCGTCTGCCGCATTTGGCCTTGATGAACAATGCCATCGGGGCCACGATGTCATCACGTCTTTTTCAGTCGATTCGAGAAGAAGAGGGGCTGGCATACTCGATTTACTCGTACTACACGACGTTCGATGACCACGGGACGTTCACCATCTATATCGGGACATCTCCGGATACGCTCGCCCAAGTCGAGACGATTATGACGCGCGAACTCGAGACGTTGATTGCGGACGGATTGTCCGACGAGGAAGTCGAGAAAGGCAAGCGCCAATTGAAAGGCTCGCTCGTCCTCGGGAATGAGAGTACGAGTGCCCGCATGAACCGAAACGGTCGAAACCTCGTCCTGCTCGACGATGTCGAGGACTTGAATGAGGTGCTCGATAAAATCGATCGCATCGATGTGCATGGTGTCAACGCCTTAATCAGAGAGGTGCTCAGCCACGCCCCTGCCAAATCTTATGTCCTTCCGTCCGAAGACTGACTTGAAACCGAATTGTAAGTTCTCTACACTGATTAAGAGGTATTCTTTACTTTGGACAGGAACAGGTGAAAGAAGGGAAAGACTTGAACTTAACGGATTTAGCTAAACACATTCAATTGATTAATCAACCAAACTTACAAGCCATCCCAGTGACCCATGTGACGACCGACTCGAGAGAAGTCGTCCCTGGGACGCTGTTCGTCGCCATCAAAGGCTATACGGTCGACGGCCATGACTATGCCGAATTGGCGGTCAGCAAAGGGGCCGTAGCCGTCGTCAGCGAGCGTCCGCTCTCGTTAAGCGTACCGAACTTAATCGTGCGCGACAGCACACGATCGGTCGGCCTCTTAGCGTCGGCGTTCTATCAGTATCCGTCTGAACAGATGCGTCTGTTCGGGATCACGGGGACGAACGGCAAGACGACGACAACGACGATTTTGCGCGACGTCCTCACCGAGCTCGGTCATAGCACCGGATTGATCGGCACGGTCGAGGTCCGCATTAACGATACGATCGTCCCAAGTAAAAATACGACACCGCAAAGCTCGGAGCTACAACAGTTGCTCGCCCGGATGCACGCAGAAGGCGTGACCGATGTGATGATGGAAGTGTCATCGCACGGACTCGAACTCGGCCGTGTCATCGGGACGGACTTTGATATCGTCGGATTCACGAACTTGACGCACGACCATCTCGATTTCCACGGTACGTTCGAGAACTATGCGCGAGCGAAAGGCCTACTGTTCGCACAGCTCGGACAGATGGCGTCACGTCACAAGGTCGCCGTACTGAACGCAGACGACCCGTACAGCAAGCTGTATGAGACGATGACAGGGGCGCGAGTAATTACTTATGCGATTGACGCGATGGCAGACGTGACGGCATCAGATATCGTTCAGACGCTGTCAGAGACGAGCTTTTGCCTCAACTATCAAGGCGAACGCCATCCGTTGACGGTTCAATTCATCGGCCGCTTCAACGTGTATAACATCTTGCTCGCGACAGGTTGCCTGCTCGCGGCAGGCTATCGCTTGCCCGAAATCGTCCAGGCGCTCGAAGCGATCCATCCGGCCAAAGGGCGGATGCAACGCCTCGATGTGCCGGGCTATAACGTCTATGCGGATTACGCCCACACGCCCGACGGCATCGAGCAATGCTTGAAGTCGCTCGTCGGCGTGCCGAAAGAGAAGATTGTATTCTTAATCGGGACAGGCGGAAATCGTGACGTTACGAAGCGACCGACGATGGGAGAGATGGCCTCGAAGTATGCGGGAACGGTCGTCATCACGACGGACGATCCACGCTTTGAAGCCTACGACTCAATCACGAGCGGCATCGCTGCCGGGATGACCCACGACAATTTCGTTGAGATCGGGGACCGCGAAGAGGCGGTCCGCTACGCGGCCAAATTGGCCGAGTCCGATAACATCGTCGTCCTGGCCGGCAAAGGACATGAGAAATATCAAATCATTGGCAATGAGAAAATTCCGCTAGATGAAGAAGCGATCGTCCGAGCGACAATTTTGAAGACGGAGGAATCATGATTTATGGCAGTACAACCGATCACCTTGACAGAAAAAGAGCATGACGAGTTCGTCAAAACACATGACCGTGGGGATTTGCTTCAACTCTCAAGTTGGGCCAACGTCAAACGACAAAACGGCTGGTTCGCCGAGCGGATCGCCGTCGCGACCGGTGATGTGACGAGCGGGGTCGCATTACTCTTGTTCAAACGCGTACCTAAACTCCCGTTCACGCTTTGCTACGCGCCACGCGGTTTCGTCGTCGACTATGACGATGTGGCTTCGTTGACCGCGTTGACCGAAGAAGCGAAACGGGTCGCCAAAGCGAATAAAGCAATCACCGTGAAAATCGATCCAAATATCGACCGAGACGAAGTGCCAGGCCTGTTGACGGAAATGGCTAGCCTCGGTTTTAGCCATAAAGGATACGGCGGCGGGTTCGATTACGCCCAGCCGCGGTTCACGATGGAGACGGACTTGCGTCCGAGCGAGAAAGAGATTTTTGGCAAGTTCCATCATAAGTTCCGCTATAACGTGCGTTTGGCAGAACGAAAAGGAATCGTCTGCACGGAAGTCGGTCGCGATGGTCTCCAGACGTTCGCGGAGTTGATGAAAGTGACAGGCGAGCGGGACGGCTTTGCCATCCGCGGCCTTGATTACTTCGAGAACTTATACGATTGCCTGCAGCCAGGGGACGCGCGTCTGTTCTTGACGAAACTCGAACCGAAGCTCGCGCTCGACCAACAGATGGCCACGCTCGAAAAAGCCGAACGTGACCTCGGCAAGATTGAACGTTCCCTCGAGACGGAGACGGTCGAGAAGAAACGGACAAGTCTGTTGAACCGTCAAAAGCAGACGGGCGAACAGATTGAAAAGATTAAAGCTGCGTTGCCGGAACTGAACGAGTTGCACGACAAGTACCCGAACGGGCTCGTCTTATCGGGCGGTCTGTTGACGTTAGCCGGCCGACGCTCGTATTACTTGTACGGTGCGTCTTCGAACGAGTTCCGTGACTTCATGCCGAACCACCTCATGCAATGGACGATGATGCAAGCGGCCAAGGCGAGCGGGGCCGAACGCTATGATTTCGGTGGCGTATCGGGCAGAACCGACGCCGATGATGAGTATGCGGGTCTGTATGCGTTCAAATCAGGTTGGGGTAGCGATATGATCGAGAAGGTTGGCGAGTTCGATCTCGTCTTGAATCGTCCGCTCTATTTCGCCCTTGAAACAGGATTACCGCTCGTCAAAGGACTCCGTAAACGGTTGCGCCGATGAAATGGACCGGCGTCTTGACGTTCGCGATGACGGCTTTTTTAGTCGGAATCTTTTTAGCGTATACGTTGTCACGTCCGGGGCCGATGCCATGGGTCGATGAACCGACGTTCGAGTCGGGGATGTGTGAGCGCAACTCGCGCTCGGAAGCGGTCATCGTCGAGCGTAGCGAGAAGGCGTTCGCCAAACTGCATCCGCACGTACGGGAGCGGAGTGAATCGTTCGTGCGGCTAGCCTATTCGTGCCTCGGTCTCGAGGTTCGCCTGACGTCAGGATACCGTTCAGCCGATGAGCAGAACGCCCTGTACGCCCAAGGTCGCTCGAAACCAGGTCAAGTCGTGACGAACGCCAAAGCAGGTGAGAGCTACCATAACTATGGCCTTGCCGTCGACTTCGTCATCATTCACAACAACCGCGCCGACTATGATTTGGAGTCGGACCACAATCGGTCGGATGAACCGGATTGGCAAGAACTAGGGGAGCTCGGCAAGGCGCTCGGCTTCGAATGGGGCGGGGATTGGAGAAGTTTTCCGGATTACCCACACTTACAAATGGACTTCGGTTTGTCGATTCGTCAGCTCGCTTCCGGGAAACGTCCGGATGACAAAGCGACGATGCCGCTTGCCGATGTGATGAAACCTCTCGTCGATTGAACGGAAATGTTGGCATATCAGCAGTTTTCCGATACAATATTCAGTAGCGATAAGTGGACGAAACAGAATATGCAACATCTAGGAGGTTTTTGTTAGTGTCAAAGAAGAAGACAGAGAACGTTAGCGTCTTTGCGCTTGGAGGCGTAGGCGAAATCGGGAAGAACATGTACGTCGTGGAACTAGACGACGACATCTTCGTCATCGATGCCGGCCTTATGTTCCCAGGCGATGAGATGCTCGGGATTGATATCGTCATCCCGGACATTACGTATTTGAAAGAAAATAAAGATCGGGTACGCGCGATTTTCATCACACACGGTCACGAAGACCATATCGGTGGACTCAGCTACGTACTCCGTGATTTGAAACACGTTCCCGTATATGGGACGAAATTGACGCTCGGTTTAATCGAGCTCAAATTGAAAGAGGCTGGCTTATTGAAAGAAGTCGACCTCCGATTGATTGACGCCAAAACGAAATTGACTATCGCTGATCATTTCATCACTTTCTTCCGCGTCAACCACTCGATCCCGGATTGTGTCGGGGTCTGTATCCAAACGTCACAAGGCGCCATCGTTCACACGGGCGACTTCAAGTTTGACTACACACCGGTCGATGGGAAACAGTCAGACTTCAACAAGTTGGCGGCCATTGGCCAACGGGGCGTCCTTTGCCTCTTGTCGGATTCGACGAACGCGGAACGTCCGGGTCAAACCGGTTCGGAATCGCTCGTCGGCGCCGAGTTGAACGACGTCATCTATCAAGCCGAAGGCCGCGTCATCGTCGCGTCATTCGCCTCGAACGTGCACCGTCTGCAACAAGTGTTCGCGGCAGCCGAAGCGAACGACCGTAAAGTGGCCGTCGTCGGCCGCAGCATGGTCAATATCGTCGAAGTGGCCCAGAAGCTGAACTACTTGCGCTTCAAGCCGAAGACACTCGTCGAGCTTTCACAAGTGAATCGCTTGCCTGACAACAAAGTCGTCATCTTGACGACTGGTTCGCAAGGTGAGCCGATGGCGGCCTTGACGCGCATGGCGCGCAACGCCCATAAACAAGTGAACATCCGCCTGAACGATACGGTCGTCATCGCGGCGACGCCGATTCCGGGGAACGAGAAGTCCGTCTCGAAGACGATTGACCTGCTCTTCCGCTCAGGCGCCAACGTCATTTATAACCAACGCAAAGTACACGTCTCTGGACACGGTTCGGCCGAAGAGCTCAAGCTCATGTTGAACCTCGTCAAACCGAAGTACTTCCTCCCGATTCACGGGGAGTACCGGATGCAGATGGCCCACTCGAAACTCGCCGAGCAAGTCGGTGTGAAGTCGAACAACATCTTCATCGTTGAAAAAGGAGATGTCGTTGAGTTCACGGGCCGCAAAGCCCGGATGAGCCGCAAAGTGCCGGCTGGAAACGTCTTAATCGATGGAATCGGTGTCGGGGACGTCGGGAATATCGTGCTCCGTGACCGTCGTCTCTTGTCGCAAGACGGTGTCGTTCTCTGTGTCGTCACGTTGAACCGGAAACAGAAGAAATTGATTTCAGGACCTGAACTCATCTCGCGTGGATTCGTCTATATGCGTGAATCGGAAGAGATGATTTCAGAAGCGAACCGCATCGTCACGAAACAGATTGAGAAGAGTCTCCAAGCTGGAAGTGATTGGACCGAGTTGAAATCAAATATCCGCGAACGGCTCAGCGTCTATTTGTACGAGCAGACGAAACGTCGTCCGATGATCTTGCCGATCATCATGGAGATTTAAAGAATTGAGATTAAGGCAAAAGTCATCAGACTTTTGCCTTGTTTTTTTAGGAGGAATCTAAGGTGGCACAAAAAACGAGAAAAACTCCGGTGAAGCGGAAGCGACCGACGACGAGACGTGCGAAAAAACAGCCCATCCCACTGCGTACATATGGCTGGATCGCCTTCGTCCTGTCGATTACGGCCTTCATCTTTTCCCTGTTCGATTTCGGATGGGTCGGCAATCAGACGTCGCTTCTCGCGACGACGTTGTTCGGGGGCTGGGGGGCACTGACGTATTTGGCAATCGCGTTCACGTTGCTCGTCTTCTTAAATGAGTTTCGTCCGATGCAACGGACCGGGATTCTATTGTTGTTCACGTCGTTTCTCATGTTCGGGGACTTGGTATGGGGGGCCGAACGAGGCGAGGTCAACGGGGCGCTCTATCGACTCAATCAATACTTGCTCTCTGACTTCGGGATTGTCTTTTTAGGCGCCCTCTGCATGATTGTCGGGATTTCCCTATTGTCGCCAACGATTTGGCGGACGATGGGTTCGCGGCTGCTTGAGACGGGCACGGCCATCAAACAAGAGTGGCACGACCGGGAACGGGTCAAACCGGCCCCTGTGAAGCGTCAGAAGGCTGTCCCGGCCCCGGCAAAGGTCGTGGAACCGACACCTGCCGAAGCGGAGCCTGAGGCGGATGCGGTGACGATGCACGATATCCCGATCGTCGGGTTCAGCGAGAAAGTCGTCGCCGAGAAACGTCCGAAAACGGAGGAGGCGGCCCCGTCGGAAGAAGTGACCGACCTGCCGACCGAGGATATGATGATGACGGCGTCACAGGATGTATCGGATACGTATGAGCTTCCGACGTTCACCATTCTCAGTGAACCGGTCGTGACCGATTTGTCCGGCGAGAACGCCCGCTTGAAAGCGAATGCGACAAAACTCGTCCAAACGCTCAAATCGTTCGGCGTCGGCGTGAAAGTATTGAAGATTCATCTCGGGCCCACCGTGACGAAATATGAACTGCAACCGGATATCGGGGTCAAAGTGAGCCGCATCACCTCGCTCAGTGACGATCTTGCCCTCGCGCTCGCGGCGAAAGATATCCGCATCGAGGCACCGATCCCGGGCAAAGCAGCCATCGGGATTGAAGTGCCGAACCAGGAAGTGGCCCCGGTCTGTCTCCGTGAAGTGCTCGAAGCTGATCCGGTCAAGCGGGAACAGTCGCCGCTCCTCGTCGCATTGGGCCGCAGCATCAGCGGTGAGACGGTGACGATCGCCTTGAACAAGATGCCGCATTTGCTCGTCGCCGGTTCGACTGGTTCGGGGAAATCGGTCTGCATCAACGGAATGATCGTGTCGCTCTTGATGCGGACGCGTCCTGATGAGGTCCGGCTCATGATGATTGACCCGAAAATGGTCGAGTTGAACGTCTATAACGGTGTCCCACACTTATTGACGCCGGTCGTGACGGATCCGAAGAAAGCGGCCCAAGCGCTCAAACAAGTCGTCGCCGAGATGGAGCGGCGCTATGAGCTGTTCAGCCGCTACGGAGTCCGGAACATCGAAGGCTATAACGAACTCGTCGATAAGTCGGATGACGAGGACGCGAAGCGTCTGCCGTTCATCGTCGTCATCGTCGATGAGCTCGCCGACTTGATGATGGTCGCCTCGAACGACGTCGAGGACGCGATTATGCGTCTCGCCCAGATGGCTCGGGCAGCCGGCATTCATATGGTACTTGCCACGCAGCGTCCATCGGTCGATGTCATCACCGGTGTCATCAAAGCGAACATCCCGTCACGGATCGCGTTCGCGGTCTCGTCGCAAACGGATTCCCGGACGATTCTTGACGGCGGCGGTGCGGAAAAGCTGCTCGGACGGGGTGACATGCTCATGCTCGCCAACGGGATGAACAAACCGATTCGTGTCCAAGGTGCGTTCGTCTCGGATCAAGAAGTCGAGACGGTCGTCAATCACGTCATCGCCCAACAACGGGCCCAGTATGTCGAGGCGATGATGCCGAAAGAAGAGGAAGTCACGACGATCGACTCGGACGATTCATTGTTTGAAGAAGTCGTTCAATTCATCTTGACGCAAGAGACGACTTCCACTTCGATGATTCAACGAAGATTCCGCATCGGTTATAATCGAGCCGCCCGATTGATCGATTCGCTCGAACAGGCTGGATATGTCGGGCCGTCAGAAGGCTCAAAGCCGCGGAAAGTGCTCATTAACCAACCAGAGGGTTAAACATTAAAACGAACGATTAGGTATAAAAAATCCTAATCGTTCGTTTTTTATATAATTTCAGATAATCCTGTTCAAACGTGATGATCGAGGTCGACGTCATGTTGAGACGAACTAATATAGCACATCTGACCTATTCGAGACATTAAGACATACTACTAAAATCGTTGAACCGCTTTCATTTTTTAATACCGTTTACATTTTACGTTTTCTTTTCAAACGGCTTCACAACAGGTATTATAGACTAAGAGGTATACATAATCCCTTCACTTTAAAATATTTCCCTGATTCCGAACAAAAAGTATTGCGTTCTAATTCTCGAATCCCTATACTTAGTATTGGCAAGGACATTCATACGTCAGATGTCTGAGCACTGGTTAGAATAGGTAAAGGTGGTGAGGCCCATGTCGATCAAGCTCGATCATCGCTTGCTCTATCTTCGCGTGATTGAGAAAATCAAGCAAGATATCGACGATGGTGTCTATCGTGAAGGAGAGAAACTTCCTTCAGAGTTCGAGTTGTCGAAGCAACTAGGAGTCAGTCGAGCGACACTCCGGGAAGCCCTTCGTATCCTCGAAGACGAGAAATTTGTCGTGCGGAAACATGGCGTCGGAACATTTATCAGTTCAAAACCCCCGTTCACTTCAGGGATTGAAGAACTGTTCAGTGTCACGGACATGATCATGCGCGCCAAGATGACACCAGGAACGAAAGTATTGGTGGCCGAAAAGGTTCTAGCGACCGAGAGAGAAGCTGAGCGTCTGAAAATCGAACCGAACTCGCCGATTTATCGGATCGTGCGGATTCGTTATGCAGACGAGACACCAGTTGTATACTGTGTCGATAAAATTCCGGCCCACCTCGTCTCGAATCCTAAAGCGTTGACGGAAGGTAAGTCGTTGTTTGATGCGCTCGAACAAGAGGTAGGACGTCGGGTCGCTTATGCGATCACGCACATCGAACCGAGTGTGAACGCGGAAATCTCGACGCAACTTCAAACGGACCAACCGTTACTGGCATTAAAGCAATTGCATTACGATGAGAGCGACTTACCGCTGCTCGATTCGGCGAACTTTTTCCGAGCGGACCGCTTCGACTTCCACGTCGTTCGCAAACGCGTCTAAGCACGTTCGTTTTATCCGGAAACGGTTATTTTTGGGGAACAGCGTGAAAGCGCTTTCTTATACCGGTGTAAAGACTACTGATGACATGACAACCTTAATTGTTATGATCCGAAAGGGGAAACACGACGATGAACAAGAAAAAAACGATTCTCTCAGCTTTAGCAGCAGGTCTCACACTCTCAACAGTGCTCGCAGCATGTGGCGGGGATGACAATGAAGGTGCTTCAAACGGCGAAGGCGGCGGCGAAGGCAGCGACTTCAAAGTAGCAATGGTAACCGATACTGGCGGTGTCGATGATAAATCGTTCAACCAATCAGCTTGGGAAGGTCTTACGAAGTTCGGGAAAGACAACAACTTGACTGAGAACGAAGGCTTCAAATATCTTCAATCTTCAAAACAAGCGGATTATCAGCCTAACTTGCAACAATTGGCACGCGATAATTTCAACTTGATTTACGGAATCGGCTTCTTGATGGGCGAAGACATCCAAAAAGTTGCTGAGCAGTTCCCAGACAACAACTTCGCAATCGTCGACATGGTCGTTGATGCACCGAACGTCGCATCGATCACGTTCAAAGAGCAAGAAGGTTCGTTCCTCGTCGGTGTTGTCGCTGGTCTCACTACGAAAACTGACAAAGTTGGATTCGTCGGTGGCGTTGAGTCTGACTTGATCAAGAAGTTCGAGAACGGTTATAAAGCTGGCGTCATGGCCGTTAACCCGGATGCAACAATTGACGTGAAGTACGCTGAAGACTTCAACTCAGCTGAAAAAGGTACAGCAATCGCTTCAGGTATGTACGGAGCAGGTTCTGATATCGTGTATCACGCAGCAGGCGGTACTGGGGTAGGGGTATTCACAGAAGCGAAAAACCGTAAGAAGAACGGCGAAGATGTATGGGTCATCGGTGTTGACCGTGACCAATACGAAGAGGGTCTTCCAGAAAACGTAACGCTTACTTCAATGGTCAAACGTGTTGACACGGCTACTTACGAAGTATCGAAACTTGCAATGGAAGATAAATTCCCTGCAGGCGAAATCGTTGAGTTCTCTTTGAAAGACGATGGAGTAGGGATTGCTGAAACATCTGATGAGAACGTTGCAGCTGACGTCCTCACAAAAGTTGAAGAGTACCGCACACAGTTGATCGACGGAGACATCACGGCTCCAGCGACTGACGCTGAGTTCGAAGAGTTCATGAAAACAGTAAAATAATTCATTGAGTTAGGGGGGACCCATGCGGTCTCCCTTTACTTAAAGTTAGGGGTGGACTTTCTTGGAATATGTAATTGAAATGCTCAATATTCGCAAAGAGTTCGGAACGTTCGTTGCCAACGACAATATCACCCTCCAATTGCGTAAAGGAGAGATTCATGCGTTGCTCGGCGAGAATGGTGCCGGAAAATCGACGCTCATGAACGTCCTGTTCGGTCTTTATCAGCCGGAAGGCGGGGAGATCCGCGTGCGTGGGGAGAAAGTGAACATTGAGAATCCGAACATCGCCAACGACCTTGGGATCGGTATGGTACACCAACACTTCATGCTCGTCGAGAAGTTCACGGTGACCGAGAACATCATACTCGGCTCAGAGCCGAAGAGTGGATTGACGGTCGACCGGGCCACGGCGCGTAAAAAAGTTATGGAGATCTCGGAACAATACGGTCTCCGCATTGATCCGGACGCTAAAATCGAGGACATCTCGGTCGGGATGCAACAACGTGTCGAAATTTTGAAGACGCTCTATCGCGGCGCTGAAATCTTGATTTTTGACGAGCCAACCGCTGTATTGACGCCACAAGAGATTCAAGAACTCATTCAAATCATGAAGCGTTTGATCGAAGAAGGTAAATCGATCATCTTGATCACGCATAAACTGAAAGAGATCATGCAAGTGGCCGACCGCTGTACGGTTATCCGTCGCGGACGTTATATCGGCACCGTCGATATCGATGAGACGGTCAATGAAGACCGTTTGGCTGAAATGATGGTCGGGCGTGAAGTTAACTTTGATGCGGAATATTCCAAGGCAGATCCACAGCAAGTCGTCCTCGACGTGCAAAAACTCGTCGTCAAAGACAGTCGCGGGCTTGAAGCCGTCGACGGCTTGGATTTACAGATTCGTTCAGGAGAGATTCTTGGAATCGCCGGGATTGATGGAAACGGACAGACCGAGTTGATTGAAGCTATCTCAGGCTTGAAGAAACCGGAGTCTGGAAAAGTATTGTTGAATGGGAAAGACGTGACTGGGTTCACGCCACGTAAAGTGACGGAATCTGGCGTCGGTCATATCCCGCAAGACCGTCATAAACACGGACTCGTCCTCGACTATTCGATTCGGGACAACATGGTCCTCCAAACGTATTACAAAGAGCCGTTCTCGAAGCGTGGTTTGATGAACTATAAAGCTGTGGCTGAGAAAGCGAAGGCGTTGATTGAGAAGTTTGACGTCCGAACTCCATCGGTCGATGTGCCAGCCCGTGCCTTATCAGGTGGTAACCAGCAGAAAGCGATTATCGCCCGTGAAGTCGACCGGTCACCTGACTTGTTGATTGCGGCCCAACCGACGCGTGGACTTGACGTCGGTGCAATCGAGTTCATTCATGAACAGCTCATCAAAGAACGTGAGAAAGGACGCGCCGTCCTCTTAATCTCGTTCGAACTCGAAGAGATTTTACACGTCGCGGACCGAGTCGCCGTCTTATATGAAGGTAAGATTGTCGGGATTCGTGATCCGAAAGAAACGACCGAGCAAGAACTCGGCTTCTTGATGGCCGGCGGTAAGAGAGGAGAAGAAACAGTATGAATAAGTTAGGATTCAATCGACTGCTCATCCCGCTCTTGTCGATTTTGATGGGACTTCTCGTTGGGGCAATCGTCATGCTGATCGGCGGTTATGACCCGATTCAAGGGTTCTCGTCATTGTTCGAAGGTATGGTCGGAAGCCCATATGCAATCGGAGAAACACTTCGTGCCGCAGCGCCGCTCATCTTCTCAGGTTTAGCGGTCGCGTTCGCGTTCCGGACCGGTCTCTTCAACATCGGGGTCGAAGGTCAAGTGTTAATCGGTTGGGTGGCAGCCGTTTACGTCGGAATCAACTTTGATTTACCGATGTTCATCCACCTTCCGCTCGCGCTTCTCGCGGCTATGTTCGCGGCAGCGCTCTGGGCGTTCGTCCCTGGTTTTTTGAAAGCCAAGTTCCACGTCCATGAAGTTATCACATCGATCATGATGAACTATATCGCCTTGTACACGACGAACGCGATCTTGCGTAGCGTCATCGGCGTAACGAACGAACGGACCGAGTCAATCAACGAGTCGGCGTCGCTCGCGTCGCCATGGCTTCAAGAAATGACGCAGTTCTCACGCTTGCACTGGGGTGTCCTCATCGCTGTGCTCGCGGCGATCGTCTATTACTACATCTTGCAACGGACGACGCTCGGCTATGAGCTTCGGGCCGTCGGTTTCAACAAACACGCGTCGCAATACGCAGGTATGAGTGTCAATCGCAACATCATCCTATCGTTCGTCATCTCGGGTATGTTCGCTGGACTCGCTGGAGCGATGGAAGGTCTTGGTACGTTCAACGGGATGACGCTCAGTGCCTCGTTCACTGGGGTCGGATTCGATGGGATTGCCGTCGCCCTTCTCGGTGCGAACACAGCCATCGGTGTCGTCTTGGCAGCCATCTTGTTCGCCGGACTCAATATCGGTGGACTCGCGATGCAGCTCGGCGCCAACATTCCGTCCGAGCTCGTCAAAGTCATCATCGCCGCCATCGTCATCTTCGTGGCGTCTGGTTATGCGTTCAACTACGTGATTGACAAATTCAAAGGAAATCGTAAGAAAGGAGTGGAGAAAAAATGAGCTTCTTAGAAGTCCTCTATATCGTCGTTCCGGTCGCGTTGGCCTATGCGACTCCACTCATCATCGCGGCGCTCGGCGGCATTTTCAGTGAACGTTCGGGTGTCGTCAACATCGCCTTGGAAGGCATCATGGTCATCGGTGCCGCCACGGGAATCATCACGACGCTCACGTTGACGGAGATGGGGCTTGGTGGTCTCAGTCCTTGGATCTCGCTCTTGGTCGCGATGGTCGTCGGCGCACTCTTCTCACTCTTCTTGGCAGTGCCGGCCATCCTTTGGCGTGCTGACCAGACGGTGCTCGGGGTCGCGATCAACATGCTTGCGATCGGTCTCGCCATCTTCGTCGTCCGTGTCCTCTACAACAAAGGACAGACCGATTTCATCGAGTTTCGGATTGCGAAAGAGAACGTGCCGATTTTATCGGATATCCCGGTGCTTCGTATGTTCTTCATCAACGTCCAGTACACGTCGTTCATCGCCATCGCGCTCGCGTTCGTCGTCTGGTTCGTCATCTTCAAGACGCCGTTCGGCCTTCGTCTCCGCTCGGTCGGGGAACACCCGATGGCAGCTGACACGATGGGAATCAACGTCACGAAAATGCGCTTCATGGGCGTCATGCTCTCAGGTGCGTTCGGCGGTCTCGCCGGTGCGGTCTACGCCGTCACGGTCACGACGAACTTCAGTGGGACGACGATTGTCGGTCAAGGCTTCTTGGCCATCGCCGCCATGATCTTCGGGAAGTGGAACCCGCTCGGCGCGCTCGGAGCCGGCCTCTTCTTCGGTTTCGCCCAAGCGTTGTCGATCATCGGCAGTAACTTGCCGGTCATCAGCAACGTGCCGCAAGTGTTGCTCTTGATTGCACCGTATGCGCTTACGATTCTTGCCCTCGCGGGTGTCGTCGGACGTGCGGATGCACCGAAATCAGTCGGTATCCCATATATTAAAGGGAAACGCTAATCACCAAAAGGACAAATGTCCATTTCACCAAGGTTGTTTGACGCTTAAGTCAAACAACCTTTTTTGTTATACTGGTGTAGAGGTGAGACAATTGAAAAAATGGTGGCAACTGCTGATTGCCGTCGTGCTGAGCATCTCGCTCGCAGGCTGCTCAGTCGATGACTGGTTCGCTGAACAAATCGACCCGCCGGAGTCGCTCGTCGAACTCGAGGCCGACTTTCCGTCGGCGTCGGTCACGCAACAAGTCGCACGGCCGCTCGGCAAGACTGAGACGGTCACGCTCGACCGCGTCATCGACGGGGATACGCTCAAAGTCGAGTTTGAGAACGGGGCGACGGAATCGATTCGCCTCTTGCTCGTCGATACGCCAGAGACGAGTCATCCGACGTTGCCGGTACAACCGTTCGGAGAAGATGCAAAATCATTCGTCGAGCGTTGGCTACCAGAAGGGGATACGATCACACTGGAGTATGACGTCGGGCGCTACGATCGCTATCAACGGACACTCGCCTACGTCTGGTACGATGATGCGATGCTGAACGAGGAATTGTTACGTCGCGGTCTGGCGCGCGTCGCCTATGTATACGCGCCGAACACGCAACACATCGATGCGTTCCGGGACGTCGAACAGGCCGCGCGTCAGGAATTGCTCGGGATTTGGAGTCTCGAGGATTATGTGACCGGCAACGGGTTCGACTACGAGGCGACCGAGCCGGCCCAGCCGAAACGAGACACGGATGGATGTGACATTAAAGGGAATATCAATCGGGACGGAGAGAAGATTTATCACGTTCCGGGCGGGGCGAGCTATGAGCGCACGATCCCGGAAGAGATGTTCTGTACAGAGAAAGAGGCGCGGGAGGCCGGTTTCCGCAAAGCGACACGTTAAAAAAAGACATGTGCGCCGAGATGGCACACATGTCTCCCTTATTCGTACTTGAGTGCGTCGCCGTCGAATGATTCGTCTGCGACTTTGATTGAGTCGGTCGGGCAGCCCTCGAAGGCGTCCATCAAGTCCTCATACAACTCATCCGGGACTTCAATCGTACCCGTGTTGTCGTCCATCAAGTTGAACGCGAGGCCTTCGTCATCATAGTCGAAGATGTCTGGGGCAGCTGCTCCGCAGGCCCCACATGCGATACATGTATCTTTATCAACAATCGTAAATTTTGCCATTTGTAACCCTCCATACGTTTCGTCTCTCTGCATAGAAATGATTTTCTACTGACTATGAGTAATTGTAGTCTACATACCCAAATATTTCAATGAGGAAACGAATAACGTTTTGGAAGCATAATTTTAACAAGGAGGTGGAACGATGGTTCATTTAGCGGACGGGGTGTTATTACTATCCATCCAACGCTTGAAAGGTGAACGTAGCGAGCGCAGTTTGTTTCATGTGTTGAACGGGAAACGATCGGCGACGACGCTGCAAGATGCCTTTTTTTATGATTTGGAACCGATTTTTGGCTTGTTCCCCTACACGAAGTACGACTATGAGAAACTGCTCGCCTCGTTCGAGAAGCGAGGTTGGCTCAACCGCTCGAGTTTTACCTTGACCGAAGCCGGGTCCATGCTCGCTTCGCCCGAGGCCGTCAGCGACTTGTTCGACCGTCTCGGCGGCGAGTACCGGGACTATACGACGATGACATGGAAACGGCTCAGCCTGTTCGTGCAGACGTTCATGTCGCTCGAGCATGAGCGGACGTTTTATCCGGTCCAGGCCGATCGTCTGGCCGAACGTTGGGTCAAACAAATCGTGCGGACCGAACGCGAATGGCGACCGTTGATTCAAAGTTTCCATCACGAGCTCGAGACGGCGCTTGAAGACATCGGCGACCCTTATGCGACCGCCGTCGTTTATAGGTTCACGGGAGCGTTCGAGACCGGGTATACGTATGAACAAATCGCGGCCCTCCTCGACGTCGATGCACGGACGGCCCGGCTCTACTTCTTGGCCGGGTGGAATGCGCTCCTCTGGAAATTGCCGCGAGATGCGAAACTGTTAGGATTCGCCCACGGCTTATCGAGTGAACGGATGACCTTATCGGCGCGAGGGTCGTATGAACAGTTCTTGGCTGGTCGATCGTTCCAACAAGTCCAGTCACAGCGGCGGTTGCGCACTAGTACGATTGAAGACCACGTCGTCGAGATGGCGATGTATTTAGACGAATTTCCGCTCGATCAATTTGTTCCGCTCGAGCAAATCAAGCAAGTCGAGCAACTGCGTGACGAATCGAGCTGGGCGCTCAAACCGATTTTTGAACAAATCGACGGGATCAGTTATTATCAAATCCGATTGGTGTTCGCACGATTGAAACGAGGTGAGACATTTGTTTGAGAAGACGTTGAAGCGGGTGTTCGGTTATGACAGTTTCCGTCCGGGACAGCGCGAGGTGATCGATGCGGTCGCCGATGGACAAGACGTGCTCGCCATTATGCCGACCGGGGCCGGGAAGTCATTGACGTTCCAACTCCCGTCCTATATCAAGAACGACGGCTTGACGATTATCGTCTCGCCGCTCTTGTCACTGATCGAGGACCAGATGCTCCATATCCGCGAGCGCGGCGAACGTGGGGTTGCCCGATTGACGTCGATGGAGACGCTCGAAGAGAAGCAAGAGATTTTAAACCATTTGAAACGGTACCGCTTCTTGTATTTATCGCCGGAGCAACTTGCCGTGCCCCATGTGACACGGGCGCTGGCGCGCACAAAGATTCAAATGCTCGTCGTTGACGAGGCGCACTGTATCTCGCAGTGGGGCCATGAGTTCCGCCCGGAGTATGCGCGCCTAGGTGAACTGCGCAAGCAGCTCGGCAGTCCGCAGTGCATGGCTGTCACGGCGACCGCACCGGAGACGGTGAAACGAGATATTGTCGAGAAACTGGCGCTCTTCTCGCCGGCGCAGTTCGTCCACTCGGCGAACCGTCCCGAGATTCGCCTCATCGTGGAACGTCTCGGGTCAGAAGATAAGATGCGCCGTCTGAGCGAACTCGTCCACGACGTGCCGAAACCGGCCGTCATCTATACAGCGACACGGCGTGAGGCCGAAGCGCTCGCCCTCCATCTCGATGACGCCTTGTTTTATCACGGTGGCATGTCGACCGAGGACCGGCGCCTTGTACAGTCACAATTTTTACGTGACGAAGTCGCCATCATGGTTTGTACGAGTGCGTTCGGGATGGGTGTCAATAAAGATAACGTCCGTTCCGTCATTCATTATCAAATCCCGGCCACGCTCGAGGCGTACATGCAAGAGATTGGTCGGGCTGGGCGTGACGGCGAGCCGGCTTTCGCGGTCTTGCTATACGCCGAAGGGGATGAGCGGATTCAACAGTTTTTGATCGACCAGCAATATCCGAAAGACAAAGATATCCGTCTCGCCTATTTTGAACGAGACAATGGCACGAGCCTGGCCCAGTTGCCACGTTTATTGCGCTTGAACGAGGAAGATCCGGTTTGGGGACTGTTGAATCAGATGCTTGCCGAGCGGACGCTTGCCGAGGCGGTGGATTGGGTAAAAGATAGAAAGCGGGCCCGGTATCGTCAACTCGGGCAGATGATGGACTATGCCCTCATCAAGACGTGTCGGCGCGATTATTTGTTAAATTATTTCTCGGAGCAACCGGTCAAGCAAAGCGATTGTTGCGACATCTGCGGCGAAATCGTGTTCCCGCCGTCGGAGCAACTTGTGTCTAAAAATGTGACAGATTGGAAACATCGGTTGGCTCGTATCTTTTCCTTTGATTGATATCATAGTAAAATGATAAAAAAGGTAAAGGAGGGCACACGTTGCGACATCGGAACCAAGCGGACTCACTTCGTGAAAAAGTGGTGGACACGTTGCCATCTCGCGCTGAACGGCAAGAGCATGAGCGAAAAGAGAAATTGAACGACAACTGGCTGAAGCGACCGCTCGCCATGATGCTGACACTGACGATGTTTGCCATTATTCTTGTATTTTTATATATAGGTCGTCACGACATCTTTTTCTAAACAATACGACGAGAACGTCGTATTTTTTTTATGATTGCGTGCCCGAGGTTGTGAATATGCACAATCTCACCAATTTCTCACAAGATTTGCACAATAAAACAGGTAAAGCCGTACAGATGGGTCTATACTGAAAGAGAAGAACTAGTAGGAAAGGAGGGGCTGCTGTGCCGAAGTACTCCATCAAGACGGTCGCGTCACTCACCGGAGTCAACCCGACCACGATCCGGGCGTGGGAACGACGCTATCAATTCATCGTTCCGAGCCGGACAGATTCGGGTCATCGATTGTATTCCGACCAAGACGTCGAGAAGATAAAATGGGTCGTTGAAAAACAACGGGAAGGATTGACCGTGTCCCAAGCGATTCAACAGCTACATGAAGCCCCGAAGCCGAAGCCTGCCCGCCTTTATGACGAGGAGCTCATGGACGGGTTGCTCGAGGCGTTACTTTCATTTGATGAACGTAAGGCGCACGATTTGATTAATCGTGCCTTTAATACGTTTAGTTTTGAAAAGGTTACGACAGATATCATCGGTCCGTTATTGATGGAAATCGGGACACGTTGGGAGAATGGGACGATTACGATTGCGCATGAACATTTTGCGACGGCCTTTTTGCGTGCCCGCCTGTCTACGTTGTCGCTCCAAATGCCGATGAATCCCTTTTTGCCGCGCATCATTTGCGTCTGTGCCCCGGGCGAGATGCATGAGATCGGGCTCTTGTTCGTGACGCTTTACTTACGCCAATACGGTTATGACGTGATTTTCCTCGGTGCGGGATTCCCGAAAGAGGATTTGAACGAGGCGTTGCACGATATCGATGCCAAGTGTCTGATTTTCTCATGTACGTTGACAGAACATCTCGATGGCCTGAAAGACGCGATGCAGTTCATCCAAGCCGACCACCCGAACCTCGTCATCGGGGCCGGTGGTTACGCGGTCAGCCTTCAAGCGTCCGAATTCGGATCGGCCTTCCTCGGGGACACGCCCGAGGCGTGGACCGAGTGGTTGTCAACTATTTGACAGCTCGAACAAACGGGAGTAGCTTATAAAGTAGGATTGATTATTCTTTGGAGGTTTTCGTTTGAGATTTGAAAAGCAAACAAAAGAACATTTAAGGGTATATTTGACCGCGAGCGACCTATCCACTCGAGGCATCGCCATCGATACCATCGTGGGGGAGAGCGGTCAAGACCTGTGGCGGGAATTGCTTGAGACGGCGGAAGCGGAATTTGGCTTCATGCCGCAAGGGACCGTCGACTTGAACGTGACGATGTTTCCCCGTGACGGGCTCGTCATCGACGTCCAGAAAGTCGATGCGCCCGTAGCGGAATCGGATCAAGAGCAAGTCGAGATTCGGCTCACCATCGACGTGATTCATCATTTGATTTATCAATTTGACGATATCGAGGACGTCATCAACGCCTCGATTCGCTTGTTCCCACATATGCGAGACACCGAGCAAGGCGGAGCGTTCTATCATTACGAGGGACGATATTATCTGCACTTTGTCGAGGTGCTCAAACCAGACGTGGAAGAACGACTGGCCGCCATCTTGTCGGAGTACGGTCGGACGACGACCGTCAGTCCGTACGTCATGATGGAGTACGGGAAGACGATTCAAACTGAACAGGCCGTGAAACAGCTGTACGATACGTTCGCGTAAGTACGGCTTTTTACCGTTCTGTTTCTATTGTTTTCGGCCGACACATGGTATGATAAAACTTGAATTTTGGAGTAGCTAGCTGAAGGAGAGATTTGATGAAAGTCGCGGTATTATATGGTGGTGTATCAGGTGAGCGGGAAGTGTCGCTCACGAGTGGTAAAGGAATGATTGAAGCGCTCGAAGAACGGGGTCACGACGTCGTGGCGATTGATTTTCACCCGGACCGGGCCAATGAACTGTTGACGCTTCAAGCCGACGTCGTCGTCAGCGCCTTGCATGGCAAATACGGTGAAGACGGACGCGTGCAGTCGCTCTTGGAGATGGCGGGCTTGCCGTACACGGGGTCTGGTGTGTTGGCGTCCGCGCTCGCGATGGACAAAGCCCGTGCGAAAATCATCTTCGCCGCTGCCGGCATCCGAATCGCCCGTGACGTCCTCATCGAGACAGGGGACGATATCGACGCGAAAATCGTCGAGTGGGGCGGTGAATTCCCATGTGTCGTCAAACCGGCCCAAGAAGGGTCTTCGAACGGATTGACGATCGCGATGGACGAAACGATGCTCCGTGAAGGAATCGACAAAGCGTTCGCCTGCGATACGGCCGTCTTGGTCGAACAATATATTAAAGGCCGTGAATTGACGGTACCTGTACTCGGAAACCATGGCGCCGAAGCCGCGCTCCCGGTCATCGAGATTATCCCGAAAAACGAGTTTTATGACTATGAGTCGAAGTATTCAGAAGGTGGATCGATTCACGTCTGTCCGGCCGAGTTGCCGGCTTCGTTGACCGAAGAAGTTCAGGCGGCCGCGATTCAAGCGCACCGTGCCCTCGGCTGCAGCGGATATTCCCGCTCAGACTTCCTCGTGTCAGAAGACGGGCTCGCCTATATTTTAGAGACGAACACACTGCCTGGCATGACGCCGCTCAGCCTGTTCCCGGACAGCGCCCGCGCCGTCGGCATCTCGTACGGTGAACTGTTAGAGCGATTCATCGCACTCGCACTTGAAAAGTAAGAAGGGGCACCCCCTTCTTTTTTCGTTTTAGAAAACGCTTTCATTATTTTTGTAAAAGCCTTTCAAATTGGGCGCGTATCAGATATACTTTTAAACGAATACGAGGTTGATTCTTGGGGGAGAATCGACAATTTAGGGGAGGAAACCTTCATGATTACGGATCAAGAAAAAGGTCATCAAAAACGAAAAAACATCCTTGAATCGACACAAGAAGTGATACACGAGGCGCTCGATAAACTCGGGTATCCAGAAGAGATGTACGAGCTCTTGAAAGAGCCGCTTCGGATGTTGACCGTCCGCATCCCGGTACGGATGGATGATGGATCGACCAAGATTTTCACAGGATATCGTGCGCAACATAACGATGCCGTCGGACCGACGAAAGGTGGAATCCGATTCCATCCGAGCGTGACCGAGGTCGAAGTGAAGGCGTTGTCGGTCTGGATGAGCTTGAAAGCCGGCATCGTCGACCTTCCATATGGCGGCGGTAAAGGTGGAATCGTTTGTGATCCGCGTGAGATGAGTTTCCGTGAAATTGAGCGGTTGAGCCGTGGTTACGTTCGGGCCATCAGTCAAATCGTCGGACCGACGAAAGACATCCCGGCACCGGATGTGTTCACGAACTCGCAAATCATGGCATGGATGATGGACGAGTATAGCCGGATCGATGAATTCAACTCACCAGGATTCATCACCGGGAAGCCGCTCGTGCTCGGGGGCTCGCACGGTCGCGAGACGGCGACGGCAAAAGGTGTCGCCATCATGATTCGAGAAGCGGCGCTTCGTCGCGGGATCGAGTTAAAAGGCGCCCGCGTCGTCGTCCAAGGGTTCGGCAACGCTGGTAGCTTCTTGTCGAAGTTCATGCATGACGCCGGAGCGAAAGTCATCGCCGTCAGCGATGCGTACGGAGCCATCCATGACGAGAACGGTCTCGACATCCCGTACCTGCTCGACCGTCGTGACTCGTTCGGGACGATCTCGACCTTGTTCAAGAACACGATCTCGAACAAAGAGATGCTCGAACTCGACTGCGACATTTTGGTCCCGGCCGCGATCGAGAACCAAATCACCGAGGACAATGCCGACAACATCAAAGCGTCCATCGTCGTCGAGGCCGCGAACGGACCGACAACGAACGAAGCGACCCGCATCTTGACGGAACGTGGCATCCTGCTTGTCCCAGACGTGCTCGCTTCGAGCGGTGGAGTGACGGTCTCATACTTCGAATGGGTTCAAAACAATCAAGGTTACTATTGGACGGAAGAGGAAGTGGAAGAAAAGCTTGAGAAAGTGCTCGTCCACTCGTTCAATACGGTATACAATACCTCGTCGGCCCGTAAGGTCGACATGCGTCTCGCCGCCTATATGGTCGGTGTGCGTAAGATGGCAGAAGCGTCGCGCTTCCGCGGTTGGGTATAACAAAAGAGAGGGAAGACCTGAAACCAGGTCCTCCCTCTCTTTATTTATATTGTGACACCGTTGCGCTCCCGAAGCGTCTCGGCGATCGCTTGGCCATGGAAACGTCCGTTCTCGATAAAAATCTTATTGGCATCATTTCCGGCAGCGACGACACCGGCGATGAACAAGCCGTCGACGTTCGTCTCGAACGTCGATTCGTCGAATGCCGGCACACCGGTCTCTTCATCGACTTGGACCCCGGCATCGGCGAACAGCCCATGGTCGGGCAAGTAGCCCGTCATGGCGAGGACGTGGTCGGTCTCGAGTCGATGTTCTTCACCATGCTGACGATAGACGACATGATGCGGTTCGATCCGAACGATCTCCGCTTCGAGCTCGAGTCGCACCTTGTCGTGACGGACGAGCGAGTCGAACGTCGGCAGTACCCACGGTTTTACGGACGGACTGTAACCGTCCCCGCGATAGAGCACCGTGACATGGGCGCCGGCCTTCTCAAGCTCGATGGCCGCGTCGACGGCGGAGTTTTTCCCGCCGATGACCGTGACGCGCTGCCGATAGAACGGATGCGCCTCTTTGAAGTAATGGGCGACGTGGGGAAGCTCTTCACCAGGCACGTCAAGTCGACGAGGGCGTCCGTAATAGCCGGTCGCCAAGATGACGTAGTCGGCCTGACGCTCTTTGGCACCGTCCCGGTCGTGTCGGGACCGAACGACGAAACCGTCCTCGGTCCGCTCGACCGCTTCGACCGTCTCGAACGGATGGACATCGAGCCCGGTCCGGCTGACGACTTCCCGATAATAGACGAGTGCGTCTTGACGTCGTGGTTTCAAATCTTTACAGATGAACGGGATATCCCCGATTTCAAGCAAACTAGCAGACGAGAAGAACGTCTGATGGGTCGGATACCGATAGATGGCATCGACGATATTGCCGCGCTCGATAATCGTGCACGAGATGCCGATGCGTTCCAATTCAATCGCAGCCGACAGCCCACATGGTCCGGCGCCGACGACGATAGCGTGTTTATTCAATGAAATCACCTCATCCCTCATTGTATGGAAGGACGAAACGGTTGGCAAGTCGCCAACTCATTGTTGGAAACTAAAGCTGTGCTCCATGACCGCTTGCGACGACCCAGACTCGAGTTCGACGAGGAGACGCAGTCTCGCTTTTTGTGAGTTCAACCCGTTCGAGAAGATGATGCCCATCTCTTTGAGCTGCTGGCCACCGCCGACGTAGCCGTACACGTCTTGCACGATCCCGTTGAAGCAACGGCTGACGATGACGACCGGCATGCGTTCGACGAGCAGTTCAAGCGCCGGGACGATTGACGGCGGGACGTTGCCTTGACCGAGCACTTCGAGGACGAGCCCGTCATAACCGAGAGCAAGTACCGCCTCAATCAAATCCGGGTCCATCCCGGCGACGACTTTTAGCACCGCGACCCGTTTCGTGATCGTCGAAATCATCTTCGGTTGCTTCGTCGTCGGCTGACTATAGATGAGGACATGGTCTTTCGTCACCATGCCGACGTTTCCGAAGTGGACCGATTTGAACGTGTCGACCGAGGACGTATGCGTCTTCGTGACGTTGAAGGCGGAATGAATCTCACCGTTGAAGACAACGAGCACGCCTTTGCCTCGCGCGACATCACTTTGGGCGACCCGAAGCGCCGTGATGAGATTGAATTCGCCGTCGGAGCCGACCTCGTTCGACGAGCGCATCGCCCCCGTCAAGACGATCGGGACCGGGGCGCCGAGCGTAATTTGTAAGAAATACGCCGTCTCTTCGAGCGTATCGGTCCCGTGGGTGATGACGACCCCGTCATATGTGTCTTGCGTCAACTGTTGATTGATGAACTGGGCGAGCTCGAGCATTTTTTCAGGCGTCATATGCGGGGACGGGATATTTGAAAAGTGCTTCGTCGTGATGTTGGCGATATCCGTCGCTTTCGGCAACGTCGCATCAATTGGATTGACCTCGCTCGGCATGACATGTCCCGACCCCGATTGGGACATGGCGATTGTGCCGCCGGTGTGGATGAGTAATAAATGATTCATAACAGACCTCCAACTTTTTTGTTCGTTTCTTCCAATTTCTAGGCGTGACCTACTTTTTCTTTCCTCTATTTCAGTGTATGCTTAACGTGAGAAAGGAGAGATGCATCATGATTGCAATCGCCTTGTCTGCGGTTGCGCCAGGGTTCGCCCTTCTTTCCTACTTCTATCTCCGGCATGAACTAGAAGCGGAACCGCTCGGCTATGTGATCCGGTCGTTCGTCGCCGGGGCCATTCTCGTCTTTCCGATCATGTTCGTCCAGTATGCGTTCGTGGAAGAAGGGGTGCTCGTGGGCCCGTTTTGGAAGGCGTTCGTGGCCACCGCGCTATTAGAAGAGTTTTTTAAGTGGTTCATGATTTATTATACAATATACATACATAAAGTCTTTGATGATTACTACGACGGGATTCTCTATGCGGTCGCCTGTTCACTCGGCTTTGCCACGTTAGAGAATTTTCTATATTTATGGGTGTACGACTCAATCGAAATCGCGATCTGGCGCGCCGTGCTGCCGGTGAGCGGCCACGCGCTGTTCGCCGTCGTCATGGGGTTTTGTCTCGGCCGGGCCAAACATTCCAACCACGAGCGGTTTTGGTTGTTCATCGCCGTCATGGCTGCCACGCTGTTGCATGGGATGTTCGACTATATCTTGCTCGTCGAACCGATGAACAAAGTTCCGGCTGTCGTCTATATCGTCGTCTTATGGATGGTCGCCTTATTGCTCGTCCGTACCGCCAATCGTTCCAATCATCGCCAATATAAATAGAATAAAGGGGAATCGTTTCATGTTAAAAGTAGGTCAAGAGTTACGGGTGGAAGTCGAAGGGAGAAAAGAAGGAAAGACGAAGATCGCAGCCATTAACGATCAAGTCGTCTGGATCGAGTCCCCGAGTGAAACGGATACGTTAAAGACGTTCTTCTTGCACGAAGACGAATCGATGCGTGTCTATTTCTTCAAAGGAGAAGAGCAACTGTACGCCTTTGATACCGTTGTGTCGAGACGCGTGAGCGATGCGCAGTTGACGCTTCGCTATGCGTTCCCAGTGCCGGATGAGAAGAAAATCAAACGAGTCCAGCGCCGTGAATATTTACGGGTGCCAGAGATGATTCACGTGACCGTGTCTGCGGAAGACGGCCAAGCGTTCCCATCGTTCGAGTCGACATCACTCGACGTCTCGGCCGGGGGCATGCGCATCATCGCCAATCGAGCCCCGGTCGCTGTCGACGAGGCGATGATCGTCTCGTTCCATATCAATGACGACCGAGGTATTCCGCAAACGTTCCGCGTCAAGAGCCGCCTCGTCCGCATCCATGAACAGACGGCCAAACAAGAGTTGTCGCTTTGCTTTGAAGAGTTATCACACCGGGACCAGGAGACGATTTTACGTTATTGCTTCCGAGCCCAGCTCGAAGCGAGAAAACGGACCGGCTCCGTATTTTCTTCACGCTAAAAAACTGGTATGATGTTCTCGGAACAAATGACCGAGAGGAGGCGGGTATCGGGATGAGCCGATACCCAATTTTTATGAATAAACCATTACAAATCGCATTAGATGGACCGGCTGGGGCCGGCAAGAGCACGATCGCGAAAACGCTCGCTAAAAAACTAGGGTACGTCTATATCGATACGGGTGCGATTTATCGCGCCGTCACGTATCGCGCGCTTCAAGACGGCGTCGGTCTCGAAGACGGTCCGATGCTCGCTGAGATGATCGACAAGATGGATTTACGTCTCGTCCCGTCCGAAAACGGTCAACGCGTGTTCGATGGCACGGAAGAAGTGACCGATGTCATCCGGACGAGCGAAGTGACGAACAACGTCAGCTTCGTCGCACGCCAGCCGGAAGTACGGGCTGCCCTTATGGATTTACAGCGTGACCTCGCCAGTAAAGGCGGAATCGTCATGGACGGCCGCGATATCGGCACGCACGTCTTACCAGGCGCCGACTTGAAAGTGTTCATGACGGCGACGGTCGAAGAACGGGCCCGCCGCCGCCACGAAGAGAACGTATCGAAAGGATTGCCGAGTGACCTCGAACAATTACAGCTCGAGATCGCCTTGCGCGACAAACGCGATTCCGAGCGTGAGGTCGCCCCGCTTCGTCAGGCCGACGATGCGCATTATCTCGATACGACCGAGCTGTCGATTGACGGCGTCGTCGAGGCGATCGAGCACTTGATGAAGCAGGTGATTGAACGATGAAACCGCTCAACAATGGACCGTTCGGCATGTATCGTCTTGCGGTAGGTGTCGTCAATATCATCCGCAGATTGAGCTTCCGCGTCGAGTATATCGGGCGCGATAACGTCCCACTCGACGGTTCGATGATCGTCTGTTCGAACCATCAATCGAACTGGGACCCGGTCATGCTCGCCGGGGCGATGCCGAAACAGCGTCAGCTTCGTTTCTTCGCGAAAAAAGAGTTGTTCGACGTGCCGGTATTGAAACACATTTTGAATCGGGCTGGACAGATTCCTGTGTCACGCGGGGAAGGAGACCGACAAGCACTCCGGGTCGTCTTGCAAAAGTTGAAGGAAGACGAGGTCATCTCGATTTTCCCAGAAGGAACGCGGTCAAAAGACGGTACGCTCGGCAAAGCCCAAGCAGGCGTCGGGTTCTTCGCGCTCCGTTCGGACGCGTCGGTACTTCCGGTGGCGATTATCGGGACGTATAAGTTCCGATCGAAGTTAAAGGTCGTCATCGGCCAACCGATCGACATGAGCGGCTTGAAAGCGGACAAGGCGAGCGCCCAAATCGCGGCCGACTTGATTATGACGACAATCGGTGACTTGTACATGCAGCATTCACGGAACGTTCGTTAATTTCAGGTTTAATCTCGCGCCAGGAGAGGAACTAACCTGATAACACCTTGACAAATCTTTCGAATTATAAGAAGTTTATACTAGGTGTAAGCGCCTTAGGGCGCTCCTTTTTGTACTCATCGTGAGGGGGTAGTGTTGGAATGGTCGAAGAAATGAAAGATATGCCTGATTTTGAAATCAATCGAGGTCAAATTGTGACCGGTACTGTCGTCAAAATCGAGGACAAGCAAGCGTTGATCGATATCGGTTATAAAACCGAGGCAATTTTACCAATCAGCGAAGTATCAAGCATGCATTTAGACGATTTAAACGAATCACTCCATGTTAACGACGAAATCCGTGTCAAAGTGAAAAAGGTCACGGACGAAGAGGTGGTCGTTTCGAAGAAAGACGTTGATGCCGAGGCAGCTTGGGATCAAATCGTCGAGAAATTCGAATCCGGCGAAGTATTCGAAGTCATGGTAAAAGACAAGGTCAAAGGTGGACTTGTCGTTGACATCGGTATCCGTGGATTTATCCCGGCTTCGCTCGTAGAGAACCATTTCGTCGAAGACTTCTCATCCTACTTGAATAAACCAATTACGGTTAAAGTCGTCGAGATTGACCGCGAGAAAAATCGCGTCATCTTGTCGCATAAAGCGGTTGCCGAAGCGGAAATGAGCGCCAAGAAAGCGGAGACGCTCGAATCGCTTGAAGTCGGTCAAATCATCGAAGGGACGGTCCAACGTCTCACAGATTTCGGTGCGTTTGTCGATATCGGCGGTGTCGATGGCCTCGTCCACATTTCGGAAATGGCGCATAGCCGGGTTGAGAAACCGAGCGATGTTGTGACTGAAGGAGATAAAGTCAAAGTGAAAGTGCTTGGACTTGACCTCGACAACGAGAAAGTGAAGTTGTCGATTAAAGAGACGCAGCCTGGACCGTGGGAATCGGTAGAAGGTAAAATTCAGCCAGGTGACGTGATTGAAGGGAAAGTCAAACGTCTCGTCACGTTCGGTGCGTTCGTCGAAGTCGCACCACAAGTTGAAGGTTTGCTCCATATCTCGCAAATTGCGAACCGACACATCGCGACACCATCTGAAGTCTTGTCAGAAGGCCAAGAAGTAACCGTCAAAGTACTCGACGTCCATCTTGACGAGAAGAAAATCTCGTTGTCGATGCGTGCGCTCGAGTCGAGCGATTCATCACGTGGCGACGCGGATCAATCGTTGCTTGACGAGTATAGCGACCAAGGAGGTTTCTCTGTCTCTGAATTGACAGGTGACGAGGCCTCGGACGATTCTAAATAAGACGATCGTTCAAGCGGGAGCCAGACTCCCGCTTCTTTTTGTATGGTCACAGAAATTCGCCTGTGATATGATAGTACAGTTGCAATTAGAAACGATAGACTTATTGAATGAAAGTTAGAGAGGTGTTTATATGGGAATTCCAGCAGTGGCCATCGTAGGCCGCCCGAATATTGGGAAATCCACGATTTTTAACCGGATTATCGGAGATCGCGTGTCGATCGTCGATGATAAGCCCGGTGTAACACGCGACCGCATTTATGGGACGGGTGAGTGGTTGAACCGTAAGTTTCATTTGATCGACACAGGCGGAATCGAGGTCGGTGATGAGCCGCTCCTCGTGCAAATGCGGCATCAGGCCGAGCTTGCGATCGATGAGGCGGATGTCATCGTCTTCATGGTGAACGGACGCGAAGGCATTACAGCAGCAGACGAAGAAGTGGCGAACTTGTTGTTCCGTTCGAACAAACCAGTCGTCCTCGCCGTCAACAAAGTCGACAACTTCGAGATGCGCGAACTCATGTATGAGTTCTATTCACTCGGATTCGGCGATCCGTTCCCGATTTCAGGGACGCACGGTCTTGGTCTCGGGGACTTGCTCGACAAAGTGCTCGACATGGCTCCAGACAAAGACGACTATGAGTACAATGAAGAAGTCATCCAGTTCTCGCTCATCGGACGTCCGAACGTTGGGAAATCGAGCTTGACGAACGCGATTCTCGGTGAAGAACGCGTCATCGTCTCGGACATCGCGGGCACGACTCGTGATGCCATCGATACACCGTTCACACGGGATGGGCAAGAATACGTTATCATCGATACGGCAGGGATGCGCAAGCGTGGGAAAGTGTATGAATCTACCGAGCGCTACAGCGTCATGCGTGCCCAAAAAGCGATTGAACGCTCGAACGTCGTTCTCGTCGTCATCGACGGTGAAGAAGGCATCATCGAGCAAGACAAACGTGTTGCCGGACTCGCCCATGAAGCGGGGAAAGCCATCGTTCTCGTCGTCAACAAATGGGACGCCGTCGACAAAGACGATAAAACGATGAAGAAAATGGAAGAGAAGATTCGTAAAGAATTTTTGTTCCTTGACTATGCACCGATCGTCTTCTTGTCGGCGCTCACGTCGAAACGATTGCAGACACTTCTGCCGGTCGTCAAAGAAGTGGCTGATTCACATCGCCGTCGCATCTCGACGAGCGTCTTGAACGACGTCATCGTCGACGCAGTCGCGATGAACCCGACACCGACGGACAAAGGACAACGACTCAAGATCAACTACGCGACGCAAGTGGCCATCGAGCCGCCGACGTTCGTGTTGTTCGTCAACGATCCAGAGTTGCTTCACTTCTCATACAAACGTTATCTAGATAACCAGATTCGCCGCGCATTTGACTTTACTGGTACACCGATTCATATCGTGGCTCGTCAGAAAAACTAGTAATGGGGGTGCCTCCTATGGCAAAAGTAGCTGTCATCGGCGCAGGGAGCTGGGGAACGGCGATATCGCTCGTCCTCGCTGACAACGGACATGATGTTCTACTATATGGACGTGAGGAAGACCACGTTCATGAAATCAACACGGCCCACACGAACGCGACCTATTTGAAAGACGCACCGTTGCCGACTTCGATTCGGGCGACGACAGACTTGGCGGAAGCGGTCAAAGATCGTTCCATCGTATTCCTCGTCGTCCCGAGTTCGGCGATTCGTCCGGTGTCGCGTGAGTTGAACGCGCTCCTTACGAAACCGGCGGTCATCGTGCATGCCGCCAAAGGAATCGAACCGAAGACGCATAAACGTCTGTCGGAGATTATCGCCGAAGAAATCGACCCGTCGAAACGTCGGGCCATCGGTGTCTTGACGGGACCGACGCATGCCGAGGAAGTGGCCGTCCGTAAATTGACGACCATCACAATCGCTTGCGAGGACTTGGACGTGGCCGATGAGATTCAAGAGTTGCTCACGAACGATCAGTTCCGGGTCTATTTGAATTCGGACGTCATCGGGGCGGAGTACGGGGGCGCACTTAAAAACATCATCGCGCTCGCCGCAGGAATGACGGATGGGCTCGGCTATGGCGATAACGCCAAAGCGGCCCTCATGACACGCGGGATCGTCGAGATCGCCCGGCTCGGGGTCAAACTCGGTGCCAACCCGGCGTCGTTCTCCGGCTTGACGGGAATCGGCGATTTGATTGTCACGGCCACGTCTCAGCATAGCCGTAACTGGCGAGCCGGGAACGCGATCGGTCGCGGCGAGAAGCTCGGGGATGTACTCGGTCAAATGGGCATGGTCGTGGAAGGAGTGCGTGCCTGTGAGGCGGCGCATACGCTCGCTCGGGAAGCCGGTGTCGAGATGCCGATCACAGAGGCCCTCTACAACGTGTTATTCGAAGGTAAGAGCCCACACGATGAAGTACAAAAGTTAATGAGACGCCCGCAGAAGCATGAAATGGAAGAAGTGTTCCATTTCGAAGGCGACGTAGAGCAAAGGGACTGACGTTTTCGTTCAGTTCCTTTGTTTTTTTTGCTACACTAATGTACGGAGCTAGATTTAAAGAGAAAGTCGAGGGGATAGACGTGACACCGTCACTGATCAAGATGTGGATTTCATTTGCGGGCATCGGGGCGTTTGCCATCGCCGCGCTCATGGTGGCAGTCAGCCATACGAAACTAACGGGATGGTTCGCGGCACTCGTCCGCGTCATCGCATTCGTCATATTTTTATTTGGGACGATCATCATGATTTATGTGGTCGCTTCAGGACCGACAGGAGGATAAGACGTGAAACGGATTTTTTTGGTCGCGAGTCTATTGGCGGCGACCGTGCTCAGTGGATGTATGTTCCCAGATTCGAACCGGGTCGATAACGTCCCGTATGAAGACCAACTGAAGTCGGTACAGACGGCCGTCGACTCGTTCAAGGAGACGACCGGGGTGTTGCCGATTAAAACAAGGCCGGCCGAGACGCCACTCATGGAACGTTATCCGATCGAGTTCGCCCGGCTCGTCCCCGGTTATTTAGCCGACCCGCCGGCAAACAGCTTCGAAGGAGGCGGTCTGTTCTTGTACGTCCTCGTGGACGCCGAGACGGAGCCGAAGGTCAAACTCATTGATTTACGTGTGTCAGAAAGCTTGCAACAGTTACAGACGAATATTAACGCGTTCCGGGCCAAAGAAGGCAAGTTCCCGTTTGACGGGTCGCTCGGAAAGAATCAATTCACGATTGATTATGATCTCGTCTTCGTCTCTGAAGAGCCAAGTATCCCGAGTCCGTACACGGAAAACGAGTTGCCGATCTATGTCGACGGGACCGGACAATTATTTGTCGACTACCGTGCCGACTTGGAAGCCGCCCTCGAGAACACGGATGTAGAGCCAAAAGTCGGTGAGGACATTCGGTATTTGCTCTATAATGACTCCCCATTCGCTCCGGCTTATTCGCAAGGGTACACGATTAATGAACAAGGTGAAGTCGAGTTTTTAAACAACTGATTGACTGAGCGGGTCGAATATAGGCCGATTGCTTAAAAAATGTTGTCATATCAACGTTTGTACGATATGATTAATCCCGTAAACTCTCAGTGAGAGGAGGTGAATCGTGATGAACAAAACTGAATTGATCCAAGCAGTTGCGGAGAAAGCAAATGTTTCGAAAAAAGAAGCTACACAAGTTGTAGAAGCTACTTTCGAATCTATCACTGAAGCACTCCAAAACGGTGATAAAATTCAATTGATCGGTTTTGGTACTTTTGAAGTTCGTGAGCGCGCTGCCCGTAAAGGTCGCAACCCACGTACGAAAGAAGATATCGAAATCCCGGCAAGCAAAGTTCCTGCCTTCAAAGCAGGTAAAGCGCTTAAAGATGCGGTCAAATAATGGGCAATACATAAGTCGCCGAAAGGCGGCTTTTTTTGTGTCGGAAAGCGAGTTCACATGGCGTGAATGTGACAAAAATGTGCTATACTATGTCAGAATGACAACGAAGAGGACGAGGGGGGATAGCATGGAACAGATGACATACGAAACCGTTGTCACCGACCTTGCTCGTCAAATCGAAGAACGCATGAACCATCCGTATTTGACGAGACACGAGATTGTACCCGTAGTCGACATGCCTTTACTTCGTTGGATGGTCGAGATGATTGAAATCGAATCGAATCAACAAGGTCAGCTCGTGCTTGCGACGTATTTTGCACATCAAGCACTTGAACTGCACGATCAAGTAAAGGATTGCCCGAACGGCTCGCTCGAGCGGCAACTCAAAGTGCTCGCCGGCGATTTCGCCTCGGCTCAATTTTATAAAATATTGGCACTGTTTCCTGCCGACTATAGCAATCGCTTCGGTCGGTCGGTCCAGCTTGTCAATGGGGCGAAATGTACGCTCGCGCTTGATGCGGACGTATCCGTCACGACTTGGATGGAAGCGAACTTCGGATTGATTAAAACGTTTTCTGAGGTGATAGGTCGGTCCTACTTGACCACATACGGAAAAACGATCATCGAACGAAAGGCGACAGTACTGCGCCAAGATCAACGAGAACAGCTAACGACGCTCCTGGCGCACGCTGTCGCTTAGAACGGAAAGGATGTTACGTATTGCAACCGAAAGAAAAAGAGCAAAAAGTATATGACGTGTTTCAATCAATCTCACCGAGCTACGATACGATGAACTCGATCATCAGTTTCCGTTTGCATAAATGGTGGCGCAAAGCGACGATGCGTCGCATGCAAGTGTTCCCGGGCGCGAAATGTCTCGACGTCTGCTGCGGGACGGCCGACTGGACGATTCAACTCGCCGAGGCGGCTGGTAATACCGGTGTCGTCAAAGGTCTTGATTTTTCCGAGAATATGCTCGCGGTCGGCCAAGAGAAAGTGGCCGATTATCCGACGATCGAACTCATCCATGGTAACGCGATGGCATTGCCGTTCGGGGATCACTCATTCGACTACGTGACAATCGGCTTCGGCCTTCGCAACGTACCGGATTACATGACGGTGCTCCGTGAACTGCACCGGGTCTTGAAACCGGGCGGGACGGTCGTCTGTCTCGAGACGAGCCAACCGACAGCACCGCTGTTCAGCGAACTGTATCGCTTCTATTTCGGCTCGGTCATGCCGTTATTCGGAAAAGTGTTCGCCGGCTCATACGATCAATACAAATGGCTCCAAGAGTCGACCGACCAATTCCCGGACCGGTTGACGCTAAAACGCATGTTCGAGACGGCAGGCTTCGAACAAGTCGAAGTGAAGGCGTTCTCCGGCGGTGCGTGTGCCATGCACCTAGGAAAGAAGTGGTGACCGATGTCTTTGAAGCGACTTTATCGCCACATGAACCGAGAGATTGAGCAGATTGATCGCTTCTTGTCGACGCGGGTCCATACGGATCACCCGGTCATCGAGGCGGCCTCGAAGCAACTGCTTGATGCGGGCGGGAAGCGGATCCGTCCGGCGTTCGTATTGCTGAGCGCTGGTTTCGGGCAAGCGAAAGACATCCGCTTGACGAAAGTGGCGGCGAGTCTTGAACTGATTCATATGGCCTCGCTCGTCCATGATGACGTCATCGATGACGCCACACTTCGCCGGGGCAAACCGACCGTCATGGAACGTTACGATGAGCAGGTTGCGATGTATACAGGGAATACGTTGTTCGGCGAAGCGATTCGACTCGTCTCTGAGGTCGACTCGCCGCGCGTGATGGAAATCATGGCAGACACGATGGAACTGATTTGTATCGGTGAAATCAATCAAATCCAAGACCAATACGACTGGGGCCAGTCCCCGAAACGATATCTCGATCGGATTGCCCGAAAGACGGCGCTCTTGATTGAGACGAGTTGTGCGGCCGGGGCCGTCGTCTCAGGGGCGTCACCCGAAGTCGTCAAACAGCTGCGGCTGTTCGGCTATGACATCGGGATGGCGTTCCAAATGACGGATGATTTGCTCGATTTCACCGCGAAAAGTTTTCAGCTTGGAAAGCCGGTCGGAGAAGATTTGAAACACGGCCATAAAACGTTGCCGCTCTTCTATTCAGCGGAAGACCCTGAATTCTTTGGTCGGTTGCAGCAAGTCAACCAGTCGTCCGATTACGCGACGACCCATACGCTCGTTCGTGAAGTGCAGCGCAACGGGACGCTCGAGCGAAGCCAACGAACAATCGACCGGTACGTGAACCGGGCGATTCAACGTCTCGATGGCTTGCCGGACGTACCGGATAAGCGCTCGCTCATTGAAATCGCCGAGTATATCGGGAAACGAAAATGGTAACAACCACCTTGTAAACCCTTTCAATAATCAAGATGACCGTGTAAACTAATAAAGTACATGGTACACATATTGATTTAGGGGGATTAGGGGAATGGAAAAAACATTTTTAATGGTAAAACCGGATGGAGTGAAACGCGGTCTGATTGGGGAAATCATCTCGCGCTTCGAAACGAAAGGATATACGTTGAACCGTCTTGAGCTATTGACGCCATCGGTTGAAGTCGCACAATCGCATTATGCGGAACATAAGGAAAAGCCGTTCTTTGGAGAGCTTGTCGAATTCTTAACGTCTGGTCCTGTTGTAGCGATGGAGTGGGAAGGCGAAAATATCGTCGCCGTCTCTCGATTGATGATCGGGAAGACGAACCCGTTGGACGCACAACCTGGAACAATTCGTGGCGATTTGGCCTCGACGATGTCACAAAACGTCATCCATGGTTCAGATAGCGTGGAGAGCGCAGAGCGTGAATTGTCACTCTGGTTCGCCACTGAAGCATCACACGTTTGATGACGATAAAAGGGACGGGGGCCTCCTGTCCCTTTTTATATTGGGATTAAAGCGCTTTCGCTTGTTTTGGCACGACATGATCTAGGAGAAGAGAAAGAATTGAGGTTGGAACTGGTGATAAATGATTATGCCATCTTCGTAAAAAAGTTTTATATGAAGTCGGGGATTGACTTAAACCTATACAAAGAAGCCCAGATGAAGCGACGTATGATTGCACTTCGCGAGAAGAAAGGGTATGCCACGTTTATCGAATACTTCAAAGCGATGGAGTCGGACCGGGGCTTATACGATGAATTTTTAGATCGCATGACCATCAACGTGAGTGAATTTTACCGGAACCCGGTCCGTTGGCAGCAACTAGAGACGGACATTTTGCCGGAACTCATCCGTAAGAGCCAGGGCAAGTTGCGCGTCTGGAGCGCGGCGTGCTCGACGGGTGAAGAACCGTATTCGTTGGCGATGCTGTTATCGAAACATTTGTCACCCGCACAGTTCACAATCACGGCGACGGACCTAGATGACGTGGTGATCGAAAAAGCGAAACAAGGCAAGTATCATGAGCGGGCGCTCGTCGACTTGCCATCAGAGTTTCGGCAGCGTTACTTCACCCGCCGTGGAGATGACTATTACATCACAGAGGACATCAAAAAATTAGTGACGTTCAAAAAACATAATCTGCTGGCCGACGTGTACGAGCGGAATTTTGATTTAATCGTCTGTCGTAACGTCTTGATTTATTTCACCGAGGAAGCGAAAGAGAAAGTGTATACATCGTTCCACCGATCGCTCCGACCAGGCGGTGTCCTCTTCGTCGGAGGGACCGAGCAGATCTTTCAACCGAAGCGATACGGCTACAAGATGAAGCAGAGCTTCTTCTACGAAAAATTTGAAGAATGAGGTGGCAGTTATGCGTTATTTGACGGCAGGAGAATCGCACGGGCCTGGACTTTCAATCATCATCGAGGGTGTACCGGCCGGGCTTGAGGTCGATGTGCAAGCCATCAATGCGGAACTCGCGAAACGGCAGTCCGGCTACGGCCGCGGCCGCCGCATGCAAATTGAATCAGACCGAATCGAGGTGAGGGCCGGCATTCGTCACGGGGTGACGACAGGGGCCCCTATTTCGTTCTGGATCGAGAACAAGGACCATACTCATTGGCGGAACGTCATGCAGGCCGAACCGATCGATGCGGACGTGGAAATCAAACGCCGCGTCGTCCGCCCGCGACCAGGACATGCGGACCTCGTCGGCGGCTTGAAATACGACCATCGTGACCTGCGAGACGTCCTCGAACGCTCGAGCGCACGTGAGACGGCCGCCCGGGTCGCCGTCGGCGCCCTGAGCAAACAACTGCTCGCTGCTGTCGGGATGTCGCTCGTCAGCTATGTCAAAGTGATTGGCGGGGTCGAGGCCGATGCCTCATACGAGTCGCTCGACACATTGCGCGCCACGATCGAGGCGTCACCGGTCCGGACGATGGATGAGACGGCAGGCCAGGCGATGATGCATCGAATCGATGAGGCGAAAGCCGCCGGTGACTCGCTCGGAGGTGTCGTCTGTACGGAAGTGCATGGTGTCATCCCGGGGCTCGGATCGTACGTCCAATATGACCGGAAACTCGATGCGGCCATCGCTCGCGCCGTCATGAGTGTCAACGCCATCAAAGGCGTCGCGTTCGGTGATGGGTTCGAGATGGCGTATCGACCAGGGTCGGAAGTGATGGACCCGATCGCTTATGGTCCCGACGGCTATACACGCCTGAGCAATCATCTCGGCGGTTTCGAAGGTGGGATGACGACTGGGATGCCGATTGTCTGTACCGCAGTGATGAAACCGATTCCGACACTTTACAAGCCGCTCCAATCCGTTGATGTCGATACGAAACAACCGTTCCTCGCCCAAATCGAGCGAAGTGACGCCTGTGCCGTCCCGGCCGCATCGCTCGTCGTCGAGGCCGTCGTCGCGTTTGAGCTCGCCCGTGAGTTATGCGAGACGTTCGGACATGATACGGTCGGGCGCATCCAAGCGCGCGTCGACGCGTACCGCGAGGAGATTCGCACGTGGTGACGATTCGCGTGAACGCCTCGACTCCATATGACGTCACAATTGAACGAGGGGACGCCTGGCTCGACCGCGTCCCTTACTTCTCGTGCTCGACCGTGTGGGTCATCACGGACGAGACGGTAGATCGCCTGCACGGGAAGGCGTTTCGGACTCGTCTCGAGGCAAGCGCGCGTCCAATCGTCTGGTCGGTCGTCCGTCCGGGCGACGCATCGAAATCGCTCGCGACGATCGAACGTCTCGTCGCGGACGGGTTGACGTCTGGCTGTGACCGGGACACGCTCGTCGTCGCCTTTGGCGGCGGCATGATTGGCGACTTGGCCGGCTTTTTGGCGAGTGTTTATATGCGTGGCCTGCATTACATACAAGTGCCGACGACAGTTCTCGCCCACGATTCAGCCGTCGGCGGAAAAGTCGCGGTCAACCATCCGCTCGCCAAAAATGCGATCGGTGCCTTTTATCAGCCAGCGGGCGTCCACTATAACGTCGACCGTCTCGAGACGTTGACGGACCGAGACATACTGAGTGGGCTCGGCGAGTTAATTAAACATGCCTACTTGTCACGATACGTCCTCGGGCACTCGTTCGAGACCGAGCTGTTCACCGCCTTGGCGCAAGGACCGCTCGATTGGGAGGCGTGGCTCGCGCGTGGGATTGAAGTGAAACGACAGGTCGTCGAGACCGATGAACGGGAACACGGCGTAAGGACTTGGCTGAACTTTGGTCATACGTTCGGCCATGCGTTGGAGTCGGTCGAGGCGTACCGATTAGCGCACGGGGAGGCCATCCTATACGGAATGGTGTACGCCTTCCTTGTCGCCGGAGACGTCTCACGCGCGGAAACGCTCGCCGGATTCGTGAAACAGCAAGCAATCACGCCGGTCGTCTGGCAGCCATTCGAGGCGTATCTCGAGGTGATGGGCCACGATAAAAAGAATCGAACTGGACAGATTCGCTTCGTACTGCTCGGTGAAGAAGTGACCGTGACGAGCGTCACGGCCGAACGGCTCGTCGAAGCGTATAATCAGTTGAAAGGGTGGTTTTAAGATGGGATTGAACGGATTGATACGCGTACCGAGCGATAAGTCGATCACGCACCGGGCGTTATTGCTCGGGGCCGTGGCGCACGGACAGACGACGGTGTACGACCCGCTCCTCGGTGAGGATTGCCGGTCGACGCTCGAGGCGATCCGTCGTTTGGGCGCACAAGTCGATGAACAAGCGGAACGACTCGTCATCACTGGCAGCCCGTCGCTCACGTCGGCGGAACTCGATTGCGGGAACTCCGGCACGACGATGCGTCTCTTGACGGGACTGCTTGCAGGCTACGACGGTACGTTCACGCTCACCGGCGACGCCTCGCTCTCGAAGCGACCGATGCGTCGCGTCACTGCCCCGTTGCGCGCCATGGGAGCCGACCTTGCAGGTGACGTCGCTCCGCTCCACATCCGCGGGAGGGCGTTGACGGGCATCGATTACACGTTGCCTGTCGCGAGCGCGCAAGTGAAATCGGCCATCTTATTGGCTGGACTCCGTGCGGACAGCCCGACGATCGTGCGCGAGCCGGTCTTGTCGAGGGATCATACCGAACGCATGCTGCCGCTGTTCAACGGGCAGATTGACATCACCTCGGAAGAGGGGGTTCGGACGATTCGGCTGTCGCCGTCCGTCCTGGAAGGCGCGACGGTGGCCGTACCGGCTGACCCGTCCTCGGCCGCCTTTTGGTGGGCCGGGGCCGCGCTCGTCCCGGATAGTCGCGTCACGACGACCGACGTCTGTTTGAACGAGACACGGATTGGCTTTTTGCGCACGCTCGAACGGATGGGGGCGCACGTTGACGTGACGAACGTCCGCGCACTCGGAGAAGAATCGGTCGGGGACGTCACCGTGTCGACGAGCACGCTCCATGGCATCCGGTTGGACGGGACCGCCATCCCACATCAAATCGACGAGTTGCCATTATTCGCCCTCGTCGCGTCGCAGGCATCGAGCCCATCGTCGGTCCGGGATGCGGGGGAGCTCCGCGTAAAAGAGACGGACCGGATTCAGACGGTCGCGAGCGAATTGAAGGCGCTCGGTGTCGACCTTCGCGAGACGGATGACGGCTTTGACGTCTATCCGAGCCGTTTGCACGGGGGACACGTCACCTCGCACGGAGATCATCGCTTGGCGATGATGCTCCAAATTGCGGACTTATTGACGACGGAACATGTGACGATTGACGACGTCGAGGCAGCGGATGTGAGTTATCCGCGCTTCCGTGACGATTTACAACGACTCGGTCGTGAGATAGAATAACGTCAATACGAGTAGCCGCTAGGAGGAATTTTGACGATGTTAGACGAAACAGAATTAAACCATATCATTGAGATGCTTGAAAAAGGTGAGACGGAGCATGCCCTCATGCATCTCGAATCGCTCGAGAAGGAAGGGTCGGACGAGGACCGGTTGGCCATCGCCGATCTCTACCTCGAACTCGGCCTCGCCGATCGGGCCGTCAAGTTGCTCGCGGCGCTATATGTCGATTATGCGGGCAACCCGCACGTCGCCTTGTCGCTCGCCGAGGCCTACTTGGACAGTGACCGGGAAGAAGAGGCGATTGCCGTCCTCGAGAAAATCGATACGACGGACAAGGAAGCGCATATGCGCAGTCTCGTCCTCCTCGCCGATTTATATCAATCACAAGGGTTGGACGAGGTCGCCGTCAAGAAACTGATGGAGGCGCTCGAGACGAACCCGGACGAACCGCTCCTCATCTACGGATTGGCCGAGTTGTACGCGTCGATCGGCTCGTTCGAACAGGCGGTCCCGCTGTACGCGCGTCTGCCGCACTTGCGCTTGCCGGAAGAACTCGATTATCAGGCCGATTACGCGGAGGCGCTCACGATGATCGGCTCTTTCGAAGAGGCACTCGATGAGTATGAGAAGGCGGAAGACCGCAACTTGAACACGATTTTCGGTCACGCCATGACGGCCCACCGCATCGGCCGTGACGAAATTGCCGTCAAACAGTTTGAGTCGCTTCGCTCGATGGACCCCGACTTCACGTCGCTCTATCTGCCTTACACGGAAGCGCTCGACGAACTCGGCCGCTTCGATGAGGCGCTCGAGGTGATTGGCCAAGGGATTGACCGCGACGACTACAACGATGAGTTGCGCACGGTAAAAGCGAAACTGTTCTTGAAACAAGGTCGGACAGATGAGGCGGTCACGGAATTGCGCGAGGCTCTCGCGTTGAATCCGGAGTCGCTTCAGGCGACTGAGCTGCTCTTATCGGTCTTGTTCGAAGGTGGGGACATGGAGGCCGTCCTCGAGACGATCGATGCGCTCGAGGAACATTCGACTTCCCCGCTCATGACATGGTACAAGGCGAAAGCGGCCTATGAACTTGAAGACTATGATACGGCCGTCACGTTATACCGGTCGATCGAGCAAGTTTATAAAGAGGACGTGTCATTTGCGATTGAATGGGCTACACTATTGATAGAAGAAGGACAGCGTGACCAAGCGCAACAAGTGCTCGAGCAAACGCTTGCGCTCACTGTCGATGTCGATGACCGCCAAGCACTTGAAGAGCGGCTCGAACGGTTGACGGATCACGATTAAACGATATAAAGGAGATGGGGTCATATGGTCGAGCGGAAAAGAACATTTTTAAAGCGATTCCTCGCTCATCATACGCTTCGTAAACGAGAAGCCAAGTGGATTATCGACTACTGGCTCAGACATCCAGAAAAACTCGGGAACGTTCATTTCGTCACGAACGCCTCGGTCTCACCGCGCAGTTTGATCATGACGGCGTATGGATTTGACGGCGAACCGTTCCGTTACCGTCGGGGTGACCTCATCACGGTCAATCCCGAGAAGGCGTATCACGACATCCGGCTCCACGACGGCGCCATCTACGTGGAGTTGAACTTTCAAGGCATGATGATTGATGAGCTGTGGATTGATATCGTGGAATTGAATCCGTTCGAACCCGTCGCCGAAGTGAAAGACGAAGTGACGACGTCGGCCCAGACGGTCATTCGGGCCTCGGTTGCCCAGTTCGAGGAGGAGCGTCTGCTCGTCGAAATCGATAAGGCACTCGACCGACGGGACGAGAAATTGTTCCGCAACTTGACGAGCCAGCTCCATCAAGTCCGAGCCTCAAAATTATTTTAATAAAAACAAGCGCTTCCGTTATGGTAAGCGCTTGTTTTTTGGTATATTAATGACGTAGGAATACACAATAATTTCACATTTCGTTCATAAGTTTCGCAGAGGGAACGATTGTAGGTACGCTACAATGAACATAATGATGTATGTCTAATGGAGAGGAGGAGGAAGATGAGGTTCGATGGTCTAGACGCGATGAAGTCGCTCTCAGAACGCCAATACGTCGATACGCTCGTCGTCCCGCTCGTCGAACTGGCGTTTGATGAGGACATGGTGCGCAAAGCCGAAGGAAACGAAGTCATCCAGGCGGTGGCACTTGAAACCGAGCGCCAATTGTCCGGCCGGACGATGCTAAGCCCGACAATCAGTTATGTCGACGCGGAGGCAGGGCGTGCGCTCGCCGAACAAGTTACTGTTCAGGCGACGGCATCGGGGTTTACCCACGTGTTGTTCATCTCCTCGGATTTGCGTTTCAAGGGCTCTGAACTGCCGATTATTTTCGTTCCGCCGCTTGCGTTGAAAGGCATGTCCGGCGAGCAGTCGCACACGATGGTTCAAAATTTTGCGACGCAAGTCATTACCGATCTTTCGAGCCGTTGGATGGCGACATGAAGCGGTTGACGTGGAGGTTTTATTGATATACTATTTTGTTGAGTGAGAAATTTTTGTGAAGAATGCATAAAGAATTATGGGGTTATGCACACGAATGAGGGGGGAACGAAATGGCTCAAAATGGGTCAAAAGTCACACGCCGTCAGTTCTTAACGTATACGTTGACTGGTGTAGGTGGCTTTATGGCGGCAACATTGATCAGTCCGATGGTCAACTTTGCGATCGATCCGGTCTTAAAAAAATCGGGAGCGGGCGATAAAGTAAAAGTCATCAGTCTTGATGACATCACGACTGAGCCGCAACGTGTCGACTTTAAGAAACAAACGCAAGATGCTTGGTATGAATTTGAAGAAACGCTTTCGGCGTGGGTATTTAAAGATGAGAGCGGCGAAATCATCGCCTTGTCTCCAATTTGTACGCACCTCGGCTGCCAAGTAGGATATGGTGGAGACCCGACTCGACCGACAGAATTCTTCTGCCCGTGTCACTTCGGTCGCTATGAGAAAGATGGAACGAACATTCCTGGTACGCCTCCGACTGCACCACTTGCACGCTACGAAAAAGAAGAAAAAGACGGCTTCCTATACTTGGGCAGTCCAGTCGCACAGTTGTGAGAGGGGGAATAGTCGATGTTACAAAAAATTTATGATTGGGTCGATGAACGCGTCGACATCACGCCGTTATGGCGCGACATCGCTGACCATGAAGTTCCAGAACACGTCAACCCTGCCCATCACTTTTCAGCATTTGTTTATTGCTTCGGCGGTCTGACGTTCTTCACGATCGTGATTCAAATTCTGTCAGGGATGTTCTTGACGATGTACTATGTACCAGACATCATCAACGCGCACGCGTCGGTGTACTATCTTCAAAACGAGATCGCGCACGGACAAATCGTTCGTGGGATGCACCACTGGGGCGCATCGGTTGCGATCGTCATGTTGTTCTTACATACGCTCCGCGTATTCTTTACCGGGTCGTATAAGAAACCTCGCGAACTCAACTGGGTCGTCGGTGTTCTCTTGTTCTTCGTCGTCTTGGCGCTCGGTCTTACAGGGTACTTGTTGCCGTGGGATATGAAAGCGTTGTTCGCGACGAAAGTTACACTTCAAATTGCCGAGAGTGTCCCGGTCATTGGTGGTATCGCCAAAACGCTTCTCGCCGGTGGCGAGATCGTCGGCGCACGGACGCTCACGAACTTCTTCGCCATTCACGTCTTCTTCTTACCGGCGGCCTTGTTCGGACTCCTCGGAGCCCACTTCTTGATGATTCGTAAGCAAGGGATCTCAGGACCGCTATAAGCCGATTCGAAGACAAAAAGGAGGAGAAACGATATGCATCGCGGTAAAGGGATGAAATTTGTAACCGACTCTCGAGTAGGAATCTCGAATCGGAAACAAAATATTGCTAAAGACTATTCAGAGTATCCAGGACGCACGGAAGCGTTCTGGCCGAACTTCTTGTTGAAAGAGTGGATGGTCGGTTCGGTCTTCTTGATCGGATTCATCGCCTTGACGATTGTCGAGGCCCCACCGCTCCAAAACATCGCCGATCCAACGAACACGTCATACATTCCGCTTCCGGACTGGTATTTCTTGTTCTTGTATCAATTGCTCAAGTATCAGTTCGCAGCAGGGGATTGGATCTTGCTTGGAACGGTCATCTTGCCAGGGGTCGCTTTCACGGCGCTCTTGATCGCACCATGGCTCGACCAAGGACTCGAACGCCGTCCGGCCAAACGTCCGGTCGCCATTAGCTTCATGTTGCTCGGCGTGTTGTCGATTTTCTACTTGACGTGGGAATCGGTTCAAACGACGCACTGGGATCAAGTTCATGAACAAGGAATCTTGGAAGTTCCGGGCGAGGGCCCTGAAATCGATACGGCCGCACCTGGCTATGAGATTTACTCGGCTCAGTCTTGTGTGAACTGTCACGGTCAGAACCTCGAAGGCGGGGCAGCAGCTCCTGCACTCGTCGGCACACAGTATACGGCCGAAGAGATCGCGGATATCGCGGTCAACGGTGTCGGTACGATGCCAGCCGGTCAATGGGATGGTTCGGATGAAGATCTCCAAGCCATGTCTGAATTCATCGCTTCATACGGTGAAGGCGGCGAAAACAACCAATAATCGATTGGTTCAAGAAGCGTGGCCCGTCTAACGGGTCACGCTTCTTTTTACTTCGCCTCCGTTGCGCTACAATAGAGAAAAAAAGGATGGAATACACGAATGATACATATGTTACGCCCGTTTCTCACCCATCGGACCGTCTTGGTGCTCCTGTTCATCATCAACTTGTTCGGAACGATTTACGGATATGTCTGGTATGAGCCCCAGCTCCGTGACACACCGCTCATCTATTGGCCGTTCGTGCCGGACAGTCCGACGGCCTCGTTCTTCTTCACGGTCGTGCTCGGCTTATGGATTGCCGGGAAGAAGTCACCCCTCATGGAGACGCTCGCTTTCGTGACGCTCATCAAATACGGGGTATGGGCCGTCATCATGAACATCTTGTTCTTACGGGAACTCGGTCCCGATGCCGAGACGTTCACCGTGCTCATGGCCGTCATGCTGATGGTGTCACACGGGGCGATGGCGTTCCAGGCGATGTTGTACGCACCGTTCATGACATGGACGGTCCGCTCGTTCGTCTTGACGCTCATCTGGGTCATCCATAACGACGTCGTCGACTACGTGCTCGGACAATGGCCGCGTTATCCGTCACTGGCCGAACATATCGCCTGGATCGGCTACGGGTCGTTCTGGTTGACCGGAATATGTTTTTTTATGGGATACCACATCATCCTACGCACTTCGCTTGATAATAAGTTCATTAGAATGTAAAATCAGATTATCAAATACACGCAGAGGTGATAGAGAACATGTCATTAGGTGGCTATATTTTCTATCTTGCACTGATTATGCTCATTCCGTTATGGGCCCAGATGCGAGTGAAAAGTACGTACAAAAAGTTTCTCCAACAACCGATTCAAAGCGGAGTCACGGGTGCACAGGTCGCTGACTTCATCATGAAACAAAACGGCGTTCATAACGTCCGGATCGAGATGGTCGATGGTTTGATGAGTGACCATTACGACCCGGTCAATAAAGTCGTCCGTCTGTCGCGCGAAGTGTATCAAGGGTCGACGATTTCATCGGCTGCGATTGCGGCCCACGAGATTGGCCACGTGATTCAAGATGCATCCGACTATAAGTTGATGCGGGTCCGTCACCGTCTCGTCCCGGTCGTGAACATCACGTCGAACTTGTCGTTCCCACTTCTCTTAGGTGGTTTTTTGCTCGGCGCGATGGGGCTCGCCCAACTCGGTGTCATCATGATGCTCGGGGCGGTCGTGTTCCAACTCGTCACGTTACCTGTCGAATTCGATGCCTCGAAACGGGCTATGGCTGAATTGACGAGCCACGGCATCGTCACGGCAACGGAAGAGTCGGGCGCACGCAAAGTGCTCAACGCGGCGGCTTGGACATATGTGGCGGCCACACTTGTCGCCGTCGCCGAACTGATCCGCTTGGCGCTCATCGTCTTCATGCCACGTGATGAGTAGAATCAAGGGTCCCGTCCACGTGACGGGACTTTTTTAATTTTGCTTTCGAAAGGAGTAGCAGATGAATCAACCACAATTGACGAAAGCGGGACGGCTCCGCTTACAAGAACAGCTGGAGACGTTGCGCGGGGATAGCCGGCATGAGGCGCTCGAACGCGTCAAGACGGCCCGAAAGTTTTGTGATTTTCGTGAAGACGTGACGTACATGGAGGTGGTCCGGGAACAAGAGCGGATTGAGACTAAAATTATCGAACTGGAGCGTCTGCTCGCCGATGCCGTTATCGTCGACGAGGGTCGGCCCGACGTCGTCGCGTTCGGGAGCCGAGTCGTCATTCGGGAATTACCGGACGGGAATGATGAGACGTATCGCCTCGTCGGTGAGCTCGAGGCTGATTTGGCGGAAGAAACGATTTCCGTATCGTCCCGCGGTTCATCGTGGCGTGAATCCCGTCAGCGATGGCCGTACGATGGTCGCTGATAATCATGGCGGCCTTGCCAGCGTATGTCCCTTCTTGCATCGAGTCGATGACGCGGGCGCCGATATAGACGGCGAGGAGTGTGTACATCGCCTCGCGAATATCGAGATACGTCAAGCTGAGGACGATGACGAAAAAGTCGAACACGAGGAACGTCTTGCCGATTGACCATCCGACGTAACGTTGGACGAGTCGGGCGATGATATCGACGCCTCCCGTCGTCCCACCGTTATTGAAGATGATGCCGAGACCGACCCCGATGAAGAGACCGGCGAATAGACTCGCGAGCACCATATCGTCCGTCAAATCGATGATTAGATTCGAGTACTTGGCGATGAGGGCGTACCAGAGCGAGAAACTGAACGTCCCGATGAGCGTATAGATGAACGTCGTCCGCCCGAGCAGCTTGTAGCTGACAAAAAAGAGCGGGATGTTGAGCGCCAAGTTCGTGATCGATGGCGACCAGTCGAACAAACCGCGCAGAATCAAGGTGATGCCCGTGAATCCGCCTTCCGCCAAATTGTTCTGGACGTTGAAATGATAGACGCCGAACGCGAAAATAAAGGAACCAATTAAAATAAAGAATATATTGCGAAACCGAATCGGTAATTGTACCGTCATTTGGTTCACCTCCCACCTAGTAGCGTACTCGAAAAACCTCTCGATTGACTACCCTCTACATATGACATTCCGCGATGAGTCCGATATACTTTTCACAGAAGAGGTGATTTTATGAAAATAGTAGCAATTGGGGCCCATCCGGACGATATCGAAATCGGAATCGCCGGCATGACCGCCCAATGGACCAAGGCCGGGGTCGACGTTCTATACGTCGATTTGACGAGAGCGGAGCTGTCTTCGAATGGGGACGTCGTCACGCGCAGCATCGAAGCCGAAACGGCCGATCGGGTGCTCGGCATCCGTCGCATCAATCTCGGGTTCCCGGACCGGGGCCTGACCGGGGACGCAACTCAAATCGAGGCGATCGTCCGATTGATTCGGTCCGAGCGTCCGACACACGTTCTGTATCCATACGGCATCGACCGCCATCCCGATCACGGCGCCTGCGCCCGACTCGTCGAGGAGGCGCTCTTTAATGCCGGAATCCGTAAATACATGCCCGACGTCCCGGCATATCGGCCGTCGAGTGTCTATCAATATATGATTAACGCCCATACGACACCGGACGTCTGTATCGACATCACGGGGACAATCGAGCAAAAACTTGACGCCTTGCGTGCCTATGCCAGTCAGTTCACACCGGTCGACGGCGTGGCAACGCCGCTCACGGACGCCTATCTCGAACGGGTATTGGCGAGGGAACGTCACTTCGGTAGCTTAATCGGGACCGCATATGCGGAAGGGTTGATGACGAGCCGCCCATACGTGGTCCATCAGGCAGGTGAGCTCACGTGAGTCTAAGAATCGGAGTTCTCTGTTATCCATCGGTCGGGGGCTCGGGCATTCTCGCCACTGAGCTCGGGATGAAACTCGCCGACCGGGGCCATGATGTTCATTTCATCACGTCGAGCATCCCATTCCGATTGAACGCTTATCATCCGAACATCACGTTCCACCAAGTCGAAATCAATCAATACTCGGTGTTCCGGTATCCACCGTACGACATCACGCTGGCGTCGAAGATTGCGAGCGTCATCCGGGCGTTCGGCCTCGATGTCATCCACGCCCACTATGCGGTGCCGCACGCCGTTTGTGCCGCCCTCGGACGCGAGATGGCGGGGACGAAGACACCGATCGTGTCGACACTCCATGGCACGGATATCACCGTGCTCGGCGAAGATGAGGAATTGAAGCCGGCAATTTTGTACGGCTTACGCCAATCGAACGCCATCACGGCCGTCTCGGACAGTTTGAAGCAAGAGACGCTCGAGCGGATCGGGTCCGACTTATCGATTGATGTCATCCACAACTTCATCGATGAGGCGGTCTATCAACCGCAGGCCGACACGTCCCTCCGCGAACGGTATGGCTTGTCCGATCAAGACCGGGTCGTCATCCATATCTCGAACTTCCGGCAAGTGAAGCGAATCGATCTCGTGCTCGAGGCGTTCCAGCAGATGAACGTCCCACATAAGAAACTGCTCCTCGTCGGCGACGGTCCGCTCATGGGAGCGATGCGCCGCCTCGTGAGCGAAATGGGACTCGAAGAGCAAGTCATCTTCGCCGGGAAGCAAGAACAAGTGGCGGCGCTCTTGTCGATTTGCGACGTCCACATCCTGTTATCGGACAAAGAGGCGTTCGGTCTCGTCGCGCTCGAGGCGATGGCGACGGGCGTCCCATCGGTCGTCAGCGATGCGGGCGGATTGCCGGAAGTCATCACTGACGGCGTGGAAGGGTTCGTCGTCAAACGCGGCGACGCGCTCGCGGCGACGAGAGCGCTCGAAGCGATTTTGCTCGACGGGGAACTGCATGCACGCTTCCGCACGAACGGGCTCGAACGGGCCAAACAGTTCGCGTCGGCCGATATCGTCACGGCATATGAATCGCTTTATGAACAGGTGGTGCGCCCATGACGGAATGGGAATACGCCAAACGGATTATCGAGACGATTAACGCCCACGGCGGCGAAGCGTATATCGTCGGGGGGGCCGTCCGTGACTATATGCGCGGTACGCTTCCGGATGACATCGATATCGCCACGTCGCTCTTTCCGGACGAAGTCATGCGTTTGTTCCCGAAATCGGTACCGACCGGAATCGATCACGGCACAGTGACGGTCATTCTCGACCATCATCCGTTCGAAGTGACGACGTTCCGGTCGGAAGGGACGTATTCGGATTCGAGACGGCCCGACCACGTGTCGCTCGGCGTCTCGCTCGAGGAGGACATGAAACGGCGCGACTTCACGATGAACGCGATGGCGTTCCACGATGGCAACGTCGTCGATTTGTTCGGCGGTCGGATGGATCTTGAGGCGCGTGTCATCCGTACCGTCGGCAGCCCGTACGAACGCTTCAATGAGGACGCGCTCCGCATCATGCGGGCGTTCCGCTTCATGGCCCAGCTCGATTTCCGTCTCGATGATGACGTGCAACGAGCTTCCCGCGAACTCGGTCATAAACTGCAAGACATCGCGATGGAGCGGGTCGCCATCGAGTTCGAGAAGTTGATGGTCGGTCCGGCGTATCGAAAAGCGCTGGCGGCGATACTGGACCTCGGCATCCATCAGTATTTACCGAACGTCTCGGCAGAACTGATTGAGCGCGTCATCGCCGACAGACGGACGCCGGTCAATCCGGTCGGCGGCTGGGCGCTGTTCGTCCATCATGCCGCTGCGACCGATTGGTTGACGCCGTGGAAACGCTCGAACGCGCTGAAACGGGAAGCGAATGTGCTCGCCCGGTTGTTCACGACCGGCCTCGACACGTTCACGATTTACGAGACGACGACGGCGACGCTCTCGACGTATCTCGACATGTCGGGTCGGACGGAGACGGCTGAACAGTTGAAGCGGCAGTTGCCGATTCAATCGCGCCGGGAGCTTCGCTTCGACGGTCGTGATGCGCTCCAAATCGGGGCCAAGGGCCCGCTCATCAAACAAGTGCTCGCCCACGTCGAACGGCTCGTGCTGGACGGCGAGCTCGCCAACGAACCGGAACCGTTACGAAAGGAGGCGAAACGATGGCTTCAACACGCGGAAAAGTATTAAACCTGTTGCAGGACGGGACCGTCTGGAGTGGTCAGGAGTTGGCCCGTCAATTAAATATTTCACGTACCGCTATTTGGAAGCATATCGAGACGTTAAAACAAGATGGGTATGCGATTGAGACGATTCCTCGAAAAGGGTATCAATTGTTCGGCCAGACCGACCGACTCGATGAGCCGGCGTTCGTATCGTTCCGAAAAGGGCGGTTCGGACAAGCCGTCCATGCGTTTGATCAAGTCGATACGACCCAACGCATCGCCCATGAATTGGCGCAAAAGGGCGTCCTCGAAGGAACGCTCGTCATCAGCGAGGAGCAGACAGCGGGACGAGGCCAACTCGGCCGGAACTGGTATAATCCGAGCCACGTCAATATCGCGGCGAGTGTCATCCTGCGCCCGGCGCTGCCGATTCGCGACGCCTCGAAGCTGACGCTCATGGCGGCGAGCGCGTTCGCGCGCGCTTTGCACGCGCAAGGTATCCCGGCCACCATCAAATGGCCGAATGACTTGTTGCTCAATGGGAAAAAAATCGGCGGCATCTTGACTGAGATGCAGACGGAGGGTGACCGGATTCAAGCCGTCATCCTTGGGTTCGGGTTGAACGTCAATAGCGATGTCATCCCGGACGAGCTCGCCCATCGCGCGACGTCCATCAAGCTGGAAACGAATCAGACGTATCGGAGAAGCGAGTTGCTTGCTCACTTGCTCGCCGAGCTCGAGACGGAATACGATTTGTTCCTCGCGTCAGGATTTGATTCTGTGCGCGCCCATTGGCTCGAACACGCCGCCTATCTGAACGAACCGGTGACGTTGACGGCGTCAGGGAAGCCAAGACGCGGGACGATGCGCGGCATTTCAGAGGAAGGGGCACTCCTGTTGGAACATGAAGGAACGGTCGAGCCGATTTACTCTGCCGAGATCGCAGTTTGGAATGATTGATGGAAACGGGTTCGTGGTCTATAATGAATGTGCCGGACGCTATCGCTCGCGAAGTGTACCAGTACTGCAGACCGTCACTACATTTTTTTGTCTGCCTTGATCATTTTGACAGGGACAGAAGGACACTCATCTACTTGAGATTGTTTTCGTGCGCCTTCTTACCATTCGTGTAGGAAGGCGTTTTTTCTAACCTGTCTCCACATTAGGAGGAGAACTATATGCATACGATGACTTCGTTATTGAAGAAGATGAAGCAAGAAGAGAAATTGGTCATGTTGACCGCCTACGATTATCCGTCAGCGAAACTGGCCGAGGCTGCAGGCGTCGATATCATTTTAGTCGGGGATTCGCTCGGGATGGTCGTGCTCGGTTACGATTCGACGATTCCTGTGACAATCTCTGACATGGTCCATCACGCGAAAGCGGTTCGCCGCGGGGCCCGTGACACGTTCGTCGTCGTTGATATGCCGTTCGCGACATACCACGGTGATTTCGACCGCACGCTCCAAGCGGCCGCGACGTTGTTCCAAGACGGACAGGCCGATGCGATTAAACTTGAAGGGGCTGGCGAGGTGCTTGAAACGATCGAGCGTCTGACGAAAGTCGGTATGCCGTGTGTCGCCCACCTTGGCCTCACTCCGCAATCTGTCGGTGTGCTCGAAGGTTATAAAGTACAAGGCAAGTCGCTCGAAGACGCAGAACAGTTGATTGCCGATAGCCTCGAGGCGGAGCGGGTTGGCGCGAAGATGCTCGTCCTCGAATGTGTGCCACATCAATTGGCCAAAAAGATTGCCGAGGCGCTCAGCATCCCGGTCATCGGAATCGGTGCGGGTGCCGATGTGGATGGCCAAGTACTCGTCTATCACGATATCTTGAAATATGGCGTCGACCGCCTTCCGAAGTTCGTCGAGGCATATGCCGACGTGAATGAAGTGGCGACGACGGCAATCCGCAATTACGTCGATGCGACGAAAGACGGCTCGTTCCCGCTCGAACGGCACACGTTCACGATGGATGAGTCATTGCTCGACACGCTCTACGGGGGCAAGGCATGAACATCGTCACGACCCCACGTTCGTTACAAGAAGCATTGACAGGTGTCGGGACGATCGGTTTCGTCCCGACGATGGGTTATTTGCATGAAGGGCACCTCAGTCTCGTCGAAGCGGCCAAGTCAGAAAACGACCTCGTCGTCATGAGCATCTTCGTCAACCCGACCCAGTTCGGACCGAACGAGGACCTCGACCGCTATCCACGTGATTTCGAGCGGGACGAGGCACTCGCCCGCGAGGCGGGTGTCGACGTCTTGTTCTACCCGAACACGGAGACGATGTATCCGCTCGACATGGCACGTGTGACGGTGCGCACCGGCGCTGATGTATTATGCGGGGCCAGTCGTCCCGGTCATTTCGATGGCGTCTTGACCGTCGTTTCGAAACTGTTCAATCTCGTCCGTCCGACCCGCGCTTACTTCGGGTTGAAGGATGCGCAACAGGTCGCTCTAATCGAAGGCTACGTCCGCGACTATTTCGTCCCGGTCGAGATTCGCCGCTGTGCGATTATCCGTGAACCGTCGGGCCTTGCGAAATCGTCCCGTAACGTCTATTTATCGGAGTCAGAGAAGGTGGATGCGAGTGACATCAACCGTGCCTTGATCGAGGCGCGAGACGCCCTTGCGCAAGGTGAGGCGATTCGAGACGTGATGGAACGGCTCGAGGACCGCTTGAGCAACATTCCGAACAGCACGATCGACTATGTCGAAATCAAAGACTATCCGACGTTGACCGAGGTGACCTCCGCGTCAACCGAACTATTGATTGCTGTAGCGGTGCAGTTCGAACGGGCCCGCTTGATTGATAATGTGATTTGGAAGAGAGGATGAATCCAATGATTCGAACATTTATGCACGCAAAACTACACAAGGCGACCGTCACCGAGGCGAACTTACATTACGTCGGCTCGATCACGATCGATGAAGATTTAATGGATGCGGTCGGGATCATGGAGAACGAGCATGTCCACATCACGAACAACCATAACGGGGCTCGCATCGAGACGTACGTCATCAAGGGCGAACGAGGTTCAGGTGTCGTCTGTTTGAACGGGGCTGCGGCCCGTCACTTCCAAGTCGGGGACGTCGTCATCATCATGGCGTACGGTCAAATGACGGCCGAGGAAGCGAAACAACATCGTCCGAAAGTCGCCGTCTTGAACGAGCGAAACGAGATCGATCAACTTCTATACGAAGAAATCGCCCATACGATTTTATAAGACAAACGGGGATGTCCGCGAGAGGCATCCCCGTTTTTTCGTGTATCGTTCTATGGTAAGATGAGACAGACAGAAAGCACGAGCGTGCCGAAGATGGGATGGATGTTATGGACACCTATGTGATAGTGGATTTGGAGACGACTGGTCATTCCGTCAAGTCCGGCGACGAATTGATTGAATTTGCGGCGGTGGTCGTTCAAGGGAGTGAAGTGATTGAGCGCTACAGTACCTTGATTCGTCCGAGTCGCCCGATCCCGCCTTTTATCACGCAGTTGACGACGATCACGAATCAAGACGTGGCGGAAGCCCCGACGTTTGAGGAAGTGATCCCAGATATATGGAAGATGCTAGACGGGCGGATTTTTGTCGCCCATAACGTATCGTTTGATTTGAATTTTTTGAATGAAAGCTTAGAGTTGGCCGGGTATATCCCGTTCCAGGGCCGGGCCATCGACACGGTCGAACTGGCGCGGATTCTATACCCGACGCTCGAGAGCCACGCGCTCGAGTCGCTCGCCGAGACGTTCAACCTCGTCCACACCGACGCGCACCGCGCGCTCAGCGACGCCGAGGCAACGGCTGAACTGTTCGTTCGCTTGGTCGAGCGGTTGCGCGCGTTACCGCTCGTCACGCTGAAACAATTGCGGCGGTTGTCCGAGTCGTGGACGAGCAACGTCGAGCCGCTGCTCGATGAGTTGATCATTCAAGTCGGAATCCGGGCCGACGACGAGACGACGTACGATATTCATCGGAAAATCGCACTGAGACGTCTCGTCGACACGTTCGAACCCGCCGTCGAACGCGAGCCGTTCGAGCCGTTCCTTCACCGGACGATTGAAGAGACGCTCCCGGCATTGTTCGGGCAATTCGAACCGCGTCAAAGTCAATTCGAGATGATGCGCCACGTCTATAAAGCGCTCGATGACGAAGCGACACTGTTAATCGAGGCGGGAACAGGGACCGGAAAAACGTTGGCGTATTTGATTCCGAGCGCCCATCACGCGCTCGAGACGAAACGACCGGTCGTCGTCAGCACACATACGATTCAATTGCAGGAACAGCTGTTGACTCGAGATTTGCCGATTTTAAAAGCGATTTTCCCTGAAGTCGAATTCACGTTGTTGAAAGGGAGACGCAATTACATCGACCTCCGCAAGTTCGAGATGAGTCTCGAGGAGGCGAACGAAGGCTTGCTCCCGGCGATGTGCAAGGCGATGGTACTCGTCTGGTTGACCGAGACCGTGACAGGCGACTTGGAAGAGTTGTCGCTACCGGGTGCGGCGTCACAAGGGCCGGCCTCGTTCAAACGGCTCATCCAAGCCGACGCGGCCTCGGACTTCGGCCGTTTCGACCCGTGGTATAGCCGGGACTTCTTCACCCGGGCCGTCTTGCGCTCGAAAGAGGCCGATATCATCGTGACGAACCACGCCTTATTGTTCTCTGATTTGCAGCATCAGGCCGGGATTCTTCCGACCGATACGCCGCTCATTTTAGATGAGGCCCATCAAGTCGAGGAAGTCGCGTCGCATCACTTCGGTGTGACGTTCGACGCGATTCAGTTCGACCGCTTGTTCAAGTGGTTCGGTTACGGCGCCGATGGCAAGTTCCATTCACGCGTGCTCGGACTCGCTGATTTGACGGCTGTCGCGGAAGAAGCCGAGGCGTTCAGCAAGGCGACCGATCAAGCGCTCGCCCGCGTCGACGATGAACTGAACGATTTGCTTACGGCGCTCCAGTCACTCGGTAAAAAGCGGGAGCAACGTCAAACCGTCCGCTTCGAGCGGGAAGGGGAGCCGTTCCGTCCGATTCGGGAAGTGGCGAAGCGACTCGAAGACCGTCTGCGGACACTCCGGACGACGCTCCGGCAACTGCATCGGCTTCTCGATGAGCATAAAGAACATATGACGTTCAAACAACGGGCCGTGCTCGGGGATTTGAAGGCGTTCATCGGGGACGTGCGCGATATCGAGAGCGTGCTCTACGAGACGATGCTCACGCGGGATGACGATGCTGTCAGTTGGGTCGAACTCAACCTGGCCAACCGTAAGTTGACTTCGGTGTATACGCAACCGGTCGAGATCGGTCCGCTCTTGCATGAACGACTGTTCGCCAAGCGTCCGACCGTCTTGACGTCGGCGACGATGACCGTTTCGGGCCGATTCGGATTCATCGAACGCCGTCTTGGACTCGACGGCGAAGATGTCCGTCGCGTCGTCCTGGCGTCACCGTTTGATTTCAAGAAACAAGCGAAACTGTTTGTGCCATCCGACATCCCGCTCATCAACGAGGTTCCGTTGCCGCGGTTCGTCGAACAGATTGCAGGCTCGATTGCCCAAATCGCCAATGTGACGAAAGGACGGATGCTCGTCTTGTTCACATCGAACGAATTGTTGCGTTTGACGCATGAGGCCGTCAAAGACCAGCTTGATGAGGGCTATACGCTCCTCGCCCAAGGCGTCAGCGGCGGATCACGTAGCCGTTTGACGAAACAATTCAAGCGCATCGACCAATCGATTTTGTTCGGGACGGCCAGCTTCTGGGAAGGCGTCGACATTCCGGGCGAGGCACTCACTTGCCTCATTATCGTCCGACTCCCGTTCGCCCCGCCCGACCAACCGGTCATGCAGGCGCGGTCCGAGAAAATCGAGGCGACAGGCAAATCGTCATTCTTCGAGCTGTCACTCCCGCAAGCGGTCATCCGCTTTAAACAAGGGGTCGGCCGTCTGATTCGCTCGAAAGAGGATTACGGCGCCATCTTCGTCTTCGACCGTCGTGTCGAGACGACCCGTTATGGGAAGCAGTTCATTAACAGTTTGCCGGCCGTCGACCGAATCGACGGTCCGCTCGAGACCGCACTCGCCGAACTGGAGCTGTTTTTAGACGAGAAAGAAAAGACCGGCCTAGGAAATCAGAGATAACGCTAGGCATCGTGATATTATCGTTTTATAATAATGGGTATAGTGTTTTTTGAAGGAGGAGTAATCATGAATTCGAATATCGAGACGTTGGCGACGGTTCGAATCGAGCCGACGGCAGATGTATACAAAATTGTCGACTTGTTGAACCGCACGTTGAAGGGCCAAGATTTAATGTTCGGTCTTGCTTTAGAGAAAAAAGTGAATGATCCGAAGAAAGAAGAGATGGTGTTCACCATCTATCGGACGGAATGACACGGAAGACCAAAGTAGTGGTTGCGTTCATGACGGCACTCATCGGTGTCGTCATCGTATTTAGTGGCATCTATTGGTTCACGGTCGGTCATACCGAGCGCACGAAAGACAAGATGATCGAGGCGGCACGCGAGCGTCTCGAGACCGAGCAACCGTCCGTCAACATCGAACGGGCCGAGCTGTATAACGGGACGGAACCGTACGTCGTCTTCGAGGAGACGGATCAAGTCCAGTTCGTGCCAGTCGATGACAAGTTGCCGATTGTGACGCGTGACATCGCGTCGGTCGACCTCGATCAAGTCTGTGCCGAATCGGTCACAGAAACGGGCGGGTCACTCGTCAGCTGTAAATACGGGTTTGACGAACGGGCCTTGATTGAGGTCGTGACGAAATCGGGCGCATCGTATACGTATTCGTATTATACGCTCCAAGCGGGCGAATTTATTCGACGGGTCCAATTGACGGACTCGTAACGAAACCAAGGGGGAGTTTTTGTGGAACATCTATTGGCACAACGTGTAAAGCAGTTGACACCTTCAACGACACTCGCCATCACAGCGAAAGCGAAAGCGTTAAAGGCTTCGGGACAAGACGTCATCGGCCTCGGCGCCGGGGAACCGGATTTCAATACGCCGGAACGTATCATCGAGGCAGCCTGTCAGGCCGCGCGCGATGGTGACACGAAGTATACGCCATCAGGCGGGACGGTCGAATTGAAAGACGCGATCATCGAGAAGACGAAGCGCGACAGCAACTTGACGTTCACGCGTGCGGAGGTCATGGTCGCCTCAGGTGCGAAGCATGCCCTCTATACATTGTTCCAAGCGATTTTAGATGAAGGCGACGAGGTCATCATCCCGGTACCGTACTGGGTCAGCTATCCGGAGCAAGTGAAGCTCGCGGACGGTGTCCCGGTCTACGTCGATACGAACGAGTCGACGATGTTCAAATTGACGCCAGAGTTGCTCGAGGCGGCCATCACGGATCGGACGAAAGCGGTCATCTTGAACAGTCCGTCGAACCCGACCGGTATGATTTATACCGAGGCCGAGCTGTCGGCACTCGCGGACGTCATCAAACGACACGACTTGCTCGTCGTCAGTGACGAGATTTATGAGAAACTCGTCTACGGCGATGCGGAGTTCGTCTCGATCGCGACGCTTCCAGGGATGTTGGAGCGGACGGTCATCATCAACGGCGTCTCGAAGTCACACGCGATGACCGGATGGCGCATCGGTTATGCGGTCGGCGATAAGACGATTATCGAGGCGATGACGAACCTCGCATCGCACTCGACATCGAACCCGACGTCAATCGCTCAAGCGGCGGCGGTCGAAGCGTATAACGGGCCACAAGACGACGTCGAGATGATGCGTGTCTCATTCGCGGAACGACTCGAGATCGTTTATGAGCGTTTGATTGCCATCCCAGGCATCACATGCTTGAAGCCGCAAGGCGCATTTTACTTATATGCCAACGCCAAAGAGGCGGCATCGATGAGCGGGTACGACTCGGTCGACGCATGGTGTGAGGCCGTGCTCGGCGAAGCGTTCGTCGCCCTCGTCCCAGGCTCAGGTTTCGGACAGGACGACTACGTCCGCTTGTCTTATGCAACAGAATTGAAACGGGTATTAGAAGCGCTCGATCGAGTAGAAGACTTCATTACACGTAACGCTCGATAAGCGAAAGGATGGATATGGATATGACAACAATTTCAATCAGCCAATTTAAAGATTACGAAGGCCAGACGGTCCGCGTCGGAGCCTGGATCGCCAACAAACGTTCGAGTGGAAAGATCGCTTTCCTTCAACTTCGTGACGGGAGCGGTTTCGCTCAAGCCGTCGTCGTCAAAGCCGATGTAGCCGAAGAGTTGTTCGCGCTCGCTAAAGGCGTGACGCAAGAAACTTCGGTCTGGGTCACGGGTACGGTCAAATCGGACGGCGGACGCACGCCGCTCGGCTTCGAGCTCGAAGTGACGGCGATGGAAGTGATCGCGGAATCGGTCGACTATCCGATCACACCGAAAGAGCACGGCACCGAGTTCTTGATGGACAACCGTCACCTTTGGCTCCGTTCGCGTCGCCAGCACGCGATCATGAAAGTTCGTAACGAATTGATTCGGGCGACGTATGAGTTCTACAACCAAGAAGGTTTCGTGAAAATCGATCCACCAATCATCACGTCGAGTGCACCGGAAGGCACGACTGAGTTGTTCGAGACAGATTACTTCGGACAACCGGCCTACTTGTCACAAACGGGCCAGCTATACATGGAAGCTGCCGCGATGGCACTTGGCAAAGTATTCTCGTTCGGACCGACGTTCCGGGCCGAGAAATCGAAGACGCGCCGCCACTTGATCGAGTTCTGGATGATCGAGCCGGAGATGGCATTCTTCGACCACGACATGAGCCTCGAGCTCCAAGAGCGCTATGTCTCGTATATCGCCAAATCGGCGCTCGAGAACTGCCGCAACGAATTGGAACTGCTCGGACGCGACTTGTCGAAACTTGAGAAAGTCCAAGCACCGTTCCCGCGTGTCCGTTACACCGATGCGATCAAGTTCTTGAAAGACGAAGGCTTCGACGACATCGAGTACGGCGACGATTTCGGTGCTCCGCACGAGACAGCCATCGCCAACGCGCATGACCTCCCGGTGTTCATCACACATTGGCCGAAAGACATCAAGCCGTTCTATATGAAAGTCGATCCGGAAAACCCGGAACTCGTCCTCTGTGCCGACTTGATCGCACCGGAAGGCTACGGCGAGATTATCGGCGGTTCGCAACGTGAAGACGATTACGACCGGTTGAAAGAAGAAATCATCAAAGAAGGTCTCGATGAGACGGACGCGTACGACTGGTACCTCGAACTCCGCAAATACGGATCGGTCCCGCACTCTGGCTTCGGTCTTGGCCTTGAGCGTACGGTCGCCTGGATTAGCGGGATCGAGCATATCCGCGAAGCGATTCCGTTCCCACGCCTCTTGAACCGCATTCACCCATAATCGCCAATCGGGGATGACTTCGTCTTCCCCGATTGATTTGTCTAGAAAGGATGTGCGACATGGATGCACATAATCTAATCAAGCTGTTCGAACAAAATCCAGTCGTCGTTCCGAGAAAATTGTTCACGGAGGCGCGTCGCCTCAACTTGAGTCCGGTCGAGTTCAATCTCGTCATCCACTTGCTTGAGATGACGGGGGAAGGCATTGAGATGCCGCTTCCGAGCGAACTCGGAGACCGGATGAATGTGGCCGAGAGCGAGGCTCGTTCCGTCTTGCTCGGCTTGCTCCAAAAAGAGTTGATCGCCATCGATGCGTCGACCGAGGTTGAACGATACAGTCTGCTTCCGTTGTTCCTTGCACTCGAAGAAGGGGCGACACCTGAAAAATCGGCTCATTCGTTAAATGAGAACATTATTCATACGTTTGAGCGCGAGTTCGGGACGATCACCCCGTTCGAGATCGAACAGATTGTCGGTTGGTTGACCGAGGACGGCTTCAGTGAAGAGCTGATTATGGCCGCGCTTCGGGAAGCAAAGCTTCGCAACGTACGCAACTTTAAATATATGGACAAGATTCTCAGAGTGTGGCAAGACCACAACGTCGAGTCACTCGAGGACCTCGTCGATTATCAACGGAGGAAAAAGTGATGTTGACGAGAGCCCAATTGACCGAAGTGTCTGACACGATGCGTCGCATGTTTCCGGACGCCCACTGTGAGTTGACGCACCGTAATCCGTTCGAGCTTGTCGTGGCCGTGGCGTTATCGGCGCAGGCGACCGATGCACTCGTCAACAAAGTGACGCCTGGTCTGTTCGAGACCTATCCGACCGTCGAATCGATGGCTGCGGCTGACGTCGCCGACATCGAGGCGTTAATCAAGCGCATCGGTCTCTATCGGAACAAGGCGAAAAACGTGAAGGCGCTCTCGATGCAAATCGTGGAACGTCACGACGGGATCGTCCCGTCGGATCGCGAATCTCTCGAGGCGTTGCCTGGCGTCGGACGGAAGACGGCGAACGTCGTCTTGTCCGTCGCGTTTCACGAACCGGCATTCGCCGTCGACACGCACGTCGAGCGCGTCTCGAAACGTCTCGGCATCTGTCGTTGGAAAGATAACGTCCGTCAAGTCGAGGACACGCTCATGAAGAAGTTCCCGCGCGAAGAATGGTCACAGCTCCATCACCAGTTCATCTTCTTCGGCCGCTATCACTGCAAAGCGCAACGTCCTGCTTGCGAGACATGTCCGCTGCTCGATATGTGCCGCGAAGGGAAGAAACGAATGAAGTCCAAGCAAGCGACCGGACAATGAACGGAAGCGTCTTCCTGATCACGAAATCGGGAAGACGCTTTTTATACGTACGGGGGTATTTTTTGATATACTCAATCCAGCAACCAGTTGGCAAGGAGGATGTATATGAATCAACCACGTATCGGCGTCCGAGAAAATCGATTCAATTTTATACTGCTCGTCGTGACAAACTTCTTTGTCGGATCGATGGTAGGGCTTGAGCGGACAATCTTGCCTATTATCGGAGAAGAGGATTTTGCTCTCATCTCGACCAGTGCGGCACTCTCGTTTATCATCAGTTTCGGATTCTCGAAGGCGGTCGTCAATTACTTCGCAGGAGCCATCGCCGACCGATACGGTCGCAAAAAAGTGCTCATCTTCGGTTGGGCAATCGGGCTCCTCGTTCCCGTGCTCGTCATATCAGCATCGGCATGGTGGGTGATTATCGTGGCGAACGTCTTGCTTGGGGTCAACCAAGGGCTGACGTGGTCGATGACGGTCAATATGAAAATTGATTTGGCCAAACCGACGGAGCGGGGACTGGCGGTCGGACTGAATGAGTTCGCGGGTTATATTGGCGTCGCCGTGATGGCGGCGGTGTCCGGGATGGTTGCCGTCACATACGGCAGTCGGCCGGAACCGTTCTACATCGGTGTAGTCGTCGCCTTGATCGGTCTCACGTTATCGTTGTTCGTCCGCGATACGACGAAACAATTACAGCTTCAGTCTATAGGTCAACCTGACAAGACACGTTCGCCGAAACAGGTATTCCTGGCGACGACATGGAGAGATCGTTCGCTCTCAAGCCTGACGGTAGCCGGTCTGTCGACCAATTTGAAGGACGGCATGGCATGGGGCTTGTTCCCGATTTATTTTGCCGCCCAAGGGCTGAGTCTCGCGGAGATCGGGCTGATCGTGGCGCTCTACCCCGCGGCATGGGGCTTCTTTCAACTGTTCACCGGTGTGTGGAGCGACCGCATCGGACGAAAAGGGTTGATTGTCGCAGGGATGTGGGTTCAGGCCGGCTCGCTATGGGCGATTCTCGTCATGACCGACTATTGGCAATGGGTGTTCGCAGCGGTCATGCTTGGCATCGGGACGGCGATGGTCTATCCGACGCTCCAAGCCTCAATCAGTGACGTCGCCGAACATTCGTGGCGCGCCTCGGCGATGGGCGTCTATCGTTTTTGGCGCGACAGTGGCTATGCGTTCGGGGCTATATTCGCCGGGCTGTTGACCGATGTCTTGTCCATCGGCTGGGCAATCGGATTGGTGGCCGTGATCCCGTTTTTGGCCGGCCTCAACGCGCTCATTCGTTTGCGGGAGACGCTCCCGGGCTTACGCCGAACATAAAAACTGCCTTGCCGAATGATGATCGGCAAGGCAGTTTTTAGTGATTCCACGGATGGTCGCTCCATTCGCGGCGCTTTTTCGTAATCGGTACTTTTTTGAATCCCCAGTTGCGGAAATCTTGGTCAGGACTTTCTTTACGAATGTAAATCTTGTCCTTGATGGCTTTGAAGATGCGGTTCTCATCCCCATAATGGACGAACCGTGGTTTTACTTCGATGACGCCGCGACGCACGCGCGAGAGCGGGAGGCAGACGAGGTCAGCGATTTCGAGACCTGACTGATACACCGTGTTCTGCTTCTCTGAAAAGATGAAGCCTTTGATTTTTTGACGGCTCTTCTCGACGTCGAGATGGACCGTCCCCGAATTGAAGATATCGAAGAACGCTTTTTGGATGAGCAAGTTCTGATAGTCATCCCGTGACTCCAAGACGACGCGGGCGCTGACGGCTTCCGTCTCTTCCAAAAACGCATAGAACGACTTCATCAAATGAGCGAATGCGACGACGTACGGGTCTTTCGGTGTCGAGTAGAAGTCATGGAGCTTTTGTTTATCGACCTCGACGCTGACGATCGTACAGTCGATATCGCGCAAGAAATCAGGCAACTTGTTCCAGAAATCACGAAGCATATCGATCGTGATGCCGTCTTCTTTCCCGTACGGATGCTCGGCTTTTAAAATCTCTTTTAAATGGAGCGGGATATTTTCTGTCTTGAACACGTCACGTTTGAAGGCGTGTAACCGACGTTTCAATTCGCAAGGCATGCCGGCCTCGTCGGCATCAATCGCATATTTATATTCCATCAATACGCCGGTCAGATTGAATTGCGTGTTCCCCTTTGGCGTTCCCGTCTCATCGACGAACATGACATACTTCTTTTGTGTTTCCATCTTACTCCTCCAACCATGGCTCTACTGCTTATAAAAGCGGGCCTGCTAATTGTTTATCAACCTTGGTTTACACTATTTATTGCACACTTTTTAGAAACTTCCGTCAATCTGCGTTTAATCCGCCCTGATTATGGCTAATAAGTAGAAGACTTATTTCAGAAAAATAAATAGCTTCTCCGTAACAAGGTCGTGTCAATTTGACTACACAATGCACTACATACTAGTTTAACATACGGGAGTTTGGTACGATATGGATTGCGGAAAATCCACACAGGAGTCGAGCGACAGAACTCGACAATCAGACTTCAGACGGAAGGAACGGCTGGGCGAACCTGTTAAACTAGATATTAGGGGTGACGACATTGTTCCATTATCCAAACGGAAAAAAGCCGCAACCTTCGGCTGGGCCGGCCCGATCGAATCCGCAGACGTATGCGAACCGAGGCATGAACCTCGAGACGCTACTGAACGACACGAACGAGTTTTATCGGCTCCACAGCCGGGCGGTCATCCATAAGAAACCGACGCCGCTGCAAATCGTGAAAGTCGATTATCCGAAACGGAGCGCGGCGAAAGTGACCGAGGCGTATTTCAAGCAAGCATCGACGACCGATTATAATGGGGTGTATCGCGGCAAGTATATCGATTTCGAGGCGAAAGAGACGAACAATAAAACGTCGTTTCCGCTCGGAAACTTCCACGACCACCAAATCCATCACATGCGCGAGTGTGAGCGGCATGGAGGGATTTGTTTTGTCATCATTCGGTTTAGCCGCTATAATACGCAATATGTGTTATCAACGGAGCAATTATTAGTCTGGTGGGAACAGCGCGAATCAGGACGCAAGTCGATTCCGCTCTCCTATATCGAGCAAGAAGCAATTGAAGTTCCAACCCGGGCGATGCCGGCCATCGATTATTTGACGGCGATTGAAGCATGGCTCGATTGAAATAGAAGGAGTGAAGCGTGAATGGAACGAAGTCGGATGGCACGTCGACAAGACACGACGAGCAATAAACGTAAACCAGCGGCCAAAAAGCCGAAACCAAAAGCGAAGAAGTCGAAGTTTCGGCGCATAATAACGATTTTAGGGATTTTATTCATCATCGGCGTCATCGCCGGCGGCGCATACACCGCGTATGCGATCGCGACAGCACCACCGCTCGATGAAGAGAAATTGGTCGATACGTACCCGATTCAGCTGTTATCGGCTGAAGGTGAACCGCTCGAAGAAAACGGACAGATTCGCGAGTACGTCTCAATTGACGATATCTCGGAAGTGATGCAACAAGCGGTCATCTCGATTGAGGACCGTCGTTTCTATGAACATAACGGGGTCGACTTGCGTCGCATCGGCGGCGCCGTGCTCGCGAACGTGACCGACGGCTTCGGGGCCGAAGGTGGTTCGACGATCACGCAACAGCTCGTCAAGCAGTCGTTCTTATCAACGGATAAAAAGTTGAAACGGAAACTGCAAGAGCAGTGGCTCGCCATCAAACTTGAGCGCGAGTACACGAAAGAACAGATTTTAGAGATGTACTTGAACAAAAACTATTACGGTTCAGGGGCATGGGGTGTCCAAGCGGCTTCGAAGACATACTTCAATAAGCCGGTCTCGGAAGTGAACTATCAAGAGGCGGCCATCTTGGCCGGTCTCCCGCAACGTCCGAGCGCCTATGATCCGATCAGTGGTGACCAAGAACTCACGCGTTACCGTCAAGAGCAAGTGCTCTCTTCGATGAAGCGTGACGGTCACATCACGGAAGAACAGTACAACGAGGCGCTCAACGTCGAGATTGCGGACATCATCTCACCAGGTGCCCAGTCAGAAGAAGAGTCGTATACACGTTCGATTTACGCCCGCGTCCAAGCCGAGCTCGAGGAAGACTACGGTCTCGAGCAGGCCGATATTTACGGGACGGGCTTGAAAGTATATACGTCAATCAATAAAGACTTGCACACGAAGTTCAATAGCGACATTAAGAACGATAACGTCAACCTTCCAACAAGTGAGTTCCCAGAAGATCTTCGTATGGGTGCGACCGTGCTGAATACGAAGACGGGTGAAATCGTCGCCGTCATTGACAGCGAACAAGCGAAACAAGGCGATAAGAACTATCGCGACTATTCGCGCGAGAAACGCCAAATCGGTTCCACGGCGAAGCCGTTCTTCGATTACGGTCCAGGGATTGAGAACGCACAGTGGTCGACTGGGAAAATTTTGATGGATAAACCGTTTCCTGAAGATGAGTTTAACCCGAAAAACTATTACTTGGATTACCGCGGTGCCAACACGATGCGCTACTACTTGACGATTTCCGGTAACACCCCGGCCGTCCGTGCCTTCTATGAAGTGCGTGATGAGTTCGGTCAAGAAGCGATTCAATCGTTCGTCGAGAACGTCGGCATCGAGCCGTCGATGTCAGGCGACGAGATGAACGCCTCGAACGCGCTCGGGACGGCGGAAGCAAGCACGACGCAAATGGCAGCCGCCTATGCCGCGCTCGGCACGAACGGAATGTATACGAAACCGCACTTGATTCAAAAAATCGAGTTCAATGACGGATCGACGATCAATTCGCCAATCAAGGCGAAGCAGGCGATGGAAGACTATACAGCGTATATGTTAACGGACATGCTCCGTGACGTCGTCAGCGGTTCGAACGGGACGTATGAGCCAGGCGCTTTCCCATATGACGTCGCTGGGAAAACAGGCACGACGAACGATAAAAACGGTGACGAAAAGGATAAATGGTTTACGGGCTATACGACCGACTACTCGATTTCGGTATGGTCGGGACGTTCAAATGATGTACCAGTCTCGGAGTTTAAACCGAACTACGCCCAGTACTACTTCGAGTACATGATGCAAGAAGTGACGAACGCGACGGGACAACCGGACCGCTTCCAGCAACCGGAATCGGTGCTCTCGCTCGGCAACGAACTGTACGTCAAAGGGACGAAACCGAAAGATTTACAGCCGGATAAACTGGCCGCTCCGACCGGCGCATCGATTGACTACGATGTGCCAGGTGAGACAGGCACACTCTCGTGGTCGTATGACACGCAAGGTGTACAAGCCGCTGGCTATCAAGGTCTTTCGTTCACCGTGACGGAGACACGTCCCGACGGTAGCGAACGTGTCGTCGGGACGACCGAAGACACGAGCATCGCTATCGCCGGTCTGGCGGAAGGGCAGACTACGTTCACGATTGTCGCCAACGCGACGAATGCGCTCGTCGGCGATCAACAATCGAGCCCGCTCCAAACGTCTTATACGGTCGAACGAGGCGAAGAGCCTCCGGCCGAAGAGGAAGAAGAACCAGCCACGGAAGAGACGCCGCCTGAAGAGGAAGGCGAACCGACCGATGGCGAAAATACTGAGAACAACGGCAATAACGAGAATAATGAAAACAGCGAAAACAATGAGAATAACGGCAACGACACGAACACCGAAGACGAGAATACGGAACCACCGACCGAAGAAGAACCACCAGCCGATGAGACTGATGGGGAAGCGGATACGAATGGAGACGTCAGCCGTCAATCGACAGACTCGAATAGCCAGGGTAACGGCAACGGGAATGGCAACGGTGGTCGTGACTAAAACCGACTCACAGCAAACAGGGCGACATCAGCGCCCTGTTTTTCTGTTTCGTTTGCTATAATGAAAAGAAAGCGAATAGGATGGTGACACATGGTACAACTCTCACTGAAACGCAAGATGAAAGTGTTGTTTGTGATCGACCGACTGCAAGACGATGATTTAGGTATTCCGTTACACGGTATCAACGGCTTGAAAATGAGCCGATTGCTCGTCGAGGAGTCGATTCCGTTCGGACGTTTGATTGATGATCAAGCTGTGGCCGAGGCCAGTGGCCATCCTTATTTGAAACGAATCGGCGTCGAGACGATGTTCCTCGGCGACGAAACATTCTATCCAGAACTTCTGCGGGGCAAGCGTCAAGCGCTCTCGACGCATGAAGATTATCATAAAGCGGTGCAGCGTTACACGAAACACTTGCAAGCCGTTCATTCGAAATGCACGAAGCTACATACCATCGTCTTGTTCGGACGGTCGACGCAACGGTTGTATGACGATGCGATCATTCGACTCGAAGAAGAGAATGGACATGTTGCCGACGCCTTCAAAGAAATGGATGTGCTGCGTTTACCTGCTGTCCATCGGCTCGTACGCGATGAACGGATCGGCGAAGTGAAAGCAATCGTGGAGCGACTCGCACCTTCGAAATCGTAAAGAAGGTGAACCTCATGCGGAAAAAACGTTCCGTGGAAGAAATGATCCATACGCTCAAGACCGACCCGGGCTTTTCTCAAAACGTGACACATTGGCATACAGTCGAGGCGAAACCGGCCCGCTACGCACCGATTCCGTCGAGTGTGCCGCCAGATCTCGTCCGGGTGCTGCATGGCCGGGGAATTGAACAACTGTACACCCATCAAGCCGAAGCAATCGAGCAGACGTCGCGTGGGAACTCGACGGTCATCGTCACACCGACCGCATCCGGGAAGACACTCTGTTACAATCTACCCGTCCTGTCGAAAATGATTGAACAACCGAACGCTCGGGCGCTCTATTTGTATCCGACGAAGGCGCTCGCGCAAGACCAAAACAGCGATTTGATGGAGATGGTCGAAGCGCTCGAGGGCGACTTGCGTTGCTTCACCTATGATGGCGACACGGCACCGGCAGCCCGAACGAAAGTACGGGACGCCGGCAATATCGTCATCACGAATCCAGATATGCTGCATTCCGGCATCTTGCCGCATCATACGAAATGGATTCGCTTGTTCGAGAATTTGGAGTATATCGTCGTCGATGAGCTTCATACGTATCGCGGCGTGTTCGGTAGCCATGTCGCCAACGTCTTCCGCCGCCTGAAACGGATTTGCGCCTATTACGGGAGTCATCCGAAATGGATTATGACGTCGGCGACGATTGCCAACCCGGTCGAGCTGGCTGAACTGTTGACGGAAGAAGACGTCGTCCTCGTCGACAATAACGGTGCGCCACAAGGCAAGAAGCATTTGATTTTCTATAACCCGCCCGTCGTCAATGAAGCGCTCGGCATTCGCCGAAGCGCGACGCTCGAGACGAAGCGCATTGCCTCAAAATTGGTCGAGGCGGACATCCAAACAATCGTCTTCGCCCGCTCACGCGTCAGGGTCGAGGTGTTGTTGACGTATTTACAAGAATTGACGCGGCGCGAGCTCGGTCCAAAGTCGATTGTCGGGTACCGAGGCGGTTACTTGCCGTCGGAGCGTCGCGAAATCGAGCGCCGGCTCCGTAACGGGGAGATTAAGGCCGTCGTCTCGACGAATGCGCTTGAACTCGGCGTCGATATCGGTCAATTGCAAGCGTGTGTGTTGAACGGCTATCCGGGAACGGTCGCCTCGATGTGGCAACAAGCCGGCCGGGCCGGACGCCGTCATTCCGAGGCGCTCGTCATCTTCGTCGCCTCATCGTCATCGCTCGACCAACTCGTCGTCGAACAGCCCGATTTGATTTTAGACCGGTCTCCGGAAGCGGCTCGTCTCGACCCGAACAATTTAATCATCCTCGTCGACCATATGAAATGTGCCGCCTTCGAACTGCCTTTCCAGAAAGGGGAGCGGTTCGGCACGGTCGAGACGGAAGAGATTCTCGATTTCTTGACGGACGCCCACATCTTGCACGAACGGGCCGATAAATATTATTGGATGACTGATGCGTTCCCGGCCCATGACATCTCGCTTCGGACGAGTGACCAAGAGAACGTCGTCATCGTCGATCAAACCGCGAAGAACCAAGTCATCGGTGAGATGGATACGTTCAGCGCGATGACGTTGCTCCACGACGAAGCCATCTATTTACATGGCGCCGAACAGTATCAAGTCGAACGTCTCGACTTCGAAGAGAAGAAAGCGTACGTCCGACGCGTCGACGTTGACTACTATACGGACGCCAATTTGGCAGTCGAACTGAAAGTGTTGGAAGAGAACAAGACGACCGGCGTGAAGACGTTCGGGGAAGTGTCGGTCATCGCGATGGCGACCCTGTTCAAGAAAATCAAGTTCGGGACGCATGAGAATATCGGTTCCGGACCGATTCACTTGCCGGAGCGGGAACTTCATACGACCGCGACATGGTTCACGCTCGACGAACGGTTCGCCTATTCGGAAGCCGACATGGAAGACCAGCTCGAGGCGGTCAGCGATCTGTTACGACGCCTAGCCCCGCTCTATTTGATGTGTGACACGCTCGATCTGTTCACGACGATTCAAATGAAAGCGACCCATACGAATAAACCGACCGTTTATTTATATGACCGCTATCCGGGCGGCATCGGGCTGAGCGAAGCACTTTATCGCGACGCCGATGAGGTCTTGGATGCGGCCATTCGAACGGTCGACGATTGTCCGTGCGAGAGCGGTTGTCCGCGCTGTGTCGGAATGATCGGCTACGGTGACTTTAAACAGCAGGTCGTCAGACAGTTGCAAGCATTGAAAGGAACGATATGAAAGCAAAACTATCACGACTCATTAAAACGAATGAACCGAAACAGGTGACCGTGACGCCGGACGACGTTGAACAGGCGAAGTGGCGCGAGCGCGGCGGAGAGATTTTGACGTTCGAACAAGAGTGGTGCGTCCGCTTGAAACAGATTTATCCACTCGATGAGACGTATCATGATTATACGTTCGGAGAGGCGAAAGCCTCGCTCGCGACATCGACCCATCCGTTCTTTCAAGTCGATGTGCCATCTGAACAGGTATTGTTCATGGACACCGAGACGACCGGGCTTCGCGGCTCCGGCACCTCAATCTTTTTAATCGGCTTCGCGCGCTTCCAAGACAATCATCTGGAGATGATTCAGTACGTGTTGCCGCACCCGGCATTCGAGACGGCGTTCTACTATCACTTCTTGAATGACATCGGCGACGAGGTTCGTTTCGTGACGTATAACGGCAAGTCGTTCGACTGGCCCCAAATCAAAACAAGGCATACGTTTGTCCGTTCGAAAGTGAAGGCGCTCCCGGCCGTCGGCCACGTCGATTTGTTGCATGCCTCACGTCGTCTGTTGAAACCGACACTTGAATCGGTCTCGCTTAAAGCGGTCGAGGCCCACTTCGGTCATGCCCGGATGGACGACATGCCTGGCTTTTTGGCGCCGATGCACTATTTTCAATACGTGAAAGAACGGGAACCGGATATCATCCAGCCCGTCATCGAACACCACCATGCTGACTGTTTGAGTCTTGTCTCACTTTATAAACGTCTCTGTCATCTCGTCGAAGCCGATGAAACGCCGTTTGGGGAAGAGCGGGCCCACTGGTTGAACGATCTCGGTAACGCCGAGGCGGCGCTTCAAGAATATGAGCGGCTTGAACAACCGACGAAACGTGCCTTGATGCGTCAAGCCCTGCTGTTGAAACGGACCGGCCAGATGGAGCAGGCGTTGCCGCTGTTCGAACAGGTCGGTACGGTCGAAGCATTCGTCGAGTTGGCGAAATATGCCGAACATCATCAAAAAGACATCAACCGAGCCATCACGTTCACCGAGCAGGCGCTCACGCTCTCGGAACGGAAAGAGACGGTACTTCGACAGACCGCCTTGACCGAGATGCGGGCACTCCGTCATCGGATGAATCGGTTAGAAAGGAAGCGGTCATGAAAGTTGTCGCCATCACAGGATATCGGCCACATGAGCTCGGCATCTTCAAAGCCGACCATCCTGGCATCGATATCATCAAGGAAGCTTACGAGCGAAAAATAATGGAAGCAATCGAGCTTGGGGCCGAATGGTTCATCTTTAGTGGCACGAACGGTTGTGAATTGTGGGCGGGAGAAGTATTGTTAGAGTTAAGAGAATCTTATCCAATCAAAATTGCCGTGTTTCCACCTTTTTTACAGATGGAAGAGAAGTACAAGCCGTTTGAACAAGAACTGTTCATCCGCTTGCAGCTCGAGGCTGACTTTTTTGAACCGCTGACCCAACGTCCGTACGAGGACCCGAGCCAATTGCGCGCAAAAACCGCCTTCTTTTTGGACAAAGCAGCAGGATTAATCACGCTGTATGACGAAGAGACGGGGGGAAGCCCTCGTTTTCTCGTCGAAGGGGCTAAACGAAAACACCAGATGGAGTTATTCTTGATTACGCCGGAAGAGTTACGTGTAATCGAAGAAGAAAAACAATGGGAACAACATTGGGAGTGAAAATCATGCAGACCGAACTAACAGCTGAAGCCATTTATAAACAAGAATTCAAAACCGCCCTCCGTGGCTACTCACAAGAAGAAGTCGACCAGTTTTTGGACGTCGTCATCCGCGATTACGAGAAGATGACGAAAGAAATCGAACGGTTGCGCCAAGAGAACGAGTCGCTTCGTCGCGGTTCGAACGAACAAGCAGCAGAACCGGTCAAACCGGCCCAGCCTGTCGCGTCGAACTATGACATGTTGCGACGCATCTCGAATTTAGAAAAGGCCGTCTTCGGAAAACAGGTTGGTCCAAGCGAATAAAGGGAGGAGGTGGAGAAGATGTTACAAGTATTGACGGCCGTCAAGAAAGAACCTGAGAAACGACAGACGAAAGGCTTGTTCCGCACGAAAGAAGAAGTCATCACACCACCGAAATCGTACACGGACGAGATCGTCGAGATCATTCGTCATACATGTCGCTTTGATTGGATGATGATTGAACACGTCCAGCTCGGCGATGACGTGCTCGATTATGTGTTGGTCGGACCGAAGGGCGTCTTTTTAGTCCGCATCAACCGGACGACGTCGGCCGTCCATATGACGAACCGGGATTGTCGTCTCGAGACGCCGCTCGGTTGGAAAAACATCTATCCGCATCCGATGGAAGAACTTGAGCGGATGACGAAGCACGTCCGGAGTGTCTTGAAGAGGCAATGCGGACAAGCTGTCCCCGTCACGTCATTTTTAATATTCCCGGAGACACCACGTCTCAAAGTGGAACGCATCAAAGCGAACTGTGCCGAGACGTTCGATGTGATTGACGATGTCATCACGAAGACGAAGCTCGAGCTGTTGTCTGAGGCGACGATTAAACACATCGCCTACTATTGCTCGGAGCGGCAAGTACATAAATGAAAATGGCGCTGAAGAGTCAGCGCCATTTTCATTGTGCCCGGTCGGACAAATACAAAGGCTGCAGACGATGTTAATGTCTACAGCCTGACACAACGGCGCTGTAGTCTCAGCGCCATTTTTATTTCAATAATTGTCGAGCCTTCTGTTCGTCTTTGCGATGGACGAACAAGGCGACCCGGTCGTCCAAGTTTTTGGCGAGCGGGCGGAACAGGCGACCGGTCGGCAAACCGTGCTCGACGCGACACGTGATGCCTTGTTCTGTTAAGTACGTATAGTCGTCAAGCAGCGCCTCGCCTTGTTTGCCGAACGCCTCACCGAAGCGGACCCACTGCAAGTTGCGGACGGCGCGGATCGAGACGAGCACGACGAATGTGATGCCTAAGACGATAATTAAAATAGTTTCCAAATTCAAAGCGTTCAACCCCTTCTTTACATAATTTTAAGGGCGCAACCGCTTGAAAGCAACAATGATGGACCGGTATACTCAAAAGAAAGTGGGGGATGACTATGAAAACAACGATTCAATCGCGTCGCGAAGCCGTGACGCTGCTAGAAGACAAGCACGTGCTCTATATCCGCATCCATAACGGACAGACCGGGATGATCAAACAGACCGATGATGGCATCATCGTCGCAATCCCGAATGAAGAGACGGACAAAGTCGATTTTCGCAAGTTGGAAGATATCGAAGCGTTTGAGGCGTTTTATGACTTGACGCTGTCGAAACCAGGGACGCTTTATTACAATCAAGCGTAAACAAAAGCTCCACTCAAATCCGAGTGGAGCTTTTGTTATGGGGACGGCAACCAAGCTGCCATTGTCGCTTGTAGCGCTTCTGGGCGAAGGTGCCGCTGCTTGTGGAGCAGATAACCGTCTGGACGGATGACGAGGACGCCGCGTTTCATGAACAGCGATTTCGCGAGCTCGTTGCCTTGATCGAAGAAGGGACGGCTCGTCTTCGACAGCGTGATGATTTGGAAGAACGATTGATGGTCGTTCAAATAGTCATACAACGCGCTCGCGTCCCGTTTATCGTCGTCGAGCACGAGCACTTGGAAGCGGCCGTCGGCGACTTCTGAAATCTTCGTGCGGAGCCCGTCGTCCGTCCGGATAATCTCGATCTCCGGGAAAATTTTGCCTTCGGTGACGCGTAAGAACGGGACGCGGGAATGTCCAGGATACGACAAGTGTAACTGGGCAATCCGTTCCGTGATTTTTTGGTTGATGAGATTGACGCGCGTAAAGACGTCGGCGCCTAGCGCTTGGAACGGCAGTAGGACTGGGAGCGTCGTCTGCAACACTTCGGTCGCCACGTTCGTCGTCTGCAGGACGTTACGGGCCACATGTTCGCGCTCATCGCGATATGAATCGACGACGCGGAACGGGGCACCCGCCTTCAAATGAAGCCACAGCTTCCAGCCGAGGTTGAACGAATCGGCGATGCCGGTATTCATCCCTTGTCCGCCGACAGGTGAATTGATATGGGCGGCGTCACCCATGAGAATGACGCGATTGTGAATGAATGAGTCAACCATGCGGTTATGGACCCGGAACAATGAGAACCATTCGACCTCGTCGATTTCGACATCCATATGGCTGCGCTGTTCGATCAACTCACGCAATTCCGCCTCGCTGAACGACTCATCGCTCGCGAGATTGCCGGTGATGCGAATCGTGTCGTCCGTGAGCGGGAAGACTTCCAATACACCGCGGTCCGAAAAGAAAATATGCACCTCTTCACGCGAGATGTTCCATTTGGCTTTCATGTCGGCGAGCACCCACGATTCCTTGAACGATTTTCCGCTGAACGGCAGAGCGAGCATGCGTCGAATCGAACTGTTCGCTCCGTCGGCCGCCACGACATATTTGGCCTCGATTGTCCGGTTTGAGTCTGACTCCAAATGTGCGAGCACACGAGACGGGTAATGAGTCAGTGACACGAGCGCTTCGCCACGCTGGACGTAATGCCCGTGCTCGTTTAACGCCGCCTCGAGAATTGCTTCGGTCTCGTTTTGACGGAGCAACGTCACGAACGGATAGGGCGTGACGAGACGGGAGAATTCGAGCTTGGCCGTCCATTGCCCTGAAAAATATAGATTTCCTTTCTCGATGGTCCGCGCCCGGTCGAGCACTTCTTTGGCGACATCGAGACGAGAGAAGACTTCAATCGTCCGCGGTTGAATCCCGATGGCGCGGGAGTTGTTCGACGGTGTCGTCTTGCGATCGATGATTTCAAATGAGATTCCATATCTGGCTAACGTCAGCGCGAGCGTGAGTCCGGTCGGGCCCGCCCCGACAATCAATACATCAACTTGTTTGTCCACCACATCTACCATCTCCTATCATTAATAATGATATTTCCGACATTTGATGCGTTTAAACGAGGAGACAACGGTGGAACTGTAGAAACATAGAGAATGAGGTGGAGAACATGAAACAATCGTGGATCACGGAACAACAATTGCGTGACAGTTTTTCGATGGAAGAGAATTATGAACAGACGGCTGCCGTATTGATTCCTTTGGTCGAGGTCGATGGAGCGTGGCATGTCATCTTTGAAGTGCGCGCCCATACGATGCGGCGCCAGCCTGGAGAAATCTCATTCCCGGGCGGCCGTCTCGATCCTGGCGAGACCCCGGTCGAGGCGGCTGTTCGTGAGACGAGTGAGGAGCTATTGCTCGCGGTGGAAGAGATTGAAGTGATCGGTCGCCTGCAACCCCTCGCAACGCCACATCGGCAACTGATCTATCCGTTCGTCGGAGTGATTCCGAAGCTCCCAGACGTCCGTCACACCGATGAAGTCGACCATCTGTTCTCAATCCCGGTCGAGACGTTGCTGTTGCTCGACCCGTTCCACGGCGAGATGGAATGGACGATGAATCCTGATCAAAATATTCCGTTTGACCGGATGGCGAATGCTAAAGCGTACGAAAAACGGGTAATTAAAATGAGAGAACCTTTTTATGAACATGAAGACTACATTATTTGGGGATTGACTGGAAAAATTTTGACACAATTTATTAAACGGCTTAAAGAAAACGTATTCAAACCGATATAATTTCGTTATAATGATAGAAACAAATTTAAGATTGGAAGTGAATGGGTGTGTCTGTAGAATTCGTTGTGGGTGATATCGTCAAGTCAACTCGTGAAGGTTGGGTCGCAGAAGTGACTGCCGTATTGACCAATACGGTCATCGGGGACGTTTCCATCATGGAAGAATTTCAACAGCTTGGTCTCGAATTCGAGAAGCAAGTTTTACTGAAAAAAGATTTGGAATTGATCGAACGCGCCAGCTGACCTTTTAATCGAAAGGGATGATTCAGGTGTCCATTGACAAAAAAGTTCGTGAATGGGAAGAGGCCGGTTTACTGGATGAAGTGACCGGTCAGCGCTTGGTCGAGTATGAACATAAGAAGTTGGCGGTCGGTGACAAACGTGAGCACAAACCGCCTATTCTTGTGATTATCGGATCGATTTTGCTCGCACTTAGTCTATTCAGTTTTGTCGCGGCCAATTGGCAAGCGATTCCTGATCTTGTGAAAGTCGCCATTTTCCTCGTGTTTATGGTCGGGATGTATGTGACCGCCGAACGCCTGCAAGTGAAAGCGTCACGCTATGTCACGCTATTCCGACTATTAGGCGTCGCCTTTTTCGTCGCCACGATGATCGTCATTTTCTCGACGTATAATCTTTCCTCGCAAATTCCGTTCTTATTCTGGTTATTCCTTGCCGTCGCCGTCATGCACAAATTGATTTTCAAACATCCGATTTTTACGTTTTTGGCCGCACTCGCCGCCTTTTTGGCGATCACGAATAGTTTTCAAGGCATCGGCATCACGTTGATTGCGTTCGGATTGATCGTGACGTGGGTCTGGTTCCATTATGGGGACAATGAACTCGATCGCATTTTCGCCTGGTTCGGCTTCTACGGCCTATTGATCACGATTGGTCAGTACGCCGACTATGAAGGCCGCTTTTGGCCGCTATGGGCACTCGCTGCGCTACACGTCTTGTTTCTCGTTTATCGGGAGCGGGCCCAATGGAACTATCTGTACCTCTTCGTCGCTGCCGTCCTATCGATCGGCTATTTGATTAATGCGACGGAAGGCTGGTTGTCGCAACGAACACCGTCGGTCATCGAGGCGACAATCCTTTCGATCGTCCTCGTCGCCGTCTATTTGTTGCACCGACGTCCAGATTTGATGTGGGTCAGCCTGCTCGCCGTCATCCCCTTCTCATTGTTCGAGGATACGGGCATCTTGCTGGCCATCCTGCTTGAAGCGGTCGCCCTCGCTTATCTCGTCTATCAAGACCATAATCGCAAACCGATCGTGCTCGCCTTCATCTATTTCTTACTCGTTCAAATGACGATCTACTTCATCTATGTGTGGGATAAACTTGATATTTCACTCTTCTTCCTCATCGGAGCATTGATCGTCTTCGCATTGTCGCTCGCCTTGTGGTGGCGCAGCCGTAGTCGTACGACGAGAGGGGATGCTCAGACATGAAACGATTGACGCCTTTGCTAGTACCGATTGTGCAAGTGTTGATTGCCGTCGGGTTTATACTGCTCGTCTATGCGGTCTCCTGGTTCGGTGAGACGTATACGTTCAAAGCGACCTCCTACGAACCGTACGACCCGTTTTTCGGAGACTTCGTCTATTTGGAGTATGACTCGTTCGAAGGAAGACAAGATGTCGAGTCAGGGACAGTATACGTCTCATTCAAAACGGGGGACGATGGATATGCGACCATTGACCGGGTCAGTTCACGGCCGTTCTTTGGGGGCACTCGGGCCAACTATTACGACCGCCAAGTATATATTGATGATATGAGTTCGTATCGTGTCGCTGAGGAAGAGACATCAGCAATCGAAGGGGCGAAGACGTTCGAAGTGGACGTCGACGTGGCACCTTGGGGCATGGTAAGACCTCACGATTTGCGCTCGACCGAAGCTGAAACAGAATGACAATCAGATTACAGATTTGTTACACGAAATGTTGTAACGAATCTGTAATTTTTTATTAAAACGCTTGGTAGCGCTATGTTTCATGTAAATGTTACAGATTGTAACCGACAGAGAGTCGATGTGTCAGAAATATTTCACTTCATCAAAATCCCTTCTCGGGGTCGGACGGGCATGGTAAATTAACTCCTGTTCGTTAGATGACGAGAAAGGTGCTGACCTATTGATTATGCATTCCTTAAAATATATGATGACTGTCCTACTTATGGCTGTGGGAACGTTCGCGTTTGCCGCGACGGCCGATGCCGCCCAAATCGGGATTGGGACGGAACAAAAAATTGTCCAAAACCCACTTGAATTGGAACGAAAAGCGATCGAGCAAGAACGCCAGCAAAAGATTGCACGAGAAAAACGACTAGCCGAACAGAAACGGATCGCGGAAGAAAAACGTGTCGCTGAAGCGAAACGGATTGCGGAAGAAAAACGTGTCGCCGAAGAGAAAGCCGAGCGAGAGCAGGCAGAGCGTGAAGCAAAAGCAGAACGTTTGGCCGAAGAGAAACGTGTCGCTGCCGAGCAGGCACGACAAGAAGAAGCGAAACGTCAAGCCGCAACTTCGAAAAAGCAATCGACGGTGTCGACAACGACTGCAACTCCAGTCTCGACGACAGGACGCTCCATTCAAGCCGAGTCGACGGCGTACACGAACGATGCAGCCGATAACGGCTCATACGGGGGCCGCGTCTTGACGGCAACCGGTCATGATGTCACGGATTCGATTTTCTATAACGGCATGCGTATCATCGCAGTTGATCCAGCCGTCATCCCACTTGGAACGATTGTTCAAATCGAAGGTGTCGGTCAAGCGATTGCCTTGGATACGGGTGGACGCATCAAAGGAAATATCGTCGACTTGCTCGTCGACACGAAAGACGAGGCCATCAACTGGGGTCGTCGCCACATCACGATTACACTTCCATAACAGCAGGTTCTCCTTTAGGAGGACCTTTTTTGTGCCTTGCTTCATGATTTTGCTTACCGGCAGTGTCCATACGCACCAGATAGCACGTCCGATTGTTTAACAAACGTTGGAAACGGGCAAACTAATATTTGACTTTCATGAAAAAGTTACGAGCGAGGAGGGGTAGAGTTGATAGAATTTCAAAATGTGTCCAAGCGCTACGAAGACGGTACGCTAGCCGTCAAAGACTTGGATTTGACAGTCCGTAAAGGAGAGATTTTTGTCTTAATCGGGCCATCGGGGTGCGGGAAGACGACGACGATGAAGATGGTGAATCGACTGATTGACCATACAGATGGAAAAATCCTCATCGACGGGAAAGAGATTTATCAATTCGATATATACGAGTTGCGACGCAACATTGGTTATGTGCTTCAACAAATTGCCTTATTCCCTCATTTAACGGTCGAGGAAAATATTTCTGTCGTTCCCGAATTATTGAAATGGCCTAAACAGAAGACGAAGGACCGCGTGACCGAACTCATGAACATTGCAGGGCTGAATCCGGTCTTGCGAGTGAAAAAGCCGACGGAACTATCCGGTGGACAGCAACAACGCGTCGGCGTACTGCGGGCGCTTGCAGCCGATCCGGAAGTCATCTTGATGGATGAACCGTTCTCGGCGCTCGATCCGATTAGCCGAGGTCAACTTCAAGATGATATTAAACGCTTGAACGATGAGCTCGGGAAGACGATTCTGTTCGTGACCCATGACATGCAAGAAGCGATGAAACTTGGGGATCGCATCGCCTTGATGCGTGATGGCGAATTGGTCGTTATCGGTACTCCAGATGAAATTAGAGCGAGTACGGATCCGTTCGTCCTCGACTTTACACAACGTGGAAGAGGTGAGGTAGATGCTTGAGACATTTCAAAACCGGCGTGGCGAACTCGTCGAGGCGCTGATTGAGCACTTGCAGCTCTCCGTCGTATCACTTTTGATAGCCGTCTTAATCGCCGTTCCGCTCGGGATTTGGTTGACGCGTCGCAAGAAAGTGGCCGAGACCGCCATCGGCGTTACCGCCATCATTCAAACGATTCCTTCTTTGGCGCTCCTCGGTCTTATGATTCCGCTCGTCGGGATTGGTGCTTTACCGGCGACGATTGCCCTCGTGCTATATGCCTTGCTCCCGATTTTACGAAATACTTTCACCGGGCTGAACGAGGTCGATAAATCGCTCATCGAAGCGGCCAGGGCTTGTGGGATGAAACCGAACCAAAGTTTGATGAAAGTCGAACTCCCGCTCGCGCTACCGGTCATCATGGCCGGGATTCGAACGGCGATGGTGCTGATTGTCGGAACGGCGACCCTCGCCGCCCTCGTCGGCGCAGGTGGGCTCGGGACGTTAATCCTTCTCGGCATCAACCGAAACGACAATTACTTAATTCTCCTCGGGGCAATCCCGGCCGCCATCCTTGCCTTGTTGTTCGATTTCTTGCTACGCCAAATGGAAGGGGCGACGGCAACCCGGAACAAGACGAAATTGATTGCCGTCTCGACCGTGTTGGCGCTCATCGTCGCGGCCCCGCTAGCCTTCGGTCGCACGCAACAGACCGACCTCGTCATCGCGGGGAAACTCGGGCCAGAGCCTGAGATTTTAATGAATATGTATAAGCTGTTGATTGAAGATCAGACTGATTTGTCTGTATCCGTCCGTCCAAACTTCGGAGAGACGACGTTCGTCTGGGGCGCGTTACAATCAGGCGATGTCGACATCTATCCAGAATTCACAGGAACGGTGCTCGCGAGTCTCGTGAAAGAGACACCGAACTCGAACGATGCCCGTGAAGTGTATGAACAGGCTCGGGACGCGCTCGCCGATGACGGCTATGCGTTGCTTGAACCGATGCAGTTCAACAACACATACGCCATCGCGATCCCACGCGACTATGCCGAGCAAGAAGACATCACCGCCATCTCGGATTTACGAAACGTTCAATCGGATATTAAGGCCGGATTCACGCTCGAGTTCACAGACCGTGAAGACGGATACCCGGGACTGCAACAAGCGTATGGTCTCGATTTCCCGTCGGTCGTCTCGATGGAACAAAAGTTGCGCTATCGTGCCATCGCACGTGGAGACGTCAACCTCGTCGATGCGTATGCGACCGACCCGGATATCGCCGAGAACGAATTGCTTGTCCTCGAGGACGACCAACAGTTCTTCCCACCTTACCAAGGAGCTCCGTTGGTGAAACAAGAGACGCTCGATGAACATCCGGAAATCGAGGATGCCCTCAACCAATTGGGTGGTAAAATTACTGACGAAGAGATGTCTGAATTGAACCGTCGCGTCGCGTACGGGAATGAACGGGCGTACGACGTCGCGAAGGACTTCTTGGAGCAGGCTGGTCTGTTATGAGAGCATTGATTATCTCCAATCCCACGTCTGGCGGGAACGAGACGATGCTCGGTGAGGTCGTCGGGACGATTGAATCGTTATACGATGAGATTTTGATTCGGAAGACGCTCGCGCAAGGAGACGCCGGTCGCTTCGCCGAAGAGAGCGGGGCTTACGAGCACTTGATTGTCATCGGCGGGGACGGGACGCTTCATGAGGTCGTCAATGGCTTGATGAAGCTTCCGCGAGATGAACGGCCGACAATCGGTCTGATTCCGGCCGGCACGTGTAATGATTTCGCCCGTGCCCTCGCGCTACCGGTCGAACCAATCGAGGCGGCCCGTTTGTTCAAGATGAGTTACGCACAATCGGTCGATGTGATGCGAGTCAACGAACGGTACGGGCTCAACTTCATCGGGGTCGGCCTGATCGCGGACGCGTCGAGACAAATCGATCCGCTCCAAAAAGAATCACTCGGGTCGATTGGTTACTTTTTAGCGACGATCCGGCAGTTTCGTGAACTCGATCCGTTCGATGTTCGCATCGAACACGGTGGGGAAGTCGTCCACGATGGACCAGTCAGCTTCCTATATGTAGGGAACGGGGCTTATCTCGGGACGGTACCGACGAAACTCCCGACCCAGTCGTTCACGGACGGACTCGTCGAGGTCGTCCATAGTTCCGCCATCGGCTTCCCGATGATTCGTCAATTGTTGACCCAACAGTTCGGACTCGAACAGTCGTCTCCGGAATGGGTGCATCTACAGATGTCTCAACTGACCGTCCATTTGAGTGAATCTCAACTCATCGACGTCGATGGAGAGCACTTCGAGGCGGAACGGCTGGACGTCGATGTCCTGCCGGGCGAGTTGTCATTTCTTGTCCCGTCACACTAAAAATCGATAAAAATTGCTGACAGAGAAAAGAATTCAGACTTTTCTCTGTTTTTAGTTGTTCTCATTTCTGAACCGTGTTAGTATTTCACTATTATTATGAAAAAAGATATGAAAACAGGAAGTAGGGATGGTAATGGCGCAAAATTCGTTCGCCTCAAAAATTGGATTCATCTTAGCGGCCGCAGGGTCTGCGATTGGTCTCGGTGCAATCTGGAAATTTCCGTATGTCACCGGCACAAGTGGAGGCGGCGCCTTTTTGCTCATGTTTTTAGCGTTCACGCTCTTACTCGGGTTACCGTTATTGATTGGTGAATTCATCGTCGGACGCTCGACACAAAAGACGGCACTGCTCGCTTTCAAAAAATTAGGACACCGTCGTTGGACACTCGTCGGCTACCTTGGCGTCATCGCATGTTTCTTATTGCTCTCATTCTACAGTGTCATCGGTGGTTGGGTTTTAATCTATGTCGGTCTCGGATTGAGCGGGACATTGAACGGACGTTCGCCTGACGAGTTCGGTGCCGTGTTCGGAGATGTCGTTTCGTCACCAGGCATCGCCGTGTTCGGTCAGTTCTTGTTCTTATTGATTACGCTCTTGATTGTCTTAAAAGGTGTCGAGGCTGGCATCGAGCGCATGAGCAAGATTTTAATGCCGCTCTTGTTCGTCAGTTTCATCGTGCTCGTCATCCGTTCGTTGACGCTTGACGGAGCGATGGAAGGGGTTCGCTTCTTCTTGCAACCTGACTTCTCTGCCTTGACCGGTGAATCGGTCTTGTTCGCCCTCGGTCAAGCGTTCTTCTCGCTATCGCTCGGTGTCGCAGCCATGTTGACGTACGCGTCGTACATTCAGACGAAAGGCACGCTCAATCGTTCAGCGAACATGATTGTTCTCTTGAATATTGCCGTCTCGCTACTCGCAGGCCTCGCGATATTCCCGGCCGTCTTCGCTTCGGGTCTTGACCCGGCAGAGGGACCGGCGCTTCTCTTCGTTGTCTTGCCGGCCGTATTCAACCAAGTACCGCTTGGTGGATTCTTCATGGTGTTGTTCTTCCTCTTGTTCACGTTCGCTTCAATCACATCATCGATTGCGATGCTTGAAGTCGTCGTAGCAGGTGTGACGGACAAGTTGAACGAGAAGAAACAAACGATATCGAAGCGAAACGTCACCCTGTTGTCAGCGGCCATCGTCTTCGCAGTCGGGATTCCATCGGCACTCTCGTTCGGTGTCATGAGCGAGATGCAGTTCTTAGACGGTCGCACGTTCTTCGATTCGATGGATTACATCGTCAGCTACGTATTAATGCCGGTCGGTGCGCTCTTGACGTCGATTTTCGTCGGATATATCGTCGATCAACGCATTTTGAAAGAAGAGATTCAAACGTCAGACATCGGTGTGAAGTTGTACCCGATCTGGCACTTCTTGATCCGGTACGTCATTCCGGTGACGGTCGCCGTCGTCATGGTGACGACGTGGGTCAGATTATAACGGAAGCAACCTCCTGATTCGTCGAATCAGGAGGTTTTTTGTCCAGTCATCGGCCATACTTTTCGTTCTTGCGACCGAGAGAGCGCGCGGGAACGTTATGCTAAGCTTATAAAGATGACGAAACTTTTTTTGAAGGGTCACGTAAGGTACAATAGAAGTATCATGAGACGAGGTGAAACGGATGAAAACATGGATGAAATGGGCCCTGACCGGGGCAATCCTATATTTTGCCATAAGCGTTTTTGATTTCTCTTGGTTGTTTATCATCGTCGGGGCGCTCGTGTTGAACGAGGTGTGGTCGAACAGCAAACGCAGGAAGCGGGCACCGGCGCCTGTCGCCAAGCGGGCCAAAAAGAAACTGTTGCTCGACGAGGACGAACCGTTCGTCGGTTCACGCATCTTGAAACCGCTCGAAGAAGCGGCGCCGGTGCGCCAATTTGAAGCGACAGATGATTTAGAGCTTCAATTTTTACAGCGGACGATTGAACAAGGCTATGAGAAGTTACAACAGATTGACCGCGTCTTGCCTGAGATTAAAGACATCGAGGTGCGGCGTGAGATGAAGGCGGTCTCGAAAGAAGCACACGAACTGTTCGCTGAGCTGTTCGAGAACCCTCAAGATGCCAAACATGTCCGTGACTTGTTCACGTTCTATTTGGACTCGCTCGTGTCGGTCGTATTGAAATTCAAAGAACTAGAAGGAAAACGAGTCGTCATTCAAGAAGAGACACGTGAACAGTTGATGACCAATATGCGGCTCATCGTCGACAAGTTCAAACAACAGCGCAGTCGTCTCCTCGAAGATGACGCGGTCGATTTTGAACGAGAGTTGATTATGATGGAGAGAGTATTGGCCGATCAACCAGAAGGGAGAAAAAAGCATGACTTCATCGAATGAAACGAACTGGCAGTCATGGCCAGAAGAAGAACTTACTTCCCAAACGAAAACGAAGACAGAAACCGATGCGATTTCGGACCCGTCCGTGGACTGGTCAGCGATGACCGAGAAACATGAGGTGCCGGCCATTCAAGTAAATGCCGACGTCCCACAAGCGCACCGGGAACGCATCACGCGCATCGCAGAGTCGATTGATATTAAAAAGACGGATTCCGTCATGCTGTTCGGTTCGAACGTACAACGTGAACTGTCGCAATTCTCGGACCAAATCTTGACTGAGGTCCGGATGAAAGATGGCGGTGACGCCGGCAAGCTATTGTCCGATTTGATGCAGAATGTGCGCAAGATGGACCCGGACATGCTGCAGCCGGAGAAGAAGAGCTTCATGGACAATCTGCCGCTCATCGGCCGGGCCAAAAAGAAAGCCGAGAACTATAAGTTACAGTTTGAAAAGATGAGTGTCTATTTAGAAGAGGTCATCCATAATCTAGACCGGGCCAAGTTCGGTTTGATGAAGGATATCACGATGCTCGATCAAATGTACGACAAAAACAAACGCTACTTCGAAGAACTAAACGTCTATATCGCCGCTGGGGAGACGAAGCTTGATCACGTACGGAGCTATGAGATTGCCCCGCTTCGTCAAGAAGTCGAGATGTCGAAAGACCAGGTCAAACTGCAACAGTTGAACGACATGATTCAACTCGCAGACCGGTTCGAGAAGAAGTTGCACGACTTGAAACTGAGCCGGACGATCAGCCTGCAGATGGCCCCGCAAATCCGGGTGATCCAGCAGAACAACCAGATTCTAGCCGAGAAAATCGAGTCGGCGGTTGTCAATACGATTCCACTTTGGAAAAACCAAGTCGTGCTCGCGCTCAGCTTGACGCGGCAAAAGACGGCGCTCCGGATGCAGCAAGACGTCACAAAGACGACGAATACGTTGCTCGAGCAGAACTCGAAGATGTTGAAAGACTCTTCAATCGAGATTGCCACGGAGAACGAGAAAGGCATCGTCTCGGTCGAGTCGCTTAAAGTGGCGCACGAGAACTTGCTCTCGACGCTCGATGAGACGCTCCGGATTCAACAAGAGGGACGTCAGAAGCGTCGTGAGGCGGAACGTGAACTCGATCGGATGGAGCACGAGTTGAAAGAAAAAGTCATCGAGATTGCTTCGAAAAACAAAGAGTTGCCAAAAGAGACTGGATATTGAACGGGGAAAGTCTGAGCATTCAGACTTTCCTTTTCTTCGAGGAGGATCAACAATGGATAAACAACACCTATGGGACGAGACGTGGTTACAGTTTGCCGATATGATGGCGGTACGTCATTCGAAGTGTGCTTCTAAAAGTGTCGCTTGCGTCATCGTCAAAGATGAGAAGCCGATTTCGATTGGCCTGAACGGCACGCCGCCGGGGCATACGAACTGCAATGAAATCTTCTTAAAGCGGGATGATGGATTTTATAAGCGCGCTGAATACGTATCCGCGAATGCGGTCGACTTGCTCGAGACGCCGGTCTCGTTCATTCATGACGGTGTGACTTATATCAAATGCTCTGACCCGTACGATCATCACAATTGGTCGAAACAACATGAGATTCATGCTGAAATCAACGCGATCGGAAAGCTCGCCGCCGATTCGACGAACGCTTTCGGGGCGACGGCTTATGTGACCCATTCGCCGTGCCACGCCTGCTCGCTCGCCTTGATTGCCTCCCGCGTCGCTCGTGTCGTCTATGCGGTCGGTTATGAACATGGCGACGGTCTCGATTTAATGCGCGAGAGCGGAATTGACGTGGTACATATGCCACTTGAAAAAAGTTTTAAAAACACATTGTAAACGTTTACATTCGGTGTTATATTATTAATGTACTGCCAATGGTGTTTTACTCTTCCATTATTTGTCTCTCCTCGGAGGGACCTTTTTTTATGTTCACAACTAGGTGAGACAAAAATTCCACAAAATGTTCAACATTTCACAAACTTTTAGTGTGTTCCTCTCTTATAATGAAAGTAGATTAACGAGAGGGGAAATGTTACATGGAAAAACAAGTTCGTTTCACTGATGGTGCCTATGATGTGGAAGCGTTGATCACACTCGAAGAGGTGTGGGAAGATAAGTTCGCGATTGGAACGCATAAAGAGTTGGCGGTCAAAGCACTTAAAATCAATGGAAACGATATCTCAGAAATGAAGCACGTCCGCGCGCTGCTCCGTTACTACCCGACGCTCGGTGTATCAGGTATCTTGCTCGCGCTCGATGATGCGGCAGCCGAAATCGTTCGTATGTCGGGTGACAAGGATCCAGCACTTCAATTCGTCGAACTCGTGGCGTTACAGATGGATGAGGCGGCTACGAATGAATTAAAAGATTTATACGCTGAAATGGCGGTCTAAATAGCAAAGGATGACAATTCCGTCATCCTTTTTTCATTTTTAGGTTGCATTGCCGATTCAGTATGGTATTATTGTCAATAGATGAAGAAATGGAACGCCATATCGTTATCGACAACCGAAAATGGGGATCTAGATAGCTAGATCGCTGTGAAAAAGCCACGTTCATAGGAACGTGGCTTTTTTTTGTATTGTTTCGAACCCAGCGCCCACGTCTTTGGCGATATGGGCGTCCGAACCGAGTACGAACGGGATTCCAAGTCTGGCCGCCTCAGATGCGACGTCGATGGCATACGGCTGTCCGCATTCAGGCTTGCGCAGTCCGGCCGTATTGAGGTCGAGACCGAAACCGCGAGCGGCCATCGTCTGGAGCAGGCGCGACTGTTCGGCCAGGACGTTTGAGCGGTCCCATACATACTTGGTCTGATATTTGATTGGTAAATCGATATGTCCGATGCGGTCCACTTTCAGGCGTTCCCAAGGGAATACGAGGCCGGCAGCGAGCGCCGAATAGTATTGTTTCATCACAGCCTCGAACGAACCGACACGTTCGACGAGGATATGAAACGTCTCGAGCGAGAAGTCGACAGGCAGGAGCTCACCGTCGACGAGTAGAAAGTGTTGAGACAAAATCGTTTCATCTAATACGTCGGCAAAGGGTTCGAGCAACGCCAACGTCTCAGCCTCATAGCCGGGCAAGTAGTCGATCTCTAAGCCGAGGCGAAGATCGAGTTCGGGATACTTCCGTTTTAACGACTGCACGGCCTCGATATAATCCGGAAGCAACTCAAACGCCATCGCCGAGTCTTTGTCTGGCGTCGGATCTTGAAACCGGGCCGGGAGCGGAGCGTGTTCGGTGAACGTGAGCGTCTTGATACCACGAGCTAATGCCTGCTCGACGTACGCCTGGAGCGGGTCTGTCGAGCCATGTGGGCAAAATGGGGTGTGAAGGTGACCATCACGGGTAAAGTCAATCATCAAGCGACATTCCTTTCGAGTTCGCCGGTTGACAGCACCGGCTTGGTTTGATAAATTTAACACACTACTTTAGTTTGGTAAAGTGATAATAAGATAAAGGGTGATATCGATGATTTGGTTCAATACAAAAGGATCCATCCCGGAAGGATGGCACGAATTGCAAGGGGATGACGTTCTGCGTCCGAAGCAGTGGATGTTATCATTTCTCGAACGAGCCGAATCGAACGGCTACAGCGTGATCGAACCGCCACTCGTAGAATATTATTCGCACTATCAAGACTTGGCCTTGTTCGATGAGTCGGCCTATTATCGTCTGTTCGGAAATGACGGAGAGTTGCTCGTCATGCGTCCAGACTATACGTTACAAATCGCACGGAAACTCGCGGACGGTCATGAGCCGATGCGTGTTGCATATGCCGGTGCCGTCTACCGGCGTACCCCGAAGCATTCGGGACAGCCGCATGAACGTCAACAGCTCGGTCTCGAATGGATTGACGGGGACGCTCCTGATATGGAGTTGATTGCCTCGTTCCTCAGTATGACCGAGCGTGTCCTGCCACAAGACGGACTCCGGATTCAAGTCGGATCAGCAGCCTTGGTCGCCGCCGTGGCCGACGAAGCCGGTATCCCTGAGCGGACGCTCCGCCAATATTTGGCGCTTCGCAATTTGGAGTCACTCCGGGAACTCGCCGATACGTATCAATACCCGTTAATCGCGAAATTACCGTTCTTGATTGGCGACTCGGCACTTGGTGAGTTACGTGAAGTCGCCGAGCCGGGCTTGACGGCAGCAATCGATGAAGTCGAGCGGGCGGTCGAACATTTACGGTCCATCGGTTTGAACGTATCGTACGACTTCGGACAGACCGGTGATTTTGATTATTATTCAGGATTGACGGTGACAGGCAGCATCGACGGACGACGCGTCCTATCGGGTGGTCGATATGATTCATTATACGGACATTTCGGCCAATCTCGTCGGGCGTTCGGACTGTCCCTTGATTTAGAACAGTTAGGTGAGGTGATTTTATGAAAGTAGCCATCGCAAAAGGACGCATTGAAAAAGCGGCCCGAGACTATTTCGAACAAGTCGGACTTACCGTTTGGCCTGAAAAGCGTGGCCGCGAACTGACGGTCGAAGTCGACGGGCATGAGTTCATCTTCGTCAAAGGGGATGACGTCTACAAATACGTCATGCACGGCGCGGCTGATGTCGGCGTCGTCGGCGGAGACATCTTGCGAGAGAAGACGCCTGGCGTGCTGGAAGTCGTCGACTTGCCGTTCGGCCGTTGCCGCATGGCGGTCTGCGGACCGAAAGAACGGAAGAATGGAACAAAAAAATTGAAAGTCGCGAGCAAATATCCGAATATCGCCATCTCTCACTTCGCCTCGAAACGACAGAACGTCGAAGTGATTGCGTTGAACGGATCGGTCGAACTTGCACCGCTTACAGGACTCGCCGATTGCATCGTCGATATCGTAGAGACGGGGGCGACGCTTCGCGCGAATGACCTTGAAGAATACGAGACGATTTTCACAGTGAACGCCAAGTTCATCACGAGTGAGGCGGCTCTCGCCAACGATCCTGATGAATTGAAGGCGTGGATTCGTCGCTTGAGCAAGGAGGATGCCCGATGAGTACAGAAACGAACCGGGCCCGGCGGGAAAGCTGGGCAGAAGCGGTCAAACCGATCCTCGAGGCCGTAGAGTCGAACGGGGACGAGGCGCTCCTCGCGTTCACGAAAAAATTTGACGGCGTCGACAAAATCGAAACGGTCGATTTGACGACGTTTACGCCACCTGACGCATACGCCGAACTGACCGAGGCGTTGACGCTCGCGGCTGAACGTATTCGCACGTTCCATGAACGCCAGCTACGTCAAGACGACGTGTATGAAGACGGGATGTTCCGGCTTGGACGTCGTTTCATGCCGCTCGACTCGGTCGGCGTGTACGTGCCGGGCGGGACGGCCGTCTATCCGTCGAGTGTGTTGATGAACATCATTCCGGCAAAAGTGGCCGGTGTGAAACGTGTCGTCATGGTGACGCCACCGAAACAAGACGGCATCGATTTGTCGTTATTGATTGCGGCAAAAATCGCCGGGGCGGATGAATGTTATCTCGTCGGTGGGGCGCAGGCCGTGGCCGCCTTGGCATTCGGTACCGAGACGATTCAACCGGTCGATAAAATCGTTGGGCCTGGGAATGCCTATGTCGCGACAGCAAAATCGCTCGTCTCCCACATCGTCGGCATCGATTCGGTCGCTGGACCGTCCGAGGTGCTCATCATCGCCGATGAGACGGCCAACCCAAAATGGGTCGCCGCCGATTTGCTCGCCCAAGCCGAACACGATGTCGAAGCGACGGCACTTGCGCTCGTCACGACTGGCGAATTGGCCGAAGCGATTCGACAAGAATTAGAACGACAATTGGCTGAATTACCGCGGCGTGACATTGCGATAGAGGCGATGAAGCGCGGAGGTGTCCTCGTGAAGACGAAGGCTGAGGCGATTCGTTATGCGAACGAGATGGCGGCTGAACACGTCCAACTCGCCGTCGCCGACCCGGAAGATTACATGCAAGCCATCCGTCACGGCGGATCGTTCTTCCTCGGTCATGAAGCGGCGGAGGCGTTTGGGGATTACATCGCTGGACCGAACCACGTCCTGCCGACAAGCGGGACGGCCCGTTTCTCGAGCGGCCTCTCGGTCGATGATTTTTACCGACGCCAGACGTTCCTGCAAATGACAGAACTCGATGAGCGCATCACGCGTGCCGCGATTCGAATCGCGCAACAAGAACAACTTGACGGCCACGCCCGGGCGATGGCGGTCCGATTGGAGGACGTATGAGACTGAACTATGAGACGATTCCACGCTACGTCCCGCATGCGGTCAAAGGGCACGCGTTGAATCAAAACGAAAGCCAATATGTCTTCCCAGAGCGCTTGAAGACGGCTATCCGAGAGCTTCCGCTCGACTTGAGCCACTATCCGGTCAACGAGTTGACGGCGCTTAAACAAAGCTATGCGGCGTATGCCGGTGTGAGCCCGCAGCAACTCATGGTCGGCAGTGGCAGTGACGAATTGCTCGCGATTCTCTGTCAGGCCATTCTCGATGCCGACGACGTCGTCGCCGCACCGATTCCAGACTTTTCGATGTATGGCATTTACACGCATATCGCCCGTGGGAATTTCGTGCAGCCGGATGCGGACGGATTGTCGTTCGAGGCGATCATGCAAACGATTGAGGCGGAACGGCCGAAACTTGTCCTCATATCGAACCCGAACAATCCGACCGGGAAGATGTGGTCGCTCGATGATCTCGAGACGATTGCCAGCGAAGTCCCGTATTTGGTCGTCGACGAAGCGTATATCGATTTCACGATGGAAGATTCATTCAAAGACCGCCTAGCGGACCACGCGAACGTCATCATTCTCCGGACGTTATCGAAAGCGTTCGGACTCGCGAATCTGCGCATCGGCTTCATGATCGCCGATGAGCGCTTAATCGAGAAGATTGATCGGTTCCGCTCTCCGTTCAATGTGAGTGGGCTGAGTGCGGCCGTGGCGACGGTCGTGTTGAACGACTCCGCTTATATCGATGAGTCAATCAGTTTCCATCAAACGCAGCGACAAAAGCTTGAGACGTTGCTCGCACCGATTGGGAACGTCTTACCGAGCCGTGCAAATTTCCTATACGTCGAGACACCGGACAGCGAAGCTTGGGCAGCCCGCTTCCTTGAAAAAGATGTACATGTTCGCGCGTTCGCAGACGGGATTCGTGTCAGTGCCGGAACGGACGAGGCGTACCACTTGCTTCAACAAACGATAGAAGAGGTGACTTCACTTGAGAACAGCTGAGACGAAACGAGATACAAAAGAGACGAACATCGAGCTCAAGCTTGATTTGAACGGGACGGGACAAAGTGACGTGAAGACAGGCGTCGGCTTCTTTGATCATATGCTGACACTGTTCGCGTTCCACAGCCAAATCGATTTGACGGTCCATGTCGAAGGGGATACGTGGGTCGACGCTCACCATACGGTCGAAGACGTCGGGATCGCCCTCGGGCAGATGATCAATCAAGCGCTCGGCGACAAAATCGGTATTCGCCGCTACGGCACGAGTTATTTGCCGATGGATGAGACGCTCGCGCGTGCCGTCGTCGACGTGTCCGGCCGTCCGTTCCTCGTCTACCGGGCCGAAGTCAAAAATCCGAAACTCGGGGACTTTGATACCGAGCTCGCCGAAGAGTTTTTCCGGGCCGTGGCAATGAACGCCCGCTTGACACTTCATCTTGAGGTGCTCTACGGGTCGAACTCGCACCATATGATTGAAGGACTGTTCAAAGCGTTCGGTCGCGCCCTCGCTGAAGCGATCGGGCAAGATGGATCGAATCGACTGCCTTCGACGAAAGGACTGATTGAAGGATGAAGGTCGCGGTCATCGATTATGGAATGGGCAACGTATTCAATGTCGAACGGGCGCTCCAAGCCATCGGCTGTTACGTCACCATCACGAACGATCCTGTCGACATCGAGGCAGCTGACGCCATCTTGCTTCCGGGCGTCGGCGCATTCCCGCAGGCGATGCAATCGCTGAACGAGACGGGACTGATTCCGCTGTTGAAACGGTCGGCACAAGAAAAACCGTTCCTTGGCATTTGTCTTGGTATGCAGCTCTTATTCGAGTCGAGCACGGAAGGGGTGCCGACGGAAGGGCTCGGTTTGATTGAAGGGCGCGTCGAGCGGATGCGGGCGAAACGTCTGCCACACGTCGGATGGAACTCGATTTTGCGAGACGAGGACGTCTATTTCGTTCACTCGTATCACGTCGTGACCGACCCGACCCATGTGATCGCTTCTGCCGATTATATGGGGGAAGACGTGCCAGCCATCGTGCAAAAAGGGCTCGTCACGGGGATGCAGTTCCACCCGGAGAAGAGCGGCGCGTTTGGACTCAGTTTATTGAAAGAATGGAAGGAGGCGGTCGAACGTGAGATTACTACCGGCCATTGATTTGATTGACGGAAAAATCGTCCGCTTGACAGAAGGCGATTTCAATACAGAAGAACAGTACGGAGACCCGTATGAGAAATTGAAGGAGTGGCAAGGGCGCGTCCCGATGCTTCACTTGATTGATCTCGAAGGGGCGAAAGCCGGTGAACCGAGACATCTCGATGTCGTCCGCTTTGCCAAAACGTGCGGTTTCTTCGTTCAGACCGGCGGGGGCATCCGTTCCGAGGAAGCGCTCGACGCGGTCATGGCGACCGGTGCGGACCGTGTCTTGCTCGGGACAAAAGCGTTCACAGACCCGGATTTCTTGGACCGGGCGCTCGCGAAGTACGGGGATCGTGTCGCCGTCGCCCTCGATGCCTATGATGGTATCGTCGCCGTCAACGGCTGGCAAGAAGCGACCGACTTAAAAGATATCGATGCCGCTAAAGGGCTCGTTGACCGTGGTGTCAAAACGATTCTCTATACGGACATCGGGTCGGACGGGAAGTTGAACGGACCGAATCTCGAGCGGATGAAGGCGCTGCGTGAGGCTGTTTCAGTCACGCTCATCGCTTCGGGTGGTGTGACGACCGAGGCTGATGTCGAAGCACTTCAAGCGGCCGGTATCGACGAAGCGGTCGTCGGGAAGGCACTACTCTCCGGACAAGTCAGCCTCGATGACTTGATCGAGTGGGAGGCGCGCCATGCTTAAACGTCGCATTATTCCGTGTCTTGATGTGAAAGACGGTCGTGTCGTCAAAGGAATCGAGTTCGTGGCACTCCGGGATATCGGCGACCCGGTCGAGATTGCTAAGTATTATGACGCATCCGGTGCGGATGAGCTCGTGTTTCTAGATATCACTGCGAGTACGGAACGCCGCCAGACGATGCTTGACGTCGTCAGTGCCGTCGCCCGGAAAGTGTTCATTCCGCTCACGGTTGGTGGCGGTATTCGGTCGCTTGAGGATATTTCCTCGCTCTTAAAAGCCGGGGCCGATAAAGTGTCGCTCAACACGCTCGCCGTCGAATCACCCGATTTGATTAAACGAGCGGCCGAGCGGTTCGGGTCACAATGTATCGTCATCGCCATCGACGTCAAGTTCGAAGACGACGATTACTTCGTCTATACGTATGGCGGGAAGAACCGGACCGAGTTGCGGGCCGTCGATTGGGCAAAGCAAGTGGCTGCACTTGGGGCGGGTGAACTGCTCGTCACGTCGATGAATCAGGACGGAAAGCAGAGTGGCTACGATTTGCGAATCCTTGATTTGCTCCGGGACGCCGTCGATATCCCGATTATCGCCTCTGGCGGTGCCGGGAACGCGAATCATGTCGTCGACGCGCTCGAGAAGGTCGATGCGGCGCTACTCGCCTCGATTTTGCATGACCGGAAAACGACAGTGGAAGAGGTGAAACACGTATGCAGCGAGCACAACTTGCCGATGCGGTTCGTTACGACGCAAACGGATTGATTCCAGCCATCATCGTGTCGACAGAGGACGACGCCGTCCTCATGTTAGGCTACATGAACGAGGAGGCGATTCAGAAGACGCTCGAGACGAACACGGTCACGTTCTGGTCACGTTCGAAAGGGCGACTCTGGATGAAAGGGGAGTCGAGCGGAAATACGCTCGAGCTCGAAAGCATCCACGTCGATTGTGATCAAGACGCACTCTTGGTCCGGGTCCGTGCCAATGGGCCGACGTGTCATACGGGAAATCGAAGCTGCTTTTTCACGGAGGTGGAAGGATGATTCACGAATTAGAGAAGTTGATTCAAGAACGACAGGCGTCACCGAAAGAAGGGTCGTATACGTCTTATCTATTCGACCAAGGTGTCGACAAGATTGCCAAGAAGTTTGGGGAAGAGTCGTTCGAGGTCGTCATCGCGGCGCTGAACGATGAAGATTTGGTCGAAGAGTCGGCTGATCTCTTGTACCACTTGCTCGTCTTGCTCGCCGCCAAAGGCGTGTCATTACAAGACGTCGAGGCGCTCCTCGCCAAACGGCACGGGACGACGACTCCGGCGAAACCGCGCCGAGACGTCACCGACTGGTAACACAAAAAGGAACGAAGCCATTATGATATGCTCCCCAATAGGTAGACAGATGAAATAACAAATCTGTTTATCTGATTGGGGAGTGTTTTTTATGGCGAGAAGTCGGCATTCAATCGAACAAAAACTGAGTGCACTACGGATGATGGAAGAAGAAACATATACGTGGAAGGAAATCGAGGAGGCCCATGACGTCTCTGAGCATACCCTCCGGGTGTGGAAAGTGAAATTCGAGACCGGCGGAATCGACGCCTTGAAGGAGTCGAGGACATGGAAACTGTACACAAAGGAACAGAAAATAGCGGCCGTACGTGACTATCTCGATGGGGTCACCATGGTGGAAGTCCTCTCCAGACATCAAATCAGTAGTCGTTCGGTTCTATATCGGTGGATCAAGAAGTATACTAGTCATAGCGAGTTAACAGATTCGAGAAAAGGGAGGGATCGAGCTATGACAAAAGGGAGAAAGACCACATTCGAGGAACGCATGGAGATCGTCAGGTATTGCCTGGACAATGGACGGAACTATCAACGGACGGCCGAGATATTCGCCGCGTCGTACCACCAGGTCTACGGCTGGACGAAAAAATATGACGCCGACGGCGTGCACGGGCTCGAGGACCGCCGCGGACGGACGAAGCAAGAAGAGGAACTGACCAACGAAGAGAAGCTCGAACGTCGCATCCAACAGATCGAGCGGGAGAACGAGCGCCTGCGGGCCGAGAACCTGTTCCTAAAAAAGTTAGAGGAGATCGAGAGGAGAGGTTGATCAGCCAAATCCGGCTACAATTGCGTTACATGGCGATCGAGGAAATGTCGACGACCGACACGTTCCCGGTCGTGCTCCTGTGCGAGATCGCGCAGGTCTCACGGGCCGCCTACTATAAATGGTTGAAGCGTACCGTCTCGGTACGCGAGGAGGAGAACCTAAGCCTACTAGAGGACATCCGCCTCCTCTACGACCAGGTGAACGGGACCTACGGCTATCGACGGATCACCATGACGGTCAACCGGAGACGACGCCAGCATGGCCTGCCGGCATACAACGAGAAGCGTATCTATCGTCTCATGCGCATCCATGAGATCCGTTCGGTCATCCGCCAGAAGCGAAAACGGCACAAGAAGTCGTCACCGCAGCATGTGGCCGAGAACCTGATGAACCGAGAATTCAGCGCGTCCCGACCGGACGAGAAGTGGTGCACCGACGTCACCGAGTTCAAATATGGCGCCGGAAGGAAGGCATATCTGAGCGCGATCATCGACCTTTATGACGGCTCGATCATCGCCTATCGCATCGGGAAATCCAACAACAACGCGCTCGTCTTCCAGACGATGATCCCAGCCATCGCGGGGCTCCGTTCAGGAGCGAGTCCGATGATCCATAGCGACCGGGGGTTCCAATATACCTCGAGAGGGTTCAAACGCATGGTGGAAGACGCGGGGCTGACCCACAGCATGTCCCGGGTCGGACGTTGTCTCGACAACGCCCCGATCGAGGGTTTTTGGGGTACCTTGAAAGTCGAGATGTACTACCTGCGTGAGTTCCAGGCCTACAGCGAACTTACATCAGCCATCGAGACCTACATCTCGTTCTACAACCATGATCGTTTCCAGAAACGACTAAACGGCTTGAGCCCTGTAGAATACAGGTCTCAAGCCGCATAGTCCGGTTTTCATTATTTGCCCTGTCTACTTGACGGGGAGCAGTTCATTATCGGCTTCGTTCCTTTTGATTAGCGGTTGACCGAGGCAGCCATGCGGATATACGTATGGCGCCGTCCTCGAATGGCAATCGATAACGCCTGGATATTCTCCGGTGTGGCGATTCCGGACAAGCCGGCGTCGCCGATATGGAAGATGTCCGTCCCACCCCGCTTCGAGGACAAGGCGATGTCACGGATTGTCGCTTCATCGGACCCTTCCTGTGACGTACCGATGGCGGCGACGACGAGTTTATCCAACGCCTGAATCTCGCGCGTGACTTCATAGAATTCGTCTTCGCGGACGCCTGGGACCGTCCCAGGCGCAGGAATCAAGATGATGTCGGCCCCGGCCTCAGCGAAGCGGACATAGGCCTCTTGGTCGAGTACTCGGCCGACGCCGGCTTGATGCATCTTCCCGGCGATGATGACGCCAGCGAACTCTTGGCGGGCGTTGATGATGGCTTGCTCGATCGCCTCGTTCGTCACCCCGGTGTTCGGGTTGCCGGTCAAACAGATAAAATCGATACCGAGCTCGGACGCTCTCGCGAACGCCTCCCGTGTCGCGAGACGTCCTTGTTTCACGTCATACATGTCCTCTGACTTTTCGGAGAAGTCGACCGGTTCGAGGTTGACCCCGATCGGCAAACCGACGAGCCGCTTCAATTCCATAATCGGATTGTCAGACATCGTCTCACCCGGTACGTTCCCGAACAAGGCGTGGCTTTCGAGACCTTTTATGTACGGATGGAATACGTCGAGCATATTCAATAGAATCATATCGGCTCCGAACGCTCGAGCGAGTTCGGCGTTCGTCACTTCTGGATAGAGCGGCTGCACGGTCGGGATGACCTCGGCGAGTACGGTCCGCCCCTCGGCTTTCCGAATCGATCCAATCAAATCCGAGCGGTTGAACGTCAAGAAATCACTGGCTCTGCAATCAAGAATTCGTTTCATCTGTCTATTCCTCCTCTAGTTCGTCATGTTCCTATTCCCCGTTTGGTCAGAAATTCCTCTATACTAAAAAAAGAAAAGGGGGAGAAGCAGATGACAGAAAAAGAAAAGATGATTCGGGGCGACCTTTACATGGCAGGGGATGAGGAGCTCGTCGCCGACCGGCGTCAGGCCCGGCGTTTGACGGAACGATTCAATCGTTCCGGCATCGACGAAATCGACGACCGAAAAGCTGTGTTAGCGGAGCTATTCGGCTCGACCGGGAGTTCGTTTTATCTGGAGCCGACATTCAAATGCGACTACGGCTATAACATTCATCTCGGAGAACGGTTCTTCGCTAACTTTGACTGTGTGTTCCTCGACATCTGTCCGATCACATTCGGTGACGATTGCATGCTCGGTCCGGGTGTGCACGTCTATACGGCGACGCATCCGCTCGACCCGACTGAACGGATTTCAGGTCTTGAATACGGGAAGCCGGTCACGGTCGGACATCGGGTATGGATTGGCGGCGGTGCCATCTTGAATCCAGGGGTGACGGTCGGTGACGATGCTGTCATCGCCTCTGGCGCCATTGTGACGAAAGATGTGCCAGCTCGTGCCGTCGTCGGGGGTAATCCGGCAAAAGTCATCAAACTCATCCCATGACAACAACGCTCCGACTGGAAACAGTCGGAGCGTTGTTGATTAATTCGTCGTTTGGGTTGCGTAAATGCTGAGCGCCTCGTGTGCCAGGGCAAGGGCTTGTTGATTGCCGAGCGTGATGCGAATCCCGTTCGGTTGTTTCGATGTGTGAACCCCATGCGCGGCGAGGTGGGCCCAAACGGCCTCCGGCTCATCGAGCGTGACGTAAATGAAGTTTGCCTCGGCGGGATGGACGTGGCCGATGGTGGCGAACAAGTCGGTCCACTGTCCGCGCATGTCGGCGTGCCAAGAGATGGCCTCGTCGAGATACGTAGCATCTTGTAAAAACACATTGGCGATTTTCGCGCTGACCCCGCTAATGTTGAACGGTGGGACGAACTGACGGAAATAAGCGGTGAGTTCAGGCGTCGTGACCATGAAACCGAGGCGGACGTTGGCTAAGCCAAACGCCTTCGATAACGTCCGCAGTACAATCACGTTCGTGAATGAATCAAGGTGGGCCACCATGCTCGAGTTCGGCGAAAAGTCGATATACGCCTCGTCGACGATTAAATATGGGACGAGTCCTGCGAGTTCGGCCAATTCGGCGACGCTCCACAATTTACCGGTCGGATTGTTTGGATTCGACAACAGCAACAGCTTCGGTTCGTGTTGCGTAATCGCCTGGACGAGTGCGTCATAAGAAAGGTCATCGGCTTGCACGTGCCGGCCATGGGCGATTGTCGTGAAAATTGGATAGAGTGCGAAATCCGGACTCGGTGACAAGACGACGTCTTCCGGTGCCAACAGCGCCTGGGTGACGACATGAATCATCTCGTCACTCCCGCAACCGACGAGCAACTGATTCGGGTCAACACCGGCGTAGGCCGCATAACGGGTGAACAACTCGTCAATCGGTTGGACCGGATACTCATGCAAGTCTTGGAACGAGATTGTCGCAAGTTGGTCATACAACCGGGACGGCACCGGGAACTGGCTCTCGTTTTGATTCAAACGGTACCCTTCTGGATAGGTGATTGGATAAATCGGTAGGGAGACTGGTCTCATTCCGTCGGCTCCATCGAGAACCATTTCTTGGCGAGTTTGTCGATTTCACCTGAGTCGATCATCTTGTTCAACTCCTCGTTGAACTGATCGCGAAGGTCATCCTCCAATTTAAAGGCGGCTGCAGAACCTTTCTCGCCATCTTCTTTCAAGGCGAACGTGTACAGTCCGGCATCTTGATCCAAGTATTTTTGGGCGACCGTGTCCTCGATGACCATCGCGTCAATCCGACCCGTATTCAACTCTTGAACGATTTCTGGAATCTTGTTCAATGAGACGAGCTCTGCATCCGGAGCTTGGTCTTTGGCGATGTTCTCTTGAATCGATGCCGTTTGGACGCCGATTTTCTTGCCGGCGAGCGCTTCAATCGACTCGAGTGACTCATCTTTCGTCATGACTAAGTTCGTCGCCGACAAATAGATGTCCGAGAAGGCGGCATTTTCTTTCCGCTCTTCGGTCGGCGTCATACCGGCCATGACGAAGTCGACACGTCCGGCGTTCAACGCGCCGAGCAGGCTGCCGAAGTCCATGTCTTCAATTTTGAGCTCGTAGCCGAGGCGTTCCGTGACCGTCTCTGCGATTTCGATGTCGAATCCGACGATTTCATCACCATTTGCCGTATCGACAAACTCATACGGGAAGTAATCGGCGCTCGTCCCCATGACGAGTGTCTTTTTTTCTTCGCCCGTCGTCTCTTGGCTACATCCTGCTAATAATGCACTTGCCACTAATCCCCCTGTAATGACCCACTTTTTCATGTATGAATTCCTCCTTCAAGATATGAGACTAAGTGTATATGTATGATTATTAATTGTAAAGCATAAAAATACAAATACGATTAAAAAAATACATCCAGGAAAAAGTCACAGGATGCATCAGGTGGTCAATCAATCGCTTGGAGATAGCGATGACTTCGGATAAATACGCTTCGAACGGGCGATTCATATCGATTGTAAGCGTATGCATAAGTGGGTGTTGTGAAGTCGATTCGAGCAGTGCCGTCTTCGGGACATCGTAATCGACGATGACCGCATCCAGTCGTCGAGCGATTTCCCGAGACAGCGTCGATTTGCCGGACCCAGGGAAACCGGACATTTGAAGAAAGAACATGGGATACCCTCACGTTTCGTTTGATTTCCCGCGGCTGAATCCGGCGAACAACCGGCCGCCGAACGGGGTGAGCGTCTCATCGACGTAACGGATGAGCGCGTCGGGTTCGTTCGTTTGATAATACGCCTCAAGGGCAGTGACGAGTTCTCGGGCTGCTTGCGCATCGTAGCGGTCGAGAGCGCGGTACGTCCATTTGGAAGATCCCGTCCATTGTCGATTCGTGCGCAGGATGAACTCGCAGACCAACGTGGCGAGAGTGCCCGCGATGAATAACCCTTCTGCCCGAGTGGTGCATCCAATCAAATCCTCGAGTGCATCGGTCAGGAAGTATCGCTTCATCTCAATCGTCTCGTCCGACCAAGCCTCGGGCCCGCTGTCGAGCAAGGCTCTCGCTTCACGCTTGATGTCTTCGACGATATTTGTGTCCTTCAAGATGATGCCTTCGGTGACCATTCTCGGTAACGATGGAATGGCGCGCCGGCAATCCTGTTCGAAGAACGTCCGATACGACGTCAAGTTATGGGCGAACAGCTCGATGGGCCATCCGGACTCGATGAACGACTCCCGAAAAGACGAGACGAGGGTGTCGTCGAAGATGATGATGTCTAAATCCGACGTTGCGGTCGCCTCACCACGGACGACGCTCCCGGCGAGCAGTGCGGCCCGACAGTGGGGGAAACGCGTTGTGACGAACGTCTTCGCTGCTACAATTGGTTCAAGTTTAGGAATCATAGGTGTTGCTCCGTACCGACGCGCGTTATAAAGTCACGAACCTCTGTCCGTGAATGCAATATGATGACTTGTTTGTTATCAGGAAGGGCTTGCAATCGGTTGATCACAGTCGGGCGTTGCGATTTCGGATAATCCCACACCCATTTCAAGAACTTCGGGTCAAACCGTTCCTCACAACCTGGTCCCATGTCCGGACGTGTCTTGCCACGATAGGAAAGCATGCGCTTCAAGACGCGATACGTACAAATGATCCTCGGCAAGTCGAGAAATACAATCGTGTCGGCAGCATGAAGGCGCAAGTCGAGCGTGCCCCCATAATTGCCGTCGATGATCCATGAATCGCGTCCAATCAATGCGGACTGCGTTCTAATTTGTTCTTGCCGTGTGGCGGGTGACCAATTTGGTTTCCATAGTAAGGCGTCTAAGTGATGGACGTCGATGCCGAGTTGAGTTCCCAACACGCGGGCGAGCGTCGATTTGCCCGAACCTCCTGAGCCGATGAGAAGTATTTTTTGCATCGAATACCACCTTTCAAATGTCAATCTTCATAAATTTACTGACGTCTGTGAAACCGAGTTGTTCATATAGTTGCATCGCCGTTTGATTGTGAGCATACACATTCAGGCGCACATCGGTATAGCCCATCTGTTTGAACGTGGCAAGCGCCTCTCGCATCAATAGTTTGGCATAGCCGTGACCGCGAAACGCGGGCTTGATATACAGGTCGTTCACCCAACCGACCTCTGCACCCGTCAAATAGTCGAACGCTTTATCGATTTGCGTCCAGCCGATGAGCGTCTCACCATCGACGAGACAGAGGAAATAGGCACCAAATTTCGCAGAGTGTTCGTACGCTTCAACCATCTTTTCCCGGTTATCAGCCGAGACGTGATTGGTTGCTTCTTCGCGGTTGACGCCTGCAAGACTATAAATTTCGGTCAGTTGTGATTCGGTTGCTCGTTGAAACGTGAGATTCATATCGATTCCGCCTTTGTTAGGAGTCTGTGGATTCAAGGATACGCCATTTTTCAATGACACCGTCCTCTTCGTATAGGACGCGTACTTCCATCTGGTTCAGTACGAGCCGTTGCTCGCTGGCGAAGAGCACAATCGGATAACCGATTGACAGCGGTTCGTCCGCTTCAAAGACGGGGCTGTGCGCTTGCATGGCATAATAGCCGTCCGAGCGCGTGTTGGCCGCCCCAGCATCGACTTGAATCACCGTATCGAACCCTTGGAGTCGTAACACGTAACTATAAGTCGTGCGCGCCCCGCGTTCGAGCCGCCACTCCTCGATAATTGCCTCGCGGCCATCGTTCACTTCCTCGAGTAACACTTTTTGTGCCGTGTACTCGCGTTCATACGGAATCATCTCCTGAATGTTGACAGCCGTCATGGTGGCGACTTTTTGTGATTCTTCGGATGGAGGTGTGATCAAAATACCGATAAAAATCAAGATTGGAATGAGCAGATAAATGATGACCCGACTTCGCATATGGTTTCACCTGTCCTTTATCGATTTTTTCGCCATCTACCGGCAGAACCCTGCCTGACCGGTGAAATATGTCTAAGGAACACGTTGAAATGTCTCGGATTTCAGGAAGCCATGTATGATGAAGGCGGGAGGGGATTCAATATGCGAATCGGGATTATCGGTGGAGGAGTTGCCGGATTGACGACGGGTGCGCTGGCGAGCCGAATCGGCCATGACGTGACCGTATACGAGTCGTCACGAGAATGGGGTGGTTGTGCCGGAAAATTCGAACGTGGGGACTATCGGTTCCCGGCCGGGGCGACGCTCGGGATGGGATTTGAACCGGGCGGCCTGCATGAGCGAGTCTTGTCCTACTTAGGTGAAACGATTGACGTTCGCCCGTTAACCGAGGTGATGCAGATTCATCTCGACGGACAGACTGTCCATTATCATCAAGACCGGGATCTGTTTTTAGCAGAACTTGAGTCGATATTTCCAGAGCTCGCTCCGCGAATTCGTGCTTTCTTGAATGAAGTGTGGACCGATTTCGAGACGATCCGTCCTTTGTTTGAGACGCTACCGGCGTTGCCGTTTCGGTCGATTCGTGACGCATCGGTTGCGATACGAGCGTTTCGACCGGCACAGCTCCGGTCGTTCCGGAAGCTGTATCGACCACTCGGTACAACGTTAAAACGGCATCGATTGAACGGGACCGCGTTCGAGCGGGTCATCGACGGGATTTTGCTCGATAGCTTGCAGACCGGTGCCCGCGAGGCGAGCCATTTGCTCGCGGCCGTCGCGCTATCCATTTACCATGAGGGAGCATATTACGTCGATGGGGGATTGTACACACTCGCCCACGCATTGGAGCGGTCGATTCGAAGAGACGATGGAAAAACGATCCTCGGACGACAAATCGTTAAAATCGAGCGGGTTGCTGAAGGCTGGTTGTTGACCGATCGCCGTGGTCGGTTCGACCTCGTCGATGTGGTCGTGTCGGCCATCCCGCTCGAGGCGACCGCTCAGTTGGTCACGGGACAAACGGCTCGACAGTTCCAGAGACAGTACGGCCGTCAACTAGAACGGTCGCAATGGGGAACGTTCAGTCTGTATATCACGTTACCGGAAGCGGCGTGCACGGGACGTCCGCTCTTCCAACAAGTATATAGTGATGATTTGCCGTCAGGTCACGCCTTCATTTCGATGTCGGATGCGGACGATACGCGCCGAACCGAACGGCCGGAACGAACATTGACCGTCTCGACCCATATCGATTTGTCGGAGTGGCAGGCTTGGAAAGACAAGGAGACGTATGAGAAACTAGAGACAGAATGGACCGAGCGCCTCGTCAAGGCAGTGCGACGGGCGTTCCCGAGTTGGACAGGCACATCGTCGTTGTTGCTTCCGGGCGGACCGGGGGCATGGGTGAAATATACGAAACGTCCGCACGGTGCGGTCGGTGGATATGCCCAAACACCGCAACAAGCGTTATTCCATGCGGCGAGCTATCGGACGAACCTTCCGAATTTTTACGTTTGCGGCGACACGGTGTTTCCAGGTGCCGGGACGATTGGGGCGATGACGAGCGGGCTCCACGTCGCCCGAGCGCTCGGTTCGAAGTTATGAGGGGGACAAGTTGAGATGCAGAAAAAACGGTTTGACGAATTGACGACGAGAGAGCTCTATGAGTTATTGGCGCTCCGCACCGAAATCTTTGTCGTGGAACAAGATTGCCCGTACCAAGAAGTCGATGGGAAAGATGTGACGGCGGTCCATTACTGGATTGAGGCAGACGGTCGCCCGATTGCGGCGTTACGTGTCCTCGAGGATGAATCGCCAATCGCCATCGGTCGTGTCGTCACAAAATCGACGCATCGGGGACAAGGCCATTCGCGGCGCTTGATGCAAGAAGCCGTGGCCGACTTTGGGGATCGCGATTTGTATTTGCAAGCGCAAACGTACGTGGAGCCGTTCTATGCAAGCTTTGGGTTCACACGAACGAGCGAGGAGTACTTAGAGGATGGGATTCCCCACGTCGATATGGTTCGGACGGCGACCGTCTCGAAGTGAATCGATGCGGTACCGTTTGCCATAAGTTCGTGGTAGAATGATGAGGAATACTTGCGTGCGTAAAGACGTGCGTTCAATCATAGAGAGCAAAGGGGTTTACGATGGTGACTGATCAAACTGTGATTCAAAAAGCGAGAGAATTAGCCGACTTATTGGCGAGCACGCCGGAAGTGGCCCGCTTCAAAGAAGCGGAAACGAAAGTGAACGAAAGTGAGCGCGTTCAAACGTTGATTAAGCGTATCAAATACTTACAAAAAGAAGCCGTCAACTGCAAGCACTACGGGAAGACGGAAGCACTCGCCAAAGTCGAGCTAAAAATCGACAAGGCGATGGACGAACTCGATTCGATTCCGGTCGTTCAGGCGTTCCAAGAGACGCAAGTCGAAGTGAACGATTTGCTTCAATACGTGACGGTCACACTCGCCAACTCGGTGACAGATCGCATTATCGAATCGACGGACGGTGACGTTCTCGCCGGTAAAACAGGAAGCGGCATGGCAGCGGAGAAATCACGCGGCGGCTGCGGATACTAACAAACAGACAGCTGGCCTTTGGTCAGCTGTTCTAATTTCTAGAGGTGAACACGAATGGAAACGATACATCAAACCCCGATGATGAAACAATACTTTTCAATCAAGGCCGATTATCCAGACGCCTTTCTCTTCTACCGGCTCGGTGACTTTTACGAGCTGTTTTTTGAAGATGCTCAAATCGTCGCCAAAGAACTCGAATTGACATTGACTGCGAAAAACGGAAAAAACGCCGAGCACCCGATTCCGATGTGCGGGGTCCCGCATCATTCCGCTGCGATCTATATCGAGCAACTCATTGAAAAAGGGTTCAACGTGGCGATTTGTGAGCAGATGGAAGATCCAAAAGCGACGAAAGGACTTGTCAAACGTGAAGTCATTCAAGTCATCACGCCGGGTACATATATGGCCGCGCTCGGTGAGAAAGAGAACCGGTATTTACTATCGGTCGTGAACGTCGCAGGCCGTTTTGGAATCGCCCGCGGCGATGTGACGACAGGTGAATCTTGGTTGACGACTTTACCGTCGCGTGAGGCCGTCCTACGCGAAGTCGAAGGATTGGTCCCGAGCGAAATCATCGTTGATGACTCCGAATTGGCAGACCATCTCTCATCACTTGGCATTCCGCTGTCGGTGCAAACAGAGCGATTGGCGAGCTCATTGTCGAGCGGCGCCCGCGACGAGGCGCAAGTAAGTGCGTTCGAACTCCTTTTCGCCTACTTGACGCGGACGCAAAAACGCGCCCTCGATCACCTGCAGCCGGCTGTCGCCTATGAGGTTGAGGCCCATATGCAACTCGATGCGAACACGGCCCGCAACTTGGAGCTGTTCCGTTCGGCCCGGTCCGGGGAACGGAAAGGATCACTTCTCGCCCTGCTCGATGAGACGACGACAGCGATGGGGGGACGACTATTGAAACGTTGGCTCGAACAGCCACTCTATACGGAACAGGCGATTCGTGAACGCCAAGATGCCGTCGAAAATTTAGTCGATGATTTCATGCTCCGCGATCAATTACGGGAGCAATTACGTCACGTCTACGATATCGAACGGCTCGTCGCGAAAGTCGGTTACGGGACGGCCAACGCACGTGACCTTGTCCAGTTGCGGAACACGCTTGAACGCATTCCAGCGGTACGAGAGTTGCTCGCGAATGTCACGGCAACGCGATTGCATCACATCGATGCGACGCTCGACACCTTCGACGCGCTATCGGAACGACTTCAGGCAGCGCTCGTAGAGACACCACCCATCTCAATTAAAGAAGGTGGCATGATTCGTTCAGGCTATTCGGCCGAACTCGATGAACTGCTCGAGGCGAAAGCGAACGGGAAGACGTGGATTGCCAATCTCGAGCAACAAGAGCGGCTCGCGACCGGCATCAAGTCGCTGAAAATCGGCTATAACCGTGTCTTTGGCTATTATTTGGAAGTGACGAAAGCGAATGCGCGCTTGCTCGAAGAGGGGCGGTATGAACGGAAACAGACGCTTACGAACGCCGAACGCTATGTCACGCCTGAGTTAAAAGAAAAAGAAGCGCTCATCCTCGGTGCCGAGGAGAAGAGCTGTACGCTTGAATATGACTTGTTCGTCACGTTACGTGAAGAAGTCAAACAAGAGACGAAACCACTTCAACAACTGGCCCGCTCGTTAAGTGAACTCGACGTCCTGCTCGCGCTCGCCATTGTCGCCGAAAAACGGGACTATGTCCGGCCGACGACGTCGAAGCACGTCCAAATCGATCGTGGACGCCATCCGGTCATCGAAACGGTATTGCCTCGTGGTGAATACGTCGCTAACGACTTGACGCTCGATGACACGCGGCGCATGCTCTTGATCACCGGACCGAACATGTCCGGTAAATCGACGTATATGCGTCAGTTCGCACTGATTGCCATCCTGCATCAAATCGGTTCATTCGTGCCGGCCGAAGCGGCCGAACTTCCTTTGTTCGATCGCATCTTTACCCGCATCGGGGCAGCCGACGATTTGGTGAGCGGACAGTCGACGTTCATGGTCGAAATGACGGAGACACGTCAGGCGGTGACGGAAGCAACAGCAGATAGTCTCATCCTTCTCGATGAGATTGGACGAGGAACCTCGACGTATGACGGTATGGCGCTCGCACAGGCCATCGTCGAATATATCGCGGCCACCATCGGCGCGAAAACATTGTTTTCGACCCATTACCACGAGTTGACCGTGCTCGAAGACACAATTCCAGCCCTTGAGAACGTGCACGTCCGTGCCATTGAACGGGACGGACGTGTCGTCTTCCTGCATGAAGTTCATCCGGGACGGGCCGACAAATCGTACGGGATTCACGTCGCCGAACTCGCTGATTTGCCGCCTGATTTGATTGAACGGGCGCGAACGATTTTGTCTGAGCTCGAGACAGAACCGAAACCGGCACGGGCAGCTGTAGAACAGCCGGCTCCGGCTGAACCTGTGGCCCAACTGTCACTATTTGAGGCGGAAGACGACATCAAACGACAACTGCTCGACCTGGATTTGCTGGCGATGAACCCGATTGAGGCGATGCAGGCGCTCTATGCGCTCCAACAATCCGCGAAGAAGGGGTGAGTCAATGGGAATCATTCAAGAGTTACCGGAACAACTGGCCAACCGAATCGCTGCCGGGGAAGTCGTCGAACGCCCAGCCTCGGTCGTGAAAGAGCTCGTCGAGAATGCGATTGACGCCGGTGCCACAAAAATCGAAGTCGATTTGGAGGAAGCCGGGATACGTCTCATTAAAGTCCGGGATAACGGGCATGGTTTTTATGAAGAGGACGCCCCGCGTGCTTTTTTACGTCATGCGACGAGCAAAATCCGGGACGAGCACGACTTGTTCCGGATTCGCACACTCGGCTTCCGTGGGGAGGCCTTAGCGTCTATCGCCTCAGTGAGTCATGTGACATTGAAGTCACGCCGAACTGAAGAGGACGGATTTGAGATGACGCTCCAAGGGGGTGTCGTTACGGCGCAAACACCGGCCGCCGCAAACGTCGGAACAGAGATAGCGGTCAGTCAATTGTTCTACAATACACCGGCCCGCCTCAAATACTTGAAGACGTCGGCGACCGAACTCGCGAGCATCACCGATACGTTGAACCGGATCGCCTTGTCCCACCCGGAAGTTCGCCTCACGGCGTTCCATGAAGACAAGGAACTCCTGCGGACGAGTGGGAATGGCGACATCAAGCAAGTCATGCTCGCCATTTATGGGCGTCAAGTTGCAGCGCAAATCGTCACCGCGTCGAGCAAGACGAACGACTATAGTTTGAGCGCCCATCTCGTCCGGCCTGAAGTGACGCGTTCGAACAAGCAGTACGTGACGCTCATCTTGAACGGTCGGAGCATCAAGAACTTTGCGTTGACCCAAAGTGTACTCGAGGGCTACCATACGTTACTCCCGATTGGTCGTTATCCGATTGCCGTCCTCGAAGTGAACATGGACCCGATGTTGATTGACGTCAACGTCCATCCGACAAAACGGGAGGTCCGACTCTCGAAAGAGAAAGAGCTGTGCCAGTTGATTCGCGAGACGGTCCAACTGACACTCCGGGAACAGCGTTTAATCCCGTCGGTCAAACCGAAAGAGCGACCGGTCAATCGGACCGAACAAGAGCGACTTGATTTCACGGTCGAACGGACACCTGTCACGGATGAACCGCCGACGTGGAACTATCCGATTCCACGTGAGCCTGTCACGTCACCGAGTCGATGGTCACCGACCCCGCTCGTCAATGAAGCGCCTGCACCGACCGACCCGATTGTCGAATCAGACGCAATTGAGACGAAAGGAGAGCGGTTGCCGCCGCTCGACGTCATCGGCCAATTGCATGCGAGCTATATCGTCTGCGGCGCCGAGGACGGCATGTATGTCATCGACCAACACGCGGCTCAGGAACGGATCAAATACGAATTGTTTTATGAGCAACTCGGGAATCCAGACAAAGAGTATCAATTGTTGCTGCTCCCGCTCACACTCGAGTTCACGCAAGAAGAGACGCTCGCGATTGAAGAAGTCGCTCCGCTCTTGAAAGAAGCGGGGCTCGATTTGGAGCCGTTCGGTGGCAACACGTTCCTCATCCGAGAGATTCCGACGTGGTACCCGCAGCATGATTTGGAAGGGACGGTCCGCGATTTGATTGAGATGGCGATTCGGGACCGCTCTGTCAATCTCGCCAAATATCGGGAAGACGCGTCAATCTTGATGGCGTGCAAGCGGTCGATTAAAGCGAACCATCCATTGAACCATGAGATGATGCGGCAATTGCTGCATGACCTCAATCAGACGACGTCCCCGTATACGTGTCCGCACGGGCGACCGATTTTGGTGAAATGGAGTACGTACGAACTTGAGAAGTTGTTCAAACGGGTTATGTGACACGCTTGTAATCTTTTTTTAATCGGCTGTAACGTTTATGTCCGGGTGCCTATGGGAACAATATACACATGTCACTCAACGCATCGAGGTTGAGAGGTGGCTTTTTCACTGCCTCACCCTCAAGATGTAGACATGATCGATAAACCAGTAGGGGGAAAAGATTATGGCAGACACGCTTAAAGTAACGAAACGAGAATTACGACCACGTTCGGTCCGCGCAAACTTGCGTAAAGAAGGTAAAGTACTAGGTGTCGTCTACGGCTATAAAGTCGAGAGCACACCAGTAGCATTCGAGGAGATGGCACTTCGCAAAATTCTCCGCGACCACGGTGACAACGCGCTAATCGAGTTGAACATTGACGGCAAGAAAGTAAACACGCTCGTTCACGGGACTGAAGTTGACCCGTTCACGAACGAATACAAGCACGTCGAGTTCATGGCCGTGAAGATGGACGAAGCGACGGAAGTCGAAGCGGACGTCACACTCGTCGGTGACGCGAAAGGTGTCAAAGAAGGCGGCTTCTTGGCGCAAACGCTCTATAAAGTTACAGTATCGGCGACACCGGCTAACATTCCGGAACGCATTGAACTCGATGTTTCTGGACTCGGTATCGGTGACTCGGTCACGGTATCTGACATTCCAGAGAACAAAGACTATGACATCGTCTCGGATGGCGAGCTTCAAATCGCATCTGTGAACGAGCCGGTCTCTCTTGAAGAGCTCGAGGCAGACACAGACACAACGACAGAAAGTGAAGCCGAAGCAACTGAAGAAGAGTCGGCTGAGGCATCATCTGAAGAGTCTGAAGAGAAGTCTGCAGACAAAGAATAAGCTGTATCGAACGACCCTTTGCGAAGGGTCGTTTTTTTCGTCACAAATCCGACAAATGTAAACGATTACGATGTGAAAAATATGTCAACACGGTCCAAGGTCGATTGCAATTTATTGGATTCGGGCTTATATTGTTAATGATTTCACATGTTCGTTCTTATTATATGGGTTCATTCAAACAGAAAGAAGGGTTTGTGACATGGCATCAATGGAAATCCATGCACTCGAATCATTACGAAAAAAAGCTCAGGCATCTTCGCAAATGATTCATTATCGGCCAATGGAATACTTTTTACGGGCAATGCTCGCGGGGATCTTTATCGGATTCGCTTCAATCTTCACACTTAAAGTTGTCAACGGGATGTACTTGATCGATTCGCCGTTCACGACACTCATCGGTGGGTTCTCATTCGGGATCGCGCTTGTCATGATCATCTACGGCGGAGCCGAACTGTTCACGGGGAACACAATGTATTTCACGACCTCGACGTTACGCGGCTATACGACGCTCAGCGACACGATGCTCGTCTGGTTACTTTGTTTCGTCGGGAACGCGCTCGGTGGCGTCTTGTTCGCCTTGTTGCTCGCCCCGACCGGCGTCATCCAAGAACTCGGGATGGACAACTGGCTGTTCTCGGTCGTCGAGAGCAAGATGCATCATACGACGGTCGAGATTTTCTTCCGTGCCATCTTCTGTAACTGGATGGTCTGTCTCGCGATTTTCTTACCAAAACAGATGAAAAATGAGTTCGCTCAAATCTTCTCGATGATTTTCCTCGTCGCCGTCTTCTTCGCGTCAGGATTTGATCACGTCATCGCCAACTTCGTCTTGTTTGCGCTCACGCTGGTCGTCCCACACCCTGAGGCGATTAGCTTTGCCGGCGCCATCCACAACTTGATTCCGGCCACGTTCGGTAACATCATCGGCGGTGCCTTGTTCATGGGTGCGATTTATACGTGGTTGAACGCGAAAGGCTTGCGCGAAGCCCAAGAGTCAGAGGAAAAAGAAGAAGTTGAATTAAAAATCGTGAAACCGGCTAAAGAATTATAAGTTGGATCACTTGAAAGAACGGTCGAGTCCATATGCGGGCTCGGCTGTTTTTGCGTTTATATCACAACCAACGCTCACAATTTAGACTCCACATCTCCATGCTCAAACATGACATAATCTATATATGGAATTGAATCGAGTTATGAACTCGATTCTTATCAATATATAGTGAGGTGATGCGGAGTGAACATGCTCCAGCTTTATGAAGATGTCTGTGTTCTCCCAGATCAAGATCTCGTACAAGAGAACGCCAACGTCGACGGGAAATCACCACTTGGCAAACTGGCACGATTATCCTCGGAAGTATCGAAACAGCTGTCGACAATGTACTTGTTGTCAGAGCGGACACGTCAGGCCGTCGCAGACAACTTTTTGTACATCCATGACGCCGACTATTACGTGACGGGATCGACGACGTGTTGTCAAATCCCGCTCGGCGAGTTGCTGACGAACGGATTTCATACCGGACACGGAACGATTCGACCACCCCAGGACATCCGTTCGGCGATGGCACTCGCTTCGATCATTCTTCAAGCGAATCAGAATATGCAACACGGGGGTCAAGCGTTCCCGATGTTCGATGTCGATTTAGCGCCATACGTCGAAAAGACGTATGAACGTCAACTCGAGCGGCTCAAGAAGCTTCCGGTCGAATGGTCGACCGAGCAACTTCTCGAAGTCGCTGAGACCGAGACAATCACAGCGACGTATCAAGCGTGTGAGGCGTTCATTCATAACGCTAATTCGATGCATTCGCGAGGAGGCGGCCAAGTGCCATTCGTCTCCATCAACTACGGGACCGACACGAGCCGTTGGGGTCGAATTTTCATCCGCGAGTTATTGCATGCGACCGAACGAGGGCTCGGTAACGGGGAGACGCCGATTTTCCCGATTCAAATCTTTAAAGTAAAAGAGGGTGTCAACTTTCATGAAACCGACCCGAACGTCGACTTGTTCCGACTCGCCTGTCGCGTGACGGGCAAGCGTCTATTCCCGAACTTCTCCTTCGTCGATGCCCCGTTCAACTTGCAATATTATGATGGGAGTCATGACTCAGAAGTGGCTTATATGGGGTGTCGGACACGAGTGATGGGGAATCGTCACGGCGCCGAGACGTCGATCGGACGAGGCAATTTATCGTTCTCGACCTTGAACTTGGTCAAGATGGCGCTCGTCGCTTCGGACATCCATACATTTTATGAGACGCTCGACGCCTACGTCGACGTCGCCATCGATCAATTGCTCGAACGGTACGACTATCAAGCGAAGCGTCATGCCGACGAATTCCGCTTCCTTTACGCTCAACACGTCTGGAGGGGCAGCGAGAGACTCCAACCGGAAGAAGAGCTACGGGATGTACTGAAGCAAGGGACGTTGTCCGTCGGTTTCATCGGTCTCGCCGAAGCGCTACGCGTGCTCACAGGCGGCACGCATGCCGATTCACGGGAAGCGGAACGTCTCGGACTCGATATCGTCACTCATTTACGTGATCAGATGAGACAGGCGGCAGAGCAGCACGATTTAAATTTTTCGCTCTTGGCCACGCCGGCCGAAGGATTGTCTGGGAAGTTCGTATTGAAGGACCAGCAGGCGTTCGGGATGATCGAGGGTGTCACCGACCGCGCCTTTTATACGAACTCGTTTCATGTGCCGGTATACCAGTCAGTGTCGATTCGTGACAAGATTCGGTTGGAGGCACCGTACCATGCGCTCTGTGACGCGGGTCATATCACTTATGTCGAAGTCGACGGGTCGCTCGCCCATAACCCGGAAGCGGTCGAAGCGATCGTCCGGCTCATGCGAACCGAAAACGTCGGCTACGGATCGATTAATCATCCCGTCGACCGGTGCGGTAACTGCGGACTCGAGGGAACGATCGATGCCGCGTGCCCGACGTGTGGCGAGGAAGAGCAGATTGAACGGATTCGTCGCATCACCGGCTATCTGGTCGGCACGATGGACCGATGGAATTCGGCGAAACGAGATGAAGAACGAGCGAGGGTGAAGCATCATGCGCGTCCTATCCGTACTTGACGAATCGGTTGTCGACGGTCCAGGCATTCGCACGGTCATCTTTACGGCGGGATGCCCTCATCGCTGTCTTGGATGTCACAATCCGGAATCATGGAACCCGCGAGGTGGGGAAGACGTACCAGTCGAGGACCTGCTCACTCGAATCGAACAATCCGGTTGGGACGGTGTCACCGTCTCGGGCGGAGAGCCGTTCCTGCAACCGGAAGCACTAGCCCGGCTCGTCGACGGGTGCAAGGCACTTCAGAAAAATGTGTGGGTGTATACAGGCTATACGTTCGAACAGTTACAAGCGATGGACGATGAACATGTTACCAGTGTGCTCGATCGTGCCGATGTCCTCGTCGACGGTCGTTTCGAACAGCCGCTCATGGACCGGTCGCTCCGATTTCGGGGGTCGAGCAATCAGCGAATTATTTTCTTGAACAAAGTGTAATCGGGACCGTCGCGTCCCGATTTTTTGTATACTAGCAAAAAAGGGGGAATTTTGATGAAATGGTGTAGTTTTCAAGTTGAAGGAGAGCAAAGGGTCGGTGTCGTGGCAGGGGAGTTTGTTTATGACGTCAGTGACCAATTACATACGACTTCGTTGTTAGAGGTCATCGCGCGGGAGTTTGAACCGGATGTTGATTTGGACGTCGCACCTCGGATCCCATTGACCGACGTCACGCTCGTCGCGCCATACCGACCACTCAAAAACGTGATCTGTATCGGCAAGAACTATGAAGAGCATGTGAAAGAGATGGATACGGCGGGAGCCGGCAAACTCGTCATCTTCACGAAAGCTCCGACTTCGGTCGTTGGACCAGGGGCTGTCGTCGAACGTCATTCTGAACTGACCGACCAACTCGATTACGAAGGCGAGCTCGCCGTCATTATTGGGAAATCAGGACGGGACATCGACGACGTCGACGCCCATATTTTCGGCTATACGATTTTGAACGATATCACGGCCCGGGACGTTCAAAAACAGCACGTCCAATTTTTCCGCGGTAAATCGTTCGACACGTTTTGTCCGCTCGGACCGTATATCGTCACACCGGATGAGCTCTCGTTTCCACTTGTGATTCAAACGGTCGTGAACGGTGAGACACGCCAAAACGGGTCGACAGCGGACATGATTCGTCCAATTGAAGAGTTGATTCGGACGTTGTCGAAAGGGATGACGCTAGAAGCTGGTGATATCATCGCCACCGGTACGCCGGCGGGGGTCGGCCATGGGATTAAACCGCCCGTCTATCTCCAATCTGGGGATACAATCGAAGTGAGCATCACGGGACTCGGGACGTTAAAAAACGTTATCGTCTGACCCAATTGACGCAAATTGTGAAGAATCTTGTAATCGATGTCTCATTTCCGCACAACGATGAGTATGCCTCTTATACTAAGGGTATAATAAAAGAGGAAACATCATATAGGAGATGATTACACATGGAACGCAACGATCGTCCAACAGAATCAAATGAACCAAATCGCCGCGAGGATTGGCTCGACACCGAGCTTGGCTCGTCCGAACAACGACACGAGCCGTCGCGCGCAACACAACCGGCCCGGCCTTCATTCGTCGGTCGGATGTTCCCTGGGTTTGTCGGTGGGGTAATCGGTGCTGTCTTGACTGGGGCCATCGTCTTCCCGTTCATCGATCAAGTCCCAACGAACGTGTCTGATACGAACGTGACGTCGGAAGGGTCACCGGTCCAGACGACATCGACGACGGCGGACAGCTCGGTCATCGATGCGGTCGCGACCGCACAACCTGCCGTCGTGACGGTAAACAATTTTGCTTCGAACGGATTATCGAATGAATCGGTCGAAGCTGGTGTCGGCTCGGGTGTCATCTATAAGAAAGACGGTGACGCGGCTTACATCGTCACGAACCATCACGTCGTCAACGGTGCTGACCGTTTGACCGTGACATTCAATGACGGATCGACAGCGGACGCCAAGTTGATGGGCAGTGACGCCACGTACGACTTGGCGGTGCTCGAAGTCGATGCGGACAAAGTCTCATCCGTCATCACGATCGGGAAGTCGAGTGAACTGAAGCCTGGACAGACTGTCATCGCCATCGGCAATCCGCTCGGCCAGTTTGAGAACTCGGTCACGCGCGGCGTCGTCTCGTCGACGTCCCGTCTCGTTCCGGTCGATACGGATGAGAACGGACAAGCCGATTTCAATGCCGAGGTCATCCAGACGGATGCTGCCATCAACCCAGGTAACTCCGGTGGCGCCTTGATTAACGAATCGGGCCAATTGGTCGGAATCAACTCGATGAAAATTGCGACCGATTCGGTGGAAGGGGTCGGCTTCTCGATTCCAGTCGATATCGCCTTGCCGCTCATCAACCAAATCGAACAGACGGGCGAAGTGAACCATCCATCGCTCGGCGTGTCGCTCCGTGACGTGTCCGAGTTTCCACCCGGGTACTTGACCGAGCAAATCAATCTGCCGGAGTCGGTGACGGCCGGTACGATTATCGTCGAAGTGCAGACGAATAGCTCTTCCGCTCGGGCCGGACTCGAAGCGCGTGACGTCATCGTGAAAATCAACGATCAAGCCGTCTCGTCGTTCATCGACCTTCGGAGTGAACTGATTCGCGATACGGACGGAACGGTCACAATCGAATACGTTCGTGACGGCAAGACCGAGACGGTCGATGTCGAGATTCAAAATGCGAATGGGGATGCATTGTAAAGATGGGCACACAGCCCATCTTTTTTGTTATGCTTAGAAAAAAGGAGGGGTTCCATTGATTCGCACACTGTATGGGATTTTATTTTTAGGGGCCGGCATCATGCACTTCGTCCAAGAACGGGCGTTCATGTCAATTATCCCGAAATCATGGCCGTTCAAACGGTTCATGGTCCAAGCGAGCGGTGTCATCGAAGTCGTCTACGGCGCGCTGTTGCTCACGAACAAAGGGACACGATTCGTGAAGAGCACCTTACCCGCATTTTTGATCGCCGTCTTTCCGGCCAATATCAATATGGCGCTCAAGCCATCGAAACTCGGCAAGATGCCGCTCCCGAAATGGGTGACGTGGGCCCGATTGCCGTTGCAATGGGTATTGATTAAAGGGGTCAAAAAAATATAAGTACATAATATGGGGGATCGATTATGACGACGAACGTATTGAACTGGTTTGAGCATTTTCATGCCCATCCCGAAGTGAGCTGGAAAGAAATCGAGACGACGAAGACGATTGCCGACATCTTGACGTCATGGCAAGTCCGTCACGAGACGTTTGCCGACGTCACCGGCGTCATCGCCGAGATTGGTGAAGGAGATGATGTCATCGCTGTCCGGGCCGATATCGACGCCCTTTGGCAACAAGTCGACGGAACGTTCCAAGCCAACCACTCTTGCGGCCACGATGCGAATATCAGCATGGTGCTCGGCGCACTCGATGAGTTGCGGCATGGGCACTTGCCGAAACGGGTCCGCTTTATTTTCCAACCGGCGGAAGAACAAGGAAACGGGTCGCTCGCGATGATTCGACACGGGGCGTTACAAGGCGTCAGTCAGCTGTACGGCATCCACTTGCGTCCGCTCGAAGAACTGAAACGCGGTCAATATGCGGCTGCGATTCAACACGGGGCCGCGTTCTTCTTGAAAGGCAGCATCCGCGGGGACGACGCCCACGGCGCGCGGCCGCATCAAGGCCAGAACGCGTTAGACGTCATCTTCACGATTCAACAGATGCTCAAAAGCATCTACTTGTCGCCGTTCGAGCCGCATTCGATTAAATTGACAGGTGTCCAGGCCGGGAGTGAGAATTTGAATATCATTCCGGGCAACGCGACGTTCTCGATTGACGTCCGGGCCCAACAGAACAAGGAACTGCTCGAGTTGCGCGACCGGGTCGAGACGATGTTGCACCAGATTGCAATCTTGCATGGAGTGACGATCGACTGGGAATGGCAAGATTTCACCCCAGGCGCCTTGATTGGCGAGCGTTCGAGCCGTCATGCGGCCGAAGCGATTAGTCAGCGGTTCGGGGCCGATGCACTCGTCGACCGCATCATCACGTCAGGTAGCGACGATTTTCATTTCTACACGGTCGAACAGCCAGGACTCGATGCGACGATGATTGGCATCGGCGCCAACTTGACACCAGGGCTCCATCATCCACAGATGACGTTCGATCGCGACGTCCTTCCTGAAGCGGCCGCGCTACTAGCCGATACGTTGCGACGGGCCGTCCACGCGACATGAACGACAAAATGAACGAGGCGAATTCGCTTCCGTTCATTTTTTTATTGCCATCTTTTAATGTAAGCGTTATCATCATCTTATTAGCGACAATATAACGACAATTCAGAATCTTTCGCTATCGGGGAGGAAGACACATGGAACAACAGGGGAACAAGGTAGACATGAAGCTTCGCTGGGCAGTATTGCCGCTACTTGTCATGATCGGGGTCATGCTCGTAGCCATCGTCCAATTAAAACAAGGCCCACACATCCCGCTCATCATCGGGACTGCGGTGGCGGCACTCGTCGCCTGGCGACACGGTTATAAGTGGAAAGAAATTGAAGAGATGATGTACAAAGGGATTCGACTCGCTTTGCCGGCGGTCGTCATCATCATTTTGGTCGGCTTGACGATTGGGGCGTGGATTGGGGGAGGCGTCGTCGCGACGATGATTTATTATGGGTTGACGATTATCTCACCGGCCTATTTCCTCGTGACGATTTGTATCATCTGTGCGGTCGTCGCGCTCTCCATCGGCAGTTCATGGTCGACGATGGGGACGATCGGCGTCGCCGGGATGGGCATCGGGCTAAGTATGGGGATACCAGCACCGATGGTCGCCGGAGCCGTCATTTCTGGCGCTTATTTTGGGGACAAGATGTCGCCGCTGTCGGATACGACGAATTTGGCGGCCGGTTTGACGCATACGGACCTATTCGTCCATATCCGTCACATGCTCTATACGACTATCCCGGGCCTTATCATTGCGCTTGGCGCGTATTGGTGGCTCGGCCGCCGCTTCAGCGAGACGACGACGGATTCGTCGGAAATCGTCCAGACGCTTGATATTTTAAAAGAGAGCTTTGTCATCTCACCGTGGTTGCTCATGATTCCACTCGCCGTCATCGCGCTCGTCGCGAAAAAAGTGCCGGCCATTCCAGCACTCGTCGTCGGCATCGCCCTTGGCTTTTTGGCGCAAGTCATCGTCCAGGGTGGCTCGCTCTCAGATAGTGTCGGCGCGCTCCAAAGTGGATATGTGATTGATACCGGCAATGAGTTGGTCGATAACTTGTTCAGTCGGGGTGGTCTCGATGCGATGATGTATACCGTCTCGATGACGATTGTCGCGATGACGTTTGGGGGCATCTTGGAATACTCGGGCATGCTTCAGTCCATCATGAATCAAATCGTCAAACTGGCGAAGACGGCAGGTTCAATGGTCGCTTCGACGATTTTAGCGGCGTTCGCGACGAACGCATCATGTTCCGAACAATACATCTCAATCGTCGTGCCGTCACGCATGTTCGCCAGTGCCTACGAGAAGATGGGACTTCATTCGAAGAACTTGTCGCGAGCGCTTGAAGATGGCGGCACGCTCACGTCGGTCTTCATCCCGTGGAATACGTGCGGCGTGTTCATTCTCGGGACACTCGGCGTCGGGGCGTTCGAGTACGCGCCATACGCCATTCTAAACTTTGTCGTTCCGGTCATTTCAATCATCTATGCGTTCACAGGTTTCACGATTGAACGGATTGCTGTGTTAAGGGCAGAACCATCGATCGACCAACAAGCGGCGCAATGAAAAAATTCCCGGCCTCATGAGGTCGGGAAATTGAATTTATAGACGGCGCGGGGCCGGCCTTGGCTATAACTCATCTCTTCGCCGATCACATCGACGATGCCGGCGCCATGAAGTTTTTTGATGAGCCGTTCCGTCGTTCGTCGGGTCACGTCGAGGTAGTCGGTCAACTCTTTTGCCGTGAACTCGTGCTTTCGTTTGGCGAATTGTAAAATCTTCCCGATATTGACGGGGCTGACTCCGGCTTGTTTGATGAAGTCGAAGGCAAGTTGTTCCGTCACGCGATACGGGATGTGCGCGTCACGGGTCGGGAACGATAATCGTTTGGAATCATCGACGATGCGGATGCGCTCTTTACTTGCGGCAGACAAGGCGATTTGAGCATGCTCGTCCGCCTGTTGATAGTCCGTTCCATACCCGATTCCAATACGGTACGTCCCGTTCGGTGCGAGCGTATCTTCTTCGAACGCGTTCATCACCTCACCTTTGGTCGTCAATACCGTGATGTGATGGTCCTCCGCGGACTCAAGATGTCCACCCAGATAGCGGACCGAGGCGAGGTGGTCACGCAACGTCGTATCGATCGTGTCGTAGCGGATGATGGCGAACTGGGCGGCATCGGCCAACTGTTGCCGAACTTGTTGAATCAACCGATCGAGATGGTGCCTGACGGTCGTTGTCGGCTCAATCATCAGTTGACTGTTGTATCCGGCACGAACGAGTTCATGATGCACGCGCTCGATGCTCGTGATGGCCAGCTTCGCTTGTCCGGCTTGATGGCTGGCGTGAAAAGCGATGACGTCCTCGAATGCGAGTTCGGGATGGATACGCATCACAACGGGGGCGACCCGTTCGTTCGGGAATGACTCAAGAATGGACGTTAGCCGTTCCGGTTCGACCAAATCGAGGGATACTTGATTGAGCGACACCGAGTGGGTGAGCGTCGCATAGAGAAGCGTCGTCAAGAGGACAGTCTCGTCTTGGACGACGTGATGTGCCGCCACGTTGGTAAAATAAGGGGTCGCATAGGCGAACGGGAACGAGCCGGAAAAAAAGACGCCGTCGAACGAGCCGAGCGTTTGAGCGATGGTCGCCGCTTCGTGCGGATGCTCATACGGATGATAGGCGAACCGGACGTCCTCTGGTGAACCGAGCGAACGAATCGTCTCCACGAATTCGTGTGATCCGACGATGGCGATATGGATGGACATCAAAACTCCTCCTTGCAATTTAACGACTATTTAACGACAATATAGCTAATGACACGTAAGAAGTAAAGGAGAATGGATATGAGAATAGAGAAAATCGAACTGTTTGCGATTCGTTTACCGTTAAAAGTGCCGTTCATCGTCAGTTACTATCGTTATGACGACATGCCGTCAGTGATTGTAAAATTGACAACCGAATGTGGTCACGTCGGCTATGGAGAGGCCGTCGCCGATGAACACGTCACGGGCGAATCGCTCGATAGTACAATCAGTGTGATTCGACATGTGCTCGGACCGCTTTTAATCGGCGAAAACCCGATGCAGATGGAACGGATTCACGACGTGATGGACCGGGCCATCCGTGACGTGCCGGCGGCGAAGGCGGCGCTCGATATCGCCTGTCATGACGTCGTCGGGAAAAAGCTTGGGCTTCCGGTGTATGATCTGCTCGGTGGCCGTTATCACGACGCCTTTCCGGTCACGCACGTCCTCAGTATCGGCGAGCCGGAGGCGATGGCGGCCGAGGCTCGCGAACAGATCGAACAAGGGTACACGGCCGTCAAGATGAAAGTTGGCGTCGACGTCGCATCGGACGTACGCCGTGTCGAGGCGGTCCGGCGTGCCGTCGGTCCAAACGTGCCGATTCGGGTCGACGTCAATCAGGGCTGGGTGAATGCCGCTAAGACACTCCAAGCGATGCAGCAGCTTGAGCCATTCCACATCGATTGGGTCGAACAGCCGGTCAAGGCTGACGACTTTGAAGGAATGGTCGAAGTGAAAGGGAAAATCTCGGTGCCACTCATGATTGATGAAGGCGTGCGCGGCATGACGGAGATGCGTCGGTTGACGATGATGCAGGCCGCCCACAAAGTGAACATCAAACTGATGAAGTGTGGCGGCATCTACCCGGCGAAAAAACTCTTGCATATGGCCGAAATGTCGGGCATCGAGTGTCAAATCGGGTCGATGGTCGAGTCGTCGGTCGCCTCGAGTGCAGGCTTCCATGTCGCTTTCTCGAGCAAAATCGTCCAATCGGTCGAGTTGACAGGTCCGCTTCGTTTCGCCGAAGACATCGGCAACTTGATGTACGACTTGCCGTTCATCCGCCTGTCCGATGAGCCAGGTCTCGGTGTCGACGTCGATGAGGCCGTCTTGTCACGGCTGACGACGGCGACGTATGTCATCGGAGGGGTCGACCATGTGGCGCAGTGATTATAACGGCCTCGACATCGAGGTCAACTATTTGACGATGACAGAGCTCGCACAAGTCGAGGCGGTGCAACAGGCCGTCATGGCCACATTGACGGAAGGAAGCCAGTACCAGTCCCTCACGACTGAGGAGTTCGTAAAGCTGTTGACCGACCGCACATTGATTGGGGCGTATCACGAAGGGACGTTGATTGCGTTCCGAGCCCTGCTCATCCCGCCGCTCGACGAAGAGCATCTAGGATACGACATCGGTTATCCGCTTGATGCGCTCGACCGCATCTTGTATCAAGAAGTGACGAACGTCCATCCGGACTACCGCGGCTACGGTCTGCAACAACATCTCGGTAGGCTCCTCATGAAAGAGCTTGAACATGGCAGTCGGTTCGACCTCGTCTGTGCGACCGTGGCGCCTTTCAATATCCCGAGCCTGAAGGACAAGTTCGCCCTCGGCCTTCGCATCGGTGCCCTCAAACCGAAATATGGCGGAAAGCTGCGCTACATTTTTATGAAGGAACTGCACAGCGACTGGCGCCCGACTGGTGACACGACGTGGCTCGATATGGGCGAGACGGAGCAACAAGTCGCCTTATTGAAGGCAGGCTGGTTCGGGACGATGATGACACGAGACGGGGAGAGCTGGCTCGTCAAATATGAACGATGAAAAATGGCCTGTTCGCGACGATCAGGCCATGTTGCTTATTCGAGGATGAACAATACGTCCTCGGCTAACTTCTCATATGTCCGGTCGCTCGGATGGAACTGGTCGGTCGCAAGGTCACGGCCAACGTCCGAGACGTAAGCGAACGGATCGATCACATCGATGCGTTGCGCGTTGCCGAACGTGGCCGCGGAGGCGTTCCAGTCGAGAATCAATTGATTGAACGCCTCACCGTTCTCGTTCTCTTGGAACGGGTTATAGAGCGCGATATAGACGATTTGCGCCGTATCGTTCAATCCGCGAACTTGTTCGAAGATATCATTCAAGTTCGTCTTCGCATCGGTCACGACTTGCTCGATATCGACCGATTCGAAATTGTCGACGTTCTCGCCGCGGTTGAACAAGTCGTTGCCGCCGATCGTGAGCGTGATATAGCGGGCGTTCTCAATCGTGCGTCTTACTTCAGGTTGTTCGAGCTGCGCCAATAAGTCTTCCGTCCGGGCGCCGGAGACGGCCAGATTCTGCGTACGGATATCATTCTCTTCGAGCGCTTCACCGACCGGTTGGACGTAGCCCGCACCTGATGTAGAGCCGACCCCGCGTGTCAATGAATCTCCGAGTGCGACGTAAACATCACCGACCGGTTCGGGTCTCGTATCTTCGCTGACCGAGAGTGTCCGTTCCGGCGGATTGACGATATCTTGGTAACCGATCCATAAACCGTATAGGGCGATGCCCGTCAAGAAGACAGAACCGATTAAAAACGTATACCATTTCCCATTTTTCATGTGATGACCTCACTTTCTATAGAACTATCATATCAAATAAGTGTGAACCTGCCCTATGTGAATGTTCGAATAGGACAGATGCGATCGAGTCCGATAGAATGTAGGAGAGGTGAGATGATGCAACCAACATTGAAGATAGACCATTTGACAAAAGTAATCGGTAAAAAAACAATCATCGATGACATCTCGTTCGATGTGTTCCCCGGTGAAGTGTTCGGCTTCTTAGGACCGAACGGGGCCGGTAAAACGACGACGATTCGGATGATTGTCGGATTGATTAAGCCGACGAACGGGACCGTCTCGATTTGTGGGTTCAGCGTCGAACGTCAATTCGTTCAGGCGATGAATCAAATCGGCGCCATCGTTGAGAATCCGGAACTGTACAAGTTCATGAGCGGGCGTGAGAACTTGAACGCCTTCGCGCGGATGTTGCCCGGTGTCGATGAGGCCCGGATTCAAGAAGTGATCGATCTCGTCGATTTGACGGCACGAATCGATGATAAAGTGAAGACCTACTCGCTCGGGATGCGGCAACGGCTCGGCATCGCTCAGGCCATGTTGAACAATCCCCGTGTCTTGATTCTCGATGAACCGACGAACGGGCTCGACCCGATGGGGATTCGTGACCTTCGACTCTTCATCCGCCGTCTCGTTGAAGAGACAGGATTGAGCGTCCTCGTCTCGAGCCACATCTTGGCCGAGATTGAACTGCTCGCGGACCGTGTCGCCATCATGTCGCGCGGGAAAATCGTGAAAGTCGGCACGGTCGAGGAGCTGATTCATGAGTTGGCGTCGACGGTCGATGTCCACGTGGCCGACAGTTTTGAAGTCTTGCCGATCATCCGCGGATTCGAGTCGATTGATCACGCCGACGTTGTCGATGAACGGACGATTCGGGTCTCGATGAATCTGGAAGATACGGCCCGATTGAATCGCTACTTGCTCGATCGAGGCGTCGACGTGTTCGGTCTCGAACGACGCGTCCAGACGCTAGAAGAATTGTTTATCTCATTGACCGGGGGTGACCATATTGTCTAATCCGTCAATCCTTGGCCTCATTCGGAACGAAGTCTTAAAGATTCATAAGAAACGTCGGCTTCTCGTCGTGTCGACCATTCTCATCGTGCTCGTCTCGATGTTCACGTATGCCAACTACCGGCAGATCGAAAAACAACGGGAAGAACAAGGAACGATCGACTGGCGTGTCGATTTACAGCAAGAGATCGTTGATACGCAAAACCGGCTCGCCTCGGCGAACGTTCAGGATGAGTTCCGTCAAATTTTGGAATTCCAGGTCCAACAGAATCAATATTACTTAGATAATGATATTAACCCGAACTATCCTGGGGCGCCGACGTTCATGCGTGTCTTCTTCTCGCAAGGGACGACGCTCGTGCTCCCACTCTTCATCATCGTCCTGATGGCCGATATCGTCAGCGGTGAGCATAATGATGGCACAATCAAGACGCTGTTGTCCCGTCCGGTAAGGCGCTTTAAGATTTTGCTTGCTAAATGGATGACGACGCTGCTGTATACGTCGATTCTTATCTTCATCACGGCACTCGTCAGTTATGTCATCTCTGGCATCGTGCTCGGTTGGGACGGATGGACCGCGCCGATTTTGACTGGGTTCCAAGCCTCGGCGACCGGGACGTTCTCGACCGACTTCGTCCATACGCTGCCGATGTGGCAATATTTGCTCATGTCAGTCGGCCTATCCTGGTTCGTCGTCGCGGCCGTCGGGACAATCGCACTCATGATCTCAGTCATCGTCAAAAATACGGCGACTGGGATTGGGATCATGATGGCCGTCCTGATTTCAGGACCGCTCCTCACGTCGCTCGGGTCGAATTGGGACAGCTCGAAATATTTGGTGAACGTCAACTTCGGTCTTCATACCTATCTCGAGGGGCAAGCCCCACCGATCGAGGGGATGACATTACCGTTCTCGCTCATCGTCATATTCGTTTGGTCGCTAGCGGCTCTCGCGTATGCGTTCTACCATTTCACACAAAAAGATGTCTATTGATGACTGGCGTCACCTTCAACGGTGACGCTTTTTTTGTTACGGCTGATACGACTAGAGAAAATGATGGGTTAGTCCAAATGTCTTAATAATTTGAATTGTCAAAATAATTAAAAAGTTGGATACATTAAATGTGGGAAACTATGTAAAGTAGGAGACACCACATAAGGAGGGAAACACACATGAAAAAAGTTTTATCTACATCACTCATCGCAGGCGTCTTGCTCGTGCCGCAACTAGTCGGCGCGGCGGAGCTCAAGTCGGGCACGTTGACGAAACCATCGAACGAGGCTCCGACGACAATCGTCAAAGAGTATGCGAAAGCGAAAGGTGAGTTCAAAACGCTTGAATCGAAACGTGACAAAGTCGGACAAGTCGTCAAATTACAACAGACGGTTGACGGTGTACCGGTCTTCGGCGGAATCGTCGTCGGTGTCGTCAATAACGACGGTCAATTGAAAACGGTCGTCGATGACACGAAACAACTTAAAGGATTACATAAGTCGATCAAACTGAACGAACAAAAAGCGGTCGCTCGTTATAAAGAGCTTGTCGGCCACAAAGGCGCATATGAGCTCGAGCCAGCAGCTGAACTCGTCGTCTATCCGAACGGGGAAGAAGCAGTCTACGCGTATGAAGTGACCGGGACAATCCTTGAAGCGGATGAGCCGTCACGTTGGACGTACTTCATCGATGCGGCAAGTGGAAAAGTATTGAATAAATACAACCAATTGGCGCACGCCAAACCGGCGAATGGTGTCACAGGTACGACGTTTACGGGAACAGGAATCGACGTCCTTGGTCAGAGCCAAACGTTCAAGACGACGAAGAGCGGTTCATACTACTATCTCCAAGACTCGACACGCGGTAAAGGCATCTATACGTATGACGCGAAAAACCGGACGACGCTTCCAGGATCACTTTGGGCCGATGTCGATAACGTCTTGAACACGACGTATGACCGGGCAGCGGTCAGCGCCCATGTCAATGCGACGAAGACATATGACTTCTTCAAGAATACTTATGGACGCAACAGTTACGATAACAACGGCGCGGCCCTTAACTCAACGGTCCACTATAGCCGCAGTTACAACAACGCGTTCTGGGATGGCAGCAAGATGGTGTACGGTGACGGTGACGGCCAAACGTTCACGTACCTCTCTGGCGCACTTGACGTAGTCGCTCACGAATTATCACACGCGGTCACAGAATATACGGCCGGTTTAATTTATCAGAACGAATCGGGCGCCATCAACGAGGCGGTATCCGATATCTTCGGTACGGTCGCGGAGTATAGCGTCGGCTCAAACTTCGACTGGTTGGTCGGGGAAGACATCTATACGCCGGGTATCGCCGGGGACGGTCTCCGTTCGATGTCGAACCCAGCGGCTAATGGTGACCCGGACCACTACTCGGTCCGCTACACAGGGACGCAAGATAACGGTGGCGTCCACATCAACTCAGGTATCGTCAACAAGGCGGCCTACTTGTTCGCGAGCGGTGGCTCACACTACGGCGTATCGGTTCAAGGCATCGGCGTCAAGCAAATGGGCGATGTATACTACCGTGCACTCACCGTCTACTTGACACCGACATCGAACTTCTCGAGCCTACGTCAAGCAGTCGTACAGTCAGCTAAAGACTTGTACGGTTCAACGAGTACACAAGCGGTCGCGGCGGCGAAATCGTTCGACGCGGTCGGAATCTACTAAGGCGAGTCCATTCATGCATCCTTTCCGTTTCGGCGGAAAGGATTTTTTATAGCTATTTTTTGAAAGAATCGGGTAAATACGGATTGTACGTAAATTTTGTCGCAATCAAGGAGGGGCTATGGATATTCAAACGTTTCGCATTGACCATAAAAACGGGATTCGTCTCGACGATTACCCGACTACGATCAAGGACAGACCATCGGATGACACGTTGCAAAACGAGCTGATTCCGGAGAGCGTCGAAAGATTGAAAGAGTTGCATTGGAAACTATATGCCGAAGCCAAAAAAGGTGTCGTCGTCGTCTTACAGGCGCTCGATGCGGGCGGTAAAGATGAGGCGATCAGTTACATCTTCTCGAACTTGAACGCGCAAGGGTTGAAGACGAACGCGTTCCAAAAACCATCGGATACGGAAAAGAAACATGACTACCTCTGGCGGATGCATGACCTCATGCCGGAGCGAGGCCAAGTCGGTATTTTGAACCGCTCCCATTATGAGGAAGTGATCGCCCCGCGCGTCCATGATTTGCTCGGAGAAGAGGTCATTCCGGATGAGGAGGATAAAGAATCGGTATGGAAAGTCCGCTATCGCCAAATCAATGACTTTGAACAATATTTAGATGAGAACGGGTTTAAGGTCATCAAATTTTTCTTTAACGTCTCAAAAGAAGTCCAACGCGATCGTTTGCTCGAACGTCTGAAAGATCCGAGTAAAAACTGGGAATTCTCGTTCAGCGACGTCGAAGAACGCAAGCATTGGGACGATTACCAAGATATCTTTGAGGATATGTTATCGAACACGGCGTCAAAACATGCACCTTGGTTTGTGCTCCCGGCAGATGATGACTGGTACGCCCGTTATATCGTCTCGACGATTATGATAGACGTTCTAGAGGACATCGATCCCCAGTTTCCGACATTCTCGGAAGACGAACAGGAACGAATCGATGAAGCGATTCAAACGCTCGAAAACGAGTGACGTTTGTCGAGTCCGTGAACGTCCATTTCTCCACTTGCACTGAAAGCGAATTCAAGTTACAGTGGACGTAGATAAAATTAGACGTCAGACATCTGTATGAAGGAGCAATGAGTGTGGGGAATATAAGTTTATTATTTGGAGGCGTGGCACTGTTCATCAACAGCCTCGTTTTGTTTGGAAAAGTGGACGTTAAGAGTGCGGGTGTGTTTAGTCTGTTCACAGGCCTGTTGCAGACGTTCATCGCGACGTGGCTCGTCATCGGGGCGAGTTCGGCGGAGATGTTTGGATATGCGAGCATCTACTTGTTCGCGTTCACGTATTTGTACGTCGGTGTGACGTTCCTGTTCGATTTGGACGGTCGGGGCGTCGGATGGTTCTCGCTCTTCGTATCGATTTCGGCCGTCTTCTATGCGGTGATCGCATTCACGACGGGCGATGTGATGGGAGTAGTCACGTGGTTGTTCTGGTCGCTCTTGTGGGGACTGTTCTTCATGGGGATGGGCCTAGGGCGGCAGATTGACGGATTGACGGCCCGGGTCGCATTCGTGCTCGCCTGGTTGACCTTGATTATTCCGGCACTGTTCGGTCTCGCGAATTTGATGACGCCGCTCTATGGCGTTATGTGGTGGGCCGCGAGCGGCACCGCGATCCTTTATTTTGGATTGACGATGTGGCGTCAGCGCCGTTTAGTAGAAGTGACACAATGAACGATGCTCCTTTGGGAGCGTCGTTTTTTTGCGCATTCATTTGTGTCTAAAATGTGAAAAGTGGGAATGAGATACGTAAAGGAGGCGACCTCGGATGAGTGACGGCTTAATTTTACTGATGGGACTATTATTATGCGGATGGATGCTGTTTGCGGTCGTGTTTGATGATACAATTAAAAGAAGAATTTAACGGGCCGTTTCATTTAAGGGACGGTCTTTCGTTTGAGGAGTGACAAGGATGGAAAAGACACCAGTCATCGTCCTCGTCGGACCGACGGCTGTCGGAAAGACGAAGACAGGGATTGAGCTCGCCAAAGCGTTCAACGGTGAAATCGTATCGGGCGACTCGGTCCAAGTGTACCGCGGGATGGATATCGGTTCGGCAAAAGTGACGGTCGAGGAGGCGGAAGGGGTTCCGCATCATTTGATTGATATATGCGACCCGGACGAGGCGATGAGCGTCGCCACTTTCCAAAAGTTGGCCCGGGCGGCGATCGATGATATTTATGCGCGCGGAAAATTGCCGATTCTGGTCGGCGGGACAGGTCTCTACATCCGTGCGATTCTCTATGACTATGAGTTCACAGAACGACCGGTCAATCACGAATTGCGAGAAGCGCTCGAGTTAGAAGCTGAGACGGATGGACCTGAGGCGCTGCATGCGCGTCTGCAATCGCTCGATCCAAAACGGGCCGAGAGCATTCATCCGAATAACGTCCGCCGCGTCATCCGGGCCCTTGAAGTCGCGCTCCAAGGCGACGCCCAGGCGATGGACAGTCTCCCGTCAGAACATTACGCCTATAAACTGTTCATCTTGCATGCAGACCGAGACGTGCTCTACTCGCGCATCAACCATCGTGTCGACTTGATGCTCGAAGCGGGCCTCATCGAGGAAGTCGAGCGCTTGCTCGCGGCTGGTTACCGGGACACGCAAGCGATGCGCGCCATCGGTTACAAGGAAGTCGTTCCGTATCTTGATGGATTGATGACCCGAGAGCAGATGAGCGAGACGCTCAAACAGCACACGCGCAAGTTCGCAAAACGTCAATTGACATGGTTCCGTCATCAATTTAATGGGATTTGGGTCGATATGGGACGAAAATCATTTGAACTATCGTATCAAAATATTTATGATGAAGTTGAGGAGTTTTTTCGAAAATTCCGATTATTTCAAAGAGACATAGACTAGGGGGAATGCAACATGAAGGCTAGCTATAACATTCAAGACCATTTTTTGAATCAATTACGTAAAGAAATGGTGCCGACGACCGTGTTTTTAGTCAGCGGGTTTCAAATTCGGGGAGTCATTAAATCGTTTGACAACTTCACGGTCATCGTCGAATCGGAAGGGCGCCAACAGTTGATTTATAAACATGCGATTTCAACGTTCTCACCAGCACGGAACGTCACATTGTTCGAACCGGAAGCGGTTGAAGTGACAGAAGGCTAATGAACGGCATAAAAAAAGAAGCGGCCCGGGGACCGCTCTTTTTTTATGCCGTTTTTACGTTCGAATCGAAATCGATGGCTTCGAGCACACGATGGACGGCACAACCGCCGAGGAGTGAGTCGAGTTGGTCACAGAGCTGGCTCGGTGCCGAGCGGTATAAGTGTGTATACGTTCGTTTCCATGACCGTTCGGCCGACTGGATGCGAACGAGTAGGTCGGCATGACCAAGTTCTTTCAGCTTCTCGATATTCATCCGGTTCGTCCGGGCGAATGCCGATAAGACGACGGCCTTGGCGAGCGGTGTTTGAATCGGATAGCCGGCAACGACGAGGATGGCCATCGCGCCTTTCATCTCATGCTCGATGACCGAGTCGACGAGCTGGTCCGGCGTATATGGGTTGCCGGCATGTCCTGAGACCGCCGCGACGAGTTCGTGATGTGAGACCGGGCAAGTCGATGCCTGTAAAATGCTGGCGATTGTTGAATGCGTAGTGGCGTAACGTGTCGCTTCCCCTGTTGCGATCAATCGTTCGTACGTATCTACCAATGAAATCATGTGAGTTCCCCCTTTATCTAGCTATCTTTATCGTATCAATTCTAGTAAGCGCTTTCAATATAATTTAGGAAACTTCATGACCTATAACGAAAGTATGTTCGCCTCGAAGTGGAAAACACGATACAATGGGCAAAGAGAAGAAGGAGGGGATTGTATATGAATTATTACCAACAGATTGATCCGATCACGGGGAGCGGCTTCGACCGGACGCGGTTCCAACTCCCGACCGTCGAAAAAGCGTCGACGCGATTGACTGACCTTACGGACGGGACACCGGTCCAGACGAAAGCGCTCGTCAGTACAGTCGAAGTGAGAGAAGGCAAATCGGGTGCCAAATGGCTGCAACTGAATTTGACGACATCGAGCGGACTCATCCGTGCCAAGCAATGGTTGCGTGGCAACGAAGAGCAGCTGTTACCGATTTACGAGTCTGGTGTGATCGAGCTTGAAGGGAAAATCGATGTCTATCCGAAACCGGACGGCGCCACGTCAATCACAATCGACCGGGCCAAACCGATTGCCCGGGACGAGGCCGTCTCATTGTTGCCAGGTCTTCCTGGAGACGAGACGATGGATCAATACGCCGACGAGCTGTTCGCGATTCTGTCGACGCTCTCGCCTGACTATCAAGCAATCGCGATGTCGCTACTCGACCGCTATTGGGACGATTTCGTTCTCGCACCGGCTGCACTGTATCATCATCATAACTATGTCGGCGGCCTCTTGAAGCACACGGTCTGTATGCTTCGACTCGGTTATCGCATCCAAGAACAGGACGACCATTTGGCGATGGCGTTTCGGGTCATCAAAGAAGCCGAGCAGTTGCACAAAGTAGACGTATGGAATACGATGAACGGTGTAAAAGTTGAACAGGCGTTCCGGGGCACGTTCGAGTCGCTCTATGCGGCCTGCGAGGCCATCGCAGAATTGAAGGAGCCGCTCCGTTGGGACGAACTCGCGCTCGGGATTTTATTCCATGATATCGGCAAGTTGTTCGAGTACAGTCACTTGCTGTCGTCCCCGAAACGGTTCGAGCAACTGTTCTCGGTTAACGGTACGAGTGAGACGACCGGCATCTCGATCAATCCGATGGGAAGCTTGATCGGACATATGCCGTACGGCGGACTGTTGTTCGAGAAGAGTCAACAGGCCGCAAGCGTCACGTTGTCGCTCGACGCCCATCATCGGATTTGGCATATGATTTTATCCCACCACGGCAAGCGCGAGTGGGGCTCGAGCGTGTTACCGGTCACGACAGAAGCGTGGATGCTTCATTTGATTGACTTGCTGGATGCGCGCTATGAGAAATGGGCGCGGGTTCACGAAAATTTATGAGGTGAGGTGCAGTACATGATTCCCGTGCAATTGGTGACCGGTTTTTTAGGCGCCGGAAAAACGACCTATATGAATCGCTTGCTAGAAGCGACGGACGAGCGGCTGCTCGTCATCGTCAACGAGCTCGGGTCGGTGAATATCGACGAACAGTTGATCGTCAAGATGGACCAAGAGCAGATCGAGCTGTCGAACGGTTGCATCTGTTGCTCGATTCAAAGCGATTTAAGCAAGACGTTCTATCAGCTCGCATCGAAAAACACGTTCGACCGCATCGTCATCGAGACGACCGGTGTGGCCGACCCGGCGCCGATTATTCAGACGATTTATTATGACGACTACTTGCGCACGCGCTTCAAGTTGACGGCGATTTTGACGGTCGTCGATGCCAGTCAATTGGACCGTGAGCTATTTATTGAAGGAATTCATCAAATCGCCTATGCGGACGTTATTTTATTGAATAAAGTCGACCTCGTCGATGCGGATGCGCTCGAACAGGCGCATGAGCGGATTAATGCGCTGAATCCGACCGTTCGAGTCATCGAGACGGTTCAGACGGTCGGTGACTATGACTTGACGGAGAATACGTTCCAGCTCTCACGAATCGACGAACAGCTCCTCGGGCAACTGACGGCCGGGCACTCCTCGGTCTCATCACTTCGGGCCATCACGCTCACGACGGACGTGCCGCTCAAACGGGAACGCGTCACTCAATACGTCCGAGAAGTGCTCATGCACTATGAAGATGATGTCTATCGCTTGAAGGCGATTGTTCGTTTAGACGGAGAAACATCAAAATTCGTCGTCCAAGCGACGAACCAACTGATGGGGGCGACGTTCGCGAACGAACCGAGCGACGACTCGCGTTCCGTCTTCGTCTGGATTGGAAAAAATCTTGACCGGGACGCGCTCACGCGCGGATTACAAGCTTGTGAGGTGAATGCATGATGAAATTGATGTTGGTCGATGGGTTTAACCTCTTGTCGCGATATTATTTTGCCACAGAGCGTCGTCGGGCTCTCGACCCCGATGTGACGTTGAAGGGACTGCTTCGAAAAGTTGACGGGTGGACGAACGACTTCACGCATATCGCTTTCTTTTGGGACGGCCCACGCGAGACGACGCATCGTTACGCCCTGTTTCCGGACTATAAAGCGACTCGCACCGGCTTGCCGGAACCGTTGTTCTACGATTACGTCAAGTTGCGGGCAGCGTTGACCGAGCGCGGGATTTTTCAGTCTGAGCTCGCCGGGTACGAGGCCGATGACTTGATTGGGGCCGTCGCGACCGCATTCCCGGGCGAATCGTATATGTATTCGTCAGACCGCGATTTGCATCAGTTGCTTTCCCCAAACGTGTTTCAAATCGTTCCGAAAAAAGGGGAAGAGATGATCATGAATCGGGAAGTGTTCGTTGCGACGTACGGCGTCCGACCAGAGCAGTTCGTCGATGTGAAGGCGCTCCAAGGTGACGCCTCAGATAATATTCCCGGTGTCCGCGGTATCGGACCGAAAACAGCGACCATCCTCGTCCAGTCGTATGACACGGTCGAAACGCTATACGACATCGTGAGACAAGAAGCGCTTCAAGAGGCGCATCAGAAATTTGCGAAGAAACTGGATGGGCAAGAAGAAGTGGCACTGCTCTCGAAACGTCTATCGCTCATCGATATTCATGCACCGATTGAGACCGATTGGGAGGCGTATCGCTTTGGTTCACATTTATTTTGATGCGGCGACGAACCAAGAGGCTGGTGAGAACGGTCTTGGCGTCTGGATCAAGAAGACCGACGGCACGGTGTCCACGTATATCGCCCAAAGCGTTGGGTTGACGAGCGTTCAGGCGGAGCTCGCCGCGCTCGCGTTCGCCCTCGAACAAGCGCACGAAATGACGGGCGAATCGACGTTCATGTTCTATTCAGACGCCGAGACGGTCGTACGGGCGCTCGAACAGCGCTTCCTCAAAGACCAATCGATGCGTCCGTTGTTCGTCAAGGCGCTGACGCTTTATGACGAATTGCCGAATAAATTCATCAAATGGATTCCGCGAGCGGAGAACCGGGCCCATGACGTGGCGAAACGGGCATTGATGACAGGCTAAAAGTCGGGCGTGGGCCCGACTTTTTGTCAATTGCGGGGGAATGATTTCTTTTTTGCAAAAGTTTCGCTAAAATGAAAGCGTAGTCAAAAAAAGAGGGGGAATTTTCATGGAATATCGGATCGAACGGGACACGATGGGGGAAATCAACGTTCCGGCTTCAGCCAAATGGGGAGCCCAAACACAGCGCAGTCTAGAGAACTTTAAAATCGGGACGGAAAAAATGCCGCTAGAGGTCGTGCATGCCTTCGCGATTTTAAAGAAAGGTGCCGCACTCGCCAACGCCGAGCTCGGTGTGTTGGAGCAAGCTAAAGCCGACGTCATCGCCGAAGTCGCCGATGAGATCGTCGCTGGGCAACATGACGCCGAGTTTCCACTCGTCGTCTGGCAGACGGGTTCAGGGACACAGTCGAACATGAACGTCAACGAAGTCATCGCCCACTTGGCGAACGATAAGTTGAAGGATCGCGGCCAAACGCTTACGATTCATCCGAACGATGACGTCAACAAATCACAGAGCTCGAACGACACGTATCCGACGGCGATGCATATTGCGGCCATCCTAGCGGTCGAGGACCATGTGTTGCCGTCAATCGAGGCGCTCCACGCGACGCTCGCGAAGAAAGCCGAGGCATTCATGGACATCGTCAAGATTGGTCGGACGCACTTGCAAGACGCGACGCCGGTCACGCTCGGTCAAGAGATTAGCGGTTGGGTCCGTATGCTTGAGCTGTCGAAACAGATGATTGAGCGCACGCTCGAACCGTTGACAGAGCTCGCCCTCGGTGGGACGGCAGTCGGGACGGGCATCAACGCCCATCCACAGTTCGGCGAAGTCGTGGCTGAGAAAATCTCGCAAGAGACCGGAAAACCGTTCATCACGGCCGTCAACAAGTTCCATGCGCTCACGAGCCACGATCAGCTCGTGTTCACACATGGTGCCTTGAAAGCACTCGCCATGGACGCGATGAAGATCGCCAATGACGTCCGTTGGCTCGCTTCTGGTCCGCGTGCCGGTATCGGCGAGATTTTGATTCCGGAAAACGAACCGGGTAGCTCGATCATGCCAGGTAAAGTCAACCCGACGCAGAGCGAGGCGTTGACGATGGTCGCGGCTCAAGTGCTCGGTAATGATGCGACAATCGGATTCGGGGCGAGCCAAGGAAACTTTGAGTTGAACGTGTTTAAGCCTGTCATCATGTACAACTTCCTCCAGACGTGCCGCCTGTTGACGGACAGTCTACATTCGTTCGACGTGCATTGCGCGGTCGGCATCGAACCAGATTTGGACGTCATCGCACACAACGTGGAACGGTCGCTCATGCTCGTGACGGCACTCAACCCACATATCGGGTACGAGAACGCAGCCAAAATCGCGAAGCTCGCCCATAAAAATGGGACGTCGTTGAAGGAAGCCGCGCTTGAGACCGGACTATTGACGGAAGAGCAGTTCGATCAATGGATTCGTCCGGAAGAGATGACATCTCCTAACCTAAAAGTTGGTAAATAAGGGAAGGGCGGTCCATGACCGCTCTTTAATTATTGTCTATTAGGTCGTAAGCACTAACTTTCTGTAAAACAATAGGAAAAAAATAAGTAAATAGTTGTATTTTCGTGGATGAAGTCGCATAATCATAGTCAGAAGCGAATATCGGGAGAACGAAACTGGGGGGTCGGGAATGAAGCAGCAACTCACAGATCGTATACATAAGATTTTGGCGCAAATCACGAGCGCGAGACAGATTCAAACAACAGACATCGAGTTTTTATTGGATTGGATGAAACAAGAAGTGAAACAGCGACGGTTCATGCACTTGCTTGAAATCTTCAGTCGTGTCGAATCTGACGTGCGTGAGTTGCCGGCCGTCCTGACGCAAGCAGAAGCGATGGCGTTGATTGCCCCGGTGAAACGATATATCCATACGATCCTCGGCATCGAGCAAGAAGACGAGGACCTCGTCTTGATTTTGTCGAACAACTTTGCGACGTTCAGCCGTTATAAGCCGCGGGTGGAAAAGCTCGGGGCGCGTCCTGTCTTTTTACAGACGTTAGAAGAAGCCGTCGAATACGATTATGAAGATGTGCCGAAGGCGATCATCATGGACGTCGAACTGTGGGCACGCTTCCCGGAGCGGGCAATCCAATCGTTCGTCAGCAAGATGAAGAAGCTGTACGTCCCGCTCATTGTGATCGGAACGAATGAACATTATCGACTCGCCGCCTACTCGTATGGGTTCGATGATTATTGGGAAGAATGGATCCCGATGGAAGAGCGGCTCGTGCGGCTCGGACATCATATCGAGAAGGCACGGCTCGTCTCGAATGCGCTGCTCGTCGACGAATTGACAGGCGCCTTCAACCGTAAATACTTGAAAGCGACGTTCAGTCGCTTCATGTCCCGTCTAGAGCGGTCCGGTGAAAGCTTCACCCTCGCGCTGCTCGACATCGACCATTTCAAGCAGTTGAACGATACGTTTGGTCATGCGTATGGGGACGAGGTGCTGCATCGCGTCGCCGAGGAGGTTCGTTTGGCGATTCGCTCGAGTGACGAGTTGATTCGTTACGGCGGGGAAGAGTTCCTCATCATCTTGAACGTGTCCGAGCGCCACGTCGTCGATGCGGTGCTCGAACGGGTCCGCAGCCGAATCGAAGAGATGACGTTTACATACGAGCATCACGTGACGGTGTCCATCGGCTATACGCGCGTCTGTCAGACCGGGATGACACTCGGGGAGTGGTGCGCTTACGCCGACGAGGCGCTCTACAAGGCGAAGCGTGACGGTCGCAATCGAATCATCCGTTATTCGACGGCGGTCCGGGAAGAAAAACGGCTCGCTTACGTGACGATGAGCCCGGAGAAGTACATCATGCTCGCCGAACAGTTGCCGAAACAGCATCGACGATACGAGGTCATCTATCGTCCTTACGACCGTTACGCCTGTAACGATCATATGGAGATGTTCATTTTAGACGAATCGAGTACGACGGAGACGAGAGGGACGCTCTCGGCCGTCAAAGAGCAGCGTGGCAAGTACAGTCATGTGTTAGCGTTGTCGAAACGGACGGCACTCGAGCTCGGTACGCTATACGACGACTTGGCCGAACAGGACCATCATGATGTCATCACTGAAAAAATCGAGCAATGGCTCGAAAAATTGCCCGACTAAAAAGGGACGTCGACTCAGTCGATGTCCCTTTTGTCATATTGACGGAAAGTGAAGCTATAGGCATGCCGCTCGTCGACCGGATGGAACTGTTCGTCCGTCACGGTGAGCCCGTCCGGCAGCGGTGGATAATACGTGTCCGCCTCGAACGTGCCGTCGACCTCAGTAACATAGAACCGGTCCGTCATCGAGAGTGTTTGCTCATAAAGCGTCGCGCCGCCGATGATGTAAAGGTCTGTCGTCTCGGTGTTGAGCGACTCGAGGTCGTGCCAGACATCGACACCTTCAGCTGAAAACGATCGGTCTGACGTGACGACGATATTGCGGCGGTTCGGTAACGGACGACCGATCGATTCGAACGTTTTACGACCCATGACGACCGTTTGGCCCGTCGTGATAGCTTTGAACTGCTTCAAGTCATCGGGCAGGCGCCACAACAAGGCGTTATCTTTCCCGATTTCCCGATTGCTTCCGATGGCGACGACGTGGACGATCATACGCTGACCGCTCCTTTGATATGCGGATGCGGGTCATAGCCGACGATTTCGAAGTCCTCGAAACGGAAGTCCTCGATCGACGTCACATCTCGCAAGATTTTCAATGTCGGGAGCGGGCGTGGCTCACGTGTCAATTGAAGGTTCACTTGTTCGAGGTGGTTATGGTAAATGTGGGCGTCGCCGAGCGTATGGACAAAGTCGCCGACCTCAAGGCCGGTCACATGGGCGACCATGTGCGTGAGCAAAGCGTATGACGCGATGTTGAATGGTACGCCGAGGAACGTGTCAGCGCTACGTTGATAGAGCTGGCATGATAGTTTGCCGTCCGCGACGTAAAATTGAAACAACAGATGGCACGGCGGGAGCGCCATGTCCTCGAGTTGCCCTGGATTCCATGCCGAGACGACGAGGCGGCGCGAATCAGGGTTCGTCTTAATCTGCTCGATCACTTGCGCGAGCTGGTCGACACTCGTGCCGTCTGGTTTCGGGAACGAGCGCCACTGCGCCCCGTAGACAGGGCCGAGATTGCCGTCCTCGTCTGCCCACTCGTTCCAAATGCGGACACCGTTATCTTGAAGATACTTGACGTTCGTATTGCCGGTGATGAACCAGAGCAGTTCATGGATGATTGAGCGGGTATGTAGTTTTTTCGTCGTGACCAGGGGGAATCCGTCCTGAAGATTGAACCGCATCTGGTAGCCGAACACGCTCGTCGTCCCGGTCCCGGTCCGGTCCTCTTTAACGACACCGTGCTCAAGGATATGGGTGCATAAATCATGGTATTGTTTCATAGTAGAAATACCTCCTTCGTTCATTCTTCTTTACCCTATCAAAAAATAGTAAGATTTCATATAAAATATCAGTAAATGACACAATATATAGTAGAACTACGTCACAGATAAGTGTATTTCAATTTTTTATACGCTGATGTTTCACAATTTGAAGATGTGACAATAGTAGATTAAACCGTGCAAAAATCCTTTGTCGTGACAGCTCATTGTTTTGTTCAGTCTTGTGAGGAGGAACATGATGAAAGCAGTGATTTGTACCGCATATGGACCACCGGACGTGTTGCAGCTTCAAGAAGTCGAAAAACCGGTGCCAAAATCGGATGAGTTATTGATTCAAGTCCACACCACAGCCGTCCATTCAGGTGACCGGCGGTTGCGGTCACTCGATGTACCGGCTCTAGGCAAGCTGCCGATGCGAATCGTCGGCTGTTTCAAGGCACCCCGCCAACCGATTCTCGGTGTCGTCTTGGCAGGCGAGGTCGTCGAGACGGGTAGTCGTGTCGAGCAGTTCAAGGTCGGCGACCGCGTCTATGCACTGACCGGGATGCGGTTCGGCGGCTACGCTGAATATGCGTGTGTCAAAGCGAGTAAATGTGTCGAACGCATGCCGAACAACGCTAGTTTTGTCGAAGCAGCCAGCTTGCCGTTCGGCGGGACGACGACTCTTCATTTTTTGCGTAAAGTGAACATCGAACAAGCGAAGACCGTATTAATTTACGGGGCTTCCGGGGCAGTCGGTTCGATGGCCGTTCAAATCGCGAAATATTACGGGGCTCACGTAACGGCAGTCTGTCGAGAGCGAAACTTCGAACTTGTCAGAAGTCTCGGCGCGGACGTGGTGGTTGACTACACCATAGACGGCTACGATGAGAAACTGACCACATACGACGCTGTGTTCGATGCGGCTGGGAACATCGATAAGCGGATGGCCCGGAAACATGTCGCCGCACACGGGAAATTCAGTTCTGTCGCTGGGCAAGGACCTGCCAGTGAACGGAAAGAGGATTTGGCTTTCTTAAACGAGCTGTTTGAAGCCGGCCGGTTAAAAGCTGTCATCGATTCGGTTTATCCGCTCGAGGACATCGTCGCGGCGCACCGTTACGTTGATGCCGGAGGAAAGGCTGGAAATGTGATCGTGACCGTGACACAAACAAATTGATTCAATCGAGAGCGAGACGCGCACTTGGTGGACAGTCCCTGTTTTCGCCACGTGGCTTATGGGGTATACTTGTGAAAGACAAATAAAGGGAGGGATTCGATGCAATTAGAAGGTAAGTATGTCCTGCAAATCGTCAGCGACGACTTTGAAGATTTAGAATTATGGTATCCGGTCCATCGGTTGCGCGAGGAAGGCGCAAACGTCATCCTGGCCGGCGAGAAGGCGGATCACGCCTATATCGGCAAGTACGGCGTCCCGGCAAAATCGGACATCGCGTTCGATGATGTCGACATCTCATCATACGACGCTATCCTCGTCCCAGGTGGCTGGTCCCCAGACTTGTTGCGCCGATTTGATTCGGTGAAAGGGTTCGTCCGTTATATGCATGACGAGAAGCGGCCGATCGGTCAAATCTGTCACGCGGGCTGGGTGTTGATTTCAGCCAAAATTCTCGATGGTGTCAACGTCACGAGCACACCGGGCATTAAAGATGATATGGAAAACGCCGGTGCGATTTGGCATGATGAGCCGGTCGTCGTTGATGGCCATATCGTCTCGAGCCGCCGTCCACCTGACCTGCCTGACTATATGCGGGAATTCATCAAAGTCATGGCCAAACACTGAAAATAGAATAAAGGGGTTAACGACAGTTGAGACTTAAATCGAATCCAGTTCTCCGTAAATCGATGGAGACAACAGCTTATAGCACCACGCCGATGACGAAAGCCGGCACGTGGTCGAAAGTGTTCACACTACTCTTGCTCGTCACGGCAGCCGCCGGGACGACGTGGATGCTCGTACCGACAATCGGAGAAGCATTGCTGTTCCCGCTCATGATTGGTTCGCTCATTCTCGGCTTAATTTTGGCGCTCGTCATCACGTTCAAACCGAGAACAGCACCCGTTGTCGCACCATTGTATGGCATCGTTGAAGGTGTGTTCGTCGGATTGATTTCCTATTTCTTTGAAGCGATGCTCCCGGGCATCGTCGGCCGTGCCGTCTTGACGACGTTCATCGTCGCGTTCGCGATGTGGTTCGTCTACTCGACGGGTCTCGTCAAAGTGACGCAAAAGTTCCGTGCCGGAGTCACAGCCGCGATCTTTACGGTCATGTTGCTCTATCTCGTCCAAATCGGGATGAGTTTCTTCGGTTCAGGACTCCCGTTCATGACGGGCTCGTCACCGCTCGCCATCGGCGTGCAATTTGTGATCGTCATCATCGCCTCACTCGCGCTCGTCCTCGATTTCGACTATATTGCTCGTCAAGTCGAGAGCCGGGCTCCGAAAGAGCTCGAATGGGTCGCAGCGTTCGGTTTGATTGTGACGCTCATCTGGCTCTATATTGAAATTCTTGATTTACTGTATCGCCTCGCCATGCGCGACTGATCATCGGCCTTCGGGCCGGTGATTTTTTATGAAAGGATGTGAAGCCGACATCGAACCGATGAAGGCGCAGCTGTTATGAAAAAAGTGATTGTAATTGGATCAGGAATCGTCGGCATCTCGACCGCTTACCATTTAGCCGGGAAAGCCGACGTCACCGTCATCGACCGGAAAGAGAAAGGCCGTGCCACCGACGCCGCGGCAGGCATCGTCTGCCCATGGATTGCCCAGCGTCGCAATAAGGCATGGTACGCGCTCGCCAAAGGCGGCGCTCACTACTATGCGACGGTCGTCGAGGACTTGAAACAAGAAGGCGAGACGGAGACCGGCTACAAACGTGTCGGGACGCTCGCCTTGCATGAAGACAAGAAATTGAACGAGATGCAAGAACGGACGGCGCTACGCCGGGAAGAAGCACCAGAAATCGGGGAGTTGACCCGGATGACAGCGGAAGAAGCGAGAGCGCTATTTCCACCGCTCTCGGACGAATATGACGCCCTCCTTGTCGAAGGCGGGGCTCGTGTGGATGGAGAGAAATTGCGAGCGGCCCTCGAACGGGTCGCCGTGAAGCGTGGCGTGACCTTGGTCGACGGTTCGGCCGTCCTCGTCGAAACGGACGGCTATCATGTCGAGTGCGACGGTGTCCGCTTTGAGGCGGATGAGATTGTGCTCGCCTGTGGGGCGTGGTTGCCCGATTTGATGGAGCCGATCGGCTATACGGCCCGTGTCGCCGGGGAGAAAGCGCAAATCGTGCACGTGCAGCTGCCGGACACGGATGCGTCTGATTGGCCGGTCGTCATGCCACCACGGCGTCGTTATTTGCTCGGGTTTGAAGAAGGGCGAATCGTCATCGGTTCGACGCATGAGCGTGACAAGGCGTTCGACGCACGGCCGACGGCAATCGGAATTCATGAAGTGCTCTCGAAAGGGCTGGAATCGGCCCCTGGACTCGCTGAGGCCGAACTGATTGAGACGCGGGTCGGCTTTCGCCCGGTCACCCCGAACTCGATTCCGATTCTCGGACGCGTTCCGGGAGCGGAGCAGTTGCTCGTCGCGAACGGTCTCGGCTCGTCCGGTTTGACGGTCGGTCCGTTCATCGGGAAAGTGCTCGCCGACCTCGTTATGACCGGGGACTGCGAGCTTGACCTGTCACTCTATCCAATCGAGGAATCCGTGTTCCGAACGAACGATAAATAATAATGAAATATAAAAAGTCGCCTACCCCCTTACTATATACATAAGAAGGGGAAGGCGACTTTTTAGTTATGTTTCCGGATGATGCCGTGAAGGAAAAATCGGAAATAATCTTGCATCGAATCGGTCATCGGTGACGTCGACAGGCTCGGGTCGGATAAAATCGCCTGCTGCACGAGTTGGACGTACCGTATATACGAATCGGTCGACAGCTCCGGGTCGATGGCCCCGCTCGTCTTTCCATATTCAATCAATTGCCGGAATGCGGCGTAGCCTCGACCGGCCAACTGTTGCCACGATGGGTCCGCTTGAATCATTGTCGTGATCGTCTCGTCGAACAGCCCAGCCGTCTCAATTTTACGAGACAAAATCTCGATCAGCAATTGATCGAACGGGACATGGTCAGCGATTTGTGACTCAATCCATCCCATCTGTTCTTCCGTCATCTCGGTCAAGACGGCGATGATTACTTGTTCTTTCGATCCGAAATAATTATAAATCGATACCGGTGAGACCGACGCGGCGCGGGCAAGCTCGCTCACCGTGAAACGGGACTGTTTCACGGCCATCAGTCGAACGGCAGCGTCTAAAATCGCGCGTCGCTTCGTCTCGGTCCGTTTTGTGAATCCATCCATGGGCATCCTCGCTTCTTTTGTAGTTTTGTAACCAATATACCATTTCCATTTCAAAAAATAACGTGATATACTAGTTTTGTAATCATATAAACTATATATTTCAAAACTAAGGAGTGAGGACAGTGATTCAATTGAAAGGATTGACGAAACGGTTTGATTCATCCCACGGCATCTTCGACGTGTCGTTCACCGTCGAACCTGGTACCGTCTTCGGTTTCATCGGGCCGAACGGGGCAGGGAAATCAACGACGATTCGTCACTTGATGGGATTGCTCCACGCCGATTCCGGTATTGCCACCGTTATGGGTCACGACTGTTGGAACGAGAGCGAGACGGTGAAGGCGCTCGTCGGTTATTTACCGGGCGAAATCAATTACCCTCAGGATATGACCGGTGAGGACGTCATCCGTCTTACCCGAAAGCTTCATGCGACAAGTGCTGAGCGCGAACGGACATTGCGTGACGTGTTCGCTTTTGACACATCGCTCAAAGTGCGTAAGATGTCGAAAGGGATGAAACAAAAGCTCGCCATCGTCACGTGTTTCATGAAAGATGTGCCCGTGTATATTCTCGATGAACCGACGAGCGGACTCGATCCGCTCATGCAGGAACGGCTCGTCGATTGGGTGATCTCGGAGAAGGCTGCGGGCAAGGCAGTGTTGATGAGTTCGCACCACTTTCCCGAGATGGAGAAGACATGCGACCGGGCCGCGCTCATCCGCGACGGTCGGATGATTATCGAAGCGGAGATGACCGAGTTGAAACGGCATAGTCAGAAGACGTATCGAATCGAATTGAAGGACGAGGCGACAGCTCAGCGCTTGAGCGAAGAAATTGGTATGCGTGATGGAGTGGTCGTCACTGTCAACTTGTCGACGGTCGAGGAGTTGAACGACTTGATTCACCGGCTCGCTCGTCATGAGGTCCAATCATTGTCGAGCGGCACCGACGAGCTTGAACATCTGTTCATGCAATATTACGGGGAGGCGAACTAAATGGTTCTCATCGCGGCACTGTTTAAACAAAACCGGAGCTGGATTCTTGGCTACTCGCTCGGGACCAGCCTCTATCTCTTCTTTTTGGCGGCGGTGTTCCCGTCCATCCAAGAGACGGGGCTGATTGAAGGTAAACTGGATTCGTTGCCACCTGAACTGCTCGATGTGTTCAAAATCGATCCAAATATGGCGATGGACAACGTCATGAATTTATTGGCCGGCAATTACTATGGGCTCATCTTTTACGTGTTGGCAATCCTGTTCGCGCTCACATTCGCCTCACGGCTCATGGCCAAACCCGTCGACTCAGGCGAGGTCATGCTCTATTTGGCCGCCCCGATCTCACGAGCCGGCTATGTGACGGCCAGTCTGGTCGTACTCTTGTTGGCGTCAACCCTGCTCGTCGGACTGAATGGGCTTAGTCTGATGCTCGCCAACGTGTTGTTCGATTTACAGATTGACCTCGGCTTATTGTGGACACTTCAGTTGAACGCGGGTCTGATGCTGCTCGTGCTCGGAACGCTCGCTTATGTGCTCGCGAGCCTATTCGACGACAGCTCGCGGTCCTACATGGTCACGGGGGGGATATTCGCCCTCTTCTTAATGGCGAACGTGTTCTCGGGATTTAGTGACCAGCTCGACTGGGTGAATGCGCTGTCGATTTTCTCGTTGTTTGACGCCAACGCACAAATCCAAGGGGATTCCGCGCTTCGTTCTTTCTTCTTGTTGGCGGGGATTCTCGTCGTCGGCATGCTCCTATCTTATGGACGCTTCACGCGAAAAGATTTGACGATTTAGTTTTTCGAAATAGAATGACGGGTATGATACAATCAGCTCGAACAGATTGGAAAGGGGAATGACTGTATGCAACTCGCAACGTTACGCAACGGTATCAAAATTCCAATGATCGGCTTTGGGGTATGGCAAGTCGACAACGAGACGGAGGCGCCACAGGCCGTCGCCGAGGCACTCAAAGTCGGATATCGCCATATCGATACGGCAGCCGTCTATAAGAATGAAGAGGGTGTCGCCAAAGGGATTCAAGAATCAGGCGTCACTCGTGAAGATATCTTTTTGACGTCGAAGATTTGGAACGAAGACATTCGCCAACGCCGGACGAAAGAGGCGTTTGATGAATCACTCGCTCGACTCGAGACTGACTATTTAGATCTTTGTCTGCTCCACTGGCCAGTCGACGGGTTCGTCGAGGCATGGAAAGATTTAATTGACCTCTATGAGGCTGGTAAAATCAAGGCGATCGGCGTGTCGAACTTCAAAGAGCATCATCTCGAGACGTTGAAACAGGAAGGTCTCATGACGCCGCTCATCAACCAAATCGAGCTCCATCCGCAACTCCCGCAACCTGATCTCGTCGAATATTGCCAAGACGAGGGCATCCAAGTCGAGGCATGGAGCCCGCTCATGCAAGGGAAGTTTCTCGATATCCCGGCCTTTGCCGAGATCGCTGAGAAACATGGGAAGACACCGGCCCAAGTCGTGCTTCGCTGGCATTTAGACACGGGGAACGTCGCGCTTCCGAAATCGGTCACACCGCACCGGATTCAAGAGAACTTCGATGTGTTCGACTTCGCGCTTGATGCAGACGATTTGGCGAAAATCGATTCCGTGGCGACACATGACCGTCTCGGTCCAGACCCGGACGAGATTGACTTTTAAACAATTGATGCTTTTGTCCATGAACTCAGATGGGCAATCTCGAATGCGGTGACACTGCCGCTTCTTCGAAACGACTCCGGTTAAGGCCGGGGTCGTTTTATTGTGTAATTAGGGATTCTCCCAAGAGCTAGTCCGGATGTGTATGAGCGTTGGCACATGGGTATAGAAAACTATGCTAATAAAGGAGGTGTCAGGTCTTCTTCGGAGGATCGTACTTATGGACTTATCAAAATGGCCATTAATCAACTGGCTGGCATTTTTGGCGACGGTCGTCATCAACTACTTCGCGAGCGGTGAAAATGCTGCTGTGTCGGACCGCATCGACATTTACTTCAAACCGGCCGGCTATGCGTTCTCGATTTGGGGCGTGATTTATATCGCGCTCGCCGTCTGGCTCGTCTTGCAATTGAAGAAAGGGTCGGTCGCGAACCGGCAGGCGAATCGGATGAAAGCGGGCTTTCTCGTCTCGTGCATCTTGAACGGCCTTTGGTTGCTCACGTTCACGAACGAGTGGTTCATCGCCTCGCTCGTCGTCATGGTCGCATTTCTCGCGACACTTGCCTGGCTCTATTACATCGCCTTCCGGACGTCGACAAGTTGGCTCGATCGGTTCCCGTTCTCGATTTATATCGGTTGGGTTTCTGTCGCGACAATCGTCAACGTGTTCGTCGTCATGAATCGGGAGCGGGTCACGACCGTCCTCGGGCTCGACGAACTTGCTTGGACATCGCTCATGCTCATGGTCGGGGTCGTCCTGGCGCTCGTCTTCATGTGGTGGCATCGTGACTTCATCTATCCGCTCGTCTTCGTCTGGGCGTACATCGCCATCTTTGCACGAATCGAGGAAGCGACGCTTTATGTCGTCCTCGTCAGTGCCTTAATTTTGCTCACACTCGGTTATGTCGGCTTAATCATTTGGAAGAAGCCGCGGGCATTTTTACACCATTCCCGCAAGACGGTCGAATAAGTGAATGTAAAGAGAAGTGATAGTCTATCAGGCTATCGCTTTTTTGTGCGAATATTTAAGTTCTTTTGAACCTATATACTAATATATTTGATGGATAATTATTCTTTATAGATTATAAGTGGTTTTCATAAATAGCTTGATAAAGCTAATGAATCCGCTTTCAATTACGACTTTGACGATTTGTGTTATGCAGAATAGTATACAACCCACTTGATTTATCAGAATATTTAGAATAAAATAAAATTTACGAAACAAGATCGAGAGAGAGGGGTTGATTCGATGAAGCGAACAGGCTTGTACGATTCACGATTCGAAAAAGACGCATGTGGCATTGGGCTATATGTCAACCTAAATGGAGAGAAAAAACATGACATCGTCAGTAAATCGCTGTCGATGCTCTGTAAGCTAGAACACCGAGGCGGGCAAGGCGTCATCGATGCCGGTGACGGCGCGGGCATCATGACCGAGCTGCCGCACGAACTGTTCCTTGAGACGATGAATATGCCGACGCCAGGTCGCTATGCCGTCGGAATGGTCTTTTTCCAACCGGATGAGTCGAGACTGCAGGATAAGCAACGTCAGATGGAAGCGATTGCCGACGAATTTGATTTCGCGACCATCGCCTGGCGCGAAGTCCCGGTCAATCCAAATGCGATCGGTGAGCATGCCCGCGTGACACAGCCGACCATCTACCAATGGTTCGTCTCGTGCCCGTTCGCGGACTATGACTCAAACGAGCGGACACTCTATCAGCTCCGGCGGACGATTGAAAAGACCGAAGCGTTGAACCTGTACATGCCGAGCTTGTCGACGAAGACGATCGTCTATAAAGGGATGCTCACGCCGGAACAAATCGAGCGCTTTTATCTCGATTTACAGGCGCCCTCCTTCAAGAGCACGTTCGGCATCGTCCATTCCCGCTTCTCGACGAACACGTTCCCATCATGGGAGCGGGCGCATCCTAACCGCATGATCGTCCATAACGGGGAAATCAATACACTCCGCGGAAACATCGATGCGATGCGGGCTCGTGAAGGCGTGACCTCGACCGATTTGTTCGAGGATGTCAATCAGCTGTTCCCGGTCCTTCAAGAGACGGGAAGCGACTCGTCGATGCTCGACAACGCTTTCGAGTTCTTCACACGCACCGGACGTTCCATCGCCCATACGGCGATGATGCTCATCCCTGAGCCATTCGCGGAAGTAAAAATAGACCCGTTCAAAAAAGACTTCTATCAATATCATTCGTCGATCATGGAGCCTTGGGATGGGCCGACCGGTGTTGTCTTCACGGACGGCCGTCAAATCGGGGCCATCTTGGATCGAAACGGACTACGACCGATGCGCTATATTGAGACACTAGATGGCGAGCTCATTTTGTCGTCAGAGAGCGGCGTCATCCCGGTACAAGCCGAGAACGTGAAGTCGAAGCAACGACTCCGTCCTGGGCAGCTGTTATTAATCGACTTGGAGTCGAAACGACTCATCCCGGACGCGGAAATCAAACAGACGATCGCACGGGCCGAGCCGTACGGTAAATGGTTGAAGCAGATGACCGAGCTCAGCGATGGACCGGTCGACGAGCCGTTCGTCGCCGACCTGCATCGGAAGCAACGTGCGTTCGGATACACGAAAGAGGACATTGAACAATATCTCGTCCCGCTCATCCTCGAGAAAAAGGATCCAATCGGGTCGATGGGACATGACCAACCGGTCGCGGTGTTGTCTGAGCGGCCACGCTCTTTGTTCCATTACTTCAAACAGCACTTCGCCCAAGTCACGAACCCGCCGATCGATGCATTGCGTGAGAAAATCGTCACGGCGACATTCACATGGCTCGGGCCACAAGCGAACCCGGTCCATACCGGCCGTGGTCATGCCCGTCGCGTCTGGCTCAAGCACCCGTTCCTCGATGCGGTCGCACTCGAAAAAGTGAACGAGACGTTGCGCGTCGAACGGGTCGATACGTCATATACACACGATTTGGAGGCTTCGTTAGAGGCGTTGTTCGGGCGAGTCGAGGCGCTCATCCGCGACGGTGCCGACGTCATCGTCTTGTCGGACCGAAACATGAATGAAGATATGCTCGCGATGCCAGCGCTCCTCGTATTGAGCGCCGTCCACCAGCACTTGATTCGCGTCGATCTACGGGCATCCTGCAGTCTCGTCTCTGAGAGCGGTGAAGTTCGCGAGGTCCATCAAGCGGCCGCCTTAATCGGTTACGGCGCCGACGCCGTCTATCCGTATCTCGCCTATGCGACAATCGCCGAGGCGGTCGAAGCCGGTCAACTTTCGTACTCGTTCGATGAGGCGGTCCGCCGCTATCAGACGGCCTCAGTCGACGGCATCGTGAAAATCATGTCGAAGATGGGCATCTCGACCGTACAAAGTTACCGCGGTGCCCAAATCTTCGAGGCGGTCGGCATCGACCGCGCCTTGATTGAACGCCATTTCCGTGGGACGACGTCACAGTTGTCCGGTGTCGGTTTCACCGAACTTGAAGACGAGTCGCGCCGGCAGCACGAATCCGCCTATAAGCGCGAGAGACCACTCGAGGCCGGGACCGACTTCCAGTGGCGCGCCGATGGGGAAGAGCACGCCTTCAATCCGAAGACGATTCACCTCTTACAACGAGCCTGCCGCGAGAACGAGCGCCGGTATTATGACGCCTACGTCAAGCTCCATGAGTCATCAGGTCAATTCTTGCGCCAATTGTTCGCATTTAAACAACAGGATGCAATTCCGCTCGACGAGGTCGAGTCGGTCGCATCGATCGTCAGTCGCTTCAAGACGGGAGCGATGTCGTTCGGATCTTTGTCAAAAGAGGCCCATGAAACACTCGCCATCGCCATGAACCGAATCGGCGGCAAGAGTAACTCAGGGGAAGGCGGGGAAGACCGGAAGCGGTTCACCCCTGACGAGGACGGCAGTGAACGCGTCAGTCGCATCAAGCAAGTCGCGAGTGGACGTTTCGGCGTGACGGCCGAATACTTGTATCACGCCGATGAGATTCAAATCAAGATGGCGCAAGGGGCGAAACCGGGTGAGGGCGGACAATTGCCCGGGAACAAAGTATATCCATGGGTCGCCGAAGTGCGCGGCTCCGTCCCAGGTGTCGGTCTCATCTCGCCGCCACCACACCACGACATCTATTCGATTGAAGATTTAGCGCAACTCATCTTCGACTTGAAGCATGTCAATCCGAACGCGAAAATCAGCGTCAAACTCGTCTCGAAGTCAGGCGTCGGGACAATTGCAGCCGGTGTCGCCAAGGCAAACGCCGATACGATCGTCATCAGCGGTTATGACGGTGGAACCGGGGCGTCGCCGCGGACGTCAATCAAGCATACGGGACTCCCGTGGGAGCTCGGTCTGCTCGAGACGCACCAGACGCTCGCGTTGAACGGGCTTCGGGGCCGCGTCACGCTCGAGACTGACGGCAAACTCATGACCGGACGCGATATAGTCCTCGCCGCCATTTTCGGTGCCGAGGAATACGCATTCGCGACGGCACCGCTCGTCGTGCTCGGTTGCATCATGATGCGGGCGTGTCACCTCGATACGTGTCCTGTCGGTGTCGCGACCCAAGATCCGGCGTTGCGTGCGAAGTTCATGGGGAAACCCGAACATGTCGTCAACTTGATGACGTTTCTCGCCGAGGAAGTAAGGGAGATTTTAGCCTCGCTCGGAGCGACCTCGCTTCGTGACGTCATCGGTCGGACCGATTTATTGGAGGAGAGTGCCTGGAAACAAGCTCATCCGAAAGCGAAAACACTCGATTTGACGCCGATGTTGTCGATTCCGACGGCTTTGCCGGAGAAAGAGGAGTTGGCCCATCCGGCCTATCAGTCGTATGATCACCGCAAATTGATTCCAGCCGTCTCGCGTTCTATCAAATCGCTCCAACCGACGTTCTTCGTCGGACGTGTCCGCAATACGGACCGCGCCGTCGGAACGATGCTCGGTCATGAAGTGACGAAAGTGCATGGCAACGTCGGACTCGCCGAGGACACGATTTCACTCCGACTCAGCGGCTCGGCCGGACAAAGCCTTGGTGCCTTCTTGCCGAACGGGATCACCATCTCGGTTATCGGCGACGCCAACGACTATGTCGGGAAAGGCTTGAGCGGTGGAAAGCTTGCCGTCATCGCCGAGAAACATGCCCCGTTCGAAGAGAGTGAACAAGTCATCGCTGGGAACGTCTGTCTCTACGGGGCGACGTCCGGGATGGCGTTCTTCAACGGTCACGTCGGAGAACGGTTTGCCGTCCGTAACTCGGGTGCCGTCGCCGTGACCGAAGGGGTCGGTGACCATGGCTGTGAATATATGACCGGCGGCACGGTCGTCGTACTCGGGGATGTCGGGCGTAACTTTGGGGCCGGGATGTCGGGCGGGGTCGCCTATCTGTACGGGGACCAAGCGTACGAACAGCTCGTCAATCAAGAGCTCGTCTCGGTCGACCGTGAATTGACCGACGAGGATGCCGAACAGATTTATGCACTGCTCGAGATGCACCAGTTCCATACGGACAGTGTCAAAGCGAGAGCCGTGCTCGAGGCGTTCGAGCAAGAACGTAAACGTTTCGTCAAAATCGTGCCGCGTGACTATGCGAACGTGCTTGACGTCATGCGTCACATCGAGGCGACGCGTCCGGAATTGAGTGACGCCGACCGCGCCCTCGAACTATTCCGTGTCGTGACTGAAGGAGGGGGAGTATGAGACATAAATTTATCGATATCCCACGACAGACATTGCCGGAGCGTTCTGTCGTCGAACGGGTTCATGATTATAAAGAATACGCTTCCCGCATGGAAGACGGACCAATCGTCAAACAAGCCGAGCGCTGCATGGATTGCGGCACCCCGTTCTGTCACGTCGGGGACATGATCGGACAAGAGACGATCGGTTGTCCGATTCACAACTTGATTCCGGAGTGGAACAAGCTTGTCTCGGATCAAGATTGGTATCGGGCCTACGAGCGATTGATGGAGACGAACAACTTCCCAGAGTTCACGGGTCGTGTCTGTCCGGCGCCGTGTGAAGGCTCGTGTACGCTCGGCATCAGTGAGGACCCGGTCGCCATCAAATCGATCGAACGGACGATTATCGACCGGGCGTTCGAGGAAGGCTGGGTCAAACCTCGTCACGTCCAGAAACGGACCGGAAGCCGTGTCGCCATCATCGGTAGCGGGCCGGCCGGGCTCGCAGCGGCCGATCAGTTGAATCAGCTCGGTCATGCGGTCACGATTTATGAGAAAGCGGATGAGGCGGGCGGCCTGTTGTTCTATGGCATCCCGAACATGAAGCTCGAGAAAGATGTCGTCCGGCGTCGTGTACGTCTACTCGAGGCGGAGGGGATCCGCTTCAAGACGGGCGTCAACGTCGGGACCGATGTGACGATCGAGTCACTCCGTCACACGTACGATGCCGTCATTCTCGCGACCGGCGCTCAAAAGCAACGTACGCTCGGCATCGATGGGGATGATGCCAAAGGCGTTGAGCCGGCGATGGATTATTTGACCGAGTCGACGCGTACGCTCGGCGGGAAATCGCTCGACGCCCGATACGACGCGAACGGGAAAGACGTCATCGTCATCGGTGGCGGTGACACGGGCGCGGACTGTGTGGCGACGGCGATCCGTCAAGGCGCCAAGTCGGTGACACAGTTCGGGAAGCACCCGGAGAAAGGCATGTTCCGGGCAGCGGAACGGCCATGGCCGCTCCAGCCGGACACGTTGTCGACCGATTATGCCTATGCGGAAGCAATCGAACACTTCGACCGTGACCCGCGCACGTATTTGATTCGTTCGAACCGGGTCATCAAACAAGGGGATCAGGTCGTCGGGATTGAGACGGAACGGATGGAGAAAATCGTCAAACCGGACGGACAGGCGACATTCTTCGTCGTCGACGGTTCGATCGAGACGTATCCAGCCGATCTCGTGCTTGTCGCCATCGGATTCGAACGACCGGAACATGAACTCCGGAAGGTCGGCATCGAGGCGAACCATAACTATACGTCGAACGTCGAGGGTGTGTTTGTCGCAGGGGATGCGAGACGGGGACAAAGTTTGATCGTTTGGGCGATCCGGGAAGGCCGCGAAGTCGCGGATACCGTCGACGGATACTTGAACACTTGTCAACAACAGCTAAAAACTTCATCATAAAAAGGAGCGACGCGATGTCGCTCCTTTTTTACATGGATATTTAGGAGGAGTTAGCAATGATTATCGAAATCCTCATGTATACCGGGATTTGGTTCTTACTCGTGCTCGTCTTACTCGGCACGATTTACGCGCGGCGCAATCGGAAGTGATTACAGTACCATGGCGGCAATCAAACCGAAGATGATGAGCGGGATATTGTAGTGAAGGAACGTCGGCCACACCGTCTCACGCAAGTGGTCGTGTTGACCGTCGGCGTTCAAGCCGCTCGTCGGGCCGAGTGTCGAGTCACTCGCCGGGCTACCGGCGTCACCGAGCGCACCGGCCGTCCCGATGATGGCGATCGTCGCCTCGACCGAGAAACCGTACTGGATGCAAAGCGGGACGAAGATGGCCGCGATGATTGGAACCGTCGAGAAACTCGAACCGATGCCGAGCGTGATGACGAGTCCGACGAGGAGCATGACGAGTGCGGCGACAAATTGTGAGTCACCCATAATGCCGCTCGCACCACTGACGAGTGGTTCGATGGCACCGGTCGCGCGGATGACGGCGGCGAAACCGCTTGCTGCAATCATGACGAAGCCGATAAAGGCCATCATGCGCATGCCGCTCGTGAAGATGTCATCGGCCTCTGACCAAGGGATGAGGCGAAGTAACGTCAACAAGATGAGTCCTGTGACGGCCGAGGCGATCATCGACTCGGTTTGAAGCTGTACGACGAGCACGACGAGGATGACAACGGCCGTGAGCCAAATCTTGAGCGGGCTCAACGTCCGGACCTCATAGTCGCTTGGTCCGAGTTGAATCGTCTCATACGAACGCGGCTTCCGATAGTGGAAGAAGGCGGTGATGAGACCGACGAGCATACCGAGGGCCGGGATGGCCATGATGCTGACGATGTTGACATCACCGACGGTCATGCCGTTCGTTTCCACGTTCGGCAGCAAAATCTCATTCAAGTAAATGCCGCCGAATCCGACCGGGAGTAACATGTACGGGGTGACGAGACCGAATGTGAGAATCGTCGCCACGAGACGGCGGTCGAGCTTCAACTCGTTAAACAGCACGAGGAGCGGCGGGATGACGATCGGGATGAACGCGATGTGAATCGGTAGCGCATTCTGCGAACTGATTGCTAGTAATAAGAGGAACGATAGCAACAATGCCTTGACCCGGGTCACACTTTTGCCTGTGACGTCGCGGCCTGACATGCTGATTAACTTTTCAGCCAGGACGTCTGGGAGCCCTGTTTTTGATAGACCGACGGCAAATGCGCCGAGCAACGCGTAACTGAGGGCGATCGTCGCACCTCCGCCGAGCCCGTCACTGAAGGCGGTCAACGTCTCATTAAACCCGAGACCTCCGACCAGACCACCGACGACCGCGGCAAGGATGAGCGATAAGACGATGTGAACTCGACTGATCGCAAGAGCGAATAATACGATAACAGCTAATAAGACAGCATTCATCATTTCCAACACCTTTCATTCAAAACTCTTTCTCTTGTTATCACTTTAATATGATAAAGACTTTTGAAATTTAACATACGTGTTTCGGGTTGTCAAATCGATTGTTCAAAAAAAGCGATAACTCCGAAAAGTTATCGCTCGTTCGTCATCCTTCAACGTTATGGTATACCTGGCGCACGTCTTCGAGGTCTTCGAGGACGTCGAGTAGTTTTTCGAACTGTTCTTTCGACTCGTTGTCGAGGGCAATCTCGTTTTGTGGCAGCATCGTCAACTCGGCGACCTCAAACGTCTCGATGCCTGCTGCTTTGAAGGCAGTCTGGACGGCATGGAACGCTTCTGGTTCCGCATAGACGATCACCGTCTCATCTTCTTCGATGACATCACGGACGCCGAGGTCGTGCTCCATCATGAGTTCGAGTACGTCGTCAGCAGACATGCCGTTGACACCGATGACAGCCGTCGCGTCGAACATGTAAGCGACTGACCCGCTGACACCCATGTTGCCGCCGTTTTTACCGAAAGCGGCGCGGACTTCAGACGCCGTCCGGTTGACGTTGTTCGTGAGCGTGTCGACGATGAGCATCGAGCCGTTCGGTCCGAATCCTTCATAGCGGAGCTCATCGAAGTTCTCTTCGTCGCCGCCCTTCGCTTTGTCGATGGCGCGGTCGATGATTGCGCGCGGGACGTTGTACGTCTTCGCTCGTTCGACGACGAACTTGAGTGCTTGGTTTGATTCTGGATCTGGTTCCCCTTGACGGGCGACTACGTAGATTTCACGGCCGAACTTCGCATAGATGCGACTCGTATTGGCGTCTTTTGACGCCTTTTTCTCTTTAATGTTGTTCCATTTACGACCCATTACATGTCATCTCTCTTTCCATTGTTCGATTGATTCATCCTCGATTATATAAGAAGACGTGGATGTTGACGAGCAAAAATCATCCCTCGCTTTTATCCATCTTCTCGACGATCTCCGTCAACGTCTTCAAACTGTCGATTAGGCGGTCCGTCTCTTCCTCGTTCAGAAACGCGAGACGGTCCTCGAACAGGCGACGGAACGAATCCCGACGCTCGCGGAGGACGAGTTCGCCCTTTTCGGTCAGTTGATTCCAGATGACACGACGATCGCGTTCGTCCGGGACGCGGGTGATGTAGCCCTCATCGACGAGCTTCGTGATGAGCGGCGTCACGTTCGGCGGGGCAATCGATAACGTCTCACTGATGTGTCCGTTCGTGACCGCACCTTCATCTTCAATCAACATGAGGAGATGAAAGTGGGAAAAGTTTAAGTTTGGGATTTGCGGAAGGTCGGAACGACGTAATAACTTCCGGCGAATTAATGGGATCAGTTTCACGAACTGATCGGCTGCGTCTTGTCTCGGCATAATCATGTCACTTCCTAATTAGGTTCTTTCTTCATTATACACGACCGAGCGCAGGGTGGACGACCAATCCTCATCCCGTGACATTTTGCACAGCGCATTCGCCTCATCATGGACACAATGGATGTAAGCGTTTACATATCGCATATGCTTTATTTTCATGAAAACGCATTCGATTTTACTGAGCGTCATATGAAAAAGCAAGCCCTATCCTCATTCTCCTAAAAAATATTGTGAAAGAGTTCACATTGTTGTCACGCACAAAATGCGAGAAACATTGTATTCTATGAATGTGAAGGAAAGCACAAACTCTTCTCAAACCAACTGATTGCCCCGTGCTCTCCATCAAGTCAACAGTATAAGCTCTCATTCATGAGGAGGAAACCAACATGGCAGTTAAAGAGAAAGCAGTAGTAGAAACATCAGCAGAACAGATGGTCGATACGCTCGTCACTAGAGCCCACACGGCGCTTGAGACATTGATGACGTTCGACCAAGAGAAAATCGATGCGATCGTTCAAGCGATGGCGTTAGCCGGTCTCGAACAACACGTCGCCCTCGCGAAACATGCATATGAAGAAACAGGTCGCGGTGTGTTTGAAGATAAAATGATCAAAAACATCTTTGCGACAGAATATATTTATAACTCACTCCGTGGCGAGAAGACGGTCGGCGTCATCGAGGACGATGAGCAAAACGGCATCACGTACATCGCTGAACCAGTCGGTGTCGTCGCCGGGGTCACACCGGTCACGAACCCGACATCAACGACGATGTTCAAAGCAATCATCGCCATCAAAACACGTAACCCGATCATCTTCGGTTTCCACCCGTCGGCACAACAGTGTTCAAGTGAAGCGGCACGCATCCTTCGTGACGCAGCCATCGAAGCGGGAGCTCCGGAACACTTGATCCAATGGGTTGAAAAACCGTCACTCGACGCGACGAAAGCGCTCATGAACCACCCAGGAGTCGCCATGGTCCTCGCAACTGGTGGAGCGGCGATGGTCAAATCAGCCTACTCGACTGGTAAACCAGCCCTTGGCGTCGGTCCTGGTAACGTTCCGGCCTACATCGACAAAACAGCAAAAGTAAAACGTGCCATCTCGGACGTCATCTTGTCGAAAACGTTCGATAACGGGATGATCTGTGCATCTGAACAAGCGATTATCGTCGACCAAGAAGTGTACGAAGAAGTGAAAGCCGAAATGACGGCGCTCGGTTGCTACTTCTGCTCACCAGAAGAGAAAGCAAAACTCGAGACACTCGTCATTAAAACAGACTCTTGTGCGGTCAACCCGGAAATCGTCGGGAAGCCTGCAGCCTGGATCGCCGAACGAGCTGGACTCACAGTCCCGGCCGATACAAAAATCTTGATCGCCGAACTCGAGACGGTCGGTGCGACAGAACTGCTCTCACATGAGAAACTCAGCCCGGTGCTCGGTGCTTATAAAGTCCAATCGCGTGAAGAAGGATTTGCCATCGCAGAGAAGATGCTCGAAATCGGTGGTCTCGGACATACGGCAGCGATCCACTCGACTGACGACGACGCCATCCTCGCATTCGGACTCCGGATGAAAGCTTGCCGCATCATCGTCAACTCGCCAACGGCACACGGTGGGATCGGTGACCTCTATAACGAAATGACACCATCACTCACACTCGGTTGTGGGTCGTACGGTAAAAACTCCGTCTCTGAGAACGTGACGGCGAAACATCTACTCAACGTGAAAAAGGTGGCGAGACGTCGCGTGAATATGCAGTGGTTTAAAGTCCCTGAAAAGATTTACTTTGAGAAAAACTCGGTCCAGTACCTTCAATCGCTCACATCGAAAAAACGGGCGATGATCGTCACGGATGAAATGATGGTCAAACTCGGATTTGCCGATAAAGTCGTCAAAAACTTGCCTGCTGGCGTCGAGTACCGCATCTTCGACCAAGTCGAGCCAGACCCGTCAGTTGAGACGGTCATGCGCGGTGCCGAAGCGATGCGTCACTTCCAACCAGATATGATTATCGCACTCGGCGGTGGATCACCAATGGATGCCGCGAAAGGCATGTGGCTCTTCTACGAACGCCCAGAAGAGAAGTTCTCGAACCTTCGCCAAAAATTCATGGATATCCGCAAGCGGACGTACAAATTCCCGACGCTCGGTAACAAGTCGATGTTTGTCGCCATCCCGACAACATCAGGTACGGGTTCTGAAGTGACACCGTTCACGGTCATCACGGATAAGAAACGCAACGTCAAATACCCGATCGCTGACTATGCGATTACACCGGACGTCGCCATCGTCGACCCTGAGTTCGTCATGACGGTCCCAGCTTCAATCACGGCGGATACAGGAATGGACGTATTGACACACGCCATCGAAGCGTACGTTTCGGTCATGGCAAACGACTATACGGATGGACTCGCGCTTCGTTCGATGAAGATGATTTTCGATTACCTCCCGAAAGCGTATGAGAACGGCAGTGACGCCGAAGCACGTCAGAAAGTCCACAACGCATCAACAATGGCTGGTATGGCTTTCGCGAACGCGTTCCTCGGTATCAACCACTCGATCGCACACAAAATCGGTGGCGAGTTCCATGTCCCACACGGACGGACGAACGCGATCCTTATGCCGCACGTCATTCGCTATAACGCGACACGCCCATCGAAACTCGCGGCGTTCCCGAAATATGAGTCATTCATCGCCGACGAGCGTTACGCTGAAATCGCGCGCTACCTCGGACTTCCAGCCAGCACGACGGAAGAAGGCGTCGAGTCGCTCATCCAAGCGATCATCGAGCTCGGTCAGCGCTTGAACATCAAACTCTCGTTCAAAGCCCAAGGCATCAAGAAAGCGGACCTCGACGCGAAAGTCGACAAGATGGCAGTCGACGCGTTCGAAGACCAATGTACGACGGCTAACCCGAAAATGCCGCTCGTTGAAGAATTGAAAGAGATCATGTACGCTGCTTACGAAGGCGTATAAGTCTTGCACCAATCAAACGGTTTCCCTCGTTCGGAGGGAGGCCGTTTTTTTGTGAAAAAGAAATATAAAATTGTCAGATCACTTAATATAATAGGATAATACAACCATTTATTGGTGAGTTTTTTTGATGGAGATACGCAGATGACAATTATGTACAGCTTACTGTCGGCACTATTTACCGTTTTTCTTTATTTCAATCCGCTTTCATCAACAAGTCCATATGAAACGGCTGAATATTTTGCGTCACAAGATCGGGATGCAGATAGTTACGATAGTTTTGAGTTTTTTGACACATTTGGTACAGAGCTAGAAGTGAGTGCGAAGCGTGTCGTTCATTACGTGGAGCGCTCTACTTATTGGACGGACATTTATCTAGGCGACGATTATTTTGAAGGATATTCGAGCATGGCGCTCGAACAGGAGATCAAAGGTGAACTTTTACATATGAACTGGGATGACCCCATCGAACAAGTGGAAGGCAAAGTGATTGTGTTACCGATGACAGACACTTCTCTCGAAAAGTCGCATACGGCCTATACGTCAGATTATTACGGGGTCATCGATAATGATGAAGCGGCCAACCGTTACTTAGGTAAACTCGCTGAAGCAGGGGCAGCCGGTTACGTCATTACACCGCATCCGAATGAACCGGATGAGAGCGGCTTCGTGATTGTTTCCTATACATTACCGATTGGGGGTACCGGAGTCGATGGAGAGGCGGCCAAAGCTTTTCGTGATGGCGAAATGATTGTCATCGAACCGTACTGCGAAGAAATACCGTACATAGAGTATGTTCAACAAGGGGAAGGGGATGAAGAAATTGTCATCATGTCTCGCCTTGACGCTTCGTGGAAAGGGGATCATGTCCTCTCAAGCGTTAGTGGGTCTTCCGTCCTTTATCATTTATTAGAAAAGATGGACGGTGTGAAAACCGATGCCACAATCCGCTACGTTTTTTTAAATGGTAGTGGGTTTGGAGAAGAGGCAAGTGATGACTATCTCGCTCGATTGAAAGAGCGTCAACCATCGGTAAAGACGATTCTGCAGTTAGATGCCATGGGAACGGGCGACGACCCACTTTACATTCGAACGATCGGGATGAAACGCCACTCCTTTTTAGAGACAGAACCGTTCGACGCACTTGATGTGACGATATTAGGCAGTTCAAGTCTGGACAGCTACGGAGAAGCTGACTTACCTCTGGCCGTCCTGAGCGATTCGCGGTTGGCAGTTTATGACTTGCATACTGAATACGATAATCTAGATCGTCTATCCAATGAAGTGATGGAAGAGCAAGTTGAATGGCTGAAGCAGTGGCTGATCACTCAATGAAACGATTTTCCCCGAGACGTTCCTAATAAGAACGTCTTTTCTTTACGGATAAACACTCGTCCTCTCTTAAATACTTCGGTATGATGAAAGGGGAGGCGATACGATGGAACGACAACTGAACGTGACAACGAATTATGGACAACTGGCCGGTACGTGGATGACCCACGGCGAACCCCGTAAGACGGTCGTCCTGCTCAGCGGGAGTGGGCCGAGCGACCGGGACGGCAATTTGGGACCATCCCAATTCGGCACGTATAAAAAACTGGCCGAGGCGCTCTTTAAGATGGGTGTCAACGTCTACCGGTATGACAAACAAGGCATCGGTGAATCGGACGGTGATTTCAATAAAGTCGGGCTGCACGACCTGGTGACAGATGCGATCACCGTCGTCAACGTCATCAAACAGGAGCCGGACGCAGGGGACATGTATGTGCTCGGTCACAGCGAAGGGGCCGTCATCGCCCCGGCGGTCCAGCTAGAGACGAACGCGGCCGGACTGATTCTTCTTGCCGGATTCAACGATTCCTCGAAGAAGATGTTCTTGCTGCAAGCCGACGCACTCGCAACTGAAGTCGGTTCGGTGAAAGGACTCAAGGGCGTGTTCTATCGATTGACCGGCGTCCCGAAGAAGATTCGCCAGCGCCAAGACGATTTGCTTGAACGGTCGTTACGGACGAACGTCGCCGCCTTCAAGTACCGCGGCCAAGTCGTCAACGCCAAATGGATTCGCGAGCATGCATCCTATGACGTCCGGGAGCGGCTCGAACATGTGCGTGTTCCCGTGCTCGCCCTGACCGGCGACCGCGACGTCCAAGTCCCACCGGAGCACGTCCATTCGATTCGGACGAAAGGGGACGTCGACAGCCACATCATCCATGACATGAACCACTTGCTCGTCGAACGGACGAGTCCGCACGCGCTCCTCACGTTGCATAAGGAATATCGGGACGCCATTGAGGCGCCGCTTCATCCCGAACTCATCCGCCGATTGAACGATTGGTTGATGAAACGATAATGAACTGTCAAAAACGGTCACTAAGTGACCGTTTTTTATGTTATAATTGTGACAACGTAAAAAAAGATGAATGTTTTTGAATGTTTATGATTGTTTTTTAAATGAAAACGCTTTATATTAGAGCTACGGAGGGAATATGATGTTAACGAAGCAACGACATCAACTGATTTTGCAACGTCTGTCGGAGCAAAAGATTGTCAAATTGAAAGAATTGGTCGAGTTGACGGCATCGTCGGAGTCGACGATTCGCCGGGATTTGACCGACCTCGAAGCAGAAGGTTATCTCGAACGGGTACACGGCGGCGCAACGCTCGTGGCCCGCTACGAAGAAGAGCCGACGTTCGAGGAGAAACGAGATCAACACGTCGATGAAAAAGTCGCGATCGCACGGAAGGCCGCGACATTCATCGAAGACGGGATGTCCGTCTATCTCGATGCCGGGACGACGACGCAAGCGATGGTTCCTTTTTTAGATGGAAAAGACGTCATCGTCGTGACGAACAGTTTACCGATCGCCAACGACTTGTTCGACCTCGATATCAAGACGTTCGTGATCGGCGGTGAGTTGAAACGGTCGACACAGGCACTCGTCGGCTATAACGCTCGGGAGAGCATGATGAACTATCGGGTCGACCTCGCTTTTCTTGGCATCAATGGCGTCGACCTAGAGGCCGGGTACACGACCCCAGACCCGGAAGAGGCACTCGTCAAAAAAACAGCAATCGAACTGGCTCGCGAGGCGTACATTTTGGCGGACGATTCAAAATTCGGGAAACGTTCGTTCAGTCGGGTGGCTCCGCTCGAAGCGGCTACACTCGTCACATGGAGCGACTCGACAAGCGTCAGTTCAATTCAATCAATTACAAAGGTGGTGAACGCCCAATGATTTACACGTTAACACTGAACCCCTCAATCGATTATTACGTGACGCTCCCTGAAGTCGTCCTCGGTGAAGTCAACCGGATTCAAGAGACGACGCAGCGGGCCGGAGGAAAAGGCATCAACGTCGCGTTCGTCTTACGTGAATATGACGTCGAAACAGTCGCGTTAGGATTCGTCGGCGGCACGACGGGAGACTTCATCAAGAAGGCGCTGACCGACAAAGGCGTCCAAACGGATTTCGTCGAAGTCGATGGTCAGACGCGCATCAACGTCAAAATTCGAGCGCAAGAAGAGACGGAATTGAACGCGAGCGGCCCGGTCATCTCGGACACGGAACTTGAACGGTTGACGCGTCAGTTCGATCACGTTCAACCGGGCGACATCGTTGTCCTCGCCGGAAGCATTCCGGGCAATCTGCCGGATACACTCTACCGCACGCTCGCTGAGACGGTGCGGGCAAACGGTGCCGAGTTCGTCGTCGATACGACGAAGGAAGCGATGCTCGAAGTCCTCTCACTCAAACCGCTCATGATTAAACCGAACCACCATGAACTCGGTGAACTGTTCGATACAGACATCGAGACGTTCGAACAGGCGCTCCCATATGCGGAGCAGTTGGTCAAACGCGGTGCCCAAAACGTCATCGTTTCATTCGCCGGTGACGGTGCGATGCTCGTCAACAGTTCAGGCGCCTATACGGCGAACACACCGAGCGGCAAACTTGTCAACTCGGTCGGCGCAGGCGATTCACTCGTCGCAGGATTCGTCGCCAACATTCTCGACCACGACGCAACCGAAGCGTTCCGCTATGCGGTCACGACCGGCAGCGCGTCTGCATATACGTTCGGGCTGTGCACAAAAGAAGACGTGGACCGCTTGGTCGGCGAAGTCAGCGTCACCCCACTATCTCGATTGGAGGAAACAACATGAATATCACGGACCTTCTTAAAAAGGACACGATTCAACTGAATCTCCGCAGCCGTTCGAAAGCCGAAGTCATCGAAGAACTCGTCGACGTGCTCGACCGCGCTGGCAAACTATCGGACCGTAACGGCTACCGCGACGCCATTCTCGCACGTGAAGCACAAAGTACGACCGGACTCGGTGAAGGGATCGCCATCCCGCACGCGAAGACGAAAGCCGTCAAACAACCGGCCATCGCCTTCGGGCGCTCGGAAGGCATCGATTACGAAGCACTCGACGGCCAAGACAGCCGCTTGTTCTTCATGATCGCCGCCGGAGAGCACGCCAATAACGAACACTTGGAAACACTCTCGAAATTATCTGTCTTCCTTATGGATCCAGCGTTCCAAGAACGTCTCTATGCGGCCACATCAGAAGATGATGTCATCCGGGCCATCGAAGAAAAAGAAGCGGCTGAGGCGGCTCCTGTTGCTTCGAAACCGGTTCAAGCCGATGCACCTTACATCCTTGCTGTCACGGCTTGTCCAACGGGTATCGCGCACACGTACATGGCTGCCGATAGCTTGAAGCAAAAAGCAGAGGCGATGGGAGTTGACATCAAAGTCGAGACGAACGGTTCGACCGGTGTCAAAAACGAATTGACAGCGACCGATATCGCGAAAGCAACTGCCATCATCGTCGCGGCCGATAAAGCCGTCGAGATGGACCGATTCGCCGGAAAACATGTCATCGAAGTCCCGGTCGCCCAAGGCATCCGGAAGCCGGAAGAGTTGATCAACCGGGCCGTCAAACAAGACGCACCGGTGTATCGAGGAACTGGTTCGTCAGGTGGGACGAAAGAACAGCGCACAGGCATCTATAAGCACTTGATGAGCGGTGTATCCGCGATGCTCCCACTCGTCGTCGCTGGTGGTCTCTTGATCGCCATCAGCTTCTTCTGGGGCATCAACTCGGCAAACCCGGATGACCCGTCATTCAATGAATTTGCGGCACAACTCAACACAATCGGTGGGGCAGCCTTTAGCTTCCTCGTCCCGATTCTTGCCGGTTTCATCGCGATGTCAATCGCCGATCGTCCAGGTCTCGCACCAGGTCTTGTCGCTGGTTTATTAGCCAGTCAAGGTGGCGCCGGATTCCTCGGCGGACTCATCGCTGGTTTCCTTGCCGGATATGTCGTCCTCTTCTTGGTTAAAGCACTTTCTAAACTACCGGCCTCGCTTGAAGGAATTAAACCGGTATTACTCTATCCGTTACTTGGGTCATTTATTTCCGGTATGATCATGTTACTCGTTGTCAATAAACCGATCGCAGCCTTCATGACATGGTTGATGGATGTCATGAACAGCCTGAGCGGCGCCAACGCCATCTTGCTCGGTGTTATCGTCGGTGGAATGATGGCCGTCGATATGGGTGGTCCGATCAACAAAACAGCCTACGTCTTTGGTACAGCTGCACTCACTGCCGGTAACCAAGAAATCATGGCAGCTGTCATGGCCGGTGGGATGGTACCACCGCTTCTCGTCGCATTCGCTTCGACTGTGTTCGCCCGTCAAAAGTTCTCGAAACAAGAACGTGAAGCCGGGAAGACAGCGTATATCATGGGTGCCTCGTTCATCACGGAAGCGGCCATCCCTTTTGCAGCGGCCGACCCGATTCGGGTATTGCCGTCAGCGATTCTCGGATCTGCGATTGCAGGTGGATTGTCCGCCTTCTTCGCGATCCAATTGCCAGCGCCACACGGTGGGATCTTCGTCTTCCCACTCCTTGAAGGAGCTGGAAACGTCGTCATGAGCATGGGACTTTACGCCCTCGCGATTCTCGCCGGAGCCTTGATTGGAGCACTCCTCCTCTCGTTCTTGAAAAAACCATTGACGGAGACGCAAGCTACAACAACGCGTAACGTCGCTTGACCAGTACGACCGTAGGATTTCCTACGGTCGTTTTTTGTCAAATGATTGTCAGTCAAATCTGGAAGAAGTCTGATTTCGATTGGGTGATTTGTGGTAAAATACTTGTAAAACTTACGCTAAGGAGGGGGTACGGATGCTCATACGGAAAGCCGAGCCAAAAGACGCTTACGGGATTGCGCGGGTGAGGGTGAACGGATGGCGCACAACCTATCGGGGAATTGTGCCGGCCGACTTTCTCTTGAAGCTCGGTTCGAACGCAATCGAGTGGTCTGAAAAGGTCCGCAGCGCCCTCGCGAAACGAGAAGTCGAAGGGTTTGTCGCCATCGTCGAAGAGGAAATCGTCGGGTTCGTTCTTTACGGGGAAGAACGGACGGGCGAATATCCGGACCATCCGAATGAGATTTATGCGATTTACATTCTAGAGGACCATCAGCGTAACGGGATTGGTTCGCTATTGCTGGAGCAAGCGATTCAAGCGATGTCGAATCACGGGCTCATCATTTGGGCGCTCGAATTGAACCCTTACCGCACGTTCTATGAGCAACGTGACGGGCAAGTCATCGATGCGAAAGAGCGCTTGTTCGGGGAACTTGCCCTCCGTGAAGTCGCCTACGGATGGACGAAAGGGAATCACGACGCGATTGTCGGAGCATAATCGGACACGACTCTACTGTCGTGTCCTTTTTTTAGACTACACACAAAACAAAGGAACAGGCTAGGTGACTATGTGAACATCTATAGCATAACCAAATATCATCCTGAAACGAGAGGAAAAATTGACGAGTGGACGGAAATCACGGACATCCTCCGAGCGTTTGACGGTGTCGTCTTCACGTTGGAGGAATATCTCCGCGTGGAATCGAATTACGTTGAAGCGATTGAGCGAATCATGGGTTATTTAGGAGTGAAGACATTGACTGTCTCCTATCTTGAACGACGTGATTATGCGCATCGCCCCTCTTCGAAAAGCGCGTTCAATGCGCTTTATCCGATCAGGATGAGAGATCTTCGTAAAAAAGTGAGGCCAGGGAAGGCACTGTCACGAGACCAAATCCCGAACATGCTTCGACTCATGTTAAGGAATGCACTTTACGCTGAGTTAGAGTCTAAAGTGAATGAGTCAGACGAAGAGTATAGGTTCAAAGTGTTCTTTGGATACGACTATATGATGGGCGTCCATTCGGTAATAGATTTATCCCCGCTTCGAGACGAATTGTTACGCATGGATATGTATCTTGAGAGTTGATTTGGCGAAGAAATTTAAAAGGAAGTTCCGCACTCCTGACTGTACTGTAGCACGCGCTAAAGGAGTGATCCGATATGAATCGACGCATCGATACAGCCGTGGCATGGATTGAGGCAACTCCAGAACGGATCTATCAAGCATTTCTCAACTCTGATGAGCTCGTCGAGTGGCTTCCGCCGAAAGGGATGTCGGCTCGCGCGACCGTGTTCGAGCCATGGGTCGGCGGCACGTATCAGCTCGTCCTCACGTATGAAGAAGCCGATCTCGTCTCCGGCAAAACGACGGACCGGACCGATGTGTCGAACGGACGCTTTTTGGATCTCGTCCCCGGTCTCAAGATTGTGCAGATGGGTACATTCGAGTCAGCAGACCCGGCTTTTGCTGGTGAGATGATTCAGACGTGGTATTTGGAGGCGCTCGATGGAGGGACGTGCGTCACAATCGTTTGTGAAAACGTACCGCCGGGCATCCAGAAACAAGATCATGATGCCGGACTTCGCTCCACGCTCGACAATCTGGCCCGCTATTTGACCAACGATTGAGACCGTTTGTTCGCTTCTTGCGAACAGACGGTCTTTTTGTGTATGAAAAGGGTTTCAGTAACGAAAAATAGAAAAAGGTGATGTTTTTTTGTCTAGGGTGTCAACATCCTCTTCCCACTGTCCGATACAAAGGTTAACATAACGAGTTTTCTCGGGAATGGGAGATGTTTTATGAGACGAAAGCACGACCGTACGATCACCATTAAACAAAAATTGATTACGATGTCGTTGGTGCTATTATTGATCCCTTCTTTATTGATTGGATTTGTCGCCTACAATCAGGCGAAACAAAAGATCACCGAACAAATCATGCAGTCGGCCCACGCGGGAGTGGAGCGGATGAATGATGAAATCACCAACTTGATTGAACCAATCCAACGCGATGTTGCGTTCTTTGCCGGACGAATTGATTCGTCCCTCTATGAGTCGGGGGCAGAGAACCTTGACCTGGAAGAGAAGTTTCTTGAGTATTTGGAGACGCATCCGAACGTGACGAATATTTACTACGCCTCGACGGGAGGGGAGATGACGATTTATCCGGCGCAAGAGTTACCGGATGATTACGACCCGCGGACTCGTCCATGGTATGAGGCGGCCGAAGCGGCCGGTGGGAACGTCGTGGTGACGGACCCGTACGTCGATGCGGCCTCGAACAAGATGATGGTCACGCTGTCTCAGACAGGGACGGACGGTCGCGGGGTCATCGCGGTTGACGTCGAGGTCGACGATATCGCAGCCGTCGCGGTGAGCATTCAAATCGGGAAAGAAGGCTACGTGACGATTCTTGATGCGTTGCAACAGTTCGTCACCCATCCGACGATGGCAGCCGGAGAGAAGGCAGAAGGCGAGTGGATTGAACCGCTCTATTCGGGAGAAGCGGGCCGCTTTGCTTATGAGTTGGAGAATGAAGGCAAACAGATAGACTTTATGACAAACGAGTTGACGGGGTGGAAGATTGCCGGGACGTTGTATGATGAGGAAATCACGGATGAGACGTCTGGAATCTTATGGACGACAGTCGGGGTGATCGGATTGATGCTCGTCTTGGCAGCTGGCCTGCTCTACGTCATCTTACGTTCGATTTTACGTCCATTGAATCGTTTGACCGTCGGAGCTGAACGAATTCAAGCCGGAGATTTGACCGAAGACATCGTCGTCGAATCGAATGACGAAGTCGGGCGTGTCGCCGCGAGTTTCAATGAGATGACGCGTTCTCTGCGCGCTATCATTCAAAGTCTTGATCAATCGATCGGACAAGTCGCCGCCTCGTCGCAGGAATTGATGGCCAACTCGGCTCAGAACACGGCCTCCTCGGAACAAATCGCTGGAGCGGTCCAACAGATGGCCGCCGGTGCGGAGGATTCGAAACGTCAACTTGATGATAACGCCGTCTCGCTCCAAGCGATCACGGGCGGCATCATGCGCATCGCCGAGAGCTCGACGGATGTGTCCGAGCTGTCGCGCGAGACCGCGCTCGAAGCTGAGGAGGGGACGACTGCCGTCACGGAGAACGTGGTCCAGATGCAAGCGATCGACTCGTCGGTCGAGACGTTCGGCAGAGTCATCCACTCGCTCGCCGATCGGTCGAACGAGATTGGCAATATCGTCGATGTCATCAACGGCATCGCGACCCAGACGAACTTGCTCGCCTTGAACGCCGCGATTGAAGCGGCACGGGCCGGCGAGAACGGGAAAGGCTTCGCCGTCGTTGCGAGCGAGGTCAGAAAGCTTGCCGAACAGTCACAACAGTCGACGAAACAGATTTCCGAGTTGATTGATAATATCAAACAAGAGACGGAACGTTCGGTCCAGTTGATGAAAGAAGTGTCGGCCCATACGAAAGCTGGGCTCGAGACGACGGAGAACACGGCCAAGCGTTTCCAGAAAATCATGACGCAAACGCAAGCGATGACGCCGCGCATCGAGGACGTGACGGCGACGGTTGAAGAGATCGCGGCGAACGTAGAGGAAGTATCGGCCGCGGCGACACAAATTGCCCATATCGCCGACGAGAACTCGGTCGCCTCGAAACAAGTGGCGGCGACGACCGAGGACCAACTCGGTTCGATGGAAGAAATCGCACAGTCCGCGAAGGCACTCGCGGATATGGCGGAAGAGTTGCAGGAGCTTGTCTCACGCTTCAATGTATAGAAAAGAGGATGCTGCGGCATCCTCTTTTTGGTGGCATCAGTTAGTTAACGTTTACTCGATACTTGATTCCGGCCGCGGTTCTTGGCAATATACAGTGCCTCATCGGCATCTTGAAGCGCCTGTTCGACCGTCTTCCCATCTTCAAGGGCGCTGACGCCGAACGAACAAGTGACGCGCGGGACGGGACCGAACGGCTCGGCGTTAATCTTTTGTCGGAGTTTATCGGCGAGTTGCACACCGTCGGCGAGTGTCGACTGGGGCGCGACGATTAAAAACTCTTCACCGCCCCAACGTCCGATAGAGTCCGACTTGCGGATGTTGCGCCTGAGCAATTGGGCGATCGAGCGCAAGACGAGGTCACCGGTCGGGTGCCCGAACGTGTCGTTGACGAGTTTGAAATAGTCGATGTCGAGCATGATGACGGCGGCGGGTGCCCGTTTGTCGACCGTCTCTTGGGCCGTCGTCGAGAGGACGTCTCCGACTTTCTTCCGGTTATACAGCTCTGTCAACGGGTCGAGCGACGACAAGTGCTCCATCCGCTCTTCATAGCGACGTTGTTCCGTCGCGTCTTCTAAAATACCGACACCGCCGTCGAGTTTTCCATCTGCTGAAAAACTCGGGGACATCGTCGTCCGGATGAAGCGAGGTTGCCGCTCCGGCGCCTTATACCAGCCAGCCATGCGAATTGTCTCCCCGTTTAAGACGTTCCGGATGGCGCCCAAGAAGTCGAACGAGGAAGAGCTACATCGCTCGAATATTAGATTCGAGGTTGGAAGTATCCCAAGTAAATGGACAAATGATTCATTGTAGCTCACGATTTGGCCGTGCCGATCGAAGGCGAACAGGCCGATTGGAAGCTGGTCCCATGAGGAAGGATCGGGTTTCGTGGTGTGCGTGTCATGATGAGTCCGTTCTTGATCAGCCATTGTATGACATATGCGTGAACGCATACTTCCTCCTTTCCTAACCGTAGCGGTAGTGTAGGACGTTCGTACTGATACTTTATACCCTAAATTGGGAAAGAACTAGCGATTATTCTTTTAAAAGCTAACAAAATTTAGAATATGACGAGAAACCGTCACAGCTTGTTGTGAGGTAAACGTTCACCTTCGACCCAACAAAATCGCCCCGTCATGTCGATGGCTAATCCGACATAACAGGGCGACTACAATAAATGGAGGTTATAAGATCGGACTGAGCAATCGTGACACGCCTTCGCGCATTCGGACGGTCCATTTCCGGGCTGAATAATCGTCAATCGTGTACTTCCGGCTGACGGCGACGTCTGACTCGAACAATGAGGCGAGTTCGAGCGCGACCCGCTCGTCATAGATGACGGCGTTCACTTCGAAGTTCAAGCGGAAGCTGCGGGCATCCAAGTTCGTCGTCCCGACGGTTGAAATCTCATCATCGACGACGAGCGTCTTGGCGTGCAGGAAACCTTCCCCGTACATATACACGTTCGCCCCATAGTCGAGCAGTTCGCCGAGGAATGACAGTGACGCCCACATGACGAACGGATGGTCGGGCTTGCCGGGAATCATGATGTCCATCTTGACACCGGACAGGAGCGCCATCTTACAGGCGTCCATGAAACTCGTATCCGGGATGAAGTAAGGCGTCTGAATGATGACGCGCTCCTTCGCCGACATAATCATTTTAATCATCATGTTTTTCAAATGTTCCGTGTCTGAGTTCGGACCGCTCGTCACGATTTGCATCGGCGACATATCCTTGATGTCATGGCGGGCGAAACAGAACGAGTTCTCCGGGTCATGATGTTTGCTGCCGGAATAGTTCCAATCGAGGATGAACCGGTGTTGCAAATGGTAGACGACGTCTCCCTCGACTCGAAGGTGCGTATCGCGCCAGTAACCAAACTTCTCGACGAGGCCGAGGTATTCGGTCCCGACGTTGAAGCCGCCGACGTAACCGATTTTACCGTCGATGATGACGACTTTCCGGTGGTTCCGGTTGTTCAACTTAAAGTTGATTAAACCGAGCGTCGGCGGGAAGAAGACACGCACCTCGCCGTTATGGGCAATCAACTCTTTGAAGTCGGAGTTGCGGAGGCTGCGCGAACCGACCGCGTCATAGAGGAGCCGCACTTTGACGCCTGCCTTGGCTCGTTCAATCAGTTCATGGATCAATGCCTTTCCGAGCGCATCCCGTTGGATGATATAGTACTGGATGTTGATTTCCGTCTCGGCGCTCCGAATATCGTCCATGAGCGCTTTGAACTTTTGTTCCCCGTCGTGCATGATGGCAGATTTGTTGTGGACACTAATCAAAGATTTTGAGGAGCGTAAGTTCATCTCGAGCAGTTGCTCGTACTTCTCGAATAACGGTTGAGCAATCATCGTCTCTTTCCGGCGAATCTGCTCGATTTGACTGTCGACTTGAAGGGCGTGGAATGAGCGCTCTTCGACGCTCAAGTTGAAGAAGTTATCTTTCTTTAACTGACGTCCGAGAAACATGTAGACGATGAACCCTAGGATTGGTAAGAAAAATAAAACGAGCAGCCATGCCCACGTCGCCCCGACGTCACGGCGCTCCGCGAATATGACGGCTAATGCGAACAATAAATTCAATCCGAGGACGATATACAGTCCCCAACTAATAATGACCGACCAATCCATGCGACCAACTCCCTAAACGACAATTTCACTGCATAGATTAATAATACCTCATTCAAGGGAATAGTAAGCTATCGAAACATAAGGAGGAGACAGAGATGCATTTACAAGTGAATTGGAAACAAGGGATGGCGTTCCAGACGACGACGCCGTCGGGGCATGATGTGACGCTCGACGCCGGGGAGGAAGTCGGTGGTCTCAACACCGGTCCACGGCCGACCGAGATGCTCCTGCAGGCGACGGCGGCCTGTACAGGCATCGATATCGTCTCGATTCTGCATAAGATGCGTTTGCCGCTCGAGCGGTTCGAGATGAAAATCGACGGCGTCCGGGCGACGGAACATCCGAAGAAGTTCACAGCGATTCATATCTTGTACGTCCTTGACGGGGATATGCCGGAAGAACGGGTCCGCCGTGCCATCGAGTTGTCGGTCGACCGCTATTGTTCCGTATCGCACAGTCTGAACGCGACGATGACGTACAGCTATCAATTGAACGGCGGCGAGGTCGTCCCGTTCACATGATGTGAGCAAGATGGTTGAAAAGAGTCGAAATGGTCCGTTATATTTGTATTTCAAATACTGCAATACAAAGGAGGACGTTATGATTCGACTCGCGACGAAACGCGATGCCAAGCACATCGCGGACCTAATCGAACAACGAGCCGTAGCGCTAAAACAACAAGGTAGCGATCAATGGACGGAATATTTGGAGCAAGACCTCATGGATCGGGTGCAGACGGACATCTCCTCGGGACACGTCTACGTGTACGAGCAAGACGAATCGGTATTGGCCTCGATCGCCTTACTTCCGGCAGATGACTGGGATCACAATTTATGGGAAGATGGCGAACGCGGTCAATACATCCATCGAATCGTCGTCAGCGAACGGTTAAAAGGCCAAGGCGTCGGTCAACAACTGATGGAGCACGTCTTGCGTGAGGCCGACACACATGAACCGATTCGACTCGACTGTGTGGCCGACAATGCGTTCTTGAATAGTTATTATCCACGGTTTGGCTTCGTCTTCGTGGACTCACGGGACGGATACAACACGTTCGAATACAATATGGATGAGAGTGTCAGTGCATAAGGGGTCAACCAACCCCTTTTTTTGGTATACTGAAAAGCGAATTGATGGGAGGAAACAAAATGATTCATACAATACTTGTCGGTTTCGGCTTCTCCGCGACGACATTCCATTTACCCTTTTTACAGGAACTCGATGACTTCCAAATCGATGGTGTCGTCTCTTCACGCCCTGAGGATGTACAAGCCGTACTCGGTGACGTCTCGGTGTACGCGACGTTAGACGAGGCACTTGCGACAGACGCTTCGTTGTTCGTCATCACGACACCATCCCATTTACATAAGGATATGGTCGAACATTGCCTGACAGCAGGCAAAGACGTGCTCGTCGAGAAACCGGCGTTCGTGACGACCGAGGAAGGGGAGGAGTTACTCCGACTGGAACAGGCAAGTGACGGCATCGTCAACGTGTTCCATAATCGGCGGATGGACGGAGACTTCTTGACCGTCAAACGGCTGCTGGAAGAACGACGCCTCGGCGATTGGAAAGTGCTCGAGTCCCGGTTCGATCGGTTCCGTCCGATCGTCCGTGACCGTTGGCGCGAGAACGCGGGGCCGGGCGCCGGAATTTTATTCGACCTCGGCAGTCATTTGATCGACCAAGCACTCGTCTTGTTCGGGGCGCCGGACAAGGTATCGGCCGATGTCATGGTACAACGTGACGGGGGTCAGTCCGATGATGGTTTCCATGTGACGTTGCATTATGGAGAGAAGCGGGTCTATCTTCGCTCGAACCCGTTCATCGCCATCGAGGCGCCGCGGTTCGAAGTGCACGGGACGGAAGGCAGCTTCCTCAAATTCGGGCTCGATCCACAGGAGGCGTGTCTCCGGAACGGAGAGGTCAGATGCCCCGACCGTGAGACCGGAGCGGTCGTCACGGATTCGGAAACGACGATTGACATCGAACCGGGCGGCTATGTGACATTCTATCAAGCGCTCTCGGATAGCTATACGACGCGACGTCCGCTCGTCCCACTTGATGACGCGCTTTTGACAACACGCGTCATCGAGACGGCCCGTGAGTCGTCCCGTTCCCAACGTGTCCTCGACTTCAACTCATAATTTTGTAGGACGACCTGCCGTGTTCGGCACGGTCGTCTTTTTCCGTAATTTAAAAAGAAATCATGATGATTTTATTGTGAATGAACAAACTCGCTTCATGTTTGTTAACAACAAAAAGCTATCCGTCTCTTTCAAATAGTCAGCGGTGAATGGGAACAAGACATTAGGAAACGACTTTAGACTGTCCTGTCACGCTTCGAACCAATGACGAACTTTAGGAAGAGGGGAACGGATGATGTTCAATCAAATCGTGAAACACCGTTGGGAGTGGGAGAACTGGTTGCGGGAGGTCAACTGTGATTCGTATGACCATTACGACTATGTGTTGGCCAACTGTGAACCCGGCGAGCAGCCTGAGTTGTATATCGCGGCCAAGGATGATGGGATTTTGCTGTACCCGTATATCCGTCGTCCAATCGCACATCGCCATGATGACCTCGTGACGGCGTACGGTTACGGCGGCCCGTTCCGTGAAGGCAACTTCACGAACGAGGACGTCAAGGAGGCGCGCCGACTCTTTCTGCAGCGTCCCGAGAATCAAGCGACCGTCACCGAGACGATTCGTTATCACCCTTGTCGCATCGATCCGGACTTGATGCATGCGTTCGGGCAAGCCGTCCCGATTCGGCAGACGGTCCACGTCCGACTTGATGATTCGTTCGAACAGCTTGAGCAACGTTTCAGCAAGATGACGAAACGGAACGTGAAGCGAGCTGTACGTGAACAGGTGACGGTCGCTCGTGGGCAGTCGAATGAACTGTGTGAGTTCATTCGACTGTATCGGGCCACGATGGACCGGCGTGCTGCGAACGACATCTATTACTTCCCGGACCGATACTTCGAGGACCTATGGAACAGCGATACGTGTGAGACGGAATTATTGTTTGCCGTCCATGAAGGCGTCATCGTGGCGGGCGTGTTCATGTTGTTCGGGGACGACGGGGCCCACTATCATCTCGGCGGATCGGATGCGGATTACTTGGCACTCCGACCGAACCACTTCTTGTTCCGGGAGATGATTCGTCGCGCGATCGAGAAAGAGAAGACATACGTGCATCTTGGTGGCGGTGCGACCGGGGAAGATGCGCTCTTCGATTTCAAGCAGAGCTTCTCCGGTGATGAGCCGCTCACGTATTACATCGGTCAAGCCGTGCTCGACGAGGTGGTCTATCATCGGTTGAACCAAGACCATTTGCTTCGCTACGGGCCATCTGATTTCTTTCCGCTCTATCGGACACCGGTCGCAGAGACGGTCACCGAGGTGCAAGCGGAACGATAACAAAAAGGTTCTCACTCGAGATGGAGTGAGAACCTTTCATATTAAGCGGCATCTTCGTCCGAAGCGGCCATTTTTTCAGTTTGGCGCGTGATTGGGAAGTTACGGAACAGTTTACTGCCGACGAGTCCGGCAACGATTCCGACACCGAACAAGATGAGCGCCGTCACCGTCACGGTCTGCCAATCATTGAAGCCGTACATGACGAGCAAGCCCGGAATCCCGGCAGCGGAACCTGGGGCATCGTTCACCATCCCGGTCATGGCGACGATGAGTCCGGCAATCGCACCGCCGACAAAGTTGACGCTATAGATGGGAATCGGGTTCGCCGAGATGAGGTCGGCTTGCGTGAGCGGTTCGATCGCGACCGATAGTTGGTCTTTCTTCGTTCCTATGTCCAACCGTTTGAACAGCAAAAAGTTCATCGAGATCGACGCCGTCAAGGCGAGGGCAGCGATGGCCATCGGTACGCCTGTCAAACCGAGCATCGCCGTGAGTGCCATCGAGCTAAGTGGCGACGTCGAGACGACCGTGACGATGCCACCAAGGACAAGTCCCATCACGACCGGATTCTGTGTCGCGGCGAGTTCGATGACCGCACCGATTTGTGTCAGCGTGTTCGTGACGAGCGGGTCGACGCCAGTCGCCACGAGACGGGCGAGCGGAGCCATGATGATGACGTAAAAAATCATATCGACACCGGCCGGCAAGTGCCGGTCCAATTTGCGACCGGCGAGTGCGAGGATATAGCCGGCGAAAAAGCCGGGAAGAATCCCGAAGCCCGCGACCGATAGTCCGAGCATGAGCGCGTAGACCGGATTGATGCCGAGGGCGATTGATACGAGCGCGGCTGCGGCAGGGCCTGATAGCGAACCGGCTGCTTGTCCGACTTCTTCATATAAAGGAAGCGGGAGCAGACCGCCGATGGCGTAGGCGTTGAACGCCTCGACCAAGAAACTGGCGATGGCGGCACCAGCGAGGGCACCCATCGCTTTCATCCCGAACGGGGCTTTGTAGCTGAATAATGTGAATAGGGCGAGAATCAACAGTAAAAGTGCGATCCCTTGAATAATGACCATACGGTGTACCTCTTTCTCTCTGTTGTATATTTCCTCTATAGTTAACCATTCGAACGGTTCTGTAAAGCCATTTCATCCATCTGACACGACTTTTTTATATGGTAGCGTTTCCAACTCAAGAATTGGAAAATTGTGAACGGAATCGGCTGTAAAATTTACGAAAAAACAAGCTCAGATGTGTCAGTACGGTCCGGAGTGGGAAGAGAAAGGGGAACGACTTTTCATACTAGGAATGATCAAGGAGGAGTAGAGATGCAGATGGAGACAAAAAATTGGCACGCACTCGAACCGGATGTGGTAAAGAGTTCGCTCGAGACAGACACATCCAGCGGTCTGTCGAAAAGGGAAGTGTCAAGTCGACAGGAACAGTACGGGAAAAACGTGCTGCCCGAGAAAGAGAAGACACCTGAAATTATAAAATTTTTGCGTCAATTCAATGATATTCTTGTCTTTGTCTTGCTTGGTGCCGCTGTCGTCACCGGCTTTTTAGGGGAGTACATCGATACGATCGTCATCGTGCTCGTCGTGACGATTATCGCGGTCGTCGGTTACCTCCAAGAGAACAAGGCCGAGCAAGCGTTAGAAGGCATCAAAAAGTTACTCGAGACGAAAGCGAGCGTCATCCGTGACGGCAAGCAGAGCCAAGTCGACTCGAGCGACCTCGTCGTCGGGGACATCTTGGTCCTTGCCGCCGGGGACAAGGTCCCGGCTGACGCCCGTGTCATCCAAGCGGAGAAGTTCAAAGTCGAGGAATCGGCATTGACGGGCGAAGCGACGACGGTCGAAAAGAAAATTCAAGTCGTCCCGGAAGACGCCGTCCTCGGTGATCGCAAGAACATGATTTATTCGGGTACGAGCGTGGCGACAGGAAGTGCGAAAGCAATCGTCACGTCCATCGGAGAAGGCACGGAGCTCGGCCAAATCAACGCCTCGATTGCTGAAGTCGAGACGGTGAAGACGCCGCTCATTCGCCAGACGACGAAGTTTGGTCAGACGGTATCGATTGCCATCCTCGTCATCTCGGTCGTCATTTACGCGTTCGGTTACTTCGTCCGCGATTTCGACCCGATTGAGTTGATGTTGACGACAATCGGTCTCGCCGTCGCCGCGATTCCAGAAGGGTTACCGGCCGTTATCTCGATCATCCTCGCGCTCGGTGTCCGGAACATGGCTGAGAAAAAAGCCATCGTCCGCAGCCTACCATCGGTCGAGACGCTCGGCGCCGTATCGGTCATCTGTACCGATAAGACCGGGACATTGACGAAAAACGAGATGACCGTCAAACAAGTCGTCACGGCCAAACACGACATCGAAGTGTCAGGGAGCGGTTATGAGCCGGACGGTGATTTGGAATTGAACGGTCAACCGTTCGATTTGGATGATGACGAGTCGATGATCGATTTGTTAACGGTCGGGAAAACGTGTAATGACGCTCAGTTGTACGAAGAAGGCGGCGAATGGGTCGTCAATGGTGACCCGACGGAAGCATGCTTGCTCACGCTCGCCGAAAAGGCGGAGCGGCCGATCGAACGTTTGGACGTCATCTCGAAGATTCCATTCGATTCGGAGTACAAATATATGGCGACGCTCGTCGATTATAAGGGCGAGCGCATGATTTTCATCAAAGGGGCGCCGGACCGCCTGTTCGATATGGCGGAAGACACGGAATTTGACCGCGCCTATTGGGATGAGAAACGAAAAGAGATTGCCGACCGCGGACAACGCGTGCTCGGCGGCGGCTTCAAGCGCGTCGACGTCTCGAAAGAGACGGTCGACCACGAAGACGTCGAGAACGGCATCACGTTCCTCGGCCTATACGGTATCGTCGATCCGCCACGTCAAGAAGCAATCGAAGCGGTCGCGGCTTGTCGTGACGCTGGGATCCGTATCAAGATGATCACCGGCGACCATAAAGACACGGCCGTCGCCATCGCGCGAGAACTCGGCATGGAAGTCGAAGGTGCCCTCGAAGGGAAAGAATTGACGAACATGTCCGACGAAGAAATCAAAGAGGCGTCGGTTCACAATGACGTCTTCGCCCGGACGAGCCCGAACGATAAACTTCGTCTCGTCAAAGGGTTGCAACAGAACGGCTTAATCACGTCGATGACCGGAGACGGCGTCAATGACGCACCGGCCTTGAAACGGGCCGACATCGGGGTCGCGATGGGGATTAAAGGAACGGAAGTCGCGAAAGAGGCCTCGCAGATGGTCCTCGTCGATGACAACTTCAAGACGATTTACAACGCCGTCCGTGAAGGACGCCGTGTCTACGATAACTTGAAGAAGACGATTTTGTTCTTGCTCCCGACAAACGGTGGACAAGCACTTCTCGTCGCCATGAGTATCTTGCTTGGCGCAGCGGCACCACTCAGCCCGGTTCAAATCCTCTGGGTCAACATGGTCGTCGCCATCACGCTCTCACTCGCCATTGCGTTCGAGCCGCTCGAAGAAAGCACGATGAAACGGCCGCCGCGCCCTGCGAACGTACCGTTGTTAAGTCGCTACTACGTCTTCCGCATCACGTTCGTCTCGATTTTAATCGGGGGCGGTAGTTTAATTATCAACTATATGCTCGGTGATTTCGATTACTCGACCGATAAGTTGCAGACGATCACGCTCAATACGATCGTCATGGCGCAACTGTTCCACTTGTTCAACTGTCGGACCGAGCTCGCGCCAGCGTTCAACCGTCACTTCTTCGACAATAAAATCGCCTTTGTCGTCTCGGCACTACTGATCGGGCTCCAGTTGTTCATCACCTACGTCCCGTTCATGCATACGTTGTTCGGTACGGCACCGCTCGAGCTGCAAGACTGGATTTATCCGGTCGCGTTCGGTCTCATCGTCTTTGTCATCGTCGAAATCGAGAAAGCCATCTCACGTCGTGTCATCGGTAACAAAGACATACACTAATGTTTTAGTGAAGACGGAATGTGGAATTAATGCATTATGCAGAGGAGGGATGCTCAATGAAACGTGATGAATCACAACCTGGGGTACACCCAGATCCAGTCCCGGATGAAGAGTCAGATCCGGCCACTAAACCGGCACCGACCCAACATCCAGATCCAGACCCGGAACAGGACAATGACGACTCAAACTAAGGACGCCGATGCTTGATCGGCGATTCATACAAAAAGGGATTTCCGATCAATGTCGGAAATCCCTTTTTGCTGTTATTTCTTCGGTGCCGGGCTGCGATACTCGGTCATCTTGTCGAATTCTTTCTCATTGAAATACTCGACGACGATGAAATCGCCGACCGGGCATTCCCAACGGTCTTTGGCGATTTGACACTCTTTCAGTGTCACTTTCTGGTCGTACATATCAAGCTCGAGCGTGTCCTTCAAAAACTGATCGACTTGTTTGTCGTTAATTTTGAAGTATTCGCTCAAGATGATGTCTTCGCCTCTGTCGTTCGTATGCGTCATCACTTTAAAAAATCTCATTGGTGTACCTTCTTTCGTCTGTAAGCTGAATTCTCAGTATAAAGGAGCTGGCCTGATTTGGGAACCGTCATCCCGGTTTCCATAGAGATGCCCCTTCCGTGTTGAATGTGAAAGGGGCTCGTCTCATTTTAATTTGTGGCGGTTCGGTGGTGCCTCGTTGAACGGTTGTTTATGGCGAATGATTAGCCAGAACAACAAACCGAACAAGGGGATATAAGGCAGAGGCCACAAACTCATCTTGTAGCGCTTGGCATCCCGATTCATCAACGTGATTTGGATGAAGGCGAGCAAGAAGAAATCGACCGTCATCGTCCGGACGAACTGGTTCTGTTCGACGTAAGACCAATACTCGGCCACGTTCCCGGTCGTTGAGGCGGCGATGAACAAGCCGATCGTGACGAGCAAGAGCAGCACCCCGAGCAGTCGCGTCGGGAGCGGCTTAATCGGTGTCGGATAAGGCGACTGCCGCGCGAACGCCAAGTACGGGGCGATGATGAAGCCGCCGACGACGAAACCGGTCGCTGCCGGTAAGAGCGGGTTCGGGCGCAACTGGTTCACCTCGGACCAAAGAAGCGGGAACAAGGCGAGCGGATAGACGCCTAGGATGCTGAAAAGGGAAAGCGAATATCCTTCATAGGCGTCCGTGTTATACGTGATGAAATCGAGCAAAAACCGGCTCGAGAACGGTTCATTCGGGCCGAGGAGCGCGATCGCGATCGCGGCGGCCCACGGAATGAGTAAAAACTTTCTAGTCATGCCCTACACCTCGAGTCTGTCTCTGTTTCCATTAGTATACCCCGGAATCAAGCGAACAAAAAATGAGAAGTGTCAATCGACACGTTCTCATTGGTTTTCACGAGCATACGCTTTAATCATCGTCACGAGTTGCTGGGTCTCGTCTGAGTCTGATTCGAGTCGGATCCCGTAATCATATTGGCTTCCCATTTGTCCGCGGTGGCGGACGTGACCTGTCAGATCGATCGGTTGAATCAACGGGACGAGGTCGAGTTTGACTTGGACTTTCAGCCCTTCTGAAAGTGGGAATAAGTAGTCGCACCGCATCTTCAGACCGTGGGCACTGATATTGAGCAGTTGTGCTTCCCCGTCATGCAGTTCTTTGTCTTCCCAAATGAGGCGATATGGGATGAAGCGGGGATTCGGTAAAATATAGCGAAACGTTTCTTGTCGTCGATAGCGCATCGGTTCACCTCATTTCTCTACCTAGATTATCGGCTATTTGTGGCGATTCGTGAAGGGGGGAGCCACCAAAATTTAGGAAGCGCGGTTTACAGAATTGCAAACGCTTTCTATAATAGAAAGACAGAGTTGGTGAAGGAGGGATCGTATGAATGTCAAGGACTTACTCCGACGCTATTCGATCGACGAACCAATCATCTACGCGAAAAATCTACACGGGCAGTGGGTCAAAATCGAGCAACTGCCGCCCTACACCATACTAGAGGTCGAGGCGACGGACGAGGCCATCGAGGCGCTCGCCATCGACGCGTACGTGGCACTCACCGTTTGTCGGGAGAAATCGTCGCTTGAAGATGCACGCCCTTATGCGGTGCGGCTCCATATCAAAGGAAAGTAAAAACCGCGAGCCGATGGGCTCGCGGTTTTGCTTAGGCTGCTTCTTCTTTTTCGTCGTCCTGTGGGACGGTCCGTTTCGCATAATACATGAACGGCGTCGCCATCCAAGCGATGATGAACTTGGCGACATATGTCGTGATGAAGATGTTCCACCAGATATCCCATTCCATGCCCCAGAAGGCGATCGTACAGAAAGTGAGCGTATCGATGAACTGAGAGACGACGGTCGAACCGGTCGTCCGAAGCCACAGTTTTTTCTCACCCGTCTTGGCGCGAATCTTCGAATAGATGAAGACGTCGAACAGCTGCGAGACGAGGTACGCGGCGAGACTACCGAGCGTGATGAGCGGAAGCATCGAGAACAGCGCTTCGAAGCTCTCATGCATGAACAACGCCTCTTCAAACGGCTCATAGAGCAATGCGAATTGCATGAGCACGGTCGAGACGATCAAGATGAAGAAGCCGAGCCAGACGCCTTTACGGGCGGTGTGACGACCGTATTTTTCATTCAAGATGTCTGTCGCTAAATAAAGGGAACCGTAGACGATATTCCCGAGAGTAAAGATGAAACCACCGATTACAATCTGCTGCGTCACTTGGATGTTGGCGACGACCGAGGCCATCGCAATCCAGGCGAACAGTCCGACGCGTCCGAACAGCTTGTAGCTGAGGACGAGCAGACCGAGCGTGAGCAAGGCAGAAGGAATCCATAACCATTCATTGTGCATGGGGATCGTACTCCTTCCAAATCATTCATTCTGTCAACTTTACAAGTTTATAGAGGAACGGAAACCGTGTCAAGACAGTTTCCATGACCAAAAGAAAAAGCGACCTGTCCTGATAAGGAAAGGTCGCTTCATTTGATGCCTCCGACGAGAATCGAACTCGTGCTGCAGCATTACCATTGCTGAGGTCTGCCACTAACCTACAGAGGCGGTTACATCTAGTATGTTACACAGTCTGTCATGAAATTTCAAGCTTTTTTAGAATAATAAGACCCCCGTCCTCCTCATGGTGAGAAGGGCGGGGGTGCGTTGAATCAAGCTTACTTCGTCCGGACCCAAACAGCTCCAGCCGAGTTGTCTTTCGCTTCGCCGACGACGTCGACGACGAGTCCGTATTGTGGAAGTTTACGGCCCGCATCTGGGATGAGCGAGTTGATGTACGTGTTGGCGTCGTTGAACTGTTTCACGCCTGGTTGAGCTTTGTAGTCATAGATGCCACGGCTCGGTGAATCGATGTACCATGGGAGCGTCTTATCTAAGCTGAACGCCGCATCTGCGATCTGGTAGCGCGTGCTGCCAGCGACTGTTTCTTGACCGTTCAAGTTGCCGATAAGGGCCTCAGGATGCGAGTCGACGACACCGAGGAAACCTTCACCCGGGTGAATCCCGACCCAGTTGTCTGAGAACGAATCATCCGCATACCAGACGACGAGACCTGTGTTGTACTTGACGCCACGGCCGTTCAAGAGACCTGTGTCTGCACCTTCATGGTTGCGCCATTCCAGGTAGTAGTAGTGAGGTTTCGTGTCATAGCCGTCCGACTTGACGAAACCGTCGAGTGTGACTTTCTCTGCGCCTTCCGCATCGTCTGCGAGAAGCGATTGACCGCCTGACGTAATCGACAAGTTGTCGAGTGCGAATCCTTCAAGGGCAAGTCCACCGTCTGTCACGTATTCGAAGACGATTTGCACGTCTTGACCCGCGAATTGAGACAAGTCGTACGATTTGTTCACCCAAGCACCGTTCGTCGATTCCGCACCGTTTCCAGTGTTGTCATCGCCGTAGACATCAAGGACGACTTCTTTGCCGCCGCTGAGTGCTTTAACGTACAAGTAGTCGTAGTCAAATTCGATATCGAAACGTGTGTCGAAAGCGAGCGTACCGTCCGCGCCGAGTTTGACCGTCGGTGTTGCGAGTTCGGTATGCAAGTTATCGCCTTTTGTCGAGTAGTAGTAATACTCGCCGAATGCTGGCTCTATGCCTTTTACTTTCTTGTCTGGAAGGTTTACTTTCAACAATCCAGGGTTCGTCGATTTCGTCACGGATTGATCGAGTTTCGAGACGAAACCTTGTTGTGTGATGTCTTCAAGATCAACTTCCGTGATGTTCGCCCAGTTGCCGCCCATCAATTTTTGGAAGTACTCTTTGTTTTGTGGCGAGAAGCTCGTCGGCTCCGTACCTGCCACTTTACCAGCCCAGCTGCCGCCACTCATGATCGACCATGATTGGACTGGTTCGCCTTGACCTGTGTACTGTGTGTCGTATTCATCTGGAAGACCGAGGTCGTGACCATATTCGTGAGCGAAGACGCCGACTGCGCCGTCTTCCGGTTGAATCGTGTAATCGAATGCCGCCATTTGACCGCCCCAGTACGGGACGTCTGCTGTCGTTCCAGCTACACGGTAAGGACTGTTCCCGACGACCCAACGGTGTGACCAGACTGCGTCATCACCGAGGACACCGCCACCCGCCTCTTGGCCGGTACCGGCATGGATGATCATCAAGTGGTCGACCAAGCCGTCCGGCTCGTTGAAGTCGCCGTCACCGTCGAGGTCATATAAATCGTATTCATCATATTCGGCGAGGTCCATGCCTGAAGCGACTGCCGCGTTCAACGTGTCTTTAACGAGTTGACGCGGACCTGGTCCGATGTTGTCATTCCCGCCAGCCGGATTATCACCACCGTAGTCTTTCGCCGTACCCGGGACAGTCAACCAGTCAGAAACCGTGCCGTCGACCGTGTAGCTGCCGCCCGACTGCTCTTCATAATACTGTTTGAACGTTTGGACTTTTTCACCGTTGAACAGTTCGAACGACTCGTCGCCGAACATATACTGCTCGTAGTGTTCTTTACTGAAGTTGTCGCTATAAAGATAACCTTCTTCTTGGACGACGTTGTTATGTTTGAAGTCGCTATACTCGACGAGAAGGACGAGTACTTTGTCTTCACGGACGGCGCCGTTATAGCCAGCTTGCTTGGCCGGGTCGACTTTGACTTGGCCGTTCGGCTTGCCTTTCCGATAGTTCGCTTGTCCTTTTTTCGCTTTGTCGAGGAGACGTTTCGATTCTTTCTCGAATTGGTTATGTATCTTCTCTTTTGCTTCAGCGGCTTTATCGTTCAAGCCGTGCTTATGGACGTCTTGCGCATTGCCTTGCTTCTTCTCGATATAGGCATCGACGGCCTTTTGGCGCTCGGTGGCCGAAAGCCCTTTTTTGATGACGCCTCGTTTCTCGAGCGCTTTGGCGAGCCGATCCTCATCGATGATGTTGTGATCGAATGGAGCATTCGTGCTCGGGGTTGGTAGCGGTGAGGCGGCGAGTGGAGCGGCACCGACGGCCGGGATCGCACTGACGCTCATGACCGATGTCAGCGCGACGGCGAGCGTCGTGCGACGGATGGAACGTTTTTTCATTTGTACTAACCTCCTGTGAAAATAATGGGAAATTGTGTGAGCTTGAATCCAACATTAAACTTGTGTCAGATTAATGTCAATATTCAGAAAATAAGAATTAAAAAAAGAGACTTTCGTCCCGATTGGTCCTAAAGACCTAAGGGGTCAAGTCTCTACATCGATGATGCCGTAATGAAATTTGGATGTTTTGCGAACAATCCGTGTAAAACCAAACGTTTCGAACGTCTCACTCTCAAAATGAGCCTTTAGGACAATCCGTCTAGCCGCGACACGACGGGCCTCCGTCATGAGTTCAAGAGACAGTGGATTCGTGTTGGCGAGTGAACGTAATGGGTTCAAGTGAACCGATTCTGAAATCGTCTTTTCGAACATCGGATCGAAGTAGACGACGTCGAACGAATCGTCCGGGCATGACTTCAAATAGGTGAGAGCATCCGTCCAGACGACCTCGAGTCGACGCATCGCCTGATTGACCGCGTCGTGTTTCTCTTCCCAGACGGTCAAGCCTTCTTTGACGAGCATCGCGGTGACGAACTCACTCTCGAGACCGACGGCGCGACCGGTCGGACCGACGGCATGACTGAGGACGATGCTGTCCGAGCCGAGCCCGAGTGTGCAGTCGAGGACGCGGTCACCTGGTTTGATTGCGGCAGCATCGACGAGCGGGTCGTTCCCACCACGTGCAAGCTGCTTCACGCGGAACACCGAGCTCGATGGATGGAAAAAGAACGATTCATCTCCGTCGAGTGGGGTATATTCGACACGGCGCTTATCGAAGACGAGGACGCCTGTCTGGTGGCGTTGCTTTAACGTGTCGATGGAGTGTTTGCACCGGGGGATAAAACGGGCGCCGTACTTTGCTGCGTGAGCCTCGGCCCGTTCGATGATTGCCTCGGTCGGGCGTAAACAAGTCGTAACGATATAGGTCATAGCATCTCCTTACTGAAAAAATGAGACGCGGAGGCGTCTCATTTTTTCTTGCTGAGTAAATCCGACAGTTCATCGATGAGCGCCTTATGCGAGGCGAGTTCTTTCTTCTTCTCATCATTCGGGTTGATCGGGCGTTTCGAGCGGCTTTGAAGCGCTTCGAGCGTCTCATCGATTGACGATTTGAGCGTATCACGATCTTCCGGTTTGAGCGTCACTTCATGCGGGTTTTCACCGCTTGCGTCGAGTTCTCGTAGACGAGCCATCAATTGTTTTGCTTCTCGGTTCAAATCGGCGAGTAATCTGTCAATTTGTTCCAAACGAAGCTTGATTCCATCACGTTCTGTAAACATTCGTTTCACCTCTTTTGTTGGGTAACCGTTAGGTATCTTCTCATTTACTTTACCATAATTATCGAAAGACGAAACTACCGGGAATATATTCCATTTTATTTGACTGAGGGAAACACTGTTTCTCTATGCCCACACGACATTCGACTGGTATACTGACTTAGCTAATAAGGAGGTGGTCGGATGCAGTCGACAACTCATCCACCAAAAGCGCTCAAAGGCGCCATTTTATCCATCACGACGTATTTGGTCTTATCTGTCCTAAAAGTCGTATTCGGTTATTTGTATAATTCGGAAGCCGTCCTCGCCGACGGATTCAATAACACGACCGATATCATCGCTTCAATCGCCGTTTATATCGGCATTCGCATCGCCGCACTGCCCCGGGACGCGGAACATAAATACGGGCACGCCAAGATGGAGACCCTCGCCGCACTCGTCGCATCACTGATCATGGTCGCCGTTGGGGTGTTCGTTCTATTGAACAGTATCGCCACTCTGATTGGGGGCGAATACGTGGAACCGAACCCGCTCGCGGCCGTCGTCGCGTTCGTGAGTGCGCTCGTCATGTTCGGCGTATATGCGTACAATTCGAGATTGGCCAAGCAGACCCGGTCACTCGCCTTGAAGGCGGCAGCGAAAGACAATCTCGCCGACGCCATGATTTCAATCGGGGCGACGCTCGGCGTCCTGTTTGCCTACTTTAAATTGCCGTGGATGGATACGGTGCTCGCCGTCCTCATCGCGGGGATGATTATCCGGACGGCGATTCAAATCTTTCTCGACGCGACCCATCAGCTCTCGGACGGGTTCCCACCGGACCTTGTCGATTCGTATGAAGAGACAATCCAACACTTTGATGCCGTCAAGGAAGTCCGTGAAATCAAAGGACGCCACCTCGGCAATCACGTCATGCTCGATGTGACGATTGCCGTCGAAGGAAGCCTCACCGTCGAGGAGGCGCACGATTTATGTGATGACATCGAGCGCGAACTCGACGAACACCATGCCGTCGATACAGTCCACATTCACATCGAACCGGTCTGATTTCGGTTATCTTTTGCGCTTCACGGCGCCGTTCGTATATAATGAGTGTGGAAAGACAATGAGATAACTGTTAAGGAGGGCACGGGATGGAAATCGTGCGTCAACCTATTCGTCAGATTGATGAGATCGAATATGAGCATTTTAAAAAATACGGTCAAAGTTCTTACGGCATGTCAGCCGAAGAGTTAAAAGGCATCTTTGTCGAGATGGGCGAAGAGCAGGTGTACTCAGCCGACGCCCATAGCTATGGGGAGGACTTCTATTACGACCTCCGTGTCGATGGTCAAGTCGTCGGAAAAGTGTTGCTCTTGAAACTGGCTCGCGTCTATCAGCTTGATTTGATGGTGTTCGACCCATTCAAAGACAAGGGTTATGCGACTGAAGGGCTTCGCCTCGCGCTCGAGCAGTCCGATTTGAAAGAAGGGCATACGGTCCGCGCGGGCATCCCGCCGACGAGTCCGCATCAGGAAGCGGTACGCCATGTCCTCGAGAAGAACGGCTTCGAGAAACGGAACGGCCTTTACTATTTAAACTTTAAAAAACGATATGTAATCAACCACTGAACTGACAGCGTCTGACGCGTCAGTTTTTTCGTATGGAGGTTTTTGAGATGAAACAAGTGACAATCAATGACATCGCCAAATTGGCCGGGGTCGCGAAAAGCACCGTTTCCCGTTACTTGAACGGGGGCTCGGTCGGACAGGCGACCCGCGACAAGATTGAGCGCGTCATCCAAGAGACGAACTATGAGCCGAACCAGTTCGCGCAAAGCTTGAAGTCGAAACAGACAAAAATGATTGGTGTCATCGTGCCGCGGCTCGATTCCTATGCCGCTTCGCGGACCATGATGGGCATCGATGAACGACTGACCGAACGCGGGTATCAAATGCTCGTCGTCAACACGGCCCAACAGACCGAACGGGAAATCGAGCAGTTGTATAACTTGGCGAAACAAAAAGTGGCCGGTATCATCTGGCTCGGGACGACCGTGACGGAGCGACACTTGCAGGCAATACAAGACATTCAAATCCCCGTCTTATTGATCGGTCAGGAACATGGACACGTTCATAGCCTCGTTTATCCCGACTTTGACGCGGCGTACGCCCTCGGAAAGCAGTTCATGGATTGGGGACATCGCGACATCATCTATGTGGGCGTCGAGGAGTACGACATCGCCGTCGGTCAAACGAGACGTGATGGTTTCTTACGCGCCTTCAACGAGGCAGGGGCGGATGTGAAGACGTACACGACGTCATTTAAAATCGATGACGCGATTCCGATTGGGGCTCAGGTAGGGCATGAGCTGTCGGCGTCACTCGTCGTCTGTGCGACCGACAACATCGCACTCGGCGTGTTGAAGGGACTTGCCAACGCCGGCAAAACGGTTCCAGGCGACATCTCGGTGAGTGGATTTGGAGGCTATGATTTCACCGAAGTGCTGCATCCGTCGATCACGACGGTCCACCTCCCATACCGTCGGACAGGTTCTCACGCGGCTGACATGATTCTCCAATTGTTAACAGGCGAAACCATCCCGATGAAAACGTTCACAACTTTTGAATTAAAACTGCGCGAAAGCGTTGACATTTTAAATTAAATCGTTTACATTTGTGTTGCGGAACCGGTTCCGCAACATTTTTTATTCGCTTATGGAACCGGTTCGATAGAAGCTACGAAGCAACACATTTGGACATGGAGGTGGACGGATGAACACCGTACATTGCATTGGTGAACTATTGATTGATTGGGTTTGTGAGGACGCGTCGAGCGACCTCGTCAACGGGACGACATTCGTGAAGAAAGCAGGGGGCGCACCGGCAAACGTCGCGGCCGTCGTCAGCAAACACGGGGGAAGCTCGAGTTTCCTCGGTCAAGTTGGGGCTGACCCGTTCGGCCGATTTTTAAAACAGACGCTCGTCGACAATGGCGTCGGTGTCGAAAACTTGGTGGAGGAAGGTGACACGACGTTCGCGTTCGTCTCGATTCAAGAAGACGGAGAACGGGACTTTACGTTCCGCCGCGGTAGCGACGGTGACTACGCGTTCGAGTCGATTGACTTATCGGCATTCAAGCCTGGAGACATCGTCCATTTCGGGTCGGCGACGGCGCTCCTCGATGGTGAGATAAAGAACTCCTACTTCAAACTTCTTCAGTTCGCCAAACGTGACGGCCTGTTCGTCTCGTTCGATCCGAACTACCGTGACGCGCTTGTGACCGACCTCGAGGCGTTCAAACAAGATTCGCTTCACTTTATCGCCGAAGCGGACTTCGTCAAGTTGAGCGAAGAAGAGGCGCGCTTGTTGACCGGACTTGAAGATTTGAATCAAGCGGTCGCGTCACTGCTTGAAACGGGAGCAAAACGAATTGCTATCACGCTCGGCTCACGCGGGACGCTGATTGCGACAAAAGAAGGTAATGAAGTGATTGCATCAGTAAAAATCGACAGCATCGATTCAACGGGAGCGGGCGACGCCTTCGTCGGAGCGTATCTGTATCGGTTGTCGACACTCGGGATGGATGATGACCGACTCTTGCAGGACATTGAATATGCGAACGTGACCGGTGCATTGACATGCACGGCATACGGCGCGATTCCAGCCATACCAACACAACAACGCGTGCTTGAAGCGCTAGGAGGGAAACCAGCATGAACTACAGACAAGAAGCAGAAGCGATTTTAGAGGCAATCGGCGGGAAAGACAACGTTGCCGCCGCGGCCCACTGTGCGACCCGGCTCCGCCTCGTCTTGAACGACGAATCGAAAGTCGATGAGAAGAAGTTGGACGCCTTAGACGTCGTCAAAGGGACGTTCTCGACGGGTGGACAATATCAAATCATCATCGGTACAGGTACGGTCAACAAGGTATACGCCGAATTCGCTCAACTGACAGGACTCGGCGATATGTCGACAAGCGACGTCAAGTCGGCCGGTGCGAAGAAAGGCAACCCACTCCAACAGTTCGTTAAGATGTTGTCTGATATTTTCGTCCCGATCATCCCGGCCATCGTCGCCGGTGGTCTCTTGATGGGGATTAATAACTTGCTCACGGCACCTGATTTGTTCTTCGAAGGCAGCTCATTGATTGACCAGTACCCTGGCATCGCCGACCTCGCCGCGATGATCAACACGTTCGCCAACGCCGCCTTCGTCTTCTTACCTGTCCTGATAGGTTTCTCCGCCGCCAAGCGGTTTGGGGGTAACCCGTACCTTGGCGCCGCGCTCGGGATGATCATGGTTCACCCGGATCTCGTCAACGCCTACGCGCAAGCAACGGTTGGCGATATCCCGGTTTGGAATATTCTCGGCTTTGAAATCGAGAAGCTCGGTTACCAAGGACAAGTGTTACCGGTCCTCGTATCCGCTTATATCTTGTCGAAACTTGAAATCAATATCCGTAAATTCATGCCAGCTTCACTCGATATCTTGCTCACACCGCTCCTCTCGCTCCTCATCACAGCGTTCGTCACGTTCGCTTTCGTCGGACCGATCACGCGTGAAGCGGGTAACTTGATTATCGACGGTCTCGTTTGGACGTACGACTCACTCGGCTTCTTCGGCGGTCTCGTCATGGGTCTCTTGTACGCACCAATCGTCATCACAGGGATGCACCACAGCTTTATCGCCATCGAGACACAACTTCTCGCGGATATCGCCCGCACAGGCGGGTCGTTCATCTTCCCGATCGCAGCGATGTCGAACGTCGCGCAAGGTGCGGCCACACTCGCCGTCTTCTTCTTGACACGTGATCAAAAGATGAAAGGTGTCGCTTCGGCATCTGGTATCTCGGCACTCCTCGGAATCACGGAGCCGGCCATGTTCGGGGTCAACTTGAAACTACGCTATCCGTTCATCGCTGCCATCATCGGCTCAGGAATTGCCTCGGCGTTCATCGTCGGACGTGAAGTCCTCGCCGTCGCCCTCGGTGCGGCAGGTCTTCCAGGGATTATCTCGATTGCACCAGCGTCAATCGTCTCGTATATCATCGGGATGGCCATTGCCTTCGCGGTCGCCTTCGGATTGACGTTCGTGCTCGCAAAACGCCAAGCGAAAAAAGAAGCAGTAAAAGAAGCAGCTTAAGAAAAAGGAAGTGATGTTATGAGTTGGACGAAGGCAGAGCGTTATCGCTCGTTACGTGACGTGAGTGCCCTCGAGATGGAGACGCTCCGCACAAAGACGGCGGCTTCCCCGTGGCGGTTCGGATACCATATCCAACCGCCGACGGGACTCCTGAACGACCCGAACGGATTCACGTTTTATAACGGCGAATATCACATGTTTTATCAGTGGTTCCCGCTTGGACCGGTACACGGTCTCAAGCATTGGTATCATGTCACATCGCCCGACCTCGTCACGTGGACGGACCGCGGGGTGGCGTTAGTCCCGGAGACGACCGAAGATTCACACGGTGCCTATTCAGGTAGCGGGTTCGTGAAAGACGGGGAACTCCACGTCATGTACACGGGCAATCACCGGACGGATGACTGGACGCGTCACGCCTCGCAGGTCATCGGTGTATTACGAGACGGCAAAATCGAACGTCGGAACGTCGCGATCCCGGACGTGCCGGCCGGGTACACGGAACACTTCCGTGACCCGAAAGTATGGCTCGAGGACGGCATCTATTACGCCGTCGTCGGCGCACAACGCACGGACGAGACAGGATGCGTCGTGTTGTACCGCTCGATCGACTTGGATGAGTGGACGTTTCTCGGTGAGATTAAGACGGGACTCGATTCGTTCGGCTACATGTGGGAATGTCCCGACGTGTTCGAACTGAACGGACAGCATGTCCTCGTCTTCTCGCCGCAAGGGATTGAACCGGACGGGCATCGCTATCACAACATCTATCAGTCCGGATTCTTGATCGGCAAGCTCGACCTTAAAACGTTGACGTTCACCCACGGCGCGTTCGAGGAACTCGACTTCGGTTTCGATTTCTATGCGCCGCAGACGACCGAACAAGACGGACGTCGCGTCCTCGTCGGATGGATGGGCTTGCCTGAGATCGAGTATCCGACGGACCGCTTCGGCTGGGCACACGCCTTGACGCTACCGCGAGTGCTCACAATTGAGGACGGGATGCTTAAGCAGCGTCCGGTGGCGGAGATGACAACGCTTCGCCGAGACACATTTCTCGACGCGACTGGCACGTCGGTCAGCGTCGCGACACCGGACCGTTACGAGCTGGAGCTGAAAACGGACGGCTTAGACTTCAGCCTCGACTTGCTTCAAGTCGGCGACGAGTCACTCGTCATCCGATACGCCGCAGCGGCAGGCGAATTGACGATCGACCGGACGCATGCCGGCGAGCCGTTCGCGACCGAGTATGGCACGACACGGACGAAAGCGATTGCCGTGACGTCGCTTCATTTGTTCGTCGACTCGTCAAGTGTCGAATGCTTTGTCAATGACGGAGAGGCGGTCGCGACACTCCGTGTCTTCCCGAGCGAGCTCGAGAAACAGTTGCGCTACGAAGGCGCGACTGCGAGCCTGACCGGTTGGACGTATCAATAAGGAAAAGCTGAGCTTCGGCTCGGTTTTTTTTGTTTGTCTATAAATGAAGTGGTTTGTGTTACTCTGAGAATAGGTAATAACTTACATATTAGATAGGGGACGGTTTAGACATGTGGATGATTTTAGGATTGCTCGCGATTGGCGCGACACTGGTCAATTTGTATACGTTTAGCGTCGGGAAAGATTATAAACTGCCGATGGCGCTTGCGTTATCGCTGACCGCGTTGACGGTGTGTGCAGATTACAGTTATTTGTCGGTCTGGGTCGAAGCGGAGGATTGGGGTGCATTGGCGGATGTCATCCCCGGCATGGGACGGGCATTATGGGTGCTCACCAGCATCTCTATTATCTTGAACCTGTTGCCGATTTTCTTGGAGCGAACGCGGAAACAGGCATGAATGATATGATGTCAAAAATTGTGAAACCTTTCGTCAAGATTTTCGTAAAAGATGACTATCAACGTGAATGGGGTGGAGGACATGAAATTAAATCGAGCCATGTTGACAGGGGCTTCGGCGATAATCAAAGCGTTGATGGAACCGGACTGGAATGAATTGAACAACGAAGAAATGACTCAAGCGCGAGTCGCTGAGTCATCAGGGATCGGTTCGTTCAAGGAGACGGATTTCATCATGTTCAACGGAATCGAAAAAGTGAGACCGTTCGCGGACATGTTGCGCAATGCAGATGAAGCGCTCGAAGATTCCATTCACGGGGAACCGGACTTTGACCTGGAACTTCATTGGAAAGGCGGAGTGATGGCGCAGTATCATCTTTGGCTCGGTCAGAAGCAGCACCCGAGCTATTTGATGGACGTGACCCATCCGCACCTCATCTACCGCGTGTCGGCAGACATGACGAATCAGTTGATTCAAGTGCTCGGGGTGGATGAGTGATCGATAGACATGTGATGGGAACTTTACTAGCTTTCATCGCGTATATCAACCATACACAAACAAAGGGAGTCTATTCATGAAACAACGTCATATGTCAGTTCTTGGTTATATAATATTAGCCCTTACTTTGACTGGCTGCGGCTCGAACGATTTTCGGACGGATGGGATTGAAGAAGTCCGCGTCTCGGAATCGGACGGATTCAGCAGTTTCCAAGAGCGCGATGTCGTCACGTTCGACGAACCGGAAGCGATACGAGTATTCGAAGACATGCTGCGTGAGGCGGACGAACTTCCCGGTGTCGCCAATGTGGTCGGCCCTGAATACGATATTGAAATCCACTTCGAGGACGGGGAGATGGACCGCTATTACATCTGGCTGAACGATGATCCGAAATCCATCAGTAGCCTGTACGACGCGGACGATACGAACATCGGGTACCGCCTCCCGGCGGACGTGACGGAGGAATTGATCAACCTGCTCGAAGCGGGCGACTAAAAAAGACGCCCGGAATGGCGTCTTACGAGTTGAAGCGGATAAAGCGTTCAATCTGTTGCTCGCTCTTCCGCGCTTGACGACCGATCCAAATCAGATGACCCGGGCTGTTCAAGATGGTGAGCTGGGCATGCGGGATGAGTCGCTTCGCATGATGCGCGTGGCGGACCGGGACGGCCTTGTCATTTTTGGAGTGGACGATATACGTCGGACACGTCACCCCGAGCAGCGCTTCATCGGTCACTTGTTGCCGCAAGTCGAACTGGGCACCGAGACCGAACGCCATTTGGTTCGCGACCCGTTTTAATAGGAAGATATCGTACGGGGTCACTTCGTCACGAATGACATCGAGTGCGAGCAGGCTCGTCGATTGAATCATGCGGGCTGTCGCTTCGAACGGTTGTTTTTGAATCGCCCGGAGCACGAACTGTCTCATGGCGAACTGTAGCGCGATGAACGCCGGTTGGGCGACGTTACGGCTGATGTAGTGCCGATACGGAAAGTCGACGACACTCGTCACCGCGGCTGCGAGCGTCAGACTGAGTGCATGCTCATTTTGCGACGCGAGCTCGATGGCGGTCGGTCCCCCGGCCGAGATGCCGTACACGTGATACTGATCGATGGCCATGACTTCCATCATGCGACGTAAATTGGCGGCGAATGCTTGTGGTGAGGCTGAAAATGAGTACGGAGTCTCACCGTAACCGGGACGGGATGGGACAATGACCCGGAAACCGGACACGACGAGCCGGTCCACATGGTACGGTTCGAAGCTTGACGACTGGGTCCCATGAATCAGGATGATGATCGGACCGTGACCTCGGTCCATATATTCGATTTTTGTGCCGTTGACGTGCGCGTAATGTTTCAAAGCGGAATGGCCTCCTTAAACGCATTGTAATGGAAAATAACTTTATTTCATGGAAATAACATGCTACTGTCTGTTTATACATATTTTACATAGAGAAATGAAAGGGGATTAAACCGTGAACAACCGAGAACGGTTACTCGAGGTGAGACGGTTTTTCGAACGCCATACAGATGACAACCATCCGAAGACGTTAGAAGACTTGCTCGAATATTTATCTACTATCGGAGATACTTCTAAGTTAGCAAAAAAATCAGTGAAAGACGACATCCAAGCATTGACCGATTCGGGGTTCGAGGTGCAGGATGAGCTCGAGAAGAACGGCCTCGCCAAAAAATATTGGCATTCGGCCCGCTTGTTTGAAATCCATGAGCTCCGGATGATGGTCGATGCCATCGTCGCGGCGAAGTTCATCTCGGAAGACGTGACAGAGCGGATCGTCGAGAAACTTCAAAAACTGACGAGCATCCCGGAAGCGGAGACGCTCCAGTCGATTATTAAAACACCGAAGAAGAAACATGGACAGATCCCGTACCATATCGACCGCATCCAGCGTGCGATTCAGGAACAAAAGGCGATCTCGTTCCAATATACGGACGTCGTCGGCTTTGATGCCACGAAGCGGACGTTCCCGCTCCGCCGTGACGGCGAACGTTACGTCGTCAATCCGATTGACCTGCACTGGAACCATGAGCAGTACTATTTGATCGGTATCGATGAGTCGATCGGGGAGATCCGAAACTATCGCGTCGACCGTATCGTCAACTCGGAAATCGTCGAGGATGACACGCCGCGCATGAAGCATCATCTGCCGGACGACTACTTCCAAAAGTCATTCAATATGTACAACGGGCTCGACGAAGAAATCGTCCTCGCCGTCGACGAGCGGGTCCTCCCGGTCATCTTCGACAAGCTCGGCGAAGACGTCTCGATTACGCAAGACGGTGACCGCTTCCTGATCCGTTTTGACGCAGCCGTCTCGGACGGCTTCGTCTTCTGGCTCTTGTCGCTCGGGACGCAAGTCGAAGTGCTTGAACCGGTGACGCTCCGCGACCATATGCGCGATACGATCGAGGCGATGGCCGGACGATATGCGAAGGCGAGCATTCACTGAAACGATTGAAATGAAGGTATGATATACTGCTTGCGACACTTGTAGAAAGGGGACAGGCGGATGTTGAATTGGATGCCTTTAATCATTCCGATTGTCGCTGTCATTTTTGTCGCCGTCGTCGCAAGACGCGCCATGAAAATGGACCGAGAAAAATAAGCTAGGACGGACATCCTCCTCGTCATGAGGGGGATGTCTTTTCCGTCCAAAAGGAGGAGACCGTTGGATACGATTACCCATACGCTGTTCGGTCTGACGCTCTACGGGGCGGCCGATAAGCGAGACTTTCAGAAACAAGAAAAACGGGCCTTATTCGTCACGACGCTCGTCGGGAGTCAAATCCCGGACAGTGACGTCATCTCGCGACTATGGGACACGGAAGGGATGTATCAGATGTGGCACCGCGGCATCACCCATTCGATTTTTCTCGTCCCGTTGTTCGCGCTACTCATTTACCTACTTGTACGCGTCTTGTTCAAGGTGACCGATATCCGTTATTTCTGGTGGGCGCTCTTGTCGGTGTTCATCCATAACACGGCGGACTTATTCAACGCCTGGGGAACGGGTTACTTCGAACCGTTATCGGCTGTCCGGATCACGTTCGGCGTCATCCCGATCGTTGACTTCGTCTATTGGGGCATCTTCCTCGTTGCCTGGCTGATCGCACGTCGAACGGACGTCAGGCACACGGTGTATCGCTACGCCTGGGCAGCGATCGTCGTTCACGTCCTGATTCAAAGTGCGCAAGGGGCATACTTGTATCAGTCGTATGCCGCCGATCACGACGAGGTGGCGCTGTCGGCCTCGTTCATCCCGACCCAGTTCACCGTCATCACGAAGACCGACGAGTCGGTGTCGATTTACAGCGACTCGGTCTATCAAGAACCACAACTCCAGTATGAGTTGACGAGTGCCGACGATGCAGATCTTGCACCGCTCTTCGCCGAGAACAAAGAAGCAATCACGCTCAAACAGTGGTCCCCGTTCGTGGTCGTCGTCGAGGATGACGAGCGACTCGGTCTATATGACCCGCGCTTCTTTGACGGCGAGTCGTCGTTCTTATACGAATACATCGAATTGTAGGTGAGAGGATGCGACGTCTCCGTTATTTGTTCATCTTTGGTTACGAACAAGCACTCAGCTGTATCTTCCCGGTCGCCATCTTCGGTGCGCTCGCGCTGACGAAATGGTTCGACTTTCCGCTCCCACGCTATGACGTGCTACTCATCTGGTGTCTGTTCGTCCAAGTCGTGCTCGTCAAGACCGGGCTCGAGACGATGGAAGAAGTGAAAGTCATCAGCTGGTTCCATGTCATCGGGCTCGGCCTCGAGCTGTTCAAAGTCCAGATGGGGTCGTGGAGCTATCCGGACGAGGCGCTGACAAAAGTGTTCGGCGTGCCGCTCTATGCAGGCTTCATGTATGCGAGCGTCGGCAGCTACGTCGTCCAATCGTGGCGCCGGCTCGATTTGGAGTTTCTCAAGATGCCACCGCCGCTCATCGCGTTCGGCCTTGGGATCGCCATCTACTTCAACTTCTTTTGGCACCACATCTGGCTCGATTTGCGCTGGGTGTTGATCGGGCTCGTCTTTCTCGTCTTCGGCCGTACCATCGTCACGTACCGGCTCGACGACCGCCGTTTCACGATGCCCGTCGTCGTCGCCTTCTTTTTGATTGCCTGCTTCATCTGGTTCGCGGAAAATATCGTCACGTTCTACAACGGTTGGGCATATCCGAACCAGTTGAGCGGTTGGGCGCTCGTTGACCTCGGCAAGCTGTCGTCGTGGTTCCTGCTCGTCATCATCAGCATCTTGCTGGTGGCGTGGCAGAAACGAAGACAGGGGCTCTCATGAAAAAACGTGTGCACCCGCTTCGGGTTGTGGGCTAACCTAAATTTTTGAGACAATATAAAAACACCTTCGCAGTGGTACACTTTAAAAAAGTGCTAGCATCGGAGGTGTTTTTGCG